>DASZTF010000068.1:0-35122 GCA_035548315.1 Minisyncoccota bacterium
GGTGTACGATGACTACGCGCACCACCCTACTTCCGTAGCCAAGACGCTCGCAGAACTCCGCAAGAAAACGTCTGGCAAGATCTTCGTTGCATTTCATCCGCACCTCTATAGTCGTACACGCGACCTCCTTCCGGAATTCGCTACGGCATTCAAAGATGCCGATGAAATTATCATCGCGCCTATTTATCCTGCGCGAGAGCCAGACGATGGTGTGACCAGCAACAAACTCCTTGCTGAGAAAATTGCAGAAACAGGGAAGCGTGCGCGATTTGGCACATTCGACGAGATAGAGCGCATCCTCTCCACCGAACCCACCTCGCAGGACCTTATCGTCACCATGGGCGCGGGCGATATCTATAAAGTGGCTGACAGCCTAGTGAAATGATAGGGTAGCGGGATGGAGCCGATCATGAGTGAGAAGCGACCGAGCGCCGACCTCGTGCCGTACCGCAAGGACGCAGGCGAGTGGGTGTTCTACTTGCAAAAGCGCGATATGCAGGCGCCGCGCGCTCCGGGCATGATCTCGCTGTTCGGCGGCGGCGCAGAAGGCGAGGAAGCGCCGGAGGCCACGCTCGCACGAGAACTCATGGAAGAACTGAATTATGTAACGCAGGGAGCTCGATACTTCAGTCGCTACGAAACTGCGCGCAGCATCCCGCATGTATTCATAGAAGAAGTCGGTGCTGACTTTGAATCAAAAGTAACAGTCATGGAGGGTGAGAGCGGGATATTTCTTTCCGCCGCAGCAGTGCGCGACCGTCCTGAGGTTACTCCATTTGCGAAGAAAGTAATCGCCGACCTTAGCGAATTTCTAAAAAAATAGTATGGGAACACTTTCAGTCGTTGCAACGCCAATCGGGAACCTTGGGGACATTACGCTCCGAGCTATTGAGACATTGCGCCAGGCGGATGTAATCGCGTGCGAGGACACGCGCGTGACCGCGAAACTGTTGCAGAAATATGATATTGAAAAGCCGCTCTTTATTTACCACGCGCGCAGTGGGCGCTTGAATACGACGCGCATTCTGGAGGCGCTCGGAGAAGGGAAGCGCGTCGCGCTCGTGACCGATGCAGGTACGCCGGGGATCAGCGATCCAGGAGCGGAACTCGTCGCAGAAGTGCGCGATCGTTTGGATGGCGACGTCACGATCGAGGCAATCGCTGGGCCGGCTGCGATTACGGCTGCGCTTTCTATCACGGGCATCCCGTGCGCAGATTTTACATTCCTGGGATTCCTTCCGCACAAGAAAGGTCGCGAGACTCTTTTTAAAGAAATTGCTGCGGCGAAACGCGCGTACGTTTTTTACGAATCCCCGCACCGCCTTACGAAGGCGCTTGCTTCGCTCACGAAGGTCTTGGACGACAAGCGCCTGGTCGCCGTCTGCCGTGAACTCACCAAGATCCACGAGTCGGTGATCCGCGGCTCCGCCGCCGATGTGGAAAAGCACTTCAAGCTCCACCCCGACCAAGTCCGCGGGGAAGTGGTCATCATCGTCGGTCCATAAAGGCGAAGCGGCAGCGGAACGACGGCTGCGCTGCTGCGCGAATAGCTTCCCTGCGTCGACAAGCTCCTCGGGAACTATCCGCTCCGCTGGCGCTTCGCCTACGGGACTAGTCGTGTATACTTTTCCCATGTCCAAAGAAACCACGCTCATCATTGTCGGAGTCCTCGTCGTGCTCTCGCCCTTTTTGGGACTCCCGGAGTCGTGGCTCTCAGTAATCCTCCCGGCGCTCGGTGCCGTCATCCTCGTGATGGGGTACCTCGCAATCCAGCGCCGTCGCGAATCTCCCGAGGCGTAACCGCTCGGTAAGCGGTATACTGGGCGCATATGGATAACCCGGAACGGGTAACGTACTTTGCCGCAACCGACTCGCGCGGGAAGCGCATACCGTTCGGCATCAAGCAGAAAGACCGCAGCCGTCACATGTACGTGATCGGCAAGACGGGCATGGGTAAATCGACGCTCCTCGAGAACCTCGCTATCCAAGACATACGGAATGGTGAAGGCCTCGCGTTCATCGACCCGCACGGCGCGACTGCCGACACGCTTCTCAACTACATCCCGCCCGAGCGCGTGAAGGACGTGGTGCACTTTGCGCCGTTTGATATGGATAACCCGATCGCCTTCAACGTCATGGAAGACGTGGGATACGATAAGCGCCACCTCGTGGTCTCGGGGCTCATGGCGACCTTCAAGAAGATCTGGGTCGATGCGTGGTCCGCCCGCATGGAGTACATCCTCACCAACACGCTGCTCGCGCTGCTTGAGTATCCTGGCGCCACGCTCTTGGGGGTGAATCGCATGTATACCGATAAGCCATACCGCAAGTTGGTGGTAGATAACATTAAGGACCCGGTGGTGAAAGATTTCTGGGTGAAGGAATTTGCGACCTACACCGACCGCTACACGCAGGAAGCCACGCCCGCGATCCAGAACAAGATCGGCCAGTTCACGGGTAACCCGCTCATCCGCAATATCATCGGTCAGCCCAAGTCATCCTTTGACATTCGCGAGATGATGGATCAGAAAAAGATCCTCATCATCAACCTCTCGAAGGGTCAGGTAGGCGACACCAACACGCAGCTCTTGGGCTCCATGCTCACCACCCGCATCTTCCTCGCTGCCATGAGCCGCGCCGACCTCTCCGCCACAGAGATTGACCGGCTCCCGCACTTCTACTTCTACGTGGACGAATTCCAGAACTTTGCGAACGAGACCTTCGCCGAAATCCTCTCCGAATCCCGCAAATATAAACTCAACCTCACCATCGCGCACCAGTACATCGAGCAGATGGAGGAAGAAGTGCGTGCCGCGGTGTTCGGGAACGTGGGCACCACGATCTGCTTCCGCGTGGGACCGTTCGACGCAGAAGTGCTCGAGACCATTTTCATGCCGACGTTCACTAAGGAAGACTTGGTGAACCTGGGACGGTTCCAAATGTACCTCTCACTCATGATCGACGGCGTGGGCTCGCCGCCGTTCTCGGCACTCAGCATTCCCCGTATCGAAGCGCCGCAGCGGACCTTCCGTGCGGAAGTGATCGCGGAGTCGCGTAAGCAGTTTGCCACCGCTCGCGGACCGATCGAAGAAGCAATCGCCGCAGAGCTTAAGATCAATCCGGATGCGGAATATCAAGAACCCGAACCAAAGCGCAAGACCACGACCTATCGCAAACCCACTGGTGGTGACTACCCGCCGCGCCCGCGCGCTCCGCGCGCGCCTGAAATGAATCCTGCACGCGAACTCCCGCAAGCGCCGGCGAACATGATGGTGAGCGACCATGAAGAGCGCCCCCGACCCCCGCGTCCTCAGCTGCCGCGCCGTGATACGCGGCCCGCACCTGCAGCCGGGCAGAAGTCTGCGGAGGACCTCCGCGCTATCCTGCGCCGCATGACCGAAGAGGCCAATAAGGGTAAGAGCGTTAAGGCTGCTGAAAAACAGCAGGACATCCGCACGAGCGTTGCCAAGGCCACTGCGCCGAACCCGCCTACGCCCCCGAACCCCCGCCCGGCGCCCCCAGCCCCCACAGAGCCGCCTCCAGCCCCGCCACGCCCCCCAGAGCCCGTCGCGGGAGAAAAAAGCGGTCCTCAGCCCTTTGAGGTGCCCGAGGCCGATTTGCGTAACCTCTTTAAGAACGATATATAGGCCATATGGGTAAACTCGTCGTGGTCACAGGCGGAGCGGGCTTTGTGGGGTCACACCTCTGCGAGCGCTTGGTGGCAGACGGCCACAAGGTCATTTCCCTTGATAACTACTTCACCGGCAAGCACGAGAACGAAGTGGCGGGCGTGGAATACCGTGAAGGGCATACTAAAGACATCGCGACGCTCGTCCCCGAGACGCCCGATCTGATCTATCACCTCGGCGAGTATTCGCGCGTGGCGGAGAGTATGAACGAGCCTGGGCTGGTGTGGGACTTTAACATCGTCGGCACTGCTGCAGTGCTCGAATTCTGCCGCGAGAAGAAATGCAAAATCGTGTACGCCGGTTCTTCCACAAAATTTGCCGATGCGCGCGACGACGGCACTGCAGGTCGCGATCTTTCTCCGTATACGTGGTCGAAGGCTGTGAACACCGAGCTCGTACGCAACTACGGACTCTGGTATGACGTCCCGTATGCCATTACCTATTTCTACAATGTGTACGGTCCGCGCGAACTCTCCGGCCGGTACGGTACGGTGGTGGAGATTTTTAACCAGAACCGCAAGAACGGCGAGCCGCACAAAGTAAACGCGCCGGGTACGCAGACACGCGCGTACACGCACGTGAAGGACACCGTGGAAGCGCTCGTGCTTATCGGGGCAGAGGGGCGGGGTGATGAATACGGCATCGGTACAGAAGACGTGTACAGCGCGCTCGAGGTCGCGGAACTCTTCGGTGGGGAAGTGCTTATGATGCCGGCGCGCCGTACCAGTCGGCCTTCTGCGCACGTGGACGCAGAGAAAGTAAAAGCGCTCGGCTGGAAGCCTTCCTGGACGCTCAAGGAGTACATTCGCAGCATCACGCAATGAAGCGCGTACTTATCTTCAGCCTCGCGTACTACCCGAGCAACGTCTCGGGGGCGGAAGTCGCGATCAAAGAAATCACCGACCGCATCGCGCCAAGCGATATAGAGTTTCATCTCATTACGCTCCTCTTTGATAAAGCAGCGCCGAGAGAAGAACTGATCGGGAACGTGCGTGTGTACCGCGTGGGGTTCGGCGGTGCATACCTTTCTAAGATTCTCTACATCCCGCTTGCGGCACTCAAGGCTCGCTCGCTGAACTCGAAACTGCACTTCGATGCGCTGTGGTCGATGATGACGTACATGCTGATGCCGGTCATGATCGCCAAGTGGTGCGGCGTGCGCGTGCCGCACGTGCTGACGCTCCAGGATGGTGACCCATACGAGAAAGTCTTTGAGCGCGCGATGATCAAACCATTCGTGTGGATCATCGACAGCGGATTCCGCACCGCAGCGATCGTCCAAGCAATTTCTCAGTACCTTGCTACGTGGCCGGCCAAGCGTGGATACACCGGCGACGTTGTCATTATTCCTAACGGTGCCTCCATTCCTCCAAATCAAACGTATCCCCCAGAAGAGCTCGCAGCTCTAGAGCAGAAAGTAGGGAAAAGGGATGGCGATATTTTCATCGTCACAGTCGCTCGACTGGTGCACCAAAAGGCGCAGGACATGGTGATACGCGCGCTCACGCTTCTTCCCGCGAACATCAGGTACCTTATCGTCGGTGATGGGTCGGATAGAGACATGCTGCAGGACCTCACGCATGAGCTTGGGCTCGATGACCGAGTAATCTTTGTGGGCCAGGTGGATCGTAGCGAGACGAGTAAGTATCGCAAGATTTCAAAAGTATTTGTGCACCCAAGTCGATCCGAGGGGCAGGGGATCGCATTCCTTTCCACTATGGCTGCTGGTATACCAATCGTGGCAACGCAAGAGGGAGGCATCGCAGAATTCCTTTTTGATGAAAAGCGCAATCCTGATAAACCGACTACGGGATGGGCGGTTGACGTGGATTCACCGGAGCAGATAGCGGCAGCGGTGAAAGATATTCTCGCGCGTCCGGAGAAAGCACAGGAAGTCGTGGACAACGCTCGAAAGATGGTCACCGAGCAATACGATTGGGACAAAGTCGCGCCGCGTATGGAGCAAGAAGTATTTGCCCGAGCCTTCAAGAATTGAATAAATATAGAATCGTGCTATAGTGCAATCAGAGGCGGCGCGCGAGCGCCATTTTCGTGGGAGAAAAACGATGTCCTCATCAAACCGCGTCCGGATATCGGTCGCAAATCTGGTACCGTGTTTCCGCGATCCGGAAACCGGGAATCAGTGTTACTTCGGGATTTTGAACCCGACGATATACAACAAAGAAAAGCGCCGTCAGTACCAAGCGCTCGGCGGCGGTGCGTTGCTTACGCCGGCCGGTAAAGACCGGCTCGTGACCGAGTTTGATGCGCAAGACTTCACGCATGGACTCGACGCACGGTTCACTGTGCCCGCGCTCGTCGTCGAAGACGTGCTCTCGTTGCTCGAGCATCGTGATCCGCGCATCTGCGAGAATACGCCCAATCGTGAAGTCGTGGGCGAATTGTCGCGCGGTGAGCTCAACGACATCGAGCCGGTGCTCAGTGCCGACGAAGCGCGCAAGCTTGCGTTTGGGTATCTCGGATCGGTGCGTCAACCGGTACCGGATGCGGGCGGTGACACCTCACCGCTTGCCACTGAAATCCCGACGCGCCGATTGTTCCATCGGTTCATCGGACAGGCTCGTTACGAGACGCTGGAAAAGATGAAGTTCTCTTCGGCGCTTCGCGTGTTCACGCTCGACCAGCTCGCGCTCACCGACGGTGGACGCCACGGCGCGGTCATCGAAGGCAACATCACTATTGCTAACAACATGTTCCCGCTCTGAAAGGAAGCGGTGGAAGCGGCTCGGAATATCACCGGGCCGCCTTTTCCTTTGTGCTAGTATCCGGTGATGGACCCCTACGGCTTTGCGTGCGCAAAGGCAGTTGCGGCGGGCGAGATGGCGCTCCAGCGCCGCGCCCAGGGCTTTGAGACCGACACGAAGGGCGGTAATGCGCGCGACCTCGTCACCAGTGTGGACCGTGAAATTAGCGCGTACCTTGTGTCTGCAATCCACGACGCGTTCCCGAGTCACCGGATTTATTCAGAAGAGGGGAACGACGTCGACAATGGGAATGCCATGCAGTGGGCGATAGACCCTATCGACGGAACGTCCAATTTTTCCCGTGGGATCCCGCATTTCTGCGTGTCGATCGGGCTTCTTGAAAACGGTGTGCCAGTACTCGGCGCAGTTTACGATCCGAGTACGAAAGAACTGTTCAGTTTCAAAAAGGGTGCGGGTGCATTTCTCAATGGCGCACCGATCCGCGTGTCTTCGGTCTCCACGCTCGCGCAAGCACAGGTAGTGTGCAGCCCGGGATCTCGGCGATCGGAACTGTGGGACTGGTCTGCCGCCGCGTATCGCAAACTCCTCGAACACACGCTCAAGCGCGGCATGTTCGGCTCCTCGGGTCTTGATCTCTGCTACATTGCGGCGGGCCGTGCGGACGTGGGCGTGTATGGCACCCTCAACACACTCGATATTGCCGCCGCGTTTGGCATCCTCACGGAAGCGGGTGGCGTCTACTGCGGAAAGGACGGCGAGGAGCTACCGTTCACCGATAAAATCCAGCGTATTTATATGGCCAACAGCGAGTCGATGCTTAAGGCACTGCGCGAGCTTATCCCTTAGAGCTGGTTCAGCAATTTCTGCCGCTGCTTCTCCTCATCGCTGCGTAGGCGATTGCGATTTTCCTTGTACGCTTCAATGGTTTCTTTAGAAAGCTGCGTATCTGCGAGTACGGCTTTGAGCGCCTGGGTCCAGAAGGCGATGCGTATGCGCGCGAGTTCTTGGACATCGCCCATCGTTTTCCCATAGCTGCGCGCATAGAAGGCGAGCAGGAATCCGAGCTTGTAGACGCGCATGAGGCGCAGTGCCTCATATTCTTCTGCACTGCGATTCTTGCGCACATATTCCACCAGCGCCGACTCGAGTTCCGGATTGTAGAGGGTCATGTAGTTCACGAACCGACCCCAACTCTCATATTTATTCCCAAATCGTAGCGACGTGTGGTCGAGCAGGTACATATATCCGCTCCCGATACGCAGGTTGTGCGGGACAAAGTCCGTGTGCGTGAGGAATCCGGTGTAGCGCTCGATGTTCACTGCGTGATCGGTGAGGAATGCGCCGGCTTCCTGCATCACACGATTCGCTTCTGGGTCACTCGCCGTGCGCACGGTTTCACCATACTCGTGAAAGTCGCTGAGGTAGCGTGCTCCGTCGGCGATGCCGAAGACGTCTTTGATCGTCTGCGCGTGGCGGTAGGTGGTCGCCTGCACACCCTCCTGTGTCTTGAAGGCACCAAGCGCGAGGAAGAACTGCTCCTCCGTCGTGTGCGCGAGGAAGGCTTTTTCTTCCTCGATGAAGCCGGTCACGAGGACGAGCACACCTTCTTCTTCAAAGTACGCGAGTTCGTCGGGAGAAAAGAACGGACGATAGGCAAAGTCGAGGTTGTGGAGTGTGTGGCGGCATTCGTGCTCGTAGCGCAGCTCTTCTTTCCCGCGCTCGTCGCTTGAGACTTTCATGATGCAGCGTGCGCCGTCTTTGCTGCCTACGAGTACGAGCTTGTGCCCCGAGAGGAGGAAGCGCTCGCCCTCGGTGTGCGGCTGGTGCTCGTCGAGCATAAATCCGCGGTGCGTGAGCACGCGCGAAGCGCGCGCAAATTCATCGCTGCGGTACTGCTCCCACTCGTGGCGTGCGTCAGGCATGAAAGTATGAAGTGAGGAGCACCAGATGTCGCTGCCACGACTCTTCCCAGAGTTTCTGCTCTGCGGCGGGTTCCGGCTCGAAGGGAAGTATTTCCGGTCGTGCCATAGGCCGGTCGTCGACGGTCGCGCGCGCATGCGCGCGCGTAATCCGCTCGATCACATGACGGCCGAGGTTCTGCTCTGCCACCGTGTGCGCAGCGATATCACCGAGGTGAAAGATCAACGGGGTCTTGCCGGTGAGCGATACCAGTATGGCGGGCACTTCGACCGACGCACCATTCTCCACGATGACGACGTCCGCGTGGCGTGCTGCAGCGCGCAGTGCGCGCGTGAATGCCATAAGCCGCTCGGCCAGCGGGCGATCTTTAGGCACGGCAATGAGAGTGACGCCGGGGATCTGCTCGGGGAGCCTGCCGTAGGCCACGATCGTCACCTGGTGTTCTCCCGCGAGCCGCGTAGCCAATTCCTTTACATAGGGCGCCGGCTCCGCGATATCGGGCGGGTAGAGGGGGGTCGCTATGACTACCTTCATAGCGAAAATCTAGCACAAATACGGCAATATCTGTGGCAGCCTGCCCGAGGTAGAATAGACCGTACATGCGGGTATTGTTTCTCGGCACCGACCGGTTCCTCTTTACACCCGGCAGCGCCGCCTATGGGCGGGTGCAGGACATGGCTGCGGCGTACCCCACGGATACCTTCGACTGCATCGTATTCTCGCACCGGGGCCACGGCGTGCGCGAGGCTGTCGCCATCGCGCCGAACGCGCACGCGTACCCGACCAACTCCCGATCGCGGTTCCTCTACGGATGGGATGCGCTGCGCATCGCGCGCCGCATCAGCCGGCCCGACGTGGTGACCGCGCAGGACCCATTCGAGACCGGACTCGCGGGGCTCACTATTGCGCGCCGCGCGCACGCGCCGCTCCTCGTGCAGGTGCACACCGACTTCCTTTCGCCCGTATTTGCGCGTCATTCATTTCTCAATCGAATTCGTCTTATTATCGCGGCGTATGTGTTGCCACGCGTGCGCGGCGGTTACGCGGTGTCCGAGAAGATTGCGCGCGCTATTGGGCGCCACTATGTGCTACGCAAGCCGTTCGACGTGCTGCCGATATTTGTGGACACGAGCGCGCTCGCGCGCAGCCCACGCGCGCCGCACGATCGCTTTACGATGCTGTGGGCGGGAAGGCTCGAACCCGAAAAGCGGCCGGAAGAAGCATTACGCGCGCTCGCAGCGGCTCGTGCGCACGGTACTGATGCCGAGCTTATCTTCGCGGGAAGCGGAAGCCTTGAATCGACGCTGAAAGAAGAAGCGAAGCGGCTCGATCTGGTAGACGCGGTCACGTTCGCGGGATGGCAGCACGACCTTGCGCCATACTATGCGCGCACTGATCTGTTGCTCGTGACGTCGACGTATGAAGGCTATGGGCTCGTGATCGTGGAAGCGCTCGCGGCGCACGTTCCCGTTCTCTCCACCGATGTGGGCATCGCGCGGGAAGCGGGCGCTGTCATCGCGCAGGGAGACTACGCCGATGCCCTGGTCGCGTGGCTCGCCGGACCGCGCGCGTCGGGTGCACTTGCGAACTACCCGTATGCGGATAAAAGTGATTACCTCGCCAAACTGCACGCGCACTACGCAGCAGCGCTATCGGTATGAACCTTCTCATTCTCACCCAAGCGGTCGACCAGGACGATCCGGTGCTCGGGTTCTTCCATCGGTGGATCGAGAAGCTTGCGCCCCATATGGAGCACGTAGAAGTGATCTGTCTGCGAGAAGGGAAGCACGCGCTTCCGAGCAATGTACGCGTCCATACGCTCGGCAAACCGCGCGGCGAGACGCGCAGCCTCGGATTCCTCGCGCGCATGCGCTACACATGGCGGTTCTACCGGCTCGCGTTCGCGCTGCGTGCTCGGTACCAAACCGTGTTCGTCCATATGAATGCCGAGTACGTCGCACTCGCAGGATTGTTCTGGCGGCTCGCGGGCAAGTACGTTGCACTCTGGTACAACCACCCCGATCATCCGCTCGCGCTCCGCGTTGCTGCGCGCTTCGCGAACCGGCTCTTCTACACGTCACCCTATGCTGCATCGGCCGGGTATGCGCATGCGCACCGCATGCCGGCGGGGATCGACACCGACATCTTCAGTGCGCGCCCGGTGCCGCGCGATCGCACCGCGCTCTACATGCAGGGCCGCATCACGCCAGGGAAGCGCGTCGACGTCGCGCTCGACGCGCTCACGATCGTGCGCCAAGAAGTGCCCGCCACGCTCACGATCGTGGGCCCCGAAGACCCCGGCTACGGCGACATCCTGCGCGCGCAATTTGCTGATCTGGTCGCAGCAGACGCTGCACGATTCATCGGTACGCGTAGGAACGACGACACACCGCCACTTATGAGTGGCGCGGGTGTGGCGATCAACCTCGCTGCGGCTGGGCACTTTGACAAGACCGCGCTCGAGCCGATGGCGTGCGAGACCCCGGTCGTGGTAGGCAGCCCCGCGTTTGCGGGGCTCGTACCCGCGGAGTGGGTGGTGCCGGAGCGCGATCCTGCCGCGCTCGCGCAGGCGATTCTGCGCATCATCCGGCTGCCCGAGGCCGAGTACGCGGCGCTCGGGAAGTCGCTGCGCGCTGCTGTGGTACGGGAACAGAGTCTCGATATCCTCATCGAGCGGCTCGTGGTAGAACTGGAATAACATGCTGCGCCTCGCCACTCTCCGCAAGCTATACGCCGGCCAAAGCATCTTGCGCATTTCAATGAATGAAGGATTCCGCGGGTACCCACTCGCGGGGAAGGTCGTGGACGTAGGCGGTGGGCACGAGCCCGACTACTTTGAATACTTTGCGATGCAAGACGGAGCTGCGCTGGCGGTCATCGATGGCTCCATGTCCAGCATCGACTTTGAAAAGGACCCGCTGCCGTTTGCGGACGCAAGCGTGGACACGGTCATCTGCGCGAACGTGCTTGAGCATGTATACCACCACCAGTTCCTAGCGGGGCAGATGCGCCGCATCCTTTCGCCCCATGGCACGGTTATCGGATTCGTCCCGTTCATGATCCAGTACCACCCCGATCCGCACGACTACTTCCGCTACACGCGGGAGGCACTAACCCGCATCTTTACCGACGCCGGGTTCTCGCGGATCGAGATCCGCACGGTGGGCGGCGGGCCGTTCCTCGTGAACTTCAACACGATCGGGCTTTCGGTGCCACGCGTGCTACGCCCGCTCCTGTATCTGCCGTATGCGCTTTTTGACGCGCTATTCCTCGCCCTCCGTCCGGCGAGCCGCGAGCGCTATCCGCTCGGGTTCATCTTTACGCTCGGCGTATGAGCAGCAAGATACAAGTAGTGTTCGGCGTGAACGATTTCCTCGTGGGTGGGATGCAGCACCATTTTACGGAGCAGCTCCGCTTCTACGACCGCGAGCGGTACGACATCATACTGATCACGCTGTTCACGTTTCCAGGTGAAGACACGCTCTACCACGCGCTCCCCGAATGGCTTGTGCGCCACCGGTTTTCGTTCCGCGGATTCCTCGATATCGCGAGCTGGATCGCGCTCTACCGCTTGCTGCGCACGCTGCGGCCGGATGTAGTGGTGTCGAGTCTCTTTTTCAGCAACACGGTCTTCCGCGCGCTCGCACCGTTCATTGGATATGCGTGCGTGCCGCGCGAACACAATACGTACGTCGATAAATCATTCTGGGAGCGACTCACCGATCGCATACTCGCCGCGCGCTCGTACCGTATCGTCGCGGTGTCGCCCACGGTCGCGGACTTCACCGCGCACCAAGAGCGCATTCCGCGAGAGAAATTCGTCGTGATCGAGAATGGCATCGACCTCGAGCACCTGGATACCGAGCTGCGCGCGCTGCCGGAAAAGACTGCGCTGCGTCGCGAGCTCGGGTTCTCGCCGGATGACTTCATCATCGTGAATGTCGCGCGCCTTGTGCCGCAGAAGAACCATGAGCTGCTTATCGACGGATTCGCGCGCTTTTACGAAAAGACTCCATCGGCGCGGCTTTTGGTGGTGGGCGGCGGGCCGCTCATGGACGCGCTCGCTGCGCGAGCGCGTGAGCATGGACTCGCCGATCGCGTGACGTTCTACGGAACGCAGCATGATGTCGCGAAGTACTACAAAGCCAGCGACGTGTTCGCGCTCACGTCCCATATCGAAGGCTTCGCGATCGTATGCATCGAGGCGATGGCGTGCGGACTGCCGGTGGTGTCCACTAAGACCGCCGGCCCGGACACCTATATAGAAGAAGGTGTGAATGGGTTCTTTATAGCGCCGCCTACGTCTGAAGCCGTTGCAGCTGCGCTCACGCGGGTCTATACCGGTCGGCGCGACTCGCTTGCAGACGGCGCCCGAGCGACCGCGCCGCGGTTCGACGTCCGCGCGGTCGTCGCGCAGTATGAGAAACTGTTTAGTGAAGCCGCTGCTTCGCGCGTATGACCTCGTCCCCGCACCACTCATCGCTGCTTGCTCCGCTGCGCACGCTGTGGCGCTCGGCGCCTATCTATAATCTGCGCGGCGCACTCTTTACGCTCGTCGAGCGCATCGATGGATACCGCCACGAGCGCGCGACGTTCAAACGCATGGTGGGGTACGAACTCGACCTCGCGCATCCGCGCAGCTTGAACGAGAAAATTGTTTGGAAGAAGCTGTTCGACCGCGACCTGCGCCTTGCGCGCACGGCGGACAAATATCGCGTGCGCGACTACGTGCGCGAGACGCTCGGGGAAGAAGGCGAGCGCATTCTCGTACCGCTCCTCTACGCGGGGAGCGATCCGGCGCAGATTCCATTCGACACGCTGCCGAGCGAGTACATCATCAAGGCGAACAATGACTCGGGTGGCCACCACATCGTGCGTGCCGGAGATGCGGTCGACCGTGCTGCAGTCGTCCGCCGCTTTCGCCGCCTCTCGCACCTGGTGTACGGCGTGATGAAGCACGAGTGGGTGTATTCGCAGATTCCATTCATGGTGATTGTGGAAGCGCTGCTGCGCGGAGAAGACGGCGACCTCGCACAGGACTATAAATTCCATGTGTTCAATGGCACGTGCCGCTTCATTCATACGACACCCAAGATCGACGGCAAGCGCTCGGGGAAGCGCAGCCTCTTTACGCCCGACTGGCAGCTCCTGCCGGTGGCATGGAAGCACGACCGTGGTCCCATGGTGCCGCCGCCTGCTGCGCTTGCCGAGATGATACGGATCGCTGAGAAGCTTGGGCGCGGGTTCGACTACGTGCGCGTCGACCTCTACAACGTGGGCGGCCGCATCTATTTCGGTGAACTCACGCACTACCACGGCAGCGGCATGGAGCGATTCGTCCCGGAATCATTCGACTTTGAAGCGGGCGCCTGGTGGGACTGGCAGCCCGATTACTGGAAGCAACGTTAGAACGGATACTGAAGGCCGCTGCCGCTATGATAGAGCGTTGAGATATCTCCTGATGAGAGTGCTCGGGACCAAAGGCCAATTTCATCCTGCTGCCCAGGCCACCAGTTAGTCGACGCAAATGACCCGAATGCGCCGACGTCGAGGTTAGCTGCACTTGATGCAAGTGACCACGTCTTTGTTACCGTGACTCCATTGATTCCTGATACCGGGGAACCGTCGTAGTAAGCTGTCGCGGTAGTGGCGGAAGAGTTATATACCAGGGCGTAGTAGTGGAAGGAGGAAGTGTCGGTATACGTTCCGCTACTAACGAATGCGTCCTGAGTCCCGCTACTATTGGTGAACCGGGCTTGCAGGTGATTCGTGGAATCTATGAAGAAGTCGACTCCTTGACTACCTCCGCCGCTGATTTGTCGAGCTTGGAAGAACTCTCGATTTGTTCCAGTGGATGTCTGCTTTGCCCATACGGTATAGGTAAAACTATTGCTGCTCGAATCAAGACCCGTCGTGCCGTATCGGGTAGCGACGTCACCCATATTTATGTATGAGCTGCCGCCATTGAATGTCGCGCCATCGTTAATCTTCGCCGCACCATACGACATGCTCGTATCCGTGCCGTTGTTGCTTGCTACTGAATCGGTGCTGTTGTCGCTGTCGAACTTCCAATACGCCACGATGTTGTCCAAAAGCGATGATGCAGCGGTGTAATTTAGCGCAAATGTGCCCAGATAATTCGTGCCGTCGAAGACGAAGTGCGCAGTATCGACTGCGTTTGCTGCGGTGCTCAGTGTAGGCGCGGTTCCTGAAGGCCACTCTACAGATGCCGGCCAGGTAACGGTGCGCCCGCCGGTCGCGTCTTGGGTGAGAATGAGATCGTAGATGCCGCCCGCGTGTCCATTTGAGAACGAAAGGGTAGCGTTGCTCGAGAGAGTCAGTTGTCGCACGTTGCCGTCATTCCAATCTATGGCTGAAGACGTAGCCGTCACCAGTCGACTATACATCGCACCTGAGACATCCACTTGGGCCTGCGGTGTCGTATTGCCGAAGCCTGCAAACCCTGTAGTGCTATCGATATAGAACAGTCCTCCTGCAAAGGATACAAGCGGAACCGAGACGAGGACGCCGATGACTGTCAGTGGGACAGAAGCGGCAATGGTCCTGAACAAAGAATGTATTGAATTTTTCATATTGAATAGAGGTTTATTACTAACCAAACCACCCAATAATCAACTAACAATGTCTAGTATACCAAGCAGCCCTGCTATCGAGGCGGGCATGTGGATAACGCAATTCAGTTATTTTGCCTGCTCGTCGGGCAATAGGAGCACCTCGCCCTCCCCTTGGAACGTAAATGGAGTGAGGATTGCCTTTGGACGGTTGAACAACCAAAGAAATGGTCGATTGCGTGTCAGAAAGTAGGGAGTATAGCCGGAAGTAAGGTGATCGAACTCATCGCGAGATGAAAATGCAAACGCAGCGAATTCAAATTCAACTACTGGCCTGAATGTGTGCATCGTGTGTTGGAGACCTCGTAGCGTTGGCGCCTCATGCCGTTCAACATCAATTTTAATGAAGTCGACGCGAGTAAGATTCTCGTCGCGTACCACGTCGTCGCCCTTCCTGGTATGTAGGGTAAGTGCGATGCGATCAGGATCACCATGGCCAGCCGAGAAGGACCCGAGCCCGATGTTATCGCCGATCGGCGCGCTGAAGAGAAATGAGCCTTCAGCATCACTCAAGCCGATATCAAATATCTTTACACTTGCGAAGCCGCGGACGCGATCCTCGAGTGTTTTTCGCACTGCTTCGTATGGTTCGAACGCAAGTACATGCGCGCCTTTTACGGCGAAATAGAGACTATGTTGTCCGACGTTAGCTCCCACATCAAGCACGACAGAACCCGGCCGAACGTAATTTCCCATGGCCAGCATGTATTCTCGTTCCCCGGCGCCGAAAAAGTACACGTAGCGGTCTCCAAAGGTGTTCAAATTGCCTCGGTAGCGTGTGCCGAAAAATGGCACGTCGAAAGGATGGTCGAGTGGAGGAACAAGCGCAAACAATCGGTATCTGAGTCCCCAGCGTAGCCAGTTCTGTAGGCAGACCAAACGAATCAGGCTGATAAAAATCAAGGTGATAGTAGAGGGGGAGGAGAGACGCTGGTGTGGCATGGTCACATTGTAGTATATGCCCGACTCACTTGTGTGGGATGGCGGGCCGTATATACTGCGGGAATTGGCGGGTCACGGCGCGACTTTACGCGCCTTTGGCACGTTATAGCTATTACCACATGCAACCGAACCGATTCACGAACAACCTCCGTGAGTACCCCCTCGCGTCCCATAAGGCGTGGGAGCACAAAGACAAAGCCGCCGTACTGAAGCTCGACTGGAACGAGTCGGACCTGCGGCTGCCGCTGCGTATCCGGAAGGCCGTCACGGCATTCGTGATGGACGGTCCGACGCACTGGTACCCCGACATCGCGAACCGGCACCTCATCGCCGCAATCGCGCACTACGTCAAGGTTCCGGAGGCGTACGTCCAATACTTTGCTGGTGAAGACAGCGCGCTCGACTACGCGGTGCGCGCGTTCGTCGCCGAAGGTGACGACGTGGTGCTCATGGCACCGACGTACGACAATTTCCGCGTGTACGTGGAGTCGATCGGCGCGACGCCGAGATTTGTTTATGGAAAGAACCTCTTCGTGCCCGATATCGCCGCGCTCATGAAGGGCATCACGCCGCGCACCAAGATGGTGTACCTCGTGAACCCGAACAATCCGACCGGTGCGCTCTATTCTGCAAAAGACATCGAGCGTGCGCTTACGGCGTTCCCGAAGGTCGTGTTCATCGTCGACGAAGCGTATGGCGAGTTCGCCGGGAAGACCGTCGTACCGCTGACACAAAAGTACAAGAATCTCATCGTGGGGAAGAGTTTCTCCAAAGCGTTCGGGCTCGCGTCCTACCGCATGGGCTACCTCATCACCGCACCCGAGAACCTCGTGCACATTAATAAGATTCGCAACGGCAAAAGCATTTCCGCGCTCTCGCAGGTCGCCGCGCTCGCCGCGCTCAAGGACCCAAGCTATTCAAAGCGCTATGTGGCAGAGACGCGCCGCGCGATGCGCTACCTGCGTACCGAGCTTGCAAAGCTCGGCTTTAGCGTGACCGAGACCGCGGGCAACTTCGTGCTGATCGAGCTCGCAGACCCGCGCGCGTTCGCAGCGACGCTCCGCGACCGCGGCGTGTTCATCCGCACCCTCGACCATCTGCCCTCGATGGAGCGCCATGTGCGTGTGACCGTCGGGACGATGGCGACGGCGCGCACATTTGTCACCATACTCAAGGACCTCATGAAGAAAGGCGCCATCGCAGCGCATTAAGCGCAGCCTGGTATCATCATCCCTATGGCCACACAGGACATGCGCATCGGGTTCGTGGGACAGGGATACCTCGGGAAGAACTACGCCGACGACTTCGAAGCGCGCGGGTACACCGTGGTGCGCTACTCGCTCGAACCTGCGTACGTCGGGAATAAAGAAAAGATCGCCGCGTGTGACATCGTATTCATCGGCGTACCCACGCCCACCACGCCGCGCGGGTTCGATGATTCCATCGTGCGCGAGGCAGTCGGGCTCGCGGGCGCGGGGAAGACGGTGGTGATCAAATCCACCATCGTGCCCGGCACCGCGCAGTCCATCGCCGAACAGTACCCGGATCGCGTGGTGTGCTACTCGCCGGAGTTTCTTTCTGAAGCGACGGCAGCACACGACGCTGCGCACCCGTTCGCGAACATCATCGGCATCACGAAGGAGTCTGACCGCGCCGCGGCAGACGCAGTGCACGCCGTGCTTCCGACGGCCCCATTCACGCTTATCTGCACCGCGACCGAGGCGGAAATCATCAAATACACCCACAACGGCAGCGGCTACACCCAGATCATTTTCTTCAATATGATGTACGACCTCGCGAACGCGCTCGGCGCGTCGTGGGAGCCGGTGAAGCAGGCGATGGAGGCCGACCCGCTGGTGTGCAACCGCTATGCGAACCCCGTGCACAAATCCGGCCGCGGTGCGGGCGGGCACTGCTTCATCAAGGACTTCGCCGCGCTGCGCGAGCGGTACGAATCAGTTGTCCATAACGACGCCGGCGTGGCCGCGCTGCGCGCGTTTGAAACCAAGAACCTCGACCTCCTGCGTTCGTCTGGGAAAGACGAGGACCTGGTCGAGGGCGTATACGGCGCAACGCTATGAACCTGCTCCGCACTATCGCGCGTACCCCGTCCGTCTACACAATGCGCGGAGCGCTCTTTAATCTGGTCGAGCGCCTGGATGGCTACCGTCATGAGAAGGCGCACTTCAAAAAGACGGTGGGGTACGAACCGCACGTGTACGCGCCACGCACGCTGAATGAGAAAATAGTGTGGAAGAAGCTCTTCGATCGTAACCCGCTCCTCCCGCTCACGGTCGATAAATATCGAGTGCGAGACTATGTGCGCCACGTGCTCGGAGAAGAAGCCGGGAATGCGATCCTCGCGCCGCTCCTCTTTACGACCGATGATCCGTCGACGATTCCGTTCGACACACTGCCCGAGGAATACGTGATCAAGACCAACCATGGCGGCGGTCAGGTAATCATCGTCACCAAAGACGCGCCGGTCGATCGTGATGCGGCAGTGCGCCAGCTGCGCGCGTGGCTTGCGTATCCGTACAGCTTGTTTGAACACGAGTGGGCGTACTGGCCCGTGAAGCGTCGCGTGGTGGTGGAGGGGCTCCTACGCGAAGCAGACGGCGATCTCGTGCAGGACTACAAGCTGCATATCTTTCACGGGAAGTGCCGCTTCATCCACACCACGCCGAAGAAGAACGCCGAGCGCTCGGGCAAACGCAGCCTCTTCACGCCCGAGTGGCAGCTCATGCCGGTAGGATGGCTCTATAAAGAAACCGCGTACGTCGAGCCGCCGCCGGCGCTCGCTGAAATGATCCGGATCGCAGAAGCGCTTGCGGCGCCGTTCCCGTATGCACGTGTCGATCTCTACAATCCGCATGGCAAGGTTTATCTCGGCGAGATCACGCACTACCACGGCGGTGGGTACGAGCCCTTCTATCCGGAGTCGTTTGATTTTGAAGCGGGGAGCTACTGGCACGTCGTGCCCGGGTACTGGAAGCTTCCCGACTACGCGCCCTGGCGCGCGTTCGCCGCATCATGACGCAGTCCAAGGTCGCACTATTCGATATCTGCAACACGCTCGTCGAGGTTACGACGATCACCGACTTCACCGAACGCTACCTGCTCGCGCCGGGCAAGAATCCGTACGCCCGCTACCGCACGCGCATCTATCATTTTGTATGGCGCTTTTTGCGCGGTCGCACGCACCTGCTTGACCGCTACTCGAGCCGCGATCATTTGGTGATGCTCTTTAAGGGCTACACCGAAGAAGACCTCCGGCCGCTGGTGGAGGCGTACACCGCGCGGCTACGCGACTGTATCAAGCGGCCTGTCCGGGAACGGCTCGAGCAGCTGCGCCGCGAGGGATACGAGCTCTACCTCGTCTCCGCGGGTCTCGACGCGTACTTGCGTCCCTTCGCCGCGGAACTCGGCGTCACGCTCATCGCCACCACCCTTGAGCGCGACGAGCACGGCGTCTACACCGGCCGCGTGCTCGGCACCGACTGCATCGGAGAAGGCAAGGTGCGCAAGATGCATGAAGTAATTCCGCACTTCGCGGATATCGACTGGAAAGCGAGTTACGCATTCGGCGATAGCTACTCCGACATCCCGATGCTCGAGCTCGTGGGACACCCATGGGCGGTCGACCCCGACGCTGCGCTCGCGGCGGAAGCGGACGCGCGTCGGTGGAATGTGCTCCGCACCGGTCAATAATCATGGCTGCGTCGATTATTACTTTTGCCGACCTTGGGAGAAAGACGAGCGTCGCTGCGTCGAGCGTGGCGCCGGTGATCGCCACCTTCATCGAGAAGGATGCACTTGATCGCCTCATCTGCAAGACCGACCGCGGGTACCCGTTCCCGCGCACGTATTCCGCGCTCCCGCTCCTGCTGCACTATGCGCTGCGTGTGGAGGAAGTGCTACGCGGCGAGCGTTTCTCACGGCGGGTGTGGGAAAAAACGTTCGACCGCATGGCGGCGCTCCGGCTCGGGCGTTCTGCCGTGAACGTCTTTCACGGCGGGTACTTTGTGCCGCGGGCGCTCGCGCGCAGCAGGGCGCGCGGCGCGATCTCTATCGACCTCACCCGCACGGTTCACCCCGCGACTAACGCTGCGCTCGAGCGCGAGGAAGCCGCGCTGCTCGGCGTGAAAGATCCCGCAGCGTTCTACTTCTGGGCGCGCGAGCCGTATGCACACGCGAACGGATTCGACTACTGCATCGCCATTTCCGATTTCGCGAAGCAGTCGTACGTGGCGGCGGGGTATCCGGAAGACCGCGTGTACGTCGCGCACCCCGACATCGACCTCGCGCGCTTCAAACCGCGCGCCCGCGCGCCTGAAGAATTCCGCCTTTTGTATGTGGCATACACCGCGCCGCTCAAAGGGCTCCACTACTTGCTCGATGCGTGGCGCTCGCTTAACCTGCCGAATGCAAAGCTGGTCCTCGTAGGTGGGTACGGCGAGATGGCGGAGGAAATGAAACAGCGCTACGACGCTGCGATCGCAGGCGATCCGTCTATCGAATGGGTTGGTAACAGCGCGTCGCCGGAAGAGCAGTATAAAAATGCGTCGGCGTTCGTGTTCCCATCGCTCTCGGAAGGATTCGGGCGTGCGCTGCTTGAAGCCATGGCCGCGGGGCTCCCCGTGATCACGACGGAACACGCACGCGGCATTGTGGAGGATGGAGTTTCGGGTTACATCGTGCCCATTCGCGACAGCGCCGCGCTCGCGGAGAAAATCCGCGCGCTCTACGAGCACCCCGAGGATGCGTGGCGCATGGGGGAAGCCGCGCGCCGCGCTGCGCACGCGAAGAAGCCGTTCGGTACGGCGGTGTACGACATTTATTGCGATATCATGAAGCGCGAAGGAAGGTTATGAAATTCGTCATACGCGACGACGATGTGAATTATTTCAGCACGCCTGCGGACATCGAGCGCTGGTACGCCGATATTTTCGCCGAAGGAATCCCGGTCGGTTTTTCCGCGATTCCGTACGTGAAGCCGGTGAGCGATGTGTATCCCAAGGACATTCCGCCGAGCGATGAAGAATATCCGATCAGCCGGAATGCCGCGCTCGTCACGTATATGAAAGAGCATCCGCTCATCGAGGTGCTCCAGCACGGCACCACACACGAGACCGTAGACGGCGTGTATGAGTACGCGCGCGCGGTGCCGCGCACGGAAGCGAAGCGGGGCAGGGAGGAGCTCGAGCGTGCGCTCGGGAAACCGGTCACCATCTTTGTCCCGCCGCACGATTGGATTAATTCGAGCGGCATCCGCGCGGTCGAGTACGCGCGCATGGATGTGATCCGCGGTCGCGGCGCGGGCCTGCGCAACTGGATCTGGCGTCCGCGCTATGCAGGCATCTTTATATATATGCTCGTCTGGAAGGCAGCGCACGCGCGTAGGGGCCGCGTGCCGGCGTACCCCTATGTGCTCGACTTCGGCAAGCACCGTGAAGCGTGTTCCTATCGTCTCGAAGACACCGATGTGTTCGAGGGGCTCGCGTACGCACACCAAAAGGACGGCCTTTTCGTCGTCGTCACGCACCTCCACTACTACACCGAAGAAAAGAAAGCACGCTTGCGCGCCATCATCGCGCGCGCGCGGGAGCTCGGGGCTGAGTTCGTACCGCCGAGCGCGCTCTTTTAACGCAGCGCAGTTTCTCGAGAGGCGTCTCGCACGAGCAGCACCATTCCGACTACGATCGCGAGCGCGTCTGCCGCCATGCGCGCGACGATCATCCCCATCACGCCGAAGGTAAGCAGCAGCGGTACCTGGAACACGAGCAGCACCACCGGATTGCCGACCGTGAGTGCGTAGAGCTCGCGTTTCTTGCCCATCGCCACGAACACGGTCGTGAGCGTGTTGAGGACCGTCATCAGCATGATGATGAGCGCGTACGCTTCCGTGTACGGAATGGCGCTCGCATATTGGGGGAACACGAGGTGGAAGAGGAACGGCGCGAAGACCGCATACGCGATCGCACCTGCGGCGCTGAGCGCGGCCAGGCGCGCGAGCTTCGGGAGGATGTTCTGGCGGATGTGGTCGTGGGAATGATTCGCGAGCTTCGGCAAGAGCGCGGTACCGATGAAGTTGAATGCGCCGCCCGCACGCTCGGGGATCGCGGTCGCGAGGCTGTACACGGCGAGCGGCACAGGGCCGAGGAAGTGGAAGACGAGCACCGAATCGAGTTGGGAGAGCAGCGTGCTGAATCCGCTCATCACGCTCAAGTGCGAACCGTAGGGAATCATGCCGGGATCGGTGGCGGTACCCGGTTGGTACCGGCGCAGCGTGAGCCAGTACACGTACGCGGATGCGACCGCGTTTACGCCCAGGTTCACGAGGAGCAGGAGCGGTGCGCTGCGCAAAAAGAGGAGCGATACGAAAATCGCAGCGTAGTATGCGCCGGTCACGATGCTGCTGTAGTAGAAACTCTGGCGGAATTCGCGCTTGCCGGTCAGGTAGGCGTTATAGGTACTGAACGCATTCACGAGCGGCGTCGCGACCGCGATGCATCCCAGCCCGAACGCCACGTCCATGTTGCCGTGCAGGAAGTAATATCCCGCGCCCACGAGCGAGAGCAGCGCCGGCACCATGCCCCAGCGCAGCTGCACGCCCACCGCGCTGCGGAGCGCACCCTCGTACCCGCGCGCGACCGCCTGCGTCACGGCGTTCCCCATGCCGCCGAGCATGAGTGCTCCCACGAGCGCCGAGAGAGAAAGCAGGTACTGGTAGAGACCGTACGTCTCTTTGGGCAGCAAGTTCGCGAGCGCGATCGAAAGCAGGAGCGACAAGAGGGAAACGATGACGAAGTTGAGGTTCACCCACCAGCCGGCGGTGAACAGGTAGACCATGTCGGTCTTGGTGTAGCGTTCGCTCCAGCGTAGGACCGCGTGGAGGCGTTCTTTGGGGGTCGAGGCCATGCCGGGGGACATACTATATAATAGCGTTATCATGCAAAAAGTTGCCCGAATCGTCACCCTGTCAGCCCTCTTTATCATTCCGTTCCTCGTGCTGTACGTGAGCAATAGCCTGTATTTCCCTTTTATCGCAGGGAAGGGCTTCGCCTTCCGGATCCTTGTGGAAATCGCGCTCGGCGGGTGGGCCGTGCTCGCGTTTGTCGATAAAAAGTACCGCCCGCAATTCTCGTGGACGTGGGTCCTCTACGGCGCGCTCGTCGTGTGGATGATCGTGGCGGACGCGCTCGCCGTCTCGCCGCTCAAAGCATTCTGGTCCAACTTCGAGCGTATGGACGGCTGGGTAACGCTCGTGCACGTCTTCGCATTCTTCGTGATCGCGGGTGCGGTCTTGTCTGCAGATAAATTGTGGAAGCACTGGTGGCTCGCATTCCTCGGCTCTTCGGCACTCGTCTCGCTCTATGGTGCGATGCAGCTCATCGGCGTCTTTGCCGTGCACCAGGGCGGCGTGCGTCTCGACGCGACGCTCGGGAACGCCGAGTATCTCGCGGCCTACCTCCTCTTTGCGATTGCGATCGCGCTCTGGCAGGCGATCGAATCAAAGGGTTGGCTGCGCTACGCACTCTCTGCGCTGGCGGTGCTCCACACCATCATTCTTTTCTACACGGCGACCCGCGGCGCCATCCTCGGTGCGATTGGCGCGGTCATCCTCGGTGCGATCCTGTGGATGGTGGAATCGGGAAAGAAGGGCCGCACCTATGCGGGCGCGGTACTCGCGATCATCGTGGTCCTCGTGGGCGGGTTCTTGCTCGTGCGCCACACCAGCTTCGTGCAGAGTAATCCGACCCTCGCGCGCTTCAGCGATATCTCGGCTGCCGATGGGCAGACACGCTTTACCATCTGGCATATGGCGTGGGAAGGATTCCTCGCGCGCCCGGTGACCGGTTGGGGCCAGGAGGGATTCAACTACGTCTTCAACACCTACTACGACCCGTCGATGTATGCGCAGGAAGCGTGGTTCGACCGCGCGCATAACGTGTTCCTGGATTGGCTCTCCGCGGGTGGACTTCCGGCGCTCGCGCTGTTCGTCGCGCTCCTTATTGCGGCGGTCGTGGCGCTCTACCGCAACCGGTCGGTGAGCCGTGCCGAGCGAGTTTTGCTGACGTGCGCGCTCGCCGCGTACGCGTTCCAGAGCCTCTTTGTGTTCGACAACCTCTTCACGTACATCCCACTCGCCGCGCTCTTTGCGCTCGCGCACCAGGCCTCGATGCGTCCGTGGAAGCAGCTCGACGCACTACCCGTCGTGTCGGCGACCAGCGCACAGACCGTCGCAACAGTCGCGGGCGTGCTCACGCTTGCGGTGATCTGGTTCGTGAACATCCCGAATATTGCGGCCGGGCGCGACCTCATCGCAGCGCTCACTCCCTCGGCCGACCCGAATACCAACCTCGCGTACTTCAAGCAGGCGTACGCCGATCACAGCTTTGCCGATCAAGAAATCTCCGAGCAGCTCACGACGTACGCCGCCACGATTGCGAACGCCGCGAGTGTCTCCGACACCGATAAGGCGGCGATCGCAAACTACGCGCTCACCCAGATGAAGGCAGAAGCCGCGACGCGTCCGCGCGACATGCGCATCCAGCTGCAGCTTGCGTTCGCGTACCGTACCGCCGGCGACCTCGCCGACGCGTACCAGACGACGCAGGCCGCGCTCGCGCTTTCTCCGAAGAAGTACCAGGCGCTCGAAGAGGCCGGTATCGAGGCGTGGCAGCTCGGCGACACCAAGACAGCCGCGCAGTACTTCGCGCAGACGTACGCACTCACGCCAGACTTCGACGAGGCGGTTACGTATGGTGCCGCAGGCAAGATCATTTCCGGCGATGTGGCGGGAGGAAAGCAGATCCTCATGGGTCACTTCGGCACCACCACCGTCCCGAGCCAGATACTCATCTACGCCTACTACGGTGTGAAGGACTACGCCGACATCGTGCCGCTGCTCGAGGCGAGCTACCACGCGAACCCGTCTCCTGATACCGGTTTCCAGCTCGCGACGGCGTACGCGCTCGCGGGGCGACTCACCGATGCGAAGCAGCTCGTGAACGCGCTCGTTACCGCGAACCCCGCACTCTCGACCGCCGGGAAGCAGTTCTTCACGCAGTTCGGGATTCATTAATCGATGACCACCCGGGAATCCGTATCGCTCGCATCGCTCACGACCTTTAGAATCGGGGGCCCGGCGGCGTACGTGGTCGACTGCGAAAGCGAGTCGGATGTCCGCGATGCGATCGCGTTCGCGCGTGAACACGCACTCCCGTTCGTGGTGCTCGGCGGCGGGAGCAATGTGCTCGCACCGGACGACGGCTACGCGGGCGTGGTAATCCGACCGCACCTCACGCGGCTTTCCTTCGATGAACGGGACGACGGCGTACTCGCGATTGCAGAGGCGGGCGTGCCTTGGGATGCGTTCGTGCGCGAAGCATGCATGCGCAGCCTGTGGGGTGTCGAGAATCTCGCAGGTATTCCGGGCAGCGTGGGCGCTGCACCCATCCAGAACATTGGTGCATACGGTGCAGAAGTCGCCGAGACCGTCGAGTGGGTGGAGGTGCTCGACCCGGAGACCGGAGACGTAACGCGCGTGTCGAATGCGGACTGCGCGTTCGGCTATCGCGATAGCCGCTTCAAGCGCAATCCGGGCACGATTATTCTGCGTGTCGCGTTCCTTCTCAAGAAGGACGGTGCGCCGCGCATTGGGTACGCCGACCTCGCGCGCGCGCAAGAGCAGGGGACGCCGCTTACCACGCCGAGCGAGATCGCGGCTGCCGTGCGCGCCATCCGCGCAAAGAAGTTCCCCGATCTTTCTCACGAGGGAACCGCGGGATCGTTCTTCAAGAATCCACATATTACGGCCGAGGCGTTTGCGGCGCTCAAAGAGCGGTACCCAGAGCTGCCGGGATTCCCAAGCGGCGCGCTCGTGAAGGTCCCGCTCGCGTGGATCCTCGACCGCGTGCTCAATCTGCGCGGATTTACTCACGGAAACGCGCGCTTGTATGAAGCGCAGCCGCTGGTACTCGCGACCACGTTCGGCGCGCGCGCGGAAGAAGTGCGCGCGCTCGCGGCGCTCGTAAACGCGCGCGTGAAAGAAACAACCGGCATCGAACTCGAGTGGGAAGTGAGAGAACTTGCATAACGCAAAACGCAGAAGTTATCCACATCCTGATTTTTTTTGTCACAAAATTTTTTACGGCGCGTAATAATAACTGAGTGCAGTGACGTTCGTGCGAAATTTTCTCCTGAAAAAAATTCGCGCGAACGGGTCGACATATATCAGTCATAGCAAACGTAATTACGTAACCAATCCTATGGCAAAGAAGAAGAAGGCTACCAAGAAGAAGGCAGCCAAGAAGAAGACCACGAAGCGCCGCAAATAAGGCCTCGGAAAAACGCTCCCCCACGGGAGCGTTTTTCGTTTCGCGCGGGAGCGTCGAAAATGCTATAGTTCCCGCGATGGCAGGATTTCTGTCCAACCTCTTCAGCCGGAACCAATCCGCCGCTTTCCTCAAAGCGGCGGAGCCGGTCGTACGCGAGGCCGAGCGCATGGCGCCCGAGCTCGAGGGTCTCTCCCCGGAGGACCTGAAGGCGCGTCTCGCGACCATCAAAGACCGCACGGGTGGCATGCCCGAGAGCGATACCGATATCGCGGAGGTCTTTGCCCTCGTGCGCGAAGCAGCCCGTCGCACGCGTAGCGAGCGCCACTACGACGTCCAGCTCGTGGGTGGCCTCGCACTCGCGAAAGGGAAGATCGTCGAGATGCGCACGGGTGAAGGTAAGACGCTCGTGGCCACACTGCCGGTAACGCTCCGCGCACTCGCGGGGAAGGGCGTGCACATCGTGACGGTGAACGACTACCTTGCGCGCCGCGACGCGGCGTGGATGGGGCAGGTGTACGATGTGCTCGGACTCACCGTCGGCGTTATCACTTCGACCGGTGCCTATATATATGACGGTGCCCACACCACAAAAGAAGACGACGAAACGCGCGATGCGGAAGGCGCGTTCAAGGTCGCCTACGAATTCCTGCGCCCCGTGAGTAAGCGCGAGGCATACGCCGCCGATATTACCTATGCGACCAACAACGAGCTCGGGTTCGACTATCTGCGCGACAACACCGCGTACGACCCCTCGCAGATCACGCAGCGCGGTCACTACTACGCAATTATCGACGAAGCCGATTCTATCTTGATCGACGAAGCGCGTACGCCACTCATTATTTCTGGACCCGCCGCAGATGCGGAGGGGCTCTACGAGCGCTTCGCAAAGATTGTCGAGAGCTTCACCGAGGATGAAGACTACACCGTCGACGAGAAGCAGCGCGCGGTGCAGCTGACCGAAGAGGGCATCCGCAAAGCAGAAGCGGCGCTCGGCCTCGAGAACCTCTACACCGAAGGGGGCATGAAGTATGCGCACCACCTCGATACCGCGGTCCGCGCCAAGGCGCTCTTCCGCAGTAATAAAGAGTACGTCGTCCGCGAGGGCGAGATCGTGATCGTGGACGAGTTCACGGGCCGCATGCAGCCGGGCCGTCGCTGGTCGGAAGGGCTCCACCAGGCTATCGAAGCGAAGGAGGGGGTGCCTGTGAAAAAGGAGACCCGCACCTACGCGAGCGTGACCTTCCAGAATTACTTCCGCATGTACGAACGCATCGCGGGCATGACCGGCACCGCGCTTTCCTCTGAGGAAGAGTTCTTCACGGTGTACGGGCTCGATGTCGTCGTCGTCCCCACACACCGCCCTGTGGCGCGTATCGACCACAACGACCTCATTTTCCAGAACGCAAAGGGCAAGTACCTCGCCGTGGCGCGAGAAGTAGCTCGGCTCCACGAGAAGGGCCAGCCGGTCCTCGTGGGTACCGTATCAATAGAGGACAACGACGTGGTGAGCACATACCTCACCGAGGCAGGCATCTCGCACGAAGTGCTGAATGCGAAGAACCACGAGCGCGAAGGCGAGATCATCGCGCAGGCCGGCCGAAAAGGAAGGGTGACGGTGGCGACGAACCTCGCGGGTCGCGGCGTCGACATCAAGCTGGGCGGTGTCCCCTCGACCCCAGAGGAGCAAGCAACAGTGAAGGAACTCGGCGGCCTCGCGGTCATCGGCACCGAGCGCCACGAAGCGCGTCGCATCGACAACCAGCTGCGCGGCCGTTCTGGTCGCCAGGGCGATCCCGGCGAGACGAGGTTCTTCGTGAGTCTCGAAGACCGACTGATGCGCGTGTTCGCCTCGGACACCATTAAGAATGTTATGGGCACGTTCAAGATTCCGGAAGACGAGCCGCTCGAGAGCAAGCTCATTACGCGGTCCCTCGAGAGCGCGCAGGCTAAGATCGAGGGCTTCAATTTCGACGCGCGCAAGCAGGTACTCGCGTATGACGACGTGCTCAACACCCAGCGCCTCGCCATTTATGACCGCCGGAACAAGGCGCTCCTCGGCAGCGATGAAGACGTCGAAGCACTCGTGCAGAGCATGCTCGATACGGAAGAAGAAATCGCGGTGTTCCTGCAGAAGAAGAACGAGCTCGGCGCCGGGCCGTTCGTAGCGCTCCTGCGCCGCGTGATCCTACAGGTCACCGATGCCTTCTGGCTCGAGCAGCTCGAGAGCATGGAATATATGCGCCGCGCGGTCACGCTGCGCGCGTATGGTCAGCGCGACCCGCTTATCGAGTACCGCCGCGAGGGACTCGAGCGCTTCCGCGTCATGGAAGATGGCATCGCGCAGGCTATCCGCGGCGCAATCCCGCGCATCATGCCAGCAGACGACGCGAAGATCCGCGCAGAAGAAGAGCGCACGCGCCGCGCACTCGAAGCCGCATCCACCGAGGGCGGCACGGTCGCCGAGAACGCACCGATTGTAAAAGCAGCGGGGTACGGTCGTAACGACATGGTCACTATCAAGAAGGGGACCGAAACGCAGACACTTAAATATAAGAAAGCAGAGCAGTTTCTCTCTGAAGGTTGGACGATTGTATGAAGACTGCAGTCATCACTGGCGTCAGTCAGGGCATAGGCAAGGCGCTAGCGCAGAAATTTCTCGCAGAAGGATACCAAGTAATCGGTACGACCACTGACGGCACGGCGAGCTACACCCACCCGCATCTGCATATAGTGCAGCTCGACCTGCGTTCGCCGGAGAGTATTACCGGAGCCGCGAGCGCGGTACTGACTACGGTCAATGCGATCGATGTGCTTATCAACAACGCGGGTGTGTTGCTTGACGAGGAAGAAACGACCATTAACCCCCAACTACTGCGCGACACGCTCGAAGTGAATGTTATAGGACCGGCTGATTTTACGAACCGGGTGAAAACGGCGATTGTCCCCGGAGGTCACCTCATAAACATTTCCTCCACCGCCGGTTCACTTACGCTCGCGAATGAGCACGGAAGTCACTACCCGCATCACTACCCAGCGTACAAGATCTCAAAAGCTGCAGTGAATATGGCCACGCGTACGTTCGCGATGGAACTTGCGGGAAAGGCGACGGTCTCGGCCGTGCACCCCGGCTGGGTACGTACCGCAATGGGAGGTGACGATGCGGATATGAGCCCCGAAGAATCCGCTCAAGATATTTTCGCCTTTGCGATCTCACACCCGGAGACGGGGCAGTTCTGGTTTCGCGGTGAGAAACTGCCGTGGTAGGGTGAGGGAACTATGGCATTCGTCGACGAAATTACGATCAACGCGCAGGCAGGTCGCGGCGGTAACGGCGTGATCCGCTGGCTCCATATCAAGGGTACCGAGAAGGGTGGGCCGGCGGGCGGCGATGGCGGCAAGGGCGGAGACGTGATCCTCGAGGGTGTCGCCGATCTGGCAGCACTCGCACCTTTTCGGTTTGAGAAAAAGTTCCGCGCAGAAGACGGCGGGGCGGGCGAGAACAACAACCGCCACGGGCGCGATGGCGAGCCGGTCATTCTTAAGGTACCCGTCGGTACGATCGCGCGCGTCACGGCGACGGGCGAGGAGTTTGATATCACGCGCATCGGTGAGCAGATCACCGTGTTTGTGGGCGGTGCCGGCGGCAAGGGCAACGCGCGCTTCAAAGGATCGACCAATCAGAATCCATTCAAGCAGACCGATGGCAAAACGGGAGAGGGTGGGGATATCCAACTCAGCCTCAAGCTCATTGCGGATGCAGGGTTCGTCGGCTACCCGAATGCGGGCAAGTCGTCGCTCCTCAACGCCCTCACCAATGCTAAGTCCAAGATCGGGGCGTACCCGTTCACCACACTCGACCCCCATCTCGGGAGCTTCTACGGCCGCATCCTCGCCGACATTCCCGGCCTTATCGAAGGCGCCTCTGGTGGCCGAGGTCTCGGTTCCAAGTTCCTCAAACATATAGAACGCACGAAAATCATTGTGCATCTCGTCTCGGCTGAACAAGAAGACCTCGCCGCGGCCTATAGGGGGGTACGCGCCGAACTCGAGTCCTTCGGGCACGAACTCGGGGGCAAGAAGGAGCTTGTCGTCCTCTCAAAAGCCGACCTCCTCGGTTCGGATGAGCTCGCTTCCGCACTTGCGGCCCTGTCCGCCGCTTCGGGGAAGGGGGTAATCCCGGTCTCGGTCGTGGATGACGAACTCCTCAAATCGTTCTCGAATACGCTCTCCAAATCGCTCGCGCAGTAGTCTGCCTGGGTTGATAGTTTTTCCGCGATAGGGAATAGTGTGGGTAATGGCGACCTACCGACCTACCATCGGACTCGAAATCCACGCGGAGCTTAAGACCCGCACCAAGATGTTTTGCGACTCGCCGAATGACCCGGACGAGACTCGACCGAACGTGAACGTGTGTCCGGTCTGTATGGCACACCCGGGCACCCTTCCCGTGATCAACAAGCAGGCAGTGCATCATATGCTGCGCATCGGCACGGCGATCGGGGGCACGCTCGCAGACTTCAGCGAGTTCGATCGCAAATCTTATTTCTACCCCGATATTCCGAAGGGTTACCAAATCAGCCAGTACGAACACCCGCTCGTGTCGGGTGGCACGCTCGCGGGTGTGCCGATCACGCGTGTGCACCTCGAGGAAGACACCGCTCGCTCCACGCACGCGGGCGGCAAGTCACTCGTAGATTTTAATCGTGCAGGCGTGCCGCTTATGGAGCTTGTCACCGAGCCCGAGATCCACGATGCAGAAACCGCGGGGAACTTCGCGCGCGAGCTGCAGCTTTTGCTGCGCACGCTCGGTGCATCGGAAGCGAATCTTGAAAAGGGTGAGATGCGCATCGAGGCCAATGTCTCGGTCTCTCCCGATGAGAAACTTGGCACGAAGGTCGAAGTGAAAAATCTCAATTCGTTCCGCTCGGTTGAGCGAGCTATCCGCTACGAGATCGAGCGTCAGAGCGCATTGCTCGAGAGCGGGGGAGCGGTCGAGCAGGAGACGCGCGGGTGGGATGAGGGTAAACAGGAAACCTTCCACCAGCGCGTCAAGGAAGGCAGCGCGGACTACCGATATTTCCCAGAACCCGATCTCCCGAAACTCATGGTGTCTGATATGCAGGAATTCAACCGCGCAGCATTGGAAAGCGAGCTTCCCGAGCTACCATGGGCGCGGCGCGAGCGATACATACTGCTCGGTCTCAAGCCCGAGGATGCACAGTTCATCGCCGCGAATGAGTATGCCGGATTTTTCGACGCGGTAGTTGCGATCAATGCGAAGTCTGCGGTGCTCGCGGCCAACTATTTTAATTCGGACCTTGCCGGTGATCCAAAGTTGGTGACCCCTGAATCATTCGCTGCGCTTATCGCGATGGTGGAAGCGAACAAAGTCTCATCGCGCGGTGCAAAGGAAGTGCTCGCGATTATGGCTGCGGAGGGCGGTGATCCAGAGACAATTGCAAAGGCCAAGGGCCTCGAACAAGTGAGCGATACAAGCGCACTCAAGAACGCCGTCCAGGCCGTGATCGCGGCAAATCCTGGCCCCGCAAATGACTATCGGGCTGGCAAGGAGGCGGCGCTCCAGTACCTCGTAGGCCAGGGCATGAAGGAGACCAGGGGTGCAGGGAACCCTGGAGTGCTTCGGGAGCTCTTTATCGAGGCACTCAAGAGTTAGCAGGACCGGCTAAAAGAGGGTAGACGGGAGAATCACCGCATTAATGCGGTGATTCTTTTATTCTCCCCATACGAGATTATCAATACTTCCAAGACAGACGAGATATATATATACTACAAACATGAATGAGCTTACTCTTGATGGCAAGACATACGTCTCGTCTCGACGTGCTGCAGAAATTACTGGCTACGCAAAGGATTACGTGGGTCAATTGTGCCGCGAGGGCCATGTGGAGGCGCGGCTCGTGGGTAGAAATTGGTATGTGCTCGAGTCTTCTATACGCGAGCATCGGTTCGGTAAGCCCGCTGAGAACCTGGCGACCAATATCGAGCCCGTGCCTGCCTGGAATCAGGCAAAGTATACGACTGAGGAGCCTGCTGAACTGCCCCAGTTGTCGCCAGAGGCATCGATTGCCTCGAATACTGTGTCCCCCTCGCGTGAGGAGGTGACGAGGCCAGGAGGTGCCATTTTGACCGATATGGAGTCAGCCTGGCGTGAATGGTTTACTAAGCGAGACGAGATCAGCGGCGAAGGTGAGTCAGAAGCAGTACCAGAAGAAGTCGTGGAAGAGAGGATTGAAGAGGAGATTGCACAGGATGAGATCGTAGAAGACGCTTATATGCGAAAAGAAGAGGGCGCGGAAGAGCAAGTGCCTGTAACGCACCTTGATCTTCCTCGGCAGGAAGCGATTCTTGACCTCTCTACGCAAGCCTATGAGGAGCCGGTGGAAGAAGATCAGGAGCCAGTCATCATAGAGGAGCGCATAGTGACTCGCCCCCGTCGCCGCACGCTTCTCGGCAATATGACCATAAAGAGCCTATTCATCGGTCTAGCCCTTATATCAGTAGCTCTAGCCGCCGTTGGCACAGGATTCGCCCAGCGAATAGTAGGGACAAATCTATATCGTCTACCCGAGATTAACTTCATAGCTGGGGTAAACGAGATAAATAAGTAGATTACATATAACTATCTCGTCTCGTAATCAATAAACTAAAATCTCGGATAGATAGCTAGCAGATCTAAATATCACAGCGCCCTAGAGAAAATCTGGGGCGCTGTAGCGCATGTCTAGGGTAGAAAACTCAACTTCGCATAGATAGCATGAAAGCCTCTGTATGAACCACTGAGCTGCGTGCATTTAGAAACAAACTTTGAACGGGTTTTTCCAGTGCAGTGCTGACAGGTCAATTTTCGGGCTAACAGAGTGCTCTTGGCTGCCACAAATTTCCCAGGATTTCGAGCCCGATTTTTCGCTCGCGCGAGATCGGCAGGCTTCTTTTTCTCAAATTTTCACTCGATATTTTTCTGCAGTCTTATCCACATGAATTTTTAATAAATAGCCGGAATAACAAGGTATTATTTAATTAAATCGTTCATCCGACATGGACCTTCTCCTTGAAAAAAACCTCATTTCAACGAAAAGCGCATCCAGTCTTTCTGGCTACTCTGCCGATTATCTTTCCCGACTTGTGCGCGCAGGAAAAATTGTTGGCGTGAAGGTCGGCCGAGCGTGGTACGTCGATACCATTTCGCTTGCTTCATTCATCGAGGCGCAGGATAAGAAAAAGGCCGATCGTTTCCGTCAGCTCTCTCAGGAGCGGATTCAGGAATACAGTGCTTCAAGGGAAGTAGCCGCGTTGCCCTCCTCGTACCCGGTCACGGATGCGGGATCACCGAGCGCGCATGCATTTACGCCGCGCACCACGCGGTCGTCGTCGTTTATCACGAGTCAGTTTGTCGCGGTGGCAGCCACAGCATTCGTGATGGTACTCGGCGTCGGTATCGCAGAGAGCAAGGCACTTGAGAATTTGGCCACTACAGCAGGCAGCCTCGCGTTAGATGCGTCGCACGGATTCACTGAACTTGCAGGATCGTTCACGTTGCCGCAGCCGGTGAAGATAACTCGCACTCCATTTGCAGTCGCCACTTCGACTGTAGCGCCAGTAATGTTCCCTTCGATACTTGCAGTGTACACGTTTGGCGATGCGCTTCCGGCGTCGGCCGTATCGCAGACTCGCGCGGCACCCATTGCAGTAGCGAGCGTATCCAATTACTCATTCTCGGGCGTGCATATCGGCGCGGCTGCGCTTTCTCTCGGTACCTACCTGCGCGACACGATTGCGCATGCACCGCACGCGCTCCTCACTGCAGACCTGACATTTGCGCGCACGCTGGTGGATGGCTCGCACACCATCCTCGCCACCTACGCGCGCGGCGCCGGTGCGTACGCCGCCGCCGCGCCAGCGATTCCACAGAAGACCGTGCTCGCGCTCTACACGCTGGGGACGACCGCGGCACACGCGACCGATGGAGCGCCGCTCGCGCTCACACATGCGGCGCATAGTGCCGGAACCGGCGTACTCGCTCTTGCGCGCGGCGTGGTCTCACAGGAGATCGCTTTTGGTACGGTGCTGTCCAGTACTGCGCAGTCAAGCGCGCGCATAGCTATACAGCCGTTTGTGAATGCGGGCGTGGTTGCTTACCGCGCGTCATCAGCGGCAGATACTGCGGGCGCATCGGTTGCTCACACGGGTCGCGCGCTCGCCACGGTTACGAGCGGACTGGTGACCGCGCCGGCAAAAGTTGCACAAGGGACAACGGCGCTTCCGGCAGCGGTCGGCGGTGAGTCGTTCGGCTCGAGCGTGCTCGCCTCCATCTCCAGCATTGCCTCCCATCTCTTGAGCGCGGGCGCACATACGCTCGCGTTCCTTCTCGAGCCAATTCCGCCCACTGCGCACGCGCCGGAGGTGACGCCGGGCGTGGCTCCCATCGCAAGCGCAGCATCGACCAGCACAGTCGCTGTCGCTGCACCAAGCTACGTGGGCCCGCGCACGGTGTACTACACCAACCAGATCACCATGAACGGTGTGAGCCAGGCGTACGTGGAGTCCTATGTCGATACCCGGATCGAGAATCTCACCGCACTCATGTACCAGAATCTGAATTCGTCCGTCGACAGCTTCCCGCGCACGTCGCGGGCATCGAGTCATAGCGTGACCACGAGCGGTGGATCGGGAAGCGTCACCTCGGTCGATGCTTCGGGTGGCACCACCGGACTCAGCTTCACGGGTGGTCCGATCACGAGCTCGGGTACCCTTACGCTCGCGGGCACGCTCGCAGTCGCGAACGGCGGCACGGGACTCGCGAGTGCGCCGACGTACGGCCAGGTGCTCGTGGGTGATGGCAGCGGCGGCTA
>DASZTF010000069.1:0-5736 GCA_035548315.1 Minisyncoccota bacterium
TACATCGAGAACTACTACAACGCAAAACGGCGGCACTCGGCCGCCGGCAACCAGTCCCCGATCAACTTCGAGCTGGCGCATTGCGCCCAGCTCGCCGCATAATCACATCAACAATCTGTCCGGAAAATCCGGGAAACTCCAGGGTGCCGCCCCGCACCGACGTAGCGATCCGCCCCCTTCATCGCCTGCAGCGTGACGACCGGTTGGTCGCGCGTTTGGCAACCGGCAGTACACGCATCCAAGGCTGCACCGGCGCCGTCGTCACATTCTTCGCCCGCGCCGACGATGGAGTCGCCACAAGTTGTCGAGGTCCCAAAGGGCGGTCCAAGAACCTGACCCGACGTGCCGCCGGAGGCGGGCGTGACGGGCGAGGCGATCGCCTGCACGCTGAAGGAGTCAGAAGCCGAGACGTACGTCGGTGTTAGCGGTGCTCCCCCACTACCGGCAGATGGCGCCGCTATTGTGGTGCTCGCGCTACTCGCGTCCGAGGAAGTTCCCGCGCCTGGGTTGTTGCAAGCGAGAAGAAGGATTCCGGGAACGGATCCTAGAAATTGCCACAATCTCCAGCTGCGCCAACCCATCCAATCCTCCCAATCTCACCGCGCGCGAGCGCTGTTATTGGAAGCGTGTCCAGTAGCGATAGCGCAGCATCAGCTGAACATCCTCGAGTGCCTGAAAGTTCATGCCGGGCTTCTCCCAAACTCTCAGCGTAAAATTGCCATCGAGAGGACGTCCTCGAAATTCGGTGCGTCGGTACTGATCGATCAGGCTCTGGTCGCTCTTGCTCAGTGGATTGGTGAGATAACGTTCGGTGGCCAATCCTCGCGCATGCTCGATGTGACCTTCGAACAGGTTGATGCGAGCATCTCGTCCCTCGTGGTTGCGGACAAAGTAAGGTCCGCCATGCGCGAGCGAGTACTGAAGATTGCCAGAGCCGTAGCAGCTGTTCGGGAAATTCGAGTTTTCGCAGCCGACCAAGCCGGTGCCGACGAAGTTCACCGACACGTCGGATAAGCGATAGTTGAAGTTCCCTTTCGCGAACCCGGACGGTCCCAGGAAGTCGCCTGATTCGATGCCACGCTGATTGATTGCAAAAGTGGCCTCTTGGAAGCATTCGACCGTGGCCGACGCATCATCGCAAGCATCGGCGTAGCCGTTGGCACACAGCTTCATGCAGTTGCGGGTCCAGCGCGTTCGTCGGAAAGCCGCCCCTTGGTTGTCCGGACACGCAGGCGCCATTCGTTGCAAGGAGCCCATGGTGTGCTGATAAGCGCTGGCCTTGCCGTCCCGTCTAGCTTCGAGCATCAGTCCCCCGAGCACCACGTTGTCGATCGAGGGTGCCGTCACTGCAATCCTGGCATTCGTCACCGTGCTGATGTGGTACGACCGCCAACGACGAACGTACCCGCCGAGGTCCTGGCTGCTTTCGCTCGTCGCGTCGATGGCAACGCCATCGCCCCCCAGCAGCGTCACGGTCGGCAAGCTCGCCGTGCCGGTGTACCAAGAGAGGACATAGTCACCAAAGGCCAGCGTCACTTCCTGGGCGACGCCGCCGCCCGCCGCCGTGGGTCTTACTTCATTCCCGGCGGCTGCCGAAACGTCCAGGTCAGGTGAAACACTCGGCAGCTCCGTCATCGGGCGAATCGTTGCGCAAGGCCCGGTCTGGCAGCCGTAAGACACCCAGGGTGCCGGCGGTGCGTCGGCCCCCGCACGAGGCCGCAAATCGCTGGAGTAGTACAGCAGATTTCGGCTTGGAACCTCGCAATTCTCGCGGACACCATAGACGTCATCCTTCAAGGAAATGACTGCGGTGTCCTCGCCCTCGTGGAAGTCATGCTCGAGGCGGTACGCCTCGACCAAGTTCGCCAACTTGCGCACGTAGTCGCCGATAAACTGATCTGCGAAATCGTTCGCCTGAAAGCTTTCCACGTCCTTCTTCAGAGCAGAGTAATCGACGCCCGTAGATGCGCAGACCGTCGATTCCCAAGTTGCGGGTGCTTCTACTAGCGGAAGATCCGTCGTCATCTCGGACAGCTTGATGCCAATACGGTCTTCGATGGCGCGCTTGGCCAAGAACGCAAGGTGGATCGCGTTCTTGTTCGCTCTCGAGTAGCGCTCGCGCGCGACCGCAGCGGCGTTGGCGTTCGCGTTGGTGATCGCCGACTCGCTTGCCGCAGCCGATGACGCCTTGAATAGTGCTCGCGCCAGTGATCGGCGGGCCGCCTGCCTGTGCTTTTCGATATTGGAGAGAGCGGAGTCGATGCGCTCGATCTGCTCTCGCAACTGATCGGAAAGGCCCGAGAATGTTAGAGCCCGATCCGAGAAACGCTGGCGGAATTCGGTGAGCGCGAGACCTCGGCCGATGTCGTTCTCCTCGTTGGTCAGATCCGACAGCGTGCGATCAAAGTCCATCTGGGCATTGGCGTTCGAACAAGTGAGCATTGCGGCGCCAGCCCTTCCAAACGCTCCGATATAATCCAGAGAAGGGATTGTTCTAATTGCACGACTGCATTCAGTGGTTCTCGCTGCGATGGTCGCTTTCAACTGAGTGGAATTGATCTCGTCCTTGATTTTTGCGCTTTGGAGCGCACCGGCAAGCACGGCGAGATCGTTCCCAACATCGTTCATCTGATGTGCAACTTTGCCTTCAGTGCTCGCCACCTGCACCAATGCTGCGCGCAACTCTGCGATCTCGGAGCCAACGGTTCCACCGATTGCCGGGTAGGCGCCAACCGCCGACTCCTTTCGCAACGCATCGATCGCGCGCTCGGGAAAGCCAGAAAATACCGTCAACGATGCACGTCGGTCGAGCTCGCGTGCCTGGCAATCGATAAGGTACTTGGCCTTGATGAAGTCCTGTGGGTTCTGGATTTGCAACGGCGTGTCAAAGTCGCAGTTGTAGTCGTCAATATCACGCGACACTTGGCACGTGATTTCTGCGGCGTCCGCAAACGATTCCGGCGTCAGTCGCAGCGGTTCGACGACCGGCACCGTCAAGCCTTGCGAGGGAGCACCGGGCAGATCGGATCGAACCTTTTTGGAAAAGAACACGTCGTCGCCTTGATAGACGTGCCAGTAGTTGCCCAGATCGTATGGCTTGGCCGTACCCGTAGACATCCCCGCCCACCACAAGTAACGTTTGTCCCCCCCGTAGTTGACATCGTCGTCATCGACGAACATCCCCATCGTTCCAATGGCGAATTCGTAGTTGACACCGCCCTGCGAAAGCGCGGTGCCGTAGTCTTCGATCACGTAGTTTGCGCGCGGCGCTCGCCACGCTGGGAGAAGCGGTGACACGGTCGTATCGACTCGATACTGATAGAGATAGGGTTCTTCCTCAGCGGCATTCGGAGGATAGTCCCCGTTTTCCCAATGCTTTTGAAGGACAAGCATCGGCACTGTCGCGGTTCCGGGGTAGAGAGTCGTCCAGCGGCCCTTCTCCACTAGGGCGGAATCATCCTTCTTGACGTAGAACGGAAGATAAACGTTGCGAAGGGAGCCATCCGTCGTTGCGTGAATCGCCGCAACGGCGTGCAGCACACGGTCGTCGAGCAGTACTTTGTCGTTCTTACAAGCGTTGGGGTTCCCACCAAAGCCGCAGTCAGTTTGCCAATTGGATGACCACCTGGTGAAGGTGTAGTCGTCAAACATCGCTCGACCGTCCAAGGTAACGGCACCGCCCCCGCCAAAGTATGCACTCCAGCCAAGGCGTCGCGCGAGCTCCGCAAGGTTATAGGGGTGGAAAATATCGCTCGCGATGATTCGCTGCAATTTCGGGTTGTTCTTACTGTTCCTCGAGTCGACGAGATCCTGGCAGAGTTGGTGTTTGTTCTCCGGCGCTTGCGGACTTGCAAAGTATCCGAGCTGCCTATCGACCAGCGTAACGGTCAGAGTTGAGGTGGTTTCGCCCGCGGGAAGCGGCAACCCACTGCAGGTCCAGGCATCGTTCTCGTCTTTCTTCGCAAACGTCGGGCAACGCGCCGAAGTAGTATCTGCACCCTTGCAAACTTCGCTTGGAACGTCGTTCGGATACCAGACGCAGAGCGGCTCCGAACCTAGCGAGACGAACGGAGCGCTCACGTCGTCGCCAATGCACTCACTGAGCCGCGCCAAAGCTTGCTTCAACGAGGGGTCCGTCGTGCTTGCTAGTACCGTCGACGGCGACATCAGATTTTTTAAGCAGATCCCGCTGGTGCAATGGAAGCCAGAGCTGCCCTGACAGTTTGAGTCGGAGCTGCAGGTAACAGTGTTGCCGCTGGCGTCCTTCTGACGGAGATTCGCAAGGTCGGTTGGGTCGTTCGAGCCACTCAGCGCCGTGAGCAGCTTCATCGGGTCGACATCAGTGCCGCACATTTCTTGGAGCTCCGCCAAGGCGCTCTCGGTTTCCTGGCGCCGCGCCTCTTCACGCAGCTCCACGGTCTCTTGTCGGACATCCGCGTTCAGCTGCGACACAATCAGGTTCTGACCGAGCTCGTCTGCTTCCTTGGCAGCATTCTGAGCCAGGAGCAGATAGTGGCGCCAAGATGATTCGACGGCATCGCCGTCGTCCGACAATTCATTTTCGAGCGGAATACGCTCGTCGAAGTCTGCACCCGCGCAGCTCAACCGTGGACGCGAGCAAGCCCTCTTGTTCGGGCGCAAAAGCTCCGCCACGCGTCGATCGATCGACGGAGCAATCGAGAACGCGACCGAGACCGGCAGAGTTTGCGGTTTGGGGAAGCCGTAGGGCGCCGCACCCAACAAAGATTCGTAGTCACCGGGGCCCGTCAGACCGGATTTCGAGCGAACCACGTAGATGCGCTCTGCGGTGGGCGCGCCACTCTTTACGCAGGTGCGCGTGACGGGAACGGGTGCCGTGGTGTTGCAGATCGTCGCAGTATCCAGGTCTGTCGAAGAGCAAGCCGCGCCGTCGATGGCCCCCTGCGTAGCGCAGTGCAAGCCGTCCTCGCCGCGGATCACGCGGATCTTGGCCGCGCTCCCCAGGGGATCGGTGTCGAGGTGCACGGAGACGTCGGTATGAGTAGCGGCGATATCGAACTTGACGTAACCCGGCGATTGGCCCGAGGCGCTGGTGTTCAAGAACGCCAATTGATCGACGACCGGCCGCAACGAGCTGGGTAAGGCGGATGAGCGCGACGCGAAGCGAGCGCTTTCCTTCGTCACGAAGTACCTTAGGTCGGCGTAGGGCCCGAAGTACTTGGCTTGAGCCGACGGGTCCCCCGAAACCTGGCTTTGTGTGCGGGCCACCGCACCCCAGTAAGCCGGATCGCGGTCGCCGGGCGCCTGCGCAGTCGCGGCGTATCGGGCATAGGCCCCCATTGTCGTCCCAAACGTTTTCGTCTGTGACCGCGCAAAGACCAACAGCTCTTGCTTCAGGTATTCCCGAGCGTCGGTAAAGTCTTGAAGCTTGAGCCCCAAACCTTCCTCGACCTTGGTTCCCAGGTCCGTGCCCGAGAATTGCATCAAGCGCTGTTTGATGCTTCCGGAAGCTCGATCCGTGTTGAGGAAGTCAGCGACCAACAAGCTGTCGTTGTTGATGTCCGCCGGCGGGGGCGCAGCCTGGCGGAGCACCTCCAGAGCGTGACTCGCTTGCGACGTCAGCTCGTTGGTCGAGCAAAGGCCCTTGCTCGACATTCCGTCCAGCGCGACGGCCGGGTTGTCTCCCGTCAGGCCTAGCAGCGCGCTCACGGCCGCATTTCGCGAAAGCTCCGAATCCGTGATCGCGCGCGATGACGC
>DASZTF010000070.1:0-1642 GCA_035548315.1 Minisyncoccota bacterium
TAGGGCAGTAGCTCTAATGGTAGAGCAGCGGACTCCAAATCCGCGGGTTGGGGGTTCGAGTCCCTCCTGCCCTGCCGGGCAAAGACAAACATGGGTCCTAACAAATTCGTACACCTGACGTTCGCGCTGGCGGCGCTGCTGGCGGCGTTCGTCCTGGCGCGCGCGACCGATTGGGTCTGGAGCTACTTCTCCAAGCCCAACGATCTGGTCGTGAACGGCTTCGCCATCCTTCTCGCCGGGACGGCCGCGGTCCTCATGTACCGGGACGAGAAGGTGTACACGTCCGTCGTCGACATCACGCGAGAGTTGGAGAAAGTCACCTGGCCAGACCGCAAGGAAACCATGGCCGCGACCATCGTCGTCATCGTGACGGTGTTGATTGCGGCCGCCATCCTGAGCAGCTTCGATGCACTTTGGTCATTCTTCACAAACTGGTTCCTCCGCTGAGCGGGGCGAGGGTCGCCTGATGCCGATGAAGTGGTACGTCGTACACACCTATTCGGGGCACGAGAACAAGGCCAAGCTCTCGTTGCTCGATCGCGTGCGCCAGGCCGGCCTCAACGACAAGTTCGGCGACATCCTGATCCCGACGGACACCGTCGTGGAGCTGGTGAAGGGGCAGAAGCGCTCGACGACCCGGAAGTTCTTTCCGGGCTACATGTTCGTGCAGATGGATCTCGACCAGGAGACGTTCCACCTGGTCAAGAACACGCCCAAGATCACCGGCTTCCTCGGCGGCACCAACCCGCAGCCGGTCAAGGAGACGGAGATCCAGAACATCAACGTCGCCATGACCGAAGGGGCGACGCGGCCCAAGCCGCGCATCTCGTTCGAGAATGGCGAGACCGTTCGGGTGATCGACGGTCCGTTTGCCAACTTCACCGGCCTCGTCGTCGAGGTGAAGCCGGAGAAGCAGAAGATTCGCGTCAACGTCTCCATCTTCGGCCGGGCGACCCCGGTCGAGCTGGACTTTGCTCAAGTCGAAAAGTCGTAGGCTCAGCGCAGCGTTTTAGAAAGAAAGCCCGCCAATGAAGAAAGTTTCCGGTTTCATCAAGCTTCAGGTTCCCGCCGGGAAAGCCAACCCGTCGCCGCCCATCGGGCCGGCGCTGGGTCAGCACGGCGTGAACATCATGGAGTTCTGCAAGCAGTTCAACGCGCGGACCCAGGCCCAGGCCAAGGACGACGTCACGATCCCGGTCGAGATCACCGTCTACTCGGACCGGTCGTTCACCTTCATCACGAAGACCCCGCCCGCGCCGATCCTCATCAAGAAGGCGGCGGGGCTGGCCACGGCCAAGAAGCCGGGCTCGGGCTCGAAGGAGCCGAACAAGGTCAAGGTCGGGAAGATCAGCGCCAAGCAGCTGCGCGACATCGCGACCATGAAGATGCCGGATCTCAACACCACCGACATCGAGTCGGCCATGCGGACGATCGCAGGGACCGCACGCTCGATGGGCATCGAGGTGGAAGGCCGCTAAAAACGGCCGACGAGAGGAAAAAGAACGCACATGTCCAAGCACGGTAAGAAGTACAGGAACGCCTCGGCGAAGGTGGATGGCAGCAAGCGCTATCCGCTGGACGAGGCCTGCAAGCTGGTTCCGGAGACCAAGGTCGCGAAGTTCGACGAGAGCGTCGACATCGC
>DASZTF010000071.1:0-21915 GCA_035548315.1 Minisyncoccota bacterium
TGCTTTGGCCGGCACTTCCACATCCCCCGAACTGGTTGCGAAAGGAACTGCATTCTTGGCATCGCTCACGATGATTCTCCTTGCCGCCCTGCTCTGTAATTATCACCGCGGTAAGTGTCTCATCGAGATTGGCACGGAGGGAGCTGGCAACCCCAACTTTTCGCAAAACGCCGGTAACTCTTTGTGCGTGCCCCGCTGAGAGAGGCCGACTATCGGGCCACGGAGGAGTTCTCGGAGTGCCACAGAATAAATGTAAGCATAAGGCGGCCGGAAGCAAACAAGGTTTGAGCCGCAGCTGAGCGGAACGCGTCAATTTTCGCGTGCTTCAACTCTTTTCTTTGGAGCTCCTTGAGGGCTAAAAGCGGCGATCGCCTTACGCCAGGAACGGAGTTGCTCCTTCTTTGCGGCGATGGTTTCTCTGAGTTGAGCTATCTCGGCTTCCGTCAGTGCAATTCGAGTTTGTAAGGCCTCGCTCGCGGTCTTGATCTCAGGGAACATTTCTTGTGTCATTCGTAATTCCTTTCTTTCGTCGTCTCTTTTGGGATCACCCGTTGTTCGGACTGTAGTGCAACTTCAGCAAAGGGAAACACTCTCTGGGAAAGCTGTAGCGCCGCGAGTTCGCAATAGCGCTCCTCTATCTCGATGCCGAGGGCCCTCTTCCCAAGTGCGCGGGCCGCGAGAAGCGTTGTCCCGCTGCCGCACATTGGATCGAGCACTAGCCCTTGAGGAGGTGCATAGGCGGCGATCAGTTTCGAAATGGCGTTCAGCGGCTTCTGATGCGGGTGAAAACGCTGTCGCTCATCCTCCCAATCCAAAACATCGCTTATCGGTCGCGAGGGACGACGGGGGCGTCCCTTCGCGAGGAGGAATGCAGTTTCGTGCTGCGCTCGGGTGAACTGCCCAAAGCCCCAACAGTTCTTAAAGAGCGAAATCATGCTGACCGGCCGAAACCCGAGGGATTTCCAGGTTCCAAGGAAAGTGTCGGCGTGCGGCCAGCCGTAAAAACTTAGGCAGAGGGAGTCCGCTTTGAGAACGCGCCAAACTTCCGAAAAGATCGGGCGGACCCAACTTGGATCGGAGTCGCCCTCGATCGGCTCTTGCGGCAAATCCCAGCGGCCAGTGTACGAAACGAGGTATGGCGGGTCGGTTAGCACGAAGTCGAATGATTCTGGAAAAAGCTCGGGAAGGATGTCGCGGCAATCCGCGTGGTAGAGGATCACACCGTCGTTTTCGAAATATGGTTGTGGAAGCATGTTGGCTCTAAAACGGCTCTGTTAAAAGAGCCCATAAGCCAACCTGCTGAAACTGGGACGCTTGCTATCGCTTCAAAAACACGCAGTAGACGCTATCGTCTGTATTTTCAATCCAAGCTCAGTTTCCCAAGCTGGACGTCGCGGGTTCGAGTCCCGTCTCCCGCTCCATCTTTTCAATCGTTTAGCGAGACTCCGATTTTCGCAGTCTCCAAAAAGTCTCCGCTCACGCATCGGCACTTCAAAACTATGACGGAAACGACCGCCAATGGCCAGTGAGCGTTCGGAACGGACGATCTTGCCCTGACTTGCCCCGGTTTCAGGTTCGTTGTAATGAGATGGGCTGTTCCCCTAGCGCTGATTGCGTTCCTGGATCATCCCAAGTGATCTTCCCCTCGCGCTGCAACTCAAGGTAGCGTTCGGCTGTCTTGAGCATTGCCAGCAACTCCTTCGGCCCGGCGCCCCGGTCGTGAGTCACACTACGGCGTTGGGTAGTCCCAAACATCGGGCGGCAGCTTATCCTTGAGCGATGCATGCATGGCGTCGCGGAACAACTTCAGAGCTGGATACGGCCGGAGGGCAATAGTGCGCTCCACAATCAGCCCTTGCTCGTTATCCACGATGAGCTCCAAGCTCTCGAACTTGTGGCCATCCATGGTCCCCACCCAACGCAGGAAGGTGGTGCGCTCATCGAGCTTGACCTCGGTTACGTAGGTGCCTGAACCGCGCGTAGAGCTGGACTGAGTGAAAATCGCAGCGCACGGCTCACGCCCCTCGATCGACCGTGCCAGAATCGGGCTGTTGAATACGATGTCTTCGGCGAGCAACTCGCGCACCTGATCGAGTGTAGGCTTACCGGCTTCCCGTAGTTTTCGCAAAGGATGCATTGTGTTTTCCCCTGTGCCGTACTGTCGCTATTGAAAATTGAGCCAATACTTGCGCCGGATAGTGCTCCTAGTGAGCACCTTCTATGTGCATCGTGCCCAGTTTGGCGGCTTCCTCGGGCGTCTTGCCCTCCTGTCGCGCGACAATGTAGGCGGCGTACCATCCCGACCAATGGTGCTTCGGGGCGGTTGGTTCATATTCGCCATGATGCTGCTCCGTCTCGCCTAGGAGCTCTGTCAGGGTCGAGACGTCGAAATTGCTGAGCCCACGTCCGGGCAGGCGCGTAGTGACCTCCTGGAACAGCCAGGTGTTGCCATCCGGGTCGTTGAACGTGGCAAATGAAAAATAGCTGCGACGACCGGGGTCTAGTCCGCTGACGCGGCCGTCGCTTTCAGCGCGGAATTGAGCGCCCGGTTTCGAAGTATGGAACACTTCGCTGATCTCTACGCCGCGAGCAATGAGCTCTTTGCGAGCGGCTTCAACATCGGAAACGACAAGATAGAGACCTTGGGCAGAGCCGGGGGAGGCCGTCGTTATCTTCATACCGAATTGGACCGAGCACCCCGAACCGGGAGGCGTAAATTGGACAGCTCGGAATCCGTTGTCGAACGGGAAATCTGCATCAAGCCTCCACCCCAGCTTTGTGTAAAACGCTTTCGAGCGATCCACGTCCGCGACCGGAATGACGATCACCTCGAACTTCATGTCGCCTTTGTCTGCACTCGCTTCGCTGCCCGGCTCACTGCCGATTGCGCTTGAGGTTGCCATGCTTTGCACCTATGTATTCCGTAAATCAGAAGTTACAGTTTTGAAGCGTATTCAGCGGCCGATCATGCGCGTGCCTCTCTCGCGCCGCCGCTCCGCGCTTCCATGGCCTTGACGGAGTTTTTGAACGCCTTTTCCAAAACGCCTTTACCCAGGGTCCCCAGCACCAAGCCGAGGAACCATCCCTTCAGGTTCTTGCCGTCGCGTACGACGATCACGTCGATGTCGGTCAAACCATCGGAACGACGTGTGAAGTTATAAGTGTGGCCCGAGGCGCCTCCCCAGGTGTTGGAGTCGGTCGTCGTGAGGACAACGTGCGTGGGATCGGACCAGTCATACTGCAGCCGTTCCCATATGCCGCCCGAGCCTTCAGTGACGTCGGCTTTCGAGGGCCCGCGGCTATACACCTTGAGATACTCGTCGGCGCTGTTGCCAAATAGCTTCGCGCGTCCAGGCCCGAAATCGGTCAACCCGGCGACGTACTGCTCCGGCGTCAAAGTGGTTGTCTGGTGTAGGTGGATTGTGGACATGCGCCTCCTTTCGCGGACTAAACACCGTGCGCCCGATCCTTGGTAACCAGCACCATTCGGAATCGTGCCTTGCCTTCCATCATCCGAGCATAAGCATCCGCCGCCTTTTCAAGAGGAACCGTCTCGATCATCGGGCGGATATTTGCCAGAACACTGAAGCCGAGCGTGTCCTCGCATTCAATGGGCGTGCCGGTTAGGCTTCCGTGTATGGAGCGGCCGCCGAAGATCAGTGTCGTGGCAATCAACGGGATCGGGTCGCCCGGCGCACCAACCACGAGGAGTTTGCCGCGGGCAGCCAGACCAGGCACAAGGGCAGCCATCGCCTCTCCACTGGTTCCCGTTGCGAGAATAGCCCTGGCTCCGCCCATCCGAAACAACGCGCCGGCTGCATCCTCTGCGGCAGCGTCGATAAACACATGCGCTCCCAGATCCTTCGTAAGCTTTTCCTTGTCGCGTCCGCGTGCGATCGCGACAGTACGGAAGCCCATCTGCCGCGCATACTGCACACCCAGGTGTCCCAGGCCGCCAATACCCTGGACGGCCACGAGATCTCCGCTACGCAATCCGGAATTGCGAAGAGCGTTGTAGGTTGTAACGCCCGCGCAAAGGAGCGGAGCGGCGTCAGCGGAGCTCAGTTCGTCCGGAATGGAGGCTATGCCCCGCGCTTCAGCGATCATCACTTCCGCATATCCTCCATCCGCCGTTGCGCCCAAGAGCACCGGGTTCTGACAATTCACGCTGTCTCCACGCTTGCACGGCTCGCAAAGGCCGTCTGCACCTGCGACCAGGCCGGCGCCAACTCGTTGATCGATCTTCCAGCCAGATACTCCCGGTCCGATCGCATCGATGCGGCCGACCACTTCATGTCCCGGAACGCGTGGCAGGGTAATTCCCGGTAGACTGGCATTCACCGTCTGCGAATCTGTGTGACAGATTCCGCAAGCTTCCACTCGAATCCGAACCTGCCCGGGTCCGGGGGCCGGTATTGGTCGCTCCACCACGCGGAACGTACCCGGCGCTGAGACTTCGACTGCCTTATAAGTCTTGTTCATTCGTGTCTACCTCATATGGCCTTGATTTACTCTGATCGATACTGCTCATACGGGCTTTCTTTTAGCCGGGCAGGGACAAGAGAGTGGAAGCGATAACTCGTTCGCGAAACGATCAATCGCGCTCTGGGTTCGGCTAAAAATATAAGCCGCCAGAGGATGAAAAAGCCACCATCTTTAGCCGCGCGACCGTTCACCGCTTCCCGTAATCCGTGAAAACGTAGTCTCTCGCCTTGGCCGCCGTGTGGCACGCAGCGCCGCACTTGGCGTCGTTCCCTTGCGGTGGCGTGCCGGCTGCAGTGCCCGGCGTGAACTTTCCGGACGCGGCGTCGTAATCGAACACGGCATATCCCCATCCGCCGCTGTCGGCGAACCTCTTGGTGTCTTTCACCATGAAGTCAATGTTCAAGAGTTTGTCCGGCACCGTTGCCTCTTTAAAGAACTCGTTTGGTTTCGGCGTCCAGTGAATCTTTGCCATCTTTGCTCCATCCGGGAAGGGTTTGCCGTTGCCGGGAATACCCGCCTGGTAGGCGTTAATCATCGCCCGATTGCCGAGGATCACTGCCATGACCCTTTCGTTCCGGCTGACGCCAATGGTCTGCCAGGCTTCGTATCCTCTGAACTCCGAGAACGCGAGCCCGCCCGGCACTTTCACGGTGTACTTGTCCTGTGCAGAGATGGCCGTGATGCCTACCGCCGCCACTCCCGCGAGAATCGTAAATGTCAATGTGCTTTTGTTCTTCATTGCTTCGTTCTCCTGTTTCAAAATGTCGCTTTTCAGAGCAGCTTCCGTTCAGAGCCGCGCTCCCACTCCTTCAGAAGTCGCTGGTGAGCAAGCCGGGGTTGACGCCTTCTATGAGCCATTCGAGGAGTTCGCAATCCGCGAGCACGCCTTCTACAGCGAATGGATCTTGCGTTAGATAGGACATCGCTTCTTCTCGGTGAGCCGCGTTGTAGACAAAAAGTCCTCCCTCGTCGTTCGCGAAAGAACTTGCCAGGGCCAATTTGCCAGCGCTCTTGAGTGTCTGATCATACTGCCAATGCTTCGGACGAACAGTCGCGAGTTTCGCTTTGTCGGCCCCGTATTTCGTGTAATTCGCAAACAGCCTAATTTGCATGTTTTTGCCAACGCTCTGGTCAGCGGATCGATTTGCCTTGGTCAGAAGATCGAGATTCACTCCGCGAAGGCGCCATTGAGTGATCTCGTAACTGGTCAAGGCGTTTGCGAGAGTGAAAGGGTCTTCCCGGGCAAAGGCAAGCGCAGCGTTTCTCGAAACGGCTTCGTAGATGAAGAGCAACCCGACGCGCTTCCCCTGCTCATCCAAAAGGGGTCCACCTATTGCAAGCTCGCCGCGTTCGCGCAGGCGATCCGCGTATGCAAAATGGGCGGCGCGGGCGCTGGCGATCCTGTCTAAGTCTCGATACTTTACAAAGTTGACGAACTTCATAGCTCTCGCGCTCCCCTCCGCTTCCGCTTTCTGGCCGCGCAAGACAGGCTGGCACGTCAACGTGCCAAGGCTCCACATGGAGCGCCGGACCAGGGTTCTACGGCTGAAGCGGGCCTCCAACGAATTGATCGGCATCGAAACTCTCCTGTGGTCTCCAGAGGTGCTCAAGGCTATATCCATGCGCCAGCGCTGTTATTGTCCTAAGGGGCAAGGCACAGGGGGCCCTCACCAGGCGGGATGCGTGGCGGGCCTCCTGCTCAACAGGCTGCGGCTGACAACGAGGATCCAGAGCAGGCCGATGACCGGGGAGAGGAGGCGTGAGTAGACACCGTCCGGAGCCCAAAAACCGCTAAGCCATGTCATGCCGCCGAGCACGCCGGCGATCACAGCTCCCAGTCCCATTGAGAAGAGCGAGTTCGAGATCACCCCGGCGCGCCAAAGTCCGAACGTCCCGGACATGATGAGCATCGCGCGCGGGAATGAACTCAGAACAAGGAGCCCCCATGCTAAGTCGTTCAGTCCCTTGGTGAGTGCGGAGGCGGTCGCAGCCGCGCCCCAACCTTCCTGTCCCATTTCCGTCAGAGAGGTCCGGAGCGCCGCCGCGAACCACAGGAGGTTGAGGATGTTCAGGCCTGCGAATGCCGAAGCAAGCAGGATGCGCGTGCGATCCCCGGTATAGAAGGCGGCGAGCACGTCGGGCGAGGCGCCGACGGGCGGCAGATTCGGGTAGATAAAGTACGTGAGGACAAACAACCCGACGAACTGGATGCCGCTGGTGAGCCAGAAGCGTTCCCAGAACGCCGGGTTGTTCACGCCCGGCGATGACGACACAGTCGCCGCCGGCGTATTGTAGGCTGTGGTGGAAGGGTTCATTTAAGATCTCCCTACGATCCGATGAAACTACGCCTTCGCAGCGGAATCCATTGGACTTTGGTATTGGCGACACCTTGGTATTACCCTTGCGCGGGAGTCGTCTTCGACCGCCTACCAGTGTTAAGCTGAGTCCCGTCGACGGCGAAACGAACGGAGGCATCTCTTGAGCGAACCAAAGCAAGACTCCATCCAAGCCGGCCGTCCCTTTGCGGAACTGACGCCAACCGAGCGCGAACTGCAGTTGATCATCGACACGCTGCCTGCCCTGGCATGGTCGGCTCGCGCCGATGGTTCGGCCGAGTTCTTTAACCGGTACTACCTCGACTACACCGGTCTTTCCCTGGAACAAGCGAGAGGCTGGAGTTGGACGGCGGCTGTACATCCGGACGACCTGGACGGGTTGGCGGCTACCTGGCAACGTATCCTGGCTTCCGAAGCGCCCGGGGAGGCCGAAGCACGCATTCGCCGTTTCGACGGGGCATATCGCTGGTTTCTGTTTCGCGCGAACCCGTTTCGAGACGAATCGGGAAATATCGTCAAGTGGTACGGAACCAATCTGGACATTGAGGATCGCAAGCGCCGGGAGGAGGAAATGCATGCGCGAGAACTATCCTGGCGTCAGATCGTCGATAACATTCCAGGGTTGGTGGCGACCATGGGCGCATTGGGCGAGGTTGAGTTCCTCAACCGGCAGACCCTCGAATACTTCGGCAAAACGAATGACGAGCTGAAGAACTGGGCCCTTATTGATGCCGTTCATCCGGATGACCTTCCCCGAGTGATTGAGGCCCGCACAACGGCCATCGGGACAGGACAACTCTATGATGTTGAGCACCGTTGCCGGGGCGCGGACGGCGTCTATCGATGGTTCCAGGTTCGCGGCCTCCCAGTGCACAATTCGGAAGGGACGGTAACTGCGTGGTATCTCCTCCTTACAGACATCGACGACCGCAAGCACGCCGAAGAAGACCTAAAACGAAGTGAAGCGTTTCAGGCGGAAGGACAACGCCTCAGCCGAACGGGGAGCTTTTCCTGGAACATGGCAACAGGCGAAATCACGTGGTCGGATCAGCTGTATCGGATCTTTGAGTTCGACCAGCATCTGCCAATGACGCTTGAGCGGATCGGCAGTAGAGTATATCCTGACGACCGCCCCTTGTTGCAGGATATGGTCGAACAAGCGCAAGGCGCCGCCGGCTATTTTGAATACGGGTACCGGTTGTTGATGCCTGACCAGTCCGTTAAGCACATACACCTGTTCGCACAGGCGACTCGAGACAAGTATGGCCGGCTGGAATACGTCGGCGCCGCTCAGGACGTGACGGACCAGGAACGACTCTTACAGAAGCTCCGGCAAAGCGAGCAAGACCTTCGTACGACCATCGATACGATTCGACAGATTATCGTAGTGCTTGCGCCGGATGGGACTACACTCTACGCGAACCAAGTGGCGTTCGATTTTTCGGGACTTGCCGCCAACGAAGTGGATGGCCAAGGTTTCATGGAAAGCGTTTGCCATCCGGATGAACTGGATCGGGTGCTTCATCTGCGGCGCGAAGGAATGTCGGGGAAAGTCCCGTTTGAAACGGAAACACGAGTTCTGTTCAAGAGAACGCAATATCGTTGGGTGCTCTTGCAGTACAACCCTCTTAAGGACGAAAACGGCCAGATCATCCGTTGGTACGCAACGGCGACAGACGTTGACGACCGCAAGAAGGCAGAGGAGGCTTTGCGGTTGAGTGAACGCAATTTGAGCCTGATGATTAACGCCATCCCCTGCTGGAGCGACGTATTCAGTAGTGATGGAGCTATCCTCTACAGAAACCAAACGGTGTCGGATTACACGGGTTTTCCTCTTGAGGAGACGCGGAAGGAGGAATTCAGGGCTCACGTTTTCCACCCGGAGGATTTGAAAGGACTCGAGGAACGCGGGCTGGCCCTCACCTCCCCAGTGCCGTTCGAAAATGAGCAACGGGTCCTGGCGAAAGACGGTCGATACCGCTGGTTCCTGTTTCGGTACAAGCCTCTGCTAGACGAAGAAGGGAGAATTGAGCGATGGTATTCGGCTGGATTCGACATCGATGACCGTAAACGCGCGGAAGCGGAGGTGGAGCAATCCTACCTTCGGCTGGCCGAGGCCCAGCGTTTGAGTAAGACAGGCAGCTTCATCACGGACTTGATCGCCGACCAGCACGATTGGTCTGAAGAGACGTACCGCATCTTCGAGTTCGACCCGGCGGCCAAGGTGTCAGTCCAGATGATTCGGGATCGTGTGCACCCGGAGGACCTTCCGAGCTTCGACGCGGTCATCGCCCGCGGCATGACCGGCATGGATGTCGACTTCCTGTTCCGCATCGTGACCAATGGAGGCGTACTGAAGCACATTCGAGGTATGGCACGTATCTTGTCGCAGTCCCACGGGCACCCATTGTTCATCGGAGCGCTTCAGGATGTGACAGCCGCCAAGGTCGCGGAGGAAGCGCTGGACCGGGCCCGTTCAGAACTTGCACATGTGTCGCGCGTCACCACGCTGAATGCGTTGACAGGTTCGATCGCTCATGAAATCAATCAGCCCCTCTCGGGCATCATTACCAATGCGGGCACATGTCTTCGGATGTTGGATAGCGATCCTCCGAATGTGGAAGGCGCTCGCGAAACCGTACGGCGAACACTTCGCGATGGAAATCGCGCCGCGGAGGTGATCTCAAAATTACGCGCTCTGTTCAGCAAGAAAGAATTCGCCCTGGAGAGGTTGGACCTGAACGAGGCGACGCAAGAGGTAGTTTCGTTGTCCTTGAGCGATCTCCAGAGAAATCGCATCACTCTGCGCTCTCAGCTCTCCGAGGACCTCCCGCCCATCCAAGGAGACCGTGTACAGCTCCAGCAGGTCGTCCTGAATCTTCTGAAGAATGCTTCTGATGCCATGGCCAGCGTCGATGACCGCCCACGGGACCTGCTTGTCAGGACGCTGCGGGATGGAGACGATCATGTCCTTCTCAGCGTGCGTGACACCGGGGTCGGAGTCCATCCTGACGATCTGAAGCGGTTGTTCGACCCTTTTTTCACGACCAAGAGCGGCGGGATGGGCATTGGGTTATCTGTGAGCCGCTCAATCGTGGATAGGCACCATGGCCGCCTGTGGGCTGAGGCAAATGACGGGCCAGGCAGTACGTTCTCACTCTCGATACCCTGCTATGTGGAGAGCGTCGGGCAACCAGACATCTTAGATTAGTCCGCCTGACGGTGGCGTCGGGTGGAGAGAAACGGGCGGTGGGCGAAGGTGCTTTCCGAGGCCCGCCAGCCGATACCAAGGTACTATGGAATCTTCGCCAACGGGGAGGCCATGCTATACGTGTGTGGTTCAGCGGCAGCCAAGCTGAACCCGGTTCGATTCGATGTGCCGAATGGCCATGACGATGTTTCAAAGCAAAAATTTGTGATGACCGATCGCCTTATCTCAGTCGTCGACGATGATGAGTCGATTCGCGAATCCCTTCCTGACCTGCTACGGCAGTTGGGTTTTGCAGCCAAGGCGTTCTCGTCCGCCGAGGCGTTCCTGGCATCCGATCTCCTGAATGACACTCGCTGTCTCATCCTCGACGTCGTCATGCCGGGAATGTCGGGCCCGGAATTGCATCGGGAACTGAAACAGCGCCAGAAGCACATTCCGACCATCTTCATCACGGCTACGGGAGACCGAAGCGTTCGGTCGCGTTTGCTCGCGGACGGCGGCGTGGAGTGCCTGTTCAAGCCGTTCAGCGATACGGCTCTGCTTGACGCTTTGGCGGCCGTTTTCCTGAAAGATAAATAGAATATGATAACGGTTGGCACAGGACTGGACTCGCGGCTGCACCGTACACTTGCCGCTCCTTTGGTCCAATGGAGGTCGTCACGAAGCCGGACGACAAACCGATTGTCTTCGTCGTCGATGACGATCTATCGGTCCGCGAATCGCTGGAGCTGATGATCGAGAGCGAAGGTTGGCAGCCGGAAATGTTCGTATCGGCGCGGGACTTCCTTTTGCGCGCCCGTCCCACCGGTCCCTGCTGCCTGATACTCGATGTGAACCTGCCCGAGCTGAACGGTCTCGAATTGCAGAAACAGCTTACGGAACGGAAAGACATGCCGATTATCTTTATCAGCGGCTATGCGGACGTGCCGATGAGTGTACAGGCGATGAAAGCCGGAGCAGTTGAGTTCCTCACGAAGCCCCTGCAGCACGACGTGCTCGCGACGGCGATCTGTGGTGCGATCGAGCGGAGTCGCGAAGCGCTTCGCCTCGGTTCGGAAATGCAAGGCCTGAGAGAACGCTACGAATCGCTCAGTCTGCGCGAGCGCGAGGTCATGGCGCTGGTTGTCTCCGGACTGCTGAATAAGCAGGTCGGGGGACAACTTGGCATCAGCGAGATCACAGTGAAAGCGCACAGAGGTCAAGTGATGCGCAAGATGATGGCCGGCTCCCTGGCGGACCTGGTCACCATTGCCGCGCGCCTTGAGCTGCGATCCACCGTGAAGCGCTAAGGGACAGCAACCCGCACTTCTCGGCCAAACCAGCGGCGGAAGCCGCAACCAATACTAAGGTATCGACAATACTTTCGTGCAATAGACCTGACCTCAAGCGTGTGGTGCAATCGAGCTTGTTTTAGGAGATCTTGATGAAAACACCCGGTCTGCTTTTCACCGCCGCCCCACTTCCTTTCGCGGCGCCGAAGGCGGCGGTCGTGCTCGTCCACGGGGGATTCGCTGACGGCAGCCGTCGGGCAAGAGTGATCCCAATCCTTGAGCGCGACGGCTACGCCGTCATCGCCGCACCAAATCCGCCGACATCGTCGGACGATGACGTAGCGACTATGAAGCGCGTCATCGATGCACAAAAGGGCCTGTCGCACCCGAAAGAGGTGGTTACAGTTATCGGAGCTGCCGCCGCAGAGTCGAAGGGTCGAGCACCGATTCAATAGAACGTGATTTCGACGGGAACGAATCATGCCACGACGGAGGCGCACCCGCCCATTCCGAAGCATCACCACGATAGTGATTCTTGTTGTGGGCCTGTGCCACGAACGAGCAGCGGCCCAGTGTGCGGGCAACGCGACGAGTCCGGCAGAGGCTTCCGCCTGCACGAGCCATGTAGTACCGGATCCAAGAGTCGCGACCATCGATCGACACTACCAATACTCGCTTGCCGAACTAATTGACATCGGCGAGCGCAATCATCCAGTAACAAGAACGACGTGGGAGCGGGCGAAACAGCAAGCGAAGCGACTGGGAATCGAGAAGAGTGAGTATTTTCCCGTCTTGGCGGCGACCGCCCTGTTCGCTGATCAACGAGTGGTGCAGCCTTTCCCCAAGCCGCTTTCCCCGTTCGGTTATTCGGTGGTTGAATTCCCGCTGGTTGGACCTCAGCTCGAGTTGCAATACCTCCTGCTCGATTTCGGAGGACGGAAGGCTCGTGTCGACGCGGCGAAAGCGCAGGCGCTGGCGGCGGGGGCGCAATTCATCAAAACAAATCAGGATGTCGCTTTCGCCATCTCGAACGCCTACTATTCCGTCCTCACTGCGCAAGAACGTCTGCTGGCGGCCAGAGATACCCAAAGGACTGCACAAACCACGCAGGATGCGGCTGAAGCGAAGCTGGCGAATGGGCGCGCGACGCTGCCGGACGTGCTCAACGCCCGCGCGGAGACAGCGCAGGCCAACTTCGACCTGGAGCAGGCGGACGGCGAAGAAAAGATCGCGCGCGTGACGTTGACGGAAGCGATCGGCGTCGAGCCCTCCCCGGATATATCCATCGACGGACGGACGGACGCGCCGCTGCCCAGGGCGCTCTCGCTGACAATCGAGCAGTTGGTTGAACGGGCATTCGCCAATCGGCCGGATCTCATGGCGCAACTGCAGGAGATCCGCAAAGCGGACGACGAGATTCGCAACGCCAACTCGGACTACAAGCCGAGGGTGACTCTGTCAGCAAACGTCGCTCAGACTGTAGCGTGGCCGTCGGCGGTCCGGCCACCCGCGCAGTTCGGGACCATCAATACACCAACGTGGGCTGCCGCGGTCAATGTGGAATGGACCATCTTCGATGGCGGCGCCCGGAAAAACAGGAAGGAATTGGCGGAATCCGGCAAGCGCCAGGCGGTCGAGGAACTGAGGGACAAACGCGATCAGGTGCAAAAGGAAGTATGGAATAGCTACATCGCTTTTCGCACGGCTTTACGGCAGCAGGAAGCGGCGGTAGCGCTCTTGCGTGCGGCGGACCATTCGTATTCGGCATCCTTGGACGCTTATAACCTTGGAGTCAAGAACTTAGTAGACGTCGTCACAGCGGAAAAGCAACTGGCCTTGGCGCGTCTGTCATCCGTGTCCGCGCGCTCCCGAGTGTTCACTCAAGCGGTTCGCCTGGAATCGGTCACCGGAAATCTACTGCGGAGTCTGCCTTCTGCGACCACCACCGAAGGAAAGTGACTATGAAAACCTTGCTGATCGTAGGTGCCATAGCGAGTTGTATCGTGTGCTCGGGGTGTAGCCGCGCACCGTCCGTATCCATCATCGGGTCGTTTTTCCCTGTATGGATGATTTGCATCGCCTCTGGCGTGGTCGCAACCTTTGTCGAGCGGGTCGTGCTCGTGCGTCTGGGTCTTGAGCAACACGTAGGGCCCCTGTGGCTCTTCTATCCCGCCAGTGTCACTCTATACGCCTGCGTCTTATGGGAGGTCCTGTTTCGATGAATGCCAGTCCAACTGATCGAACCCAAAAGGTCATAGGCCGCGTGGTCGGACTTGTCGTCATCGCCGGCGCAATCGTCACCGCGCTAATGGCTTTTTACGACACGGATAAACAACCTCGCACGGACGATGCAAGTGTGAGAGCAAATTTCATCGCAATCGCGCCCGAAGTGGGCGGACGCCTGATCGCACTGCCTGTCAAGGACAATGCGTATGTCAAGAAAGGTGATCTACTGTTCGCGATCGATCCACGCGATTACGAATACGCGCTGAAGCAGGCGCTATCGGATCAGAACAATCTGGAACAACGGATAATCGATACGCAAAGAAAGATTGCGGGAGAGAACAGTGCTGTTGAAGCCGCTAGCGCCACCTTGCGCACATCGGAGACAGCCATCAAGACAGCGGCGAGCGCAGTGGACTTGGCAAAAGCGACTGTGACCCGAGCGCAGGCGAATGTGGATACGGCAAGTGCACACTTATCCTATTCGACGAATGATTTTCACCGCATTCAACCGCTGCTGGCGAAGCAATACGTCACGGTCGATCAGGTCGATCAGGCCGACACGGCGGTTCGAGTCGCGAAGGGTCAATACGAGCAGGCACAGGCCGCACTCGCGGAAGCGCAATCGCAAGAGAAGCAGGCGGAATTGAAGCTGAGTCAGGCAACGGACCAATCGCTTGAGTTCAAAGCCAAACTCGGCCAAGCTATGCACGTCGTGGACACGCCGGACATCCTCGAATCGCAGCGGCCGTCGTTAGCGGCCAAAGTGGAACGTGCCAGGCTGGATCTCGAAAGAAGCCGTGTGGTCGCGCCATTCGATGCGTACGTGACAAATCTGAATATCTCGGAAGGAGCTTACGCCCACGCGGGTTCAGCGATGTTTACACTGATCGACGCGAGAACGTGGTGGGTGGTCGCGAATTATCGCGAAGGCAAGATTCGGAACATCCACGTGGGCTCGAAGGTTGATGTTTATCTTATGGGCCATCCCGACCGGAGGTTTGACGGGGTCGTTCAGAGCCTGGGTTATGGGGTCTTTCCCGAGGACGGAAATGTCGCCGACGGTTTGCCGAATATCCAAAGGACCCTGAACTGGGTCCATCTCTCCACACGTTTTCCCGTCCGGATTCTGATCCAGAATCCCGATCCCGCATTATTCAGAATCGGCGCGACCGCGCTGACGATTGTGAGGTGACCATTGCCGGGACAAGGATGGTTGGAGGATTGGCGGGAAGATCTTCAGGCCCGGCCTGGCCGTGTAGAGAGTTCGTTGCGGATCGTGTTGGCGACCACAGTTGCGCTGGTCGCGATGATGGTTCTGCAAGTGCCGAACATTGCTTTTGCACTGTATGTGATTCTTATCGTCAGCAATGAGAACCCCGCGATTAGCGTTCGCACCGGCGCCGCATCGCTCATAGCCGTGGCGTTCGCGCTCTCCATCTCATTGGTTGTCGTGATTGTGACCGATAACAACCCATTCGCGCGCCTGGCTACATTGGCGGCGATGACTTTCTTCGCGGGTATGATCACCGTGGCGACGTCGGTGCCCGCTCTGGGTCCGATCTTTGGACTTGTTGTGGGGGTCGCGGTGCATCTATGGGAGAGCCACGCTCCCCCGGACAAGATCGTGAAGGCCAATCTGTGGCTGCTCGCGGCATTCGCAACCGGGATTGCGGCGGCGGTTGCAGTCTCTTATCTTTTTTCGATGCGCTCGCCCGCCCGCCGATTGGCCGGTCAACTACGAACGCGGTATGGCGCGCTTGCCGTGATGTTTGGAGCATACGCAGACCGCAACGCGACGGAGCATCAGCGGCGAACGGCGGCGCAGGCTGTCTCGCGCCTCGCAGCGGAGGGACACCGGGGAATGCTCGAGCTACACCGGCAGATTGTCGATCGCAATCTTCCACGCGGAGATCTCCCGACCTCCATTCAGCAGCAGATCATCGGGATCGCCGAGTTAATGGACTATTCAGCCGCGTTTGGACTTCAGGCAGTGTGCCCCGATGAGCATCTGCAATCGCGTTGTCAGATCATCGCGCAACAGTGTTCTTATCTCGCCCGCGAACTCCGGTCCGATCCCGGAATTCTCTCTGCTCATGGAGACTCCGTTCCGCGAACACATCTGGAACGGGTGGAAAGGATTCTTCGCTCATTTGGGTCAATCACCACCGGCGGCGAAGGTTCAAAATGTGAGACACTGCCATCCAGACGCGTCCCACTAGTGATCCCCGGCGCCGGATCGAATATCGGAAATGTGGCTTTCGCGCTCAAGATCAGCTTGTGCGCGACGATTTGTTACATCGTCTATCACGCCATCGATTGGCCCGGCATTTCAACTTCCGTGACGACCGTGATGATTACGGGACTTGTGACTTCGGGGGCGATGAAGCAGAAGCTGACGTTCAGGCTCCTCGGAGCGATTGTGGGCGGGCTGATACTGGGACTTGGCGCGGAAGTATTCGTGCTCCCCTTCATGGATTCGATCACGCCACTGGTCGTTGTGGTGGGCTCAGTTGCGTTTCTAGCGGCGTGGATCGGAGCCGGCCCGCGTTTTAACTATGTTGGGATTCAAATAGGTTTTGCATTTTATCTTGTGTCGGTTTCGGGGTTCAGTACGCCCACCGAACTCGCTCCGGCGCGCGATCGGCTTGCGGGAATTATGCTGGCCGTAATCGTCATGTGGTTTGTCTTCGATCAGATCTGGCCAGTTCGCACGACGACGGAAATGCGCCGCGTGGTGGCGTTGGTTCTGAAAGACGCATCGCGCGTCGTCGCTTTGATCGATAGTCAAATGCCCCGCGATGGCCACGCAAGAGAATCTGAAGTCTTGCGGGATCGGCTGGCAAGAGGGCTCTCGACGGTTCGAACGCTGAACGAAGCGGCGCAGTATGAGTTCGGCCGCGATCGAGAGAGCCATATACGTACTGCCAGTAGGCTGATGCGGATGTCGATGACCGCCGTAGCATTAGTGTGGAATCACGCCGCGATTCCCAACGAATCGGATGAAAGCGACTCAAAGAGCGATCCTGCGCTAGCCAGCTTGCGGCAGACAGTCCAAGAAGGTCTCTTTTCCATTGCTGAAGCGATTGAGAGAGAGCATTCGATAGAAGCGAAACATCTGGTGGCTAATGAATCCAATTCCGAATACGCAAGGTTAACAATTTCGAGATTCAACGAACTTGTATTATTGTCTGCGTTTGATCCGTAATGGCGAGACGCCGCGCGGATGCTGCCGTCATCGTTCCTGTCCCAGCAAGGTGAACGCAGTCCCTCGGCGCTGGATAATCTGATTGCTGCATCTTGGGTTGACACGCAGCGCTGCGTTACGCCTGAGCCGGAGGGGGAGCCGGCGTGAGCCCGTGTCGGCGCATGATCTCCACCATCTTGGCGCGGTCCGGCGCCCCGCCAGCCGCAGCGTTGAGCACCTCCGCAGACTCGCGGAAAAACTGTGGGCCTATCGCGGCCGGCGTGATCACGCAGAGTGCCTTTGCGCCGGCGCTCCCGTTATTATCGAATCGGTGAATAGCTCCGCGCGGAATGCAGAGCGCTTGCCCCGGCCCTACGTCGATTGGTTTCCCGTCGACGGTCCACGTCAGCGCCCCGGCGAGCCCGTAAATGGTCTCCTCGTAATGGTTATGGCTATGCGCCGGCGCCGCTAGGCGCTGCCCAGCCGGGACAATCACCTCAAAGGCGGCGATGCTGCCGGTTGAGTTGTCCCCGGTGAGCAGGAAGCGCACCGTAAGAGGGCCCAGGCGGATAGTCTCGTCTGAAGGATTCACCGTAAGGTTGATTGCCTGTTGTGTCATGTGCTCTCCCGATAGTAAACTTCGTTTACTATGATGTCAATGCACTCGACGAAAAAAAAACCGCCTGTAGCGACCAAGAATATGCTGATCGGCGCGCTGCTGCGTGTCCCGGCTCAGTCCATCCAACGCCGCATCATCAAGGAACTCAATGCAGCTGGTTTTGAGGAGCTAAGCATGCCGCATATGGCGGTTCTTCAGTTTCCGGGTCCGGATGGGACTCGACCAGGCACGCTTGCAGAGCGGGCCGGCATGAGCAAGCAGGCGATGAACCGACTGCTCGGAAGTCTCGAAGATTTCGGCTACCTGGTCCGGAACGATGCGCCCGACGAGGGCCGAGCGCGAGTTGTCCGCCTGACCAAACGCGGACACGCCACATACGCGAAGATTCACGTGATACTTCACGACATTGAGCACGAATGGCGTAACGAGCTTGGATCCAAGGATTTCGCCCAACTCAAAGCACTACTCTTCCGTGTCTGGGAGAGCCCGTTGATCGATTAGCCGGCACTTCCGAACCGAATCAGGACCATGACCTGGTGCTGGTATGGCGCCTCGACCGCTGGGGCCGTTCCGTCACCGATCTGCTGGCGACCCTCCAGGAACTGGAGCATCTCGGTGTCGGCTTTGTTTCGTTGACGGAGGCACTGGATCTGACCACGCCAACTGGTCGCGCCATGGCCTGGCGATTCCGCCGAAGGTGATCACCGATTCCGAAGGGAACGCGGTCAATCTTCCGGGATGATCCCGGTCAGCCGTCGGAGCGACGCGACGCTGGTTCCCTGATTTTGGAAGAAGTGATCGGATTCGTCAAGAGCCAATCCGGAGCGCAGCGGAGGAAGAGCGACGCCAGCGGGCAAAGAGGCACAGGAAAAGGCGGCAGGCCTTGCCCGCCTCAGCACACAGAAGCCCCGGAGCGCGGGTAGTGCTCCGGCCACCGTCGCCCCAGTCACCTATTGCCATTGCAAGAGTATGATTGATTAGCAGTCAGCTTCGGATTGCCGGAGCTGCGGTGTTCAAGCATGGGTGATAAAGGCCATCTGAAACGGCTCCGTTGTGCGGTGGTCGGTCTTTTGCTCCTCGCCATGCCGGCCATAGCCCAACGGCGTGGGATAGGCGGCTATGTTACAGCTCGCGACGGAACTCCGATTGAGGGCGTATCGGTTGTGACCTCCGGAATGGGTTTCAACGGATGGGCCGCTTCGAAAGCAGACGGATCCTTCAGCTTGCCCTCTGCCGGAGCGTTTGTGAGTTTTCGACACGCGGATTACAAGCCATTGCTCGTCCGTTCTTCAGATCTGACTGAACCCGTTCACGTACAGTTAGACCCAACTGACGACACTGTGTGGAAGGTAAAATCCTGCATTTCTCTACCCGGCAAAGGCGGAGCCTGGATAGGCGGCGGATTGCGCGTCAATCCCGGAGGCAGTTATGAAGGTCCGGTCTATGGCGAACACGATTCCCACTGGTACGTTCAGCGAGGAAGCGACCGACTTCATGTGGTCGATGGATATGCTTGGCACGCTGGTCTCCCGCTGGAACAGACTTTGGTCCAGTCCGAGAATGTTTTAGTCCGCGGCTGGCTTTTCGAGAAAATTGTCGGATTGGATTTGTCCGGCCATAAGAGCGGAGGAAAGTACTGGCGTTGGGTCGGGGCTCCCGTGGCTTTAGCAATCGAGTACGAAACGACTAGCCGAGAGGCCGCTGATTATTTCGACAAAATCATCGCGACCATGTGTTTTCAATCGGCTGCGCCGACAGCACGCTGATCAAAGCTGGATCGATTAGCCTCCGGCCTTGCCCCGACTCTTTCTCATTGAGTCTCCGCGCATCTCGATACGATGGGCGTTGTGAACGAGCCGATCAAGCGTAAGCATGTCAAATAGGATGTGCTCTTCATCCGCGTCAAACCCGCCAAGCGCCAACTCCACGTCGTTCCGAAACCAAACCTTCGTCGAAATCTCGTGTCCCGCTATTCCTACGAGAAATAGCCCACAGCTTTCACTCTCGGCCGTGATTTAACGATTCAACCTATTAGAAGGGGACTTTACGCACACCAGCCAAAACCTCACAGAGCTCGCGGGCCGGGGACCCCGGTGCGCACCGGAAGGATGGTTCACACTCCATCCCTCGCTGGTCATGCAGGGGAACCCACCCTACTCAGATGCTGGTTCCTGACCAGCATCGCGCTCCTCCGATTCCGCGATCGTCGAGGGCAGGCAGCTGTGAATTCGGACAAATGCCTCTTCAGCCAGAGACTCATGGTCTAGTAGATCGGGAGAGGATTGCTTGTCGCAGGAGCGAAGCAGTGCCTTCACCCGGGCACGCCGCTTCTTCTCGGCTCCTTGCGCAAAAGTCACCCTTTCCAGACCCGGCCTCTGCGCCTGCCAGAACAATCTGTCCAAGGCCTCTCGGAGCACGGAACTACGCCACGACTCAACCGCCGATTCATAAGCTTCGGTCGTGAGAGATGTGGGCGCAGCCGGTGAAGCAATCCCGAGTTCCGCCGCCAAGGCACGCGCACTCGCAAAATCCCTCTCAGCCGCTGGAAAAGCTTCAGTTCTGCGCTGATGTCTCCCCGTAATTTCGTGAAAGCGGCGCTTCCATATCTCGAGCGCAGCCTTCGGAAACCCGGCGGCAATTTGAACAGCCCCGCCGTCCCATGCTTGCGTCACGAAATCAGCACGCAATTCAGCCGGAACTTCATCGCACATAGCCGCCCACTGGAGAACGGTCTGTGCGGCCTGCTGGAGAAAGATCAACCAGAATGGCGCTGCGAATGTCGGGTCTGCATTTGGCTCATCTGGCAGTCGGGCTGCAAACCGAAGCTGCTCTCTTACGATGCTCCCAACAAGGCGATGGTCGCGCAGCAACAGTACCCGTTGAAGGCCTTGTGTCAGGAGCTTAGCCGCCTGTTGATTCTCACAGACCTTGTCGAGTGAATCACCATCTTGAATGGGCGAGTGCCACCAATAGCGCAGTCTGGTCAGATCGACGCCGAGCATTACTTCAGCGGACCAGAGTTCTGAACCGACGCTCATTGCGCTTCACACGTACGAGCGAGCCTGCGCCGCTGTTCAAGCTCGGCGTACTCCCGGTCGTCCCACTGCCGCTCCACCTCCTGCTGCTCTGTGCTTTGCAGCCGGTAGGTGACATCGAAGTACAATGAGCCAGCCCCGGACCCTGGTCTCTCCTGATACGTCTGGCCCCGCAACCGCTCGGACCACAAAGGAGTACGGCGCAGTGACTCCTGGCCGCGCGCTAGCGCTCCCCGTGCTTGGACGGCGAAACTGCCGTTCAACTCCGTCACGGCGCGCAACTGTATCGCGAAGTCGAGATGGCTGAAGCGCGTGAGCTCGTCCGGGTTGAGGTTGGCGAGACTTCGCGTGAGCTTGCCGACTTCAGAACTACATGCATTCTCCCGTCGGTCGTTGAATCGGCACAGTTGCATCGTAAGCGCAAGACCAGCTCTGCGCATGCCTGCAGCGAGACATTTAGCCCTCGCATCGCGCAAACTTGCTATGTACTCGTCTCTCGTGGGTTCTGGCTTTACCTTGTCTGCCTTTCTCACGCCCTGACTTGATTCAGGAGATTTCACCTGGGGAGTGGGCGACTTGGACTCCAGAACAGACACCAGCGTGCACACGAGCACTACTACAAGGACCGTGAGAATATCGACGAAAGCAGGCCAATACACGGCATCCGAACGGCGCTGTCGGTACCTCATAGCACCCCGCTCTCAACATCTTGAGCGACCACGGATTCGGTCGCCGCGGTGCGATCGAAATGCCCGTTGCCGCCCGCATCGCTAGGCGATCGCTTGTACGCTTGCGCCTCAAAACGGACTGTCAGGGCGTGGATCTGAGACTCCAATTGACTGATCGATCTGGCCGCCTGCTCCAGCGACGACTCTATGCTGTGTGAGGTCGTTTCGGCCGCCTTGACCACGCCGTTAAGGCTCTCGTGTACAGACTTCGATGTCGTTTGGGCTGTTTGAAAGACCTCTTTTGTCTGATGTTGCCAAATGTTGAAATGCCCAGTTATTGTGCTCCCCAGGTGCTTCAACTTCTGCGCCAGCGCCTGCAAGTCCCGGAACGCTATCACAATCTCCTGGGCTCCCGCCGCGAGGCTCCCGAGGTCCTTGCGAAAAAGTTCGAATTCGGTCCGCGAATCCGACAGTCCGGCAGATGTGGCTTGAAGGTGACCGTTGTTCTCGACGATCGCGTTCGCAAGCCGCCGAGCGTGTTCGTCAAACGTGTTGGTTCGACGGGCAATCTCGTCAGTCATGGCGGCGATTTGCAGCATAGCCTCACTCCAACGTGACTGCACGACATCCAGCTTCTGTACCAAGGGGGGTAAGCACCCGGCGGTGGCGCGGAGAGGATCGGGAATTAGAGCCAGGATCTGCTCCGTCGATTGAATTGAACTCTGGACTTGGGCCATACCCCTCCGTGCCAATCTCGATGAGACACTTACCGCGGTGATAATTACAGAGCAGGGCGGCAAGGAGAATCATCGTGAGCGATGCCAAGAATGCAGTTCCTTTCGCAACCAGTTCGGGGGATGTGGAAGTGCCGGCCAAAGCA
>DASZTF010000072.1:0-4993 GCA_035548315.1 Minisyncoccota bacterium
AATTTCGCGGCTCAATACCCGACCTGCACGTACCCCTGTCAACGCTTCATCTGCGTCCTCACGAACGCCGATGCATGACTCGGGGCCCGCGTCGGTGGCTAACCCTTCACCGTATGACTCTCTCATTCACTACACCTCGCCGGTTTCGCCGGCGCACGAAGACCTACAACAGTGCGGTCAGCATCCTGCGACAGGCGTTCGACTACGGGTACCGCGATCACCCTGAGCATCACAACCCGGCGTGATGCCTGCGAAACGCACGCCTCAAGAAGAAGGACCGGCCGAAGATCGAACTGCGTTATCGGCCCTACACTGCCCGTCATTCCTCGGTGAGCTGGAACCTGATGATCGGGAAGAATCCGCTGTGGGCCAGCACAGCAGCACGGCACAGCATCGCCACGATGTTGCGCGTGTACGCGGCCTGGGTGGAAGGCGCTGTGGAGTCAGACGTCGAGGCGATCGAGCGATCGATGAACCCCCAACTCACCTCACGCGCAGGCGCACGACGAGTGCAGGAACACTGCAAATCCCCTCTCGCCATCTCCTTCGTCGCAGCGTCCTAGGCCTGGTTTATGGACATTTCACTGCGCAATAGCACGCGAGAGCATCTGCTGCCGGACACCGTCCTGGCGATAGTGGACTGCCTTTGTCTTTGAGCCTGAACGTCGCGTATTCATTGGCTCCATCGTTCTTCGAAGTTCCGTTCGTACAGCTCGCGTTCCTTACGGTTTGTGCAGCTATCCAAGCAGGTTGCCTCTGGTGGATCACCAAGAAGCTGCGTGAACACTGCGTGTAGAAGGCTCCTCCATTCCGCCCGCCGCCGGAGCCTGCTATCTGACGCGGATGCGCACGGGGACCGCAGGGACAACGCAAATCCCCTCTTTAAAATTACCTGCATCCACCGAAGGCAGCGATCAGTCGCGCAGGGCCTGCATGAAGGCCAGAGCTTTGTCGAGCTGCCAGCGTTCTCGAGTCACCCGCGCTCGTTGAGAACTACGCGACTCGACACGTATGCCGGACAAGCGGGAGTGCCTGGACTTGGCTCGGGAGGATTCATGATCTGTCGTGCAGAGTTGCCGATGTTGCTCGTTGCGGGTGCTTGCATCGCCCAGAATCTGAGGCTCCCGAAGTACTGCCTTCCGTCACCCTCAGGCGAGCGCCGGATAGTCGATGTAGCCACGAGCACCGCCAGCAAAGAACGTCGTGGGATCAGCCGCGTTGAGCGCTGCGCCGGTGCGTAGTCGCTTCACGAAATCGGGATTGGCCAGCGCCCAGCGTGCGACGCTGACCATGTCCGCGAGACCGGATTCGATGTCGGCGCCGATGGCTTCCAGAGCCCGGTTCGGGCGATTGACCAGCAGCGTGCCCGGCCAGAGCCGGCGAATGTCCTTCAACAGGTTCTCATCCGTGCCCTGAACGAGATGCAGATAGGCCAGTTGGAGCGGCGCCAAGCCCGCCACCAGCTCGCGATAAATCGCCCCGGTCTGTGCGCCTTCATTGATGCCCCCCAGCGTCGAGCCGGGCGATAGACGAAGGGCAGTACGCTCCGCTCCGATTTCACTGACAATCGCCTCGACCACCTCGACGGCGAATCTCGTGCGGTTCGAGCCGCCATATTCATCCGTGCGAAGATTGGCATTTGGCGAGAGGAACTGCTGGATCAAGTAGCCGTTCGCACCGTGAATCTCCACTCCATCCGCGCCGGCTTCGATCGCCCTCGAAGCGGCATGACGGAAATCCTGCACGGTGGCCTTGATTTCTTCCTTCGCTAGTGCGCGGGGCGTCGCCATGTCCTGCATGCCCGCGGGAGTGAAGATCTTTTGCCCAGCTGCAATGGCCGACGGCGCTATGGGCTGCCGATGATGCGGCGTATTGTCCGGGTGTGCCATGCGGCCCACATGCATGAGCTGAATGAACTGGTAACCGCCGGCCGCATGCACGGCGGACGTCACTCGCTTCCAACCCTCGACATGCGCATCCGTGTAGATGCCTGGCGTGTTCGTGTAGCCCTGCCCATCATCGGATGGCTGTGTACCTTCGGTGATCAGCAGGCCCATTGAAGCCCGCTGCGAATAGTATGCAGCGGCCATCGGGCCTGGCGTTCCATCCACCTCCGCGCGGCTGCGGGTCATCGGCGCCATGGCAATCCGATGCTCTAGTTTCATGTGCCCGACCTTGATGGGATCCCAGATATTCATGTCCGTCTCCTGTCGGTTCGATGGCGCCGCCCTCCGGTGCCCGCTGACCGTGAATCTAGGGTGTTCCGGATCTCGCGCCTAGATGCTAACTTCTGGACAACCTGTTCCAGATCTGGAACCCATTCTCATGGACATCGCCGCACTCGCGGACTTTCATCTCATCGCCCTACATGGCGGCCTCAACAAGGCGAGCCGCGCCAGCGGCAAACCGAAAGCCACCCTGTCTCGCCACGTGCGGGATCTCGAGGAGAGCCTCGGCGTGCGTCTCGTCCACCGCGGCGCACGAGCGCTGCGACTCACGGAGGAAGGCCAGGCGCTCCACGAGCGGACGTACGAGTTGCTTCGGGAAATCATGGCCGCGGCCGATTCGGTGGCGAGTGGTGTTGCCATTCCACGCGGAAATCTGCGTGTGAGCGCGCCTGTACTCATATCACAGGCCGTGCTGGCGAAACTCGCGCCGCGATTCGTCGCCAGGTATCCGGAAGTCACACTCGAGATCGTCGCGAACGATCGAAAGGTCGACCTCTTCGAGGAAGGGTTCGATGTCGCGGTCCGCGTGAACCCCCGCAGTGACGACAACATGGTGGGCCGCTGTATCGCGGAGGACGAGATGCTGGTGGTTGCCGCACCTTCCATCAAGTTGCCAAAGCGCCGCGCGGGTCGCGAGCCGCCCAGCGTGCCGGCCATTTCGCTGACGAGCTCCACGAGCAACGCACCGTGGCGATTCGTTACACGTCACAAAGAGCGCGTGATTCAGCCGGACGTCCGCATGCGTCTGTCATCGTTGCTGATGGTCCGCGATGCCGCTCGCGAAGGCGGCGGTGTCGCGGTGCTGCCGCTTTCGATGCTGGCAGAGGACCTGGCCAGCGGAAGACTGGTCGCCTGGGGCACTCTGCCCGATCAGCGCGTGGAGATCTGGGTCCTGCACAGCTCGCGGCGATTGGTCAGCAGCAAGGTGAGTGCGTTCGTGAGCTTTCTGGCTGATGCGTTCCCAGAGCGTAAGTTTCCTGCGCGCGTTTGAGTACTAGTTGCGGCGCCTCCGCTTCGCGTTATGAGGAGTCGTGAAACCGAGACTCGACACATTGTTCTTGGTTGCGGCTTCCGGTTCGTTCGGGTCGCGTGGGTGAAGTGAGGCCGCCGCTGAAGATGCGTCACATCTGGCCCAGCATGTCTGCCAGCAGTAGCATGACGCGTCCGCTGGCGGCGAGCGGGCGTTCGTCAACTGCCAGCGCGACGGCCCAAGTCCGCGTGCAATCGTGCGCAGGAGGGCACCATGTTCGAGCTGTATGATTTCAGGTTCTCGCACTTTTCCGAGAAGGCGCGCTGGGCCCTGGACTTCAAGGGCATTCCCTACACACCTCGACATCTCTTGCCCGGGTTCACATGCGGACCACCAGAAAACTCGCGCCGCGCTCCTGTGTGCCGATCCTCAAGGCCGACGGCGCAGTGATCCAGGGCTCGACCGAAATCATCGATTTCCTCGAAAAGAACTTTCCGAACCGGCGCCTCACACCACCCGATCCGAACGATGCACACAAGGCGATCGAGTGGGAGGAGTATCTGGACGAGGAAATCGGCGTGACGCTGCGCCTTTGGTTCTATTATCACGCGCTGCCAGATCGTGATCGCGCCTCGAGGTTTCTTTGCCAGGGTGCGCCCTGGATCCAGCGTTCGCTGTTCGCGTTGTCCTTTGCACGGATTCGGCGGGCGATGGTGCAGATGATGCACATCGATGTTGAATCCGCGACCGCAGCGGAACGACGCTTCATGCTGGCCCTCGACCGTCTCGACGAGGCGCTCGAGCGAAGACCCTTTCTGGTCGGGAATTGCTTTTCCCGAGCTGACCTGACTGCATGTGCACTGCTTTGGCCGCTCTGCAGACCGGGTGAGTCGGAGTCCGATGTCGAAGCGCTCTTCCCCCCAACGATCTGTGCGCACCGCAAGCAGCTGCAGCGTCGGCACTTCTATCGTTGGGTGCTGGAGCGATATCGGGAGAATCGAATTCCGGCAACCCACGACTTACAACGCGGCTGAGTGCCGCTCGCTGGTGAGATCGTTCGAAATCAATTCGGCGCCGACCGTCAGCCTGGCATCGAGCCCCGACTCATTTGCCAGTGAATTTGCCAATGGCCATGGGCGGCCGCTGGCCAAGTGTTCCAGGGGATTGAGGAAATCTGGCGGAGAGAGAGGGATTCGAACCGGCTTCAGACCATTTGTCGGATCAGCAACTTACGGATTCGGAAAGCGATTTCGTCCCCGACGATCCCCTGAAGCCCCCGTAGCTGTCACCCATTTCGTCACCAGCAATCCCTCTCTCCGGAGCTTCGCGCGCGCAATTCATCAGGAGCGCGCTCCGCTACCACAGACCGTTCCCGTCCTAAGAGCGCTGATGGAGGCATCGGCTCTGCGCCGCTCTGCGCCAATCCGCAACATCTGTCGGCTACCCAATGCGGCGCTCGAATCGATAACGCGTTGTCACAGGCGCGCGCCTCGCGCCGATGGCGATCGGTCCAGGCCAGCACAGAGGCCGAGTTCCTCCTGCGTCGAGACCGCGTAATCGCGGCCGCACAAAGCATGACGACAGGTGACATCAACGAACGCTGGGCGCAGACTTGCGTGCGTCGCCAGGAACCTTCGCCGTCTCCTTAGTCCGGGCGCAGTGAGCATGCAAACGCCTGCCGCGACGCTGACCGTGCTGCTGCAGCTGGCTGCTCAGGGCAAGCGGGATGCCCTGAACCGCGTGTTCGAGGCCCTCTATCCGGATTTGCATCTCATCGCGCACGCGCGGCTCCGGC
>DASZTF010000073.1:0-4000 GCA_035548315.1 Minisyncoccota bacterium
AAGTCGAACGCTTCTTTGCCTGGCTCCACAACTCCCGCCGCGTCGTCACGCGCTGGGAGCGTCACCTCGACAATTACCTCGGCATGGTCCAGCTCGCCTGTGCCCGGATCCTCCTTCGACGGTTTATGAGATGACTTCTAGCCTGTCTCCATCTTTGGTGCCCATCCAGCGCACATCGTCGTCTATCCCGACCTCCGTGCCGAACACCGTTCCTTCCGTGTATGGCTGGTAGGCCCAAATATCCGATACGGGCTGCCCGTCACGTTTTGGATCGATCGCATGTTCGTAGCGCGGCCATTCCTCGCCCGGAACAATGGTGATTCGACCCTGCTGGTATAGGTATTCCAACTTGTCCAGGAACTTTAGTTTGTGAAACTCAGCGGGCAGGCCGACTGTCAGTTTCTTTGGAATGGCCCAATGGCGATTCTTCGCGTCTGGGTCAAAACCACGCCACGGTTTCCCGGAGTCACCATTCCGACGTCCAGATCCGCTAAGGACGTTGCCCGAATAAGCGGTAAAAAACTGGCCGTTTCGCTCGACAAATGCCTTTTCGACGTGACCGCGCATGTACGGGCGCGTCAGGTCATTCCATGTGTATCGGTCGGACTTGCTGTAGAACAGGATGACGTCATGAATCGGCCCAAATCGCGATGCGGAGTTGTGTGACCCGGTTCTTCGCCAGATGATCTCGTTGCGAAAGTTAGAATGCCCAAAGATCCCGTCCATCAGCACCTTCAAATAGTGGCTGGCTGTGGGATCGCAATGCAGAAAGATCGACTCGGTGGGCTTCAAGATCACGGACATCTGCATCAATCGACGCAGCATGTAGAGCAGGTACGACAGTAGTTTAGGTTGCGAGTCTTTCAGCGCGTACAGCCATGTTCTCCAAAGTTCTCCGTACTGCGTCTCGATGCCGTACTTGTGGACGAGGACAGGCATCTCGTCAAGCATGGCCCACTGATCTTGGGTCATGTTCCATGTGTCGAAGAATGCCTCGGCCTGTTCTGGTACCGGACGCCCCGTGAGGGTCCGATAAAGCATGTTGTAGGTCTGCTGAGAGTTGAACGGCGGGTCTAGATAGATGAGATCGCAAGACTGCGCCTTCATCTTCTCCATGATCCGAAGATTGTCGCCGTAGAACAGCCGATTTGGACTCGTGTCCATCGCCCAACAGTCATCGGCGTTTATGGGCCAATTCTGTAAGAGACAGCCAGTTTCGCTAGGAATTTCTTCGATTCCTAGGCTTGGCACGCCTGACACTCCCAGCCGCCAGACGGGCATGGACTACCCGCCAGCAGGCCCCAGAAACGGCGCGGGATGGCCCTGTGAGCCGTCAGGTAGCCCGGCACGATCCCTGCTCGGCCGGGAGGGCATGTGGATGCCGCCTGCTGACCTGTTTCCGCTGCTAGACTCTCGGCCCATGACGGACCGAAAAGCGACCGAACCCGGCTACACCAATCAGAACGGCCAGACCGTCGTCCGCGCGACGGGGAAAGACGGGACCGACCATCTCCAGAAGGTCTACGTGCTCCGCTGCGGGATATGCGGACACGAGTACGGCGCCAACGGCACCGACATCTTCCAAAGGAAGTGCCCGAAGTGCGGCGGCGGGAGACCGGGGCTGGCCTACTGAGGCTCATGGGTTGGGTCTGCGAAAGGCCGAATTCCCATAGGCGGGGGATTGTGGCGATCACAAACCCGGAAGCACGGGGGGCGGACTGATGGCGGGAGATCCCTAAACTGAGCCTTTGCTGTGGTCCTTAGCGGAGTTGTCGGAACTCGACATGTTTAGCCGGCCGATCAGGCCAAACAGCCCGATTCCCAAGCCCGCGCCGCCGGCAACGAGGCGCATGATATCCGGGATGTGCAGCGCCGCGACGCGCGGCTGGTCGAGACCACTCAGGAGCACCATCGATCCAAGGAACGTCAAAACTAGACCGGTAAGCCGGCTCTGTTTCTTCATGGCTCTCGCTTCTTTGCTGCCTTCTTGGCTGTAATTGTGGCGATCACAAACCCAAGCTCTACGGCCTTCGTCGTTCATGCCGAATCGCCAGGCGGACTGCGAAATAGATGACGCCAAAGGCGACGGCGACATACAACGCCAGGAAGACAAGCGGAACGAAGGGGAATAGGTGCATGGCGCGGATTCTAGCGCGGCCCATGTCGGGTCACGAATGAGTACGACTCTCCAGCCCGCACCGCAACAGCGACCGTGCCCCGAGTGCGGCCAGGTCGTGGAGGGAGCACCGCTCGCTAAAACGTGGAACAAGAAAGGCGCAGTCTCTATTCACTGGCAGTTCAGATGCCCCACCGGCCACAGGGAATGGACTGAGGTTGTTCCCGCTGAGAAGTGATGACTGGGGTGCGGCAACGACCTGACTAGCCAGGTAGTGGATTCGGCCTTCGGCGAGCGGTATTCGAAGAATCGGCAAGACGAGGGTATTGCTAAATACTTCTAATTCGCTCGCGCGATCAGTTTGGGCGTTTCCTTCGCCACGATCGCGCCGAGGACCTTCGTGCACGTCGTGCCGGGATGGCATTCGATGGTTAGCGATTGCACCGGTTCGGCGTGACCGTTTGGCCACGTCAGGAACCGGCAGCCGTCGCATTTGAGCGTCGCGCCGTCGACGGCGTCGACCGTCAGTCGAAAGGGCGCATCGACCGTGCTGGCTCTGCCGGCGAACCAGCCAGCCGCAATCAGGACGGCGGCAATCGCGATACGGAGACCGGCGCGTAACATCGCTCCTCCTAATGTTGTCGTGAAATAGCCGTCGTCGACGCCTACGCCTTCTCGAAGTGCCTGACCACTTCGAGCACGGCCTTCGCGTGCCGTCCCGCCTCTTTCGCGCGATTGGCCACGGCTTCGTCGGCGCTGCGGCTGTAGTCCTTCGCGAACCCACCCAGGAAATCCGCTGCGGAGCGCAGGGAGAGAATCAGGGCTTCTGTCTTCGTCATGCACGAGCTCTTTCATCGGCGAGAGCGATCCGGGGAGGGGAGGACGCCGCCGCGGTGGGATTCTAGCGCAGCCTCGAGCCGTTCAGCGATGTCCGTCCGACGCATACGTCGGCCTGCACGGTCTCGTCGCTGCCAGAGACCAGCACGCGTTTCGCCGCACATCGCTTCTCGTGTCTTCGGCCGAGAGAATCCTCTTTGATTGACGACGTGTCGAGGACCGACTGAATCGCTGGCGTACGTTGAGAAGCCCTTGTGGACGCTGGGTTCGATATCCGCACCGCCCTCCACACCTCCGAGCACCCGCTTCACCCCTTCCCGCACCAGCCTCAAGTCCGCCGCGCACCCGCATCGAGCGCTCAGCGCCGGCACATGAACGACTCGGCGCACCAGCCCTCACCGTATCGAGTCGTCACCCAAACGACTCGGCGCATCGCGTATAGCGAAGTGGGCACTCACATGAACGGTTCGCGGCAGCGCGTTGACTGATCGCGGCAGCCGCGAAAGTCGTCGGAGACGTCACCGGAACACGTCCGCGGCGGCACTGCGAGCGCTCCGGGCAGCGACGTGGATCGTTTCGAGACATGACCCAAAGCGGATCGGGCAGTCACAAAAGCGCAATCGCCGATCGCAGGTGCTCCCTCCTCGCAACTCGCTGCATCGAAAGCGTTTCCACCGGCGCTTCGAGCCGCGAAAAATGGACGCGACTGCTCATCGTCACTTCCCGATGCCGTTGACGTCGGTGCGCGATGTGCTTCTCCCCGGCTCCTGACGTCGTCGATCCCGTGTCCGGACGCGCTCGACGAGCGGCGTGATCCGCTCATGCCGCCGCGCGGACCGCTGTATGTCATGTCCGCAGCTCGTCATACACACTGCGCGATCCGCTGAGCGCGCGTCGCGCCTCGCTACTAGAAGTCATCTCATAAACCGTCGAAGGAGGATCCGGGCACAGGCGAGCTGGACCATGCCGAGGTAATTGTCGAGGTGACGCTCCCAGCGCGTGACGACGCGGCGGGAGTTGTGGAGCCAGGCAAAGAAGCGTTCGACT
>DASZTF010000074.1:0-1700 GCA_035548315.1 Minisyncoccota bacterium
CCCGCGATTGTAGCCTTGCGAATTTTTCTTGATGCGCGGGGGCGCGCGGTGGAGGAAGAGTTGGTAAGCTTTGGCTGGGCATGGATGCTGCTGAACTCAAAGCCTACGAGCGATTCAAGGATGAAGCGCAGACGCTTCGCCTGCACTGCCGTGATCTGGAGCAGGAACTGCGGGTCTGCGGACCAGAGCTGTACCGGGCTCATCAACACATCGATCGCCTGAAGCAGGACCTTCGCAGGTACCGCGATGAGAACAAGCTCCTCAAGCAAAAGCTGGCGGACCTGACCGCGAGACTGAAGCAAAAACCCAAGCCCACGCCTGCCTTCGTCAAAGCCAACGTGCCGCAGAGCAAACGCTCCAGGACGCCGGGGCGTAAGAAAGGCCATGCCGCGGCGCTGCGGCCCATGCCCGAGAAGATCGACGTGCACGAGCAGGTTGCGGCGCCCATCGACAACTTTGGCCATCCCTGCTGCCCCGATTGCCGCAGCCGGTTGTCAGATGTGCAGCACCATGAGCGGATCGTGGAGGACATCATTCCTCAGCAGGTCCTGGTCACCTGCTATCACACGACCAGCGGCTTCTGTCCCCATTGCCGCAAGAGCGTGGAATCGCGGGCTCAGAATCAGCCCCCCGCAGCGGATCTGCCCCACGCACAGCTGGGGCTCAATGCCCTGAGCTACGCGATGATGATGCGGGTGTGCTATCGCCTGCCGCTGCGTCAGATCAGCAGTCTGTTTCTGCAGTTGCCCGGACTCAAGATCAGCCCCGCTGCGCTGGTCAAGCAGATCCAGCGGGTGGCCAAGTGGCTGGAGAAGCAGTACCAAGGCCTCAAGCTCGTGATCCGAGCCGCGGGGGTGGTGCATGCCGATGAGACGGGGTGGCGGACTAACGGCAAGAATGGGTATCTGTGGACGCTGACCACCGCCGATTCCAAGCCCTGCACGCTGTACCATGTGGACCGCTCACGCGGGGCAAAGGTGATCGTGGAACTGCTGGGCAAGGCATTTGGCCATGATGGTCAGACGCTGGTGAGCGACTTCTACAGCGTTTACGACTGCTTTGACGCCGCTCAGCAGAAGTGTCTGACCCACCTTTTGCGGGAACTTCGCGACACGCTGGCCAGGAGACCGGAGCTGGCGGAGCATGAGTTCTTCAAACGCTGCAAGAAGCTGATTCAGGACATGCTGGGGCTCAAGAAACGCCGCACCAAGCTCAAGGTTGCACAGTACCACCATCAGGTGCAGTTGGTGGAGAAACGATTGGAGGCGCTGAGCCGCCGGCAATGGGACGATGCGGACGCCGATCGTTTGAGCGGGCGGTTGAGCAAGTATCGCACGAGGCTCACGACGTTCCTGCACAAAAAGGAGGTGGACGGCACGAACAACGCCGCCGAGCGAGCGATCCGCCCGGCGGTGGTGATGCGCAAGATCACCGGCGGCAGCCGATCCGAGGCCGGCGCCAAGGCCTGGGCCATCCTGGCCAGCGTGATGCGGACGGCACAACAGCAGGGAAAGAACGTTTTGGAAACGATCAAGACCCTTCTGCAAGCCGAGTGGGCCGGCAAGGACATCATGCTGCTGACCGACACGTCCTAACTACGATTGCGGGGCGGTAAACAGTTACAACTGACTGTCTCCATTCCAGCCGTGGACAAAAAGGGGTCACGCCCCGAATTGACCGCATTGGCTGAGCGCGTTAGT
>DASZTF010000075.1:0-1685 GCA_035548315.1 Minisyncoccota bacterium
GTGCACCGGCAGGCGGAAGCCCGCCACATTCTCCACATTGATAGTATGGAACCTGAGTTCTCTAACGAACCGCCGTATGCCGAACGGCACGTACGGTGGTGTGGGAGCTGGGGCAGGGTGACCTCCACCGGCTACCCGATCAGGACCCTCCAACGGCACCGAACCCGCATCGGTTCCGTGAATTCGACCCGAGCCCGAAGGGGGAGAGCACCGAGCTTCGAGCGTAGCGAGGGGCAAGGTAATCTCACCCTCTCCGCTTAGAATACGGGCGAAAGCCCGTGAACCAGATCAAAAGCCTGGATTCCTGGCCGGGCTTTTGCTTTTGGTACAACAGAGGTACAACAATTGGGGAGGCCCAGTTCGTTGGACGTTTCGGGTGGAGCATCCCGAATAATCCGGTATCCTTGCCGGTATGATGAATGTCGAATCCATCCACATCACGCCGGAAGCTCTGGTCCGGATTGTAGAGATTGACGAGTTCATTGGCGCCCCTCGCGGGGTTTTATCACCTCTACGCCTCGCCGACCGTCGTCTCCACACCAATGCCAGGAGTTCTAGCCGTATGCGGCCGAGCCCTGCAGCTCCGGAGTGAGTGCGACACCCGACCCGACTCATGAGATCCAGCAACAATCAATGTATAAAGTGCCCACAGACATCATGTTCTCGAAGTATGATCATTACATCCAGCACGTTCGGACAGCGCCACGATGGCTCCTATGGGTCGAAGCTGTCGTCGTCGCACTGACGGCTCCACTAGGACTGTTTGTTTTCGGTCCATCACATACCTTCGATTTCATTGGCACACTTTCCAGCGGTTGGATCCCACCCCAGAACATCGCGCTCCTCCTGGTTTTTTCTGTCCGGGTGCCTTTGGTATTGTCGCTATGGGGCAGGATGTCATCGCACGATCTGGGGTTCACGCCACGAGGCCTGAAAGGAGGATTTGGGCTCCTTCTTGCACTGTATTTGCTGATCCACATTGTGGATGCGGTATGGATCATTTCGGCTGGTGACAGGCCAAGCCTCGACTTCTCACTCTTCCATCCAAGACCAGGCTCACCCATCACGTACATTTGGTGGATGACACTGTTTGTCGCTCTCGAAGAGGGAATATTCCGCGGCTTTTACTGTACACAGTATACCCATTCGGCTCGCAAGCGAGGACATTCGCGTACACGCGCAATCGTAAACGGAATCTTATTTTCGTCGCTGCTATTTTGTGCGCTGCATTTCTGGCGCTCTGCCAACGACATATATTCGTCGTGGGTGGACGCCTTCTTCGTATACTCCAACACCCTGATTGTCGGAATTGCCCTGGGAGTCTTGTATGCGATATCGAACAATATCTGGATAGTTGTGGCTGCTCACGTATCTGCCAATGCACCGCTCTCCATTTGGACCGATAGCCGTCTCCAGACCCACACCGAGATCGTCTCGATATGCTTGCCGGTTGCGGCCATTGTCCTCGTGCTCCTTTCATCCCGCATGCGTATGGGCGCCGGAGCAGCCTGACTCGGCCGGAGTATGTCCGCGTTTGTTTGGGCATTATGGACACTTACTTTGCTTGGTTAATTATGGGTATCCCAGCCCGAGCAAAGAAGCTCGTGAGAAGCTTCGGTCGACGACGGATGCGAGTGAACTCTCGCTCGGCCGTCAGCAGCAGTTCCTGAGCATTTTCTGGGGTG
>DASZTF010000076.1:0-13408 GCA_035548315.1 Minisyncoccota bacterium
TGATCGCCGCGGAAATCTAGTCAATCCTCCGTATACTCAATGGTATACTCCATTTACCACTGGTATAGGGCTTCAATGAGGCCGCGGCTGATCGCCGCGGAAATCGGCCCGCCCAAAATATACACTGACGACGCCACCTTACACTCGCGTCCGCGAGCGCTCCCTTCTCGCACGCGTCCGTCTGCGCTGGAACAGGTTCCGCAGCCAGGTCCCAACGCGAAAAAAAGCCGAATTGTTAAAGAGCTACGTGCTTGCGAGCGCTCCCCGGGAGTCTCTCATCACCTCAGCGCTCGCGAGCCGTAGGCGAACCGCTCATCCTCTTCCACAGCCTGTCAGATGATGATCGGTTCGCGCTCGACAGGTGCGTAGGCCTTCCCAAGGCTCACCACTCTCGGCACCACGTGGTCCGCCCTACCAACGTCCACGAGAATCACGTGGTCGTCGTCATGGTGGATGATCCCGTCGAGCAGCGCAATGAGCTCCGCGTGGCGCTGCCGCGAAAGACGACACTGAAATATGGAAAGCTGCAGCCAGTCTCCGAAGCCTTCCATCACCCGGAACACTCGGCGCCAACGCTTCGGATCTGCGATGTCGTACGCCACGAGATAGAGATGTTCGTTCGGCATGCTCAGCGCGTCGTGAAGTTCGGGTACTCGGGCAGCTCGCCGAGCAGGTGCCGTGCCAGCAGTCTCCCCTGCAGCTCGAGCAACCGACGGTAACTCAGACGATATCCAAAGATCGGGTGGGTGACTTCGTGACTCAGCCGCCGCTCGAACGTGCCGATGAAGCGCTTCCGCCCGGCGTCCGTCAGCGCAACGCTGCCCGCCACGCTGATGAAGTCCGACGGGCGCACTTCGCCGTTGTTGACTGCTTGGATGACGCTGGAATCAGCAATGAGGGGGCGGAACGGCTCCATCATGTCCAAGGAGAGTGCAGGGCGTCCGTAGCGAGGCTGATGATAGAAGCCGCGATAACAGTCGAAGCCCACTGCGGTCAGCGCCACGGACCAGGCCCGCACCAGCAGCGCATACGCATACGAGAGGAGCGCATTGACCGGATCGGTTGGCGGTCGCCGATTGCGCGTTTCGAAAACGAACTGCAGCGAGTCGTCGCCGTCCCCGCGACGGAGCATCGAGGAGAACACCCCGAAGTAGCGGGCGGCGGCATTGCCTTCGGCGCCGAGGAGTTCCGGCAAGTCGGTCGCACGTTGTGCACGCCGCAAGTCCTGCTGGAATCCATCCAGGAGATCCTGCGGCGGCTCGCCCTGCTTCCAATTCCGGCGAAGCAGCGTCTTCTGATTCTGTATCTTCGCGATGACGAGGCCTCTTGCAATCCGCAGGCACACGTGCGGGTCAAAGCTCGCGCGATACTGCGCGGTACGGATTTCAACGTTCTTGTGGCCTGTGCCAATCGTGTGCCCGAGAAACCAGCCGCCGAACGAGTGCCACGAGGTGGGTATCTCCCGCGCCATCAGCTCGTGCAGCGTGGCAGACGTCACATACACCTGCCCCATCAGCACGACCTGGGACACGTCGATGAGCCGAACGGACTGTGCCGGACCCTCCTCCACCGAGATCTCCAGAGTTTCGCCCTTCTTGGCCACCTTCGCACCGCGCGCCTGCACGTAGAGCGGCAGCGCTTCATCCCGTGGCACAGCGAGCGGCCGCGGAGGCGTTTCGGCATTGCGAAGGTAGTTGACCTCATCCGGCAAGCAAATGCCGACGAGCGAGCAGCGTGAGCACTTGGGGCTATCCACCAGCGGCGCTGGAATGCGCCCTCCGGAAGCCATCATCCGCAAGCCTTCGATCGAATTGCGGGTGAGCGCACGCAGCTCTTCGTCGAACACGACGCGCACGCGCTCGCGGCTCTCCGCGAAATACAGAACGCCCTCGTTGCACGTGTAGCCGTTCTCTTCGAGGATCATTCCCTGAACGCAGAGCTGCACACGTTCGGGGTCGTACGCGCCGCGCGGAACATGCGGGCGCTTGCCGCGCTTGTAGTCGACCGGAGAGACTGTGTCGCCGTCGCCTTCAACGAGATCGAGGCGTGCAATCAAGCCAAGTCGCGGCGCGGAGAGCGTGATGGAGCGAGCGTGGATGCGAGGCTTCTCCTGATCGAAGTCGGGCGGCGCGTCGGGTTCGTCCGACTCGGCCTTGCCCATTGACACGGACTCCCCCGTGTCGCAGACAGCCGTATCGCTTTCGTCCGCGTCGAGTGCCTCGCGCTCACCTTTCCGCGAGCCATTCGTACGGCTGCGAGTTCCCGGGCTACTCCCCAACCCTGGTGCCGACGTGCACGCTGCCCGTGGCAGATCGCCGGACGGGCGGTCGACGCGACGATGGACATTCCGACCCTCTACCGTGTCCGAGCTTTCGGACCACTCGCCCTGCACCCACTCGAGATACGCCAATCGTGGGCAGTACTGATATTCGTTGATCATGCGCGCCGGCAGCAGCGGCAGGTCGCTGGGCAACGGCGGAGAGGGCAGCGGCAGTTCCTTTTGCGGCTCGGTCATACGAGTTGCAGTGCATTGCGATGCGCGACAGCGAGAGGTTATGAGGCGGCGCTGACGCAAGACCTGGCGGAAGTCGCACTTTGCGAGACCTGGATTGAGCGCGAGATCACGACTTTGAGCGCGCAGGACGGACGCCCGCGCGTGCGACGTCCGACGCGCCGATCGATGTCGGTCAAGCGAGCCCCGATGCCTCCTCGCGCGTATGCCCAGTGAGCAGGCGCTCTCCAATCGCGTCGAACCCGGAAATGGAGGCAGTATCTATTCTGCTTCGCTCGCTCCGCACCGAGGGGACTGAACCGTCAGTAGTCGGCTGATCCGCGCGGCGCGACCGCTCGCTTCGCCTTCCGCTATCCCTTTGGCGTTCCTTCTTGCCCGCGGTGGGCCACGTACTGGCGCGCAAAGTCGCTGCGCGGCAGCTCGGATGCGACCAGTTCCGCCGCTTTCAGAATCGCGTAACCCTGCCCGAACTCCGAGCGCCTCGAACGGTACACGGCAGCAATGCCACGACGTGTAACTGCCGCGGCCTCGGATATCCATTGCTCTGTACCCGCGTGCAATAAGCTCCGCAACTCGTCCACGCAAATGGCGTCAGTCCATACAGGCCACGTGAAGTACTGCTCTCGGCCCACCCTGACGAAGCCGGTTGTTGCGACTCTGCCGGCGTTGGCAACTGACGGAAAAAGCGGCAGTGCCAAGAACGCAAGCACGACTGCAGCGCCGACGCAGACTGCTTTCTCAGAAGTTGGCGCGCGGTGCCGTAGAGCATGCAAACGTTCGGTGCCCGGGTCCCAACCAAGGCTGTGAGCTTGGGTGCGGTAACGCCAGGGTCCGACCAGTGCCTCCTCGACGGCCGACCGCGCATCTGATCTCACCTGTGAGAGGATCTCGCGCATACCCTCGAGGAAGGACTGCTGACCGGAAACCATGTAAAAAGCGGAAGGCTTCACCAGCTTTTTTTGCATGTCCACGGCGCCGTCTGCAGCCATGGAAGTCAGATAGTCCGCCAACTCGCGATTGCCGCTCGCCGCGGCGCTGCGAAGCACCCTTTGAAACTCATCTGGTGGGATTCGAACGTCGTCGTCTGTCCAGCTGAGCACAGAGTCAATTTCATTTGAGGCGATGTACTCGCCGAAGTGACTGACGAGCTCCGCTAGGCTACCCACGTGGCTCGTGTGCACCTCCGCCACCCAATCGTCCTGCATGGAAAAGGCTAGTCTCGCGCCGCGATCCCGCTCGCTCAGCTTTCGGAGCAGTCCGAAGCTCGCGAGCGCGCCCAACGGATGTGACCCGATCAGCCCAGGCAACAGAATTCTGGTGCTCATTTACGCACCCCCGTCGTCAGCTCCGATACCGACTGCAACTGATCAGCCAGGCGTAGCACCGCCTCCATATACGCCAATCCCCAAGCCCCGTAGCGGCGATTGAGCTTCCAGAAGAGATCCGCCCAACCCGAGCCCAATGATCCGAGCGCGGGCACGCCTTCGAAAAAGTGACTCACGCCATCCACACTGACAGAGAACACCGTGCCCTGATCTGCTCTATCTGGCATCAGCGCACGACCGCGGCCGTGATGTGTGCCCACGAGATAGAGTGCGAGCTCCGGATCATGGCACTGTGACACCAGGCCTGGGTCGGCTCTGAGTAGCGCTACCGAGTAGGCCTCGTGTCGCTCACCAAGCTCGACGCGAATACCCCGCGCCGATCGCATTCCCTTCGCTAGAAGCTGACCCGGGAATACGCTGTCATCGCCCGCGCGTAGCATCGTCTGAAACCTTGGGTCTGCCTTTCCGAGATCATGGCGAGAGCCGGCACACTGCACTGTGCCGACGAGCGTGGCGTCGAGCCCGACTGATGCAGCGAAAAGCCGAGCTCTTTCGCCCACGCCTGCACTGTGAGTATCCAGCGGAATCGGAATCGTCCGGCTCGATGACAGATCTTCATCCGAGATGTCTCCAGCGCATGCACCTCGGCTCGTGATCACGACCGCGTGCAGCTGACCTCCGTCTGCCGCGTCATCCGAAAGAAGATCAACTGCCGTATCCTGGGCCAGCCAGGGATATTCAATCAGCAATCCTGGTCCGAAGGCGCTGCGCAGCGCGCTCAGCAGTTCGGGACCGGACTGGTCCGCGTACGTTGCTGCGAGCTCCTGCCAAGTCGCTTTTCCAACTTCTGCGTCGAAGCCTTTCACATTCTGAATGGTTGACTCGGTAACAATCCACAGAGGTGACCGGCGCAGTTCCTTTCTCGACGCCGCGCTCAGGTCGCTTACCTGCTCGGTTGAATTCGGCGAGAACCCGAACTGATCGCAGCCGCCGTAGCTCACGGGAACAACGATTGTGTCTCCAGGCCGAATCTCCCGTGGAAAGATCTGGTGCCAAGCGTTCTCGGCGTCGTTCCGTCGTTTTCCATACGTTCGACGCCAAGCGAGGCGCGCCGCTTTGCCGTCGGTTTCATTTGCTTCATCATCCGGGCGCTCTCCCTCCATATCAGCGAGAGCCTGATCCCCCGACCTTCCTTCCAACCAAGCGCGGACGACGTGCAATGGGAGACTGACCGCTTCGAGGCTGCTCGGCGGGTTCAGTTCGAGAAGCTCACTCACGATCTCGGGCCTGTTGTAGAACTTGCCGTCATCGGACCCGGGAACCTCTGCACGCCAGACGACCTGCACTTCTGGTGCCGCGGCATTCTGCCCATGAAGGAGTGCGGCCACATCTGGCTGATACTCAGGTGCAGGAGACGTTTGGCACAGCAGGTCGACAAATGCGGGCGCGAGCTCGAGTTGCGTCGGCGATTTCCCTTTCAGCTTCTGCAGATCTGCTGTCTTGAGCGCAGCTTCCATCGATTCAATTGAGAAATTCAGTGAGTGGCTTTCATCCTGCATGCTTGCTATTGAGTGCAGCCAGCGCCACGTCTCCGCGAGTGCCGCACCGTATATCGGATCGTCACTCACCTCGTCACTACCAATGATGACCCCTCGAGACTTCCGAAACTTCCCCAAGCGATCCAGTCGCCCGAAACGCTGCAGAAGCGCGTCGACGGAAGCGCATTCCGTTACGATGCCCTCAAAGTCGAGATCAGCACCGACTTCGATCGTCTGAGTCGCGACCACAATGAGACCCCGGCGCCCCGAACGCTCCGCACCGACGCCCGCTCGGTCGATAACTCTGCGCGCTACCACATCCCGCTCGAGCGGGCGGCTGCGCCCAATCAGGAGCTCCACTTGACAGTCCAGATTACTGGCTTCCTCTTTCAGAGTCTCGAACAGATCTCGCGCGGTCTTGACGCGATTGACGATAACGGCGACAGCGGGCGTTGACGAATCCAGCGCCTTGAATAGGGCTAGCGTCTCTTGGCGCAGCGCCTTCACGCGCTCGGAGAGCTTTGGCGTTACCTCCTTCAGCCGAACAGTCTTCGGGGAGGTTCTACGTTCAGATATGATTTCGTTCGCGAGGTCGTCCTCATCTAGCCCGAAGCGCCTACCTTCCTCCCGACTCGTTGCGCTCATGGGCACGATTCTCACTGGCTTGACCGGATTCAAAGGTCGTTCGGCTCGCGCCTGTTCGCGTGCAATCGAGCGGACGGTGCTGGCAAATGGGACGCCTAAGTGCGCTTCGTCCAAGAGAACGAGCGTGTCGTGGCCCAGAAGCCCCGCATGCAAAGGCGCGGCGTACGGCGTGAGGCCATATCCTCTGAACAGCAATCGTGAGCCAATCTGGTCAATCGTAGATGTAATGATCATCGGCTGGACTGGATTGAGCGACACGCTGGGCTCTCTTGCCATTCCGCCTCGCAGCTTCATGCAGCTCAGAGCCTCCTCACCTCCAAGCCCCTTCAAGCAATCAGCGACCGATCGCACGGCTTGCGACTTACTATTGGCAAGTGCGGCGCGAATTCGCTGCGCGCGATCGGCTGCCGCGTCGACGATGATTCGCCTGTCCACCACGAACACGATGCGGCGTGCTGCCTTCCATGGCTCGCCTCGCTGAGCGCATGAGGCGAGATGAAATAGCGCTATATCTATGCACGCTGTCTTTCCGCTCGCAGTCGGCAAGTCGATTAGATCTGGCCATTCCTGCCCCTCCGCAAGTTGCCGTGCTAACCTGTTCTGCCACGGCAGAGGCGGCACGCCGTGCACTTCACGAAAGAACTCCGCGAAATTCAGCGAAGTCATAGCGGCTCCGGATTTCGCAAGGGCACGAACACGCCGAGCCCTATGAAACGCCCAGCGCCCAGCAGCAGAGGACCGCTAATCCGGCGATCGAAGCGAAGAAGAACGTGCTGACGCACGCGCCCCTCGGTCTGCTTAGAGTGACCGTGGAAGTCCTTCGCGAGCGGTGCACCGAGTACCGCCGATGCGGGTCCCAAGCGAACTTCTACGGGGCCAGGGATTCCCGCCCTGATGCAGCTCTCTGTGACGATCTGTTCCGCAGTTAGCTTCCCCTTCTTCGCGTGTCGATCAAACACAAGCGGGGTCACGCTTGCCCATATGTCGCTTGCTTTCGAGTAGCTGCCGAATTGCAGGGAGAGTAGCCTCAAGTCGTCCGGCTCCGCACGGCGAATCTGAATGGAACCGAGAGGCCCGAGGTGCAGTTGCCACGGCTCCAACGACACCATTTGAAGCCGTCGTCTCGCCTGTTCATTGGCGCCCCGTGGTAAGACCAGAGCTGCGCCCTTCAGGGAACCATCTGCGTATTTGTTGCCGACAAACGCCAATGGAACGAACGCAACGTGATCTTTCGTAGTCGCGCTCCCCCCAGTCCCGTGGCCGGTCAGCACTTCGGGGGCGCCTTCGCCCAGTCGTGAGAGGACCGACGCTCGCAAGTGCTGCATTAGCGGCAAAGTCGAATCCAATGACAGCCGCGGGCCTGAATCGAAGACGAGCACGATCGCATCAGGATCAAACTCGCTATGAGGGGTGACCGACCGACCGACGTATCCTTGCATTCTCCCCAGCGGAGGCTGAATGACCTCCTCTTCCAGACGCAGTTCGTGTATTTGCTTCAATCGAGTCAGGCGGCCGGGGCCGGGCACGCGCAACGTGTACATGCCAGCCCCCTCGCTGGGAACCAGAGTCGGTTCTGAGACCCCATCTCGCAGACACCCCCTAACTGGCGACGAGCTGTGCCCCAAATAGGTAAGCTCCGAGACGATTCGTGACAGCACGCTCCGATGCTCATCGGCTCCCGGTGCCTGTGGCCACTGGAACACGACCACGGGATCTCGTGGAACTGCCGCTGGAAAAAAACGCTCCTGCCTGTTGCGCCGCTCGAGGACATGGCGGAAATCCGCCTTGTTCTTTTCTAGCTTGATGGCCTCGTCGTTAATAGGCACCCAGTGACTTCGCGGCGAGCGGTAAGAAGGCTCATTGTCGACTTTGATCTCGGGAGGCGGCAGGCTCTCGAGCCACTTCAGCGCCGCTTCTCCTCGAGCGCCGAGATCGAGCTCGCAATGAGTCGCCACAAGCGCAGAAAAGAGCCGCTGCGGATGAGGTGGCCACTCCGCTCGGTCACGCTGACTGAAGTCGGTCGCCACCGCGCGACCCATCAGATATTCGACTTCTATGGCAAGCATGGCACTCAACCCGCGAGCGCCTGGATTTCGCGGCTCTTGCGTATCAGATCGATTAGTTTCTTCTGAGGAGTCAGCTGAATCGGTGCCGAATACCAAGGCAGCTTCTCTTCCTTGGCCGCACTGACGGCGCTCTGGTAAGCGCTCAGAGCTGCCGCACTGTCCATCTGTAATGGCTCAGTTGTTCCATCGGGCATCACTATTTCGAGGCTCTGCATCCCGTCTGCGACAAGGCCGCAGCGAGACCGTAGCCAATACCCTCGTTCCCTGCTGGTGGTAATGGCCACCAGTCCCAATGCTGCGAGTACTTCTCGCGCGCGCTGGTTGGTGGAATCCGCGGAGACATTAGAGACCGGAAATTGCAGACGCCGCAGCGCTGAGAGCGAAAGCACGGTCGTTTGAAGCGCGTACTCGACGGTGACCCCTCCCTTCAGAGGCAGGCGCTCCTCTCGTATCACTCCATCGGGGGATGGGATGTCACGTGTCGCTCGCTCGACCTTGACCAGAACGTTTCCGTGGTTGATCTCCGACGGCCTCGTACCCTTGGCCCTCTCCTTCTTTGCGGACGTGCTCTTTCCCACCACCGACCAATCACCGGCGGCGTCGATTGCAATTTCGACATCTGAGCTGATGCCGAGAGGATCTTGACGAACGCCACCCTGCGTGGCGCCCCATTCGGCATTTATTCCAACAATCTCGCTCGTAATCGCACGGGCGAACTTGTTTCCCAGTCCGCCTGCAGCGCCGGTGGAATCCCAGCAGCCGAACAGCAGCGCGGTGGGTGCGTGCGCAAACAATGCTGTCGCGTTGCGAACGTTGGAGGCTGTCAGTTCCCTGTAAAGACTCGACTTGAAGAACGGCGCCCCATTCAGCGCACTGTCTCGCAGAATCGCGTCGAATACGCGGTGAGGAGCCGCCAACGTCGTGATAGTTCCGAGATCAGCAAGCTCGCCGTCAAACTGCACGACCAAGTGAGGCAACTCAAGCGCTTCCTTGCTTACGAGGTCGGCGAGGCATTCCTCAAACCGATTGGCTTGCGATGCGACGGAATCGAGAAGCACGCATGGCACGCTCTTGCCACCGATCTGCCGCTGCTCCCAGCAGTACACGCCTCCCGAAAACGTCGGCGGAAAGATCTTGTCACCCGGGCCCCCTTCGGGAAGGAGGCGCTGCCGAAGACGAACTGCAGATGCTGATTGGACGATTTCTCTGAGATTCACTGTTGGCCACCCTTGTTAGAGAAATTTCTGACGAATGCCGAAACGCGGACCGTGGGAGGCCGGGGCGACGTTCCGCCCCGGAAATTGATCCTGCCTAATTGCACGCAGGTCTTCCGGCCACGAGGACGGTCCGCACCGGTTAGCATTGCTGAAGCGAACTTTGGTCTTGGATAGTTTCATTTGCCGCCACCATCTCCACCCCCTGCACCTGCCGCGGCACCCTCTCCACCTGCGCAGGTACGTTGATCTCCACTCCCTCCGCCACCTTCAAATCCCTAAACCGCCTCGCCGACACGAGCACCCGCGTCTCCAGTGTCGACGTCGCGCTGTTGTACGCGTCGACTGCTTTGCCGAGCCGATCGCCGAGATCGATCCAGTGCTCGCCGAGTTTCGCGATGCGCCCGTAGAGCTCCTTCCCCAGCTCCGCCACTTCCTGCGCATTCTTCGCGAGCGCCTCCTGTCGCCAGCCGTACGCGACTGCGCGCAGCAGCGCAATCAGCGTGGTCGGCGTTGCGGGGATCACCTTCTCGCTCACGCCGTACTCGATGAGTGCTGGGTCCTGCTGAAGAGCCGCACTGAAGAACATCTCGCCGGGTAGAAAGAGAACGACGAACTCCGGGGTCGGATCGAACTGCTCGAAATACGCTTTGCGCCCAAGCGCGGCGATGTGTGTGCGCACCTGCCGCGCATGATCCGCGAGATGCTGCCGCTGCACGGCCTCGTCCTGCGACTCCGCCGCGCGCAAATAAGCATCCACAGGTGCCTTGGAGTCCACCACGATCTGCTTGCCGCCGGGCAACCGAACGATGAGATCCGGGCGGACGCGACCCTCTTCGCTCGTGCGCGTCTCCTGCTCCACGAAGTCGCAGTGTTCGATCATGCCGGCCATCTCGACCACGCGTCGGAGCTGCATCTCGCCCCATCGCCCACGCACAGTCGGCTGACGCAGCGCCTTCACGAGGCTCGCCGTTTCGCTATGGAGCTGCGGCAGATGCGTCTCGACCAGACTGCGCAACTGTGAATTCAGTTCGGAGTACGCAGAAACGCGAGCCTTCTCCAGCTCCCCGAGTTTCACATCGACCCGCTGGAGCGATTCCCGCAGCGGCTGCACGAGCTGGTCGACCGCCTTCTGTTTCGCCTCCAACTCGCTCCGCGCGCCCTGCTGGAAACTCTCCATGGCCGTCCGCGCGAGCTCGAGGAACGCCTGGTTATTGCTCTTCAGCGCATCGGAAGACAACGCCTTGAAGGCGTCGCAGAGCTTGTTGCGCGCGTCCTCGAGCGCACCGAGTTGTTGTTCGGCTGCCCGCCGCTCCGAGTCGCACCGCGCCTCGAGCGCGGCGTATGCCGCTTTCAGTTCAAACAGTGCAGTATCCCTCTCGCTGAGTGCGCTCTCCATCGCGGGAATACGCGCGGCGTGCGCCTCTGCGGTCGCACGCCGCTGGTTCTCCGCCGCGAGCGCTTCGCGGGCTCGTGCCTCGCAGTCGGCGAGCTTCAGTCGGATTCGCGCCGATTGCGCAAGCCACGCCACAACGAAGCCGATGAGCGCGGCGGCAAGGGCGGTAGTCAGGAGATGAGTCATCAGTATTCACCGTCCAGCGGAGCGAAAGCGCTCCCATGGCGACGAGTGTGGACGACGACACTCGCAAATCTTGCAAGTGCGACTGACTGGTTTCCCGACGGCACCGCAGCCCCTTCCTTGTACTCTTCCTGTCGCGGTAGGCGAATTTATGTCATGTATCGGGCGAGCGCCGCCTCTAGCGCGCGCCGGACATCGGCACGCAATGTCTCCGGCGAGACCACTTCTACGTCTGCGGCGAAACGAAGAATATCCATCACGAGCTCGCGTGAGTCGCGGTACGGAAAGCGCAGCTCGTAACGTCCATCCGTTAGGAACTGGCCAGACTGCTCGGGATGCCAGCGCTCATCGGCAATCCATCGGGCGCGCTCGGCAGAGAAACGCAACACAGCCGTCTTGTTCGCCTTGCCCGAAAAGATCCCATAGGCGCTGGCGAAGTGCTCATCGAGCACACTTGCGGGCACCTCATCCGCCGCCTCCTCCAGCTCAGTCGCGTCTCTGATTCGGTCCACTGAGAAACTACGCAGCTCGCCTCGCAACTCGTCCCAGGCATCGAGATACCAGTTGTCCCGGTAGTGGGCGAGGCGCTGCGGCGAAACGGTCCGCTCTGTGAGCTCGTCCCGGCTGCGCGAGTGATAGCGCAAGTGCAGCTTGCGGCGCTGTAAAGTGGCGCTTGCGACTACGCGAAACTGCGGGCCGAGTGGGCGCGCCGCAAGCGTCAGGAAGCGTATGCGTGATGCGGCTTCACCGAGGCGCAAGTGCTTGTGCTTGATCAATTCGTCGATCCGTCTCGAGACCGGCGCGAGATGGCTCTCCAGGAGACCCGGCGTGAGATTGCTCAGGAGCTTCTGTAGAACGAGCAGGGATTGCAGCTCGGTCGCTGAAAACCACAGTCCGGGGAGCTGGTATTGCCTTCCGTCGGGCGTCGGCTTGTACAAATATCCGCCGCGCTCCTTGTCGAATTCGATGGGCGCACCCAGGTGATCACGCATCAGCCGGATGAGGCGGTATATCGTGGATTCGGAGCGGCATCCCAGCTGCTGCATCAGATCCGTGAGGGGAACAGGAACTCGCCTTCCGTCGAGAATCCTGTGAAGGTCGTAGATTCGGTCGAACTTGTCCATTTTTCGAAGCTGAGGGCGCTATTGTCCGCGCATTTCTCAGCTTTCCATTGCCCAACCCCTTAGTCATTCTAGCGGAAGACTCCTGACGCCGAAGAATGGCGCGCGAAGGTTCATGGCCCGAATGGCCGGTCGGGCGCACGGGTGCGGAGGGTGCCTCTCCAGGAGTTTCATTAAGCTTCGCACCACGCGAACGCCACGCCGCTTGCCTGCCGGCCTGTGCTGTCGGGTTCATTCTCGACCGCAGTTGTCGCAGGGGCATGAGTCTTGCGCTCTAGAGGGGCGCTAGAGGTACTCTAGTGCGTGATCCACCGTGAGCCCATCTGCGAACTCTCGACGGCGCGAGTGACAAACTGCAAATGGCCCGCGGCGACTCCAGACTCACCGACATCTTCGACTAGCGCGCACGACTTGCGTCGTTCGGTGAGGAGCGTCAGTAGGGCTGCGGCAGATCGGGATGCCCAGCAAACGGGTCACCTTTCTTGGCTTCGTTGTACGGTCTGTAGATCGTCGTGGGCTCGTCAGGCTGGGTCGACAGGTGCGTCCGCACGCTTCCATGGTCCGGCGCCTGCGCCCAGCTCGTTTCGTAGCGATTGCGAAATAGCGCCGCGAGGTTCGTGTGCGCAATGCGCCACTGTCCGTCTTCCTTCACGTAATCGACGTAGTACGGGCCCCAGATCCAGGACGCACTCTTGTCGCTTCCGGATGCGCCCGGCGACAGCCAGTGACTGCGCGCCGACAAACCATCCTTGGCGATTTCGATTACGGGATTCACGGTCATGTGCAGAATGAAGAAGCCCGGGATCTGTCGCGTCGCTTCGAATGCTTTGTAGAGCCGCTGCACGCTCTCCAGTCCCCGATAAACCCCGCTATCCGAAAACTCAACCGAAACGTCCGGGAGTTTCTTCGCGAAGCATTCCTCGACGATACGCTCGTACTTGCGCTTGAAGAGATAGTGCAGGTATTTGGCTTGCACCTTTTGAATCTCGAGGGTGTCCTCCAGACGCTGCACGCGCGCGAGCAAGTCCTGCAGCATCTGCGTTGGATCGGTCGTGTTCATAAACTCCCCTTAGCGACGCGGGCCCGCGACATCCGCCGGCTTGTCATCGAGGATATCGGACGGCGCGCCGCGATTGGTCATGATCGCCTTGCGCCGGAGGAATCGCATGATCGACTCCGGTCCCGTGCGAGAGCCGCCGAGTCCCGAGACGCCGAAGCTGTGCGTGCCGATCTTGCGCAGCTTGGCGAACGTGAGGAACGTATCCTGGATGAAGACACTTCCCGCATTCACCTGCTGAGCGATGCGCACGCCCTCCTCCTCCGTGCCTGCGATCACCGAGGCGGTCAGCCCGAACTCCGTATCGTTCGCAAGGGCGATCGCCTCTTCGACCGTCTTGAAGCGCATCAC
>DASZTF010000077.1:0-2159 GCA_035548315.1 Minisyncoccota bacterium
GAACCAATTGGGGCACTCTAATTGAGGAGCTGAAGATCGAGTGCCGGGCCGTGTTCGTGCTCGACGCGAACGGAAAAGTCGCGCATGCCGAGTATGTCAGCGAAGTGACGAACGAACCCGATTATCATGCGGCGATGGAAGCGCTGCAGGGCGCACTCTAAGAGCCCGTCGGTTTTCCCCCTCTCCCACTGGGAGAGGGTTCTCGGATAGGCCCTAAGCGGTTAAGGGACGACGGTTGAGAGGAGTAGTTCGACCGCTTTCAAGCACCTGCCGCCATGTCGGTCTCTTAGTTCGACTTTTGCACTTTTTTAAGGTAAAGACTGATCTACGTACATAGAGCGAGCCTCCGGCACAATGCTTGGTTCAATCACATCCAAGCGCTCATGCAAGGAGGCTCACGATGGAACTTGTACCAGGATTCATGGACTTGCTGCAAGGACTCTCCGTGACGATGACCACGCCGACTTTTCACAGTTTGGTGACCGTACTCACGGGCTGGGTATTTGCCAGTAAGCGCACGGTGACACGGATGATCCTGGCCGCCGGGTCGGCGGCCGACAAGCACTATTCTTCGTACCATCGGCTGCTCAGTGCGGCCCACTGGTCGTTGGACGCGGTGGGACTCGCCCTGTTTGACCTCGTCGCGCCGTACTTGGGCGACGTGGTGATGTTGGGAGTGGATGACACGCTGGCTCGCAAGCGCGGACTCAAAATGTTTGGAACCGGCATGCACCACGATCCTTTGCTTTCCAGTCGCGCGAAGGCGATAACCAATTGGGGCCACAGTTGGGTCATGCTGGGAGTGATCGTCGAATTGCCGTTTCGCCGAGGGCACTACTATTGCTTGCCGCTCCTCTTTCGGTTGTATCTCAACAAGAAGAGCGCGGCCCGCCACCGCCGCGTCTATCGGACGCGTCCGGAGTTGGCAGTCGAGTTGCTTTGGGTGTTGTCGAATCACGGTAAAAACAGGCGTTTTCACGCCGTAGCCGACAGCGCTTATGGCGGAAAAAGCGTTCTCTGTCACTTGCCACCGAACTGCGACCTTACAAGCCGCTTGCCACTCGATGCCAGGCTCTACGATGCGCCGCCCAGCCGTTGTCCCGCCAAGCGCGGAAGACCTCGCAAGCGAGGCCAGCGGTTGCTCTCGCCCGAGGCGCTTCTCAGTGACCGCTGCCGGCGAATCTTTCTCGATATTTATGGACGGACCGCGGCGGCGCGCGTGGCCGATTGCCAAGCGCGGGTCTATGCCGCGCCTAACACAGCGCTTCGCGTGGTGGCTGTTGATCCGCTTGCTGGTGGACGGCCCCGCCAAGCCTTTTACTCGACATGTGCGAACGCCTCGGCCGAAGAAGTAATCACTTGGTACGCAATGCGCTGGAGCGTCGAAGTCACCTTCCATGACAGCAAGCAACATCTCGGCTTCGAGCAGCCGCAGGGATGGAGCCGCCGGGCCGTCGAACGGACCGCTCCGCTCGCGATGTTGCTCTACAGTCTCGTTGTGTTGTGGTTCACGCAGGAAGGTCATCGCAGTTGGAATCCGCTCGATTGTCCCTGGTATCCATCCAAAGCCAAGCCATCATTCGCCGACATGCTCGCCACACTCAGACGCCTCAGCGTGCGGCGCCACGTTTTATCACTGGCCCTACAAGGGCCAGGTACTCGAAAAATCAAACAACTACTGGAATACGCGGTCGCTTTGGCCGCCTAAAGTGCAAAAGTCGAACTAAGAAACTGCTTCGACCTTTCGCTCGCATTGAACGCAGTAGGGCGTGTAGGGTGCGGCATCCAGGCGCTCCAGGCCGATTTGATCGCCACAAAACTGGCAGATACCGAAGGTGCCTTCATCGATCCGTTTCAGAGCCTCCACCGTTTGCCGCCGAATGGTTTCCTCGTCCTGTTCCATAGCGAGCTCCGCTTCTGGAGTTTCGCTCACATGCCGGTCATGTTCGCCCAGCGGCTGCGCATCGGTCCTCACCGTCTCGCTCATGCGCCGGACCGCCTCGGTGAGCCGGTCGCGTAGTTCCAACAGCTGATTGCGATACCGATTGAGTTCTTTCTTTGTCATGACGGCCTCCTTCTTTCACTGTGGGTGCAATGGCCAGTGTGATCGCAGCCAATCGACGATCAATTTCCATAGTTGCGCATGTGCTTCGGCTCCG
>DASZTF010000078.1:0-2360 GCA_035548315.1 Minisyncoccota bacterium
GGCAGCCCAGGCGTACGGTGCTGTCGATGCGGACATGAATAGTGACTGTCAGTTCTGGTTCATCGAGTTCCACCAGACTGACCGTCCACGGCCTCTGAATCCCGAGAAGCCGGCCATAGTGATCGGTATCGCGCATGTCGCAAATCTACGCACGAACCACTCGATTCACGGAAGCGCCACAATATTAGGCAGTTCGCCTTCCCTAAAAAGGCGTTCACGGAGCAAACGTATCGCATCGCCGTAGTCGAATGCTGTCACTCCGCAGCCTAAGTTCAAAATCGATGGTTTGCTTAGCTGCCCGAAGCCAAACCAATAGCGTCGTAGTTTTTTCATGGTATATTCCCAAGTTCAAGATGTAGGAAAGCCGGCATGCCGCAATTGCTCGGCAGCATCCCAGCCAGCCGGTGGATTCACCGAACTGCTATACCACTTGGCCCCTGCAGATATCCATGTATCCCGTAAGTGTGCATGAGAGCGGGTAGCATTGTCATACCCGAACTCTGTTCCACAACATGGGCAGATATTGTACGATGCGCATCCGTGTTCATCGTATGGTGGACCGGGTAAACCAGAAAAGCCACATACGGGGCACTCGAAGGTCGCATTACCGTGCATTGAAGCAGTCCGGATTTGGTAGAACTCTATGATGGGGGTGCCGTCGTAATCCAAACAACATCACCCAAATTTGGATCATGCCCAAGCCCCCGCCACTCACGTGCGATCCGGGCGAGCGCCTCATCCGGAGACATTTGCCAGACATGAAAGTCATTGTCGATCCGGGTATCGAAACTCCCTGCGACAATTTTTCCTTCATGAAGCCACGTTGACAATAAGTTCATTGTTGTCTCAAAGACAGCAGCTTCTTCAATGCCACCACGTCTCAGTTGTCGTATGACGGACCAAAGTCCCACGTAATCCTCCCGGCATTCGGTTAGGATATCGTTTACTGCTGTTGCAAGATTGTTCATAGGCTATGGATTGAATTTGATTTTGTCAATAGGTACGTCTGGGAAATTAACGTCAATCGTCACTTCGGTTTCGGGACTTCTTGATGCCACAGTCCGAATGCCAACGCGCCCACCACCTGGAAGTTTCATCATTGTCCCCGAGTATGTGGATTCTCGATCAATCTCCCCGCCCTGCGTTAGTTGTTCAAATAGCTCCGTTGCTTCAGTTAATCCGCCTTTCATCTCGCGAATTTCTGGTCTGCTTCCTTCCTGTCCCAGAGGAGATCCTCCTAGCATCAGAATATCGGCAGGCGTGGACGATCCCGGAGGGCGCACTCTCGTCGGTTGCGATTCGCCGATCTCCAGATCGCTCTCCGGTATCCCCGGCTCATCATCAAGTCCCGATGCATGCTGGCCCGTCAACGCATTGACCATCTCCTCAATCCCAGGAGTCCGTGGCAAATTCTCAGCTGGAGGAATGCCCGAAGAGTGCCGCTCCATCTGCTCTTCAGCCTCCTGCGTCGTCGTCGACTCGGCCGTCGGCTCCTGCATGGTTGGGGGGGTCGGCTCCGGGTCATCGAACTCCGTTTCTCCCTCCGGTCCCATCCATTCCCGCACACGCCCCGTTGGCTTCGGTGTGTTGTTCGATTCCTCGGCCGCCCGCGTCGCTTCGTCCTCCAGCATCCGGTCCGCCGCCTGCTGAGCATCGAAGTCGTCTTCCTCCGGCGCCTGCATCCCCGTTGGATCTGTGTACCGCACCGGATTGTTGTAGCAGTAGGCGTACGGGCTCACCGAGGGGAACTTCTCCATCAGCCGGTCCGGGCTCACGAACCGCCCCGTCTCCGGGTCCATCTTCCGGTCACTCAGATCGTACAGCCCCGTCTCACGGTCCGGCTCCTGGTTGTTGTACGTCTGCCGCTCGCCGGTCACCGCGCCGCCGCTCGTCCCCCCCAGCACATTCCCCCACGGGGTGTAATCGATGTGCCGTTCGGCCGTTCCCTCGATCGCCACGCGAAGCGATGCAAGGTGGTCGCTCACCTGATACTCCTTCACGCCCGATGGCTTCGTCACCACCTGCGTGATCTGCTCGCGCGCACCGTTCCAGCCGATGCCGTTCGTCAGGTACTCGGCCGGGTAGATGGAGACGCGCCGCCCCGAACCACCGCACCCCGCCGCGCCGCTCACCTGCTGGCCGTGATAGACCGCAAGCTGCGAGCGCGCACCAAGGACATAATATACCCAGCCGTACGGAGTCACGCTGTCCGGTGAGGTCGCCGCATAGAGCCGCTTCTGATCCCGCTCGCCGCCGGGGCTGTAGCGATAGTACCAGTCCTCCACCGCACCCGTTCCGGAGTGCCACGTGTACGCACGCTTCAGCAGATTGCGGAAGTCGTAGCGATACTCGTCCTGCTC
>DASZTF010000079.1:0-3997 GCA_035548315.1 Minisyncoccota bacterium
GGTTCTCCCTCCGCCTCTCGGATAGCAAGCCCTAGGACAACCAGTAGGGGTAGCCTTGCACTGGTTGTGTTGCCCTACTTGCGGGGTGACTCTAACAGAGGGGAGAAGTTACATGGCCGATTTGGGTGCTGCTTATCTCGATGCCGGTATGCACGGTTGGCTCAAGAAGACCGCGCGACAGGAATTTTGGAAGGTGGCCGAATACTACGAGCTTTCCGATTTGCTGCAGGACGGCTATATGTGCTTCGCGAAGTGCGCGAAGGCTTACCCGGAGCTCAGCACGGTGGAGAAGCCGAACGCGGAGCAGCGGCGCATCTTCATGGGGGCTGTCATGACAGCCTTCCATAACCACATTGCGACGCTCGCAACGAAGCGCATGCGGCTTCACGAGACCGCGCTCACCAACCTCTATGGCGAGACCAGCGATGCGACTTGGGACAAGCTGTTGCCGGAACAACCGGAGCAACAGTCCTTGTTGGCGCTGCTCGCGAACGCCCCGGCTGAAATCAAGCAGCTGATCTTGATCTTGGCGAAGGACAGCGCGGAGCTCTTGCGCTTTCAGCGTCGCCGTGTGGGCCGTCATCGCGTGCGTGAGACGACCAACGAATATTACTGCCGCCTGCTTGGCCTGGACCCGAAGCAGGAAGACGTTGTTGGGCGGCTGAAGTCCTACTTCGGAACGGTGTGAGGGAAGAACGATGTCTGAGAGCGTGGCAAGCGAGATTCTGAAACTGGCGAAAGTCACCCGCCAGCCGGAGGAAGATGAGCAGTCGTTCCTTGCGCGTGTTGTGCGCGCGGCGAACGAGGTGTTCAACAAGGACAAAAACGATGAGACGTGGGAGACCATTTCGGAACCCACGCAAAACTGGATCAACGAGTGCGTCACGGCCCTCGCATCCAAGGACAAACCGCCGCTTCCACCGCTCCCCGGCTTGGAAGCAATCAAGACTGAGGGGTCGCAAGAGGAGGCGACACCTGGGGCAACAAAAAAGGCAAAGACCGCCGCTGCCAAGCCGAAAAAGTCGGCGAAGAGCGGCAACGGTCACACCAAGATCGCGAAAGCGCGTGGGCCGAAGGGCAAGTTCAGCCCGGCGCACAAGATCAAGATGCTTGGTGAGAACCCCTACCGGGACGGCACGAAGGGTGCCGTGTGGTGGGGCAAGTACAAGAACGGGATGACGGTTCAGGCCGCGATCGATGCGGGTGTCCCCCGCGCGCAAGTGCGCTTCGACTTGAAAAAGAAGCACATTTCGTTGGCGTCGTGACCTACCCCCGTCTGAACGTAGTTCCGTTCGGGCGGCAGCTCTTCGAGACCGCTGATCTTGACCCGGTTTACGTCGCGCTCCAGCACGCGTCCCTTGACAAGACGCAGCTGGCGCGGTGGCTGGTGTCCTACTGGCTGTTCTACAGCTCCGGCTTCGCCTGTTGGGCGTCGGAGATTGACGGACGCCACTTCTGGCGCGCTCTAGAGGTTGCCGCCGAGAATGAACAGCCGACGCCATTCGGCGAGCGCTGGCCACGCGGCTCAGAGCGCCGCCATTTCCGTGGGAAGGTTGCGGTGGAGGCGGTCAAGCGCCTTCGCGGGCAGTACGACGCCCCGCTGGAATTTCTTGACTACTTGACCGAAGGTGCGGCCGACGTTCAGAGCGTCATCGACCGGGCGCGTCAGCACTACCTCTTTGGCGATTGGATCGCCTTCAAAATCGCGGACATGTTGGACGCCGTGTGGGAATACCCGGTGGATCAGAGCGATGTTTCAGTCTTCCTTTACAAGACCCCGCGTGATTCCATCTTGGAAAGCTGGCGGGACGGAACAGTTCCGATTGACGCAGACACGGAGGAAGCGGGATTGGCCGACGCCATGGACTGGCTTCGAAAGCAGTTACAGGATTGCCGCATTCCCCACCGCAAGCGCGAGCGCCCAGACTGGTTCTCTCTTGAGACTGTATGGTGCAAGCACGCCAGCCATATGCACGGGCATTATCCATTGATGAAGGACACCCGCGAAATACGCCACGGGCTTCAGCCTTGGACGCCGTTGGCACGGACTGCGCGGACCTTCCTCGCGGGCATGCCGAAGGAGCCGGGATGTTTGATGTAATCGTCGTCGGTACCGGCTTGTTCGGCTCCACTATTGCGCATGCGCTGGCGAAGGACGGCGCATCCGTGCTGACAATTGACGACCTGCGTCCCGACTCCGGTTCGCGCCCGGCTGCGTGCTTGATGCGTCCGTCGTGGTTCAGCGGCTTAGGGAAGGAAGTGTATGATCCCGCGCTGGAGACTTTGAGCGAGCTCTTCGGGGTGGAGGAAATCTCCTTCAAGGTCTTGAAGGGCAACGTGAGTGTGTTCTGGTGTGACCCCCGCAATATCCTGTTGCGCCCTTCCGTACAGGCGCGCGTCACCAAGATCGAGGGCGTGGGTAGTGGCTACGAAGTCAGCCTGCTGAAGCATGAACCCATGAAGGCGCGTGCCGTAGTGTTGGCGACCGGCGTTTGGGCACCGCAGTTGGCGCGCATGGATGAGCTTCCCGTGGGGCAAGCCGGGATGGCGTGCCTTTGGCCCGACGCCACCATCGACCAGCCGTTCATCCATGTTTGGGCGCCCTACAAGCAAGTGACGGCCTTCAACCGAGGCGATGGGCTTTGGGTTGGGGACAGCAATTCCGTCCGTTGGGACAAGTGGAGCGAGAGCTCGGCGCAGAAGACGGAGCGGCGTTGTTCCGTGGCCATCAATCAGCTGACGGTGAAGCCCCAGCGGTTGTTTGGTGTGCGCCCCTATGTCAATCGCAAGCCCTGCTACTTGGAGGAGGCGAACCCCAACTTTTGGGTGGCGACGGGCGGTGCGAAGAATGGCACGATCGCGGCGGCGTGGTGTGCACACAAGCTTCGAAAGATTCTGTCGTGACTTGCGGGGTATACCAAATCTGTTGCGAGTTGAACCAGCTTCGGTATGTTGGTTCTTCAAAGGCAGTTGAGAAATACCCCAGAACAGAAGGCAGCCCTTATCTTAGGGGAGTATCGTGGTCAACACTGATCAACGCTCTTGGCAATACGGCTGCGAGCACGAGCTGGCGGACGTGGACCGGCTGCGTCCGCTTCCGGAGGGTTACGCTTGGGACGTGCGCGACATCACAATTGTGAACAGTGACGGTATTGCGAATGACCCTACGGGGATGCTTCATCAATACGGGGGCGAGATCAACACTCCTCCAACGGACACTATTTTGGGTCAAGTTGAGTGTTTGCGGGAGATCAAGAAACTGTTTCCGGAGGCGAAGGTCAATTACCGATCGAACCTGCACGTGCACGTCCGGGTGCCGGGGCTGAAGGACGACCTCAACACCCTGAAGCAGGTACAGGCGTTCATTCATCGGGTGATGCCCGAGGTCTTCCCAATTGTGGAGCCCATCCCGCGCCCGACGGCTACCCGGTATCCGGACCCCGACGAGTTGAAAGGTGCACTACGGCGTTACCGCCGCCGCCTTGTCAGCCACCACACCTTGCTGTCCAAGCCTCGGCTACACCGCCAACTTCAGGCGAAGACGATCGAAGAATTCTTCAATCTGGAGCCACCCCAGTCCAAAGGGGGCAAGCCCCTGTGGCATGCGCAGCCGCGCCTTTGCGTCAGCTTGCGACAGTTGCTCCAGACGGATACTGTTGAATTTCGTCACTTTCCCGGTACGTTGGATGAAACGCTGCTGCTGAATTGCGTTGACTGGTGCGTGAAATTTATGGCAGCGGCGTTGGGAAAAGCGCGGTTTCCCGCTATTCTGGAATGGGCACAAAAGCGCCGCTGGCCCGAATTTCCGGAGTATGTGCATTGGCAGGAGTGCCGGTACCGGGCGACGGTTCATGATGGGACATTGACGAAGGCCGAAATCGTTGAGAACATCAAAGCAATCAAAGAAGGACGGTTTGATGCGGGTCCTGGTCGTATGTCACGGGAACATCAACAGGTCGGCGTTGTGCGCGGCCCTGCTCGCACGGGAGACCTCTTT
>DASZTF010000080.1:0-2706 GCA_035548315.1 Minisyncoccota bacterium
CTATCCGTAGGATCATTTCCAACGTAGGTGTAAAGGTTGAGGTCCGCGCTATATCCGACGGGATCGGTCGAGAGGAAGCGGCAGCCCTGTGGCCAGAAATAGCGCGCGCGGTAATAGTAGAGACCGGTTTCGGGATCGAGCCTGCGGCCGGTGAAGCGGTAGGGCTCGCCGGAGGACGAGCACGCGCTGCCGCCCGAGAAGCAATCGCCATACGGATCGTAGACGTAAGGCCCTTCGGCCTTGGCCCCGCTGTCGTCGCTCATGGCGATCACGCTGCCTTGGCGGTTGGCGTGGAAATAGTGGTGGGTGTAGGGGGCGGCACTTCCCGTCACCACGGCGACCGGCTCGTCGATCGCGGGCCCCGGCACATTGATGGCCGTGAGACTGCCGGAGCCATCGTACTCCGCCACTTCGTCCGTGCCGTCGGAGAGGAAGTAGGTCGTGATGACCCCGGCGCCGGATTTCTTGGTGGTCCGCAGCGACAGCGTGCGGACGCCAAGTGGGTCGTAGGCGTAGTTGGCATGCACCGTCCCGCCATCGGATATGCATAGGACAAGTTCGCGGAGGCACTCAACGTGCCGTTCCACGAACTTTTCCTGCCGCCCGAACCGGGCGCCGAACCGCCGAAAGCGCTGCCGAGCGGGCGTCCGCGCGGGAAGAAATAATTGCACGCGGGCGTGCTGGACATGTTGCTTGATGCGGCCTTCGGTTGCCGAATGCAAAGCGGGCAGGAATGCCGTCCGGCGAGCAGCGAAGAACGAAGAGGGGAGTAACAGTCACCTTGATAGTTAGCCTATCGACAATCAGAATCGCTCAGTTTCCGTCGATATTCTTTGGGATGATTCGGGTCAGTTAGAGCCATCAACACTGCGTTGGCACTTGTAATACGCAACACTCGGTCCTTAGATGCGGTTTTGCCACCATAGGTAGTCAGAACTCCATCTTCTATAGTCCAATGAAATACATGATGGCGAACTAGTTGCCCGCACGGACCGCCAGTATAGATATTTGTGAAACCCGTCCCATCTTTCTCATATCGAGTAGTGCCAAAGATTAGGAGCTTGATAGCACCGCGCTCCACGTCATTGGCGGGATTGTTCCGATCTGAAGCCCACAATCCAATCAACAAATTCTTGATTGCACTGTCTGACTGACTCGCGGCGGCGACACTTGAAAGGAGGACGGGAACAAGTGTTACGCAGCTTTTCAGAATTCGGACAATCGACTGTCGCTTAAATCGGAATTCCCGCCAAAAGCGACTCTGATTGAAGTGTTTGCGTAACATGAGTGCCTATGACCTCGGGGCATCTATCAACGTTTGGCCTAAGACGATTCAACGGATTGGAAGGCGGCTACAATCTTATCGCGCTCGCCACGCGTTGATAAATAGTTCAACGTCGCAAGGAATTTAACGAAGACTACGAAAAAGATAAGCACTCCAAGACCGGCGAATACAACCTCCAATAGGCCAAAATCGGTTCGACGCTCCAGATCAAGGATGGAAAACCATCTCCACGCTGCGCCACCGGACACAGCTAAGGAACCACCTATGCCCAAGATCAAAAAAACTTGGAAATAGACGCGAAAAAATGGCGCAAGCCGGATCGTCCCTCCGAGACTAATAACATCTTCGACCTGTGTGAGCGTCCCATAGAAGATGGACGCTGATCCCGGTCGAAACGGTGCAAAACCCCTGTGCAATTCGTGCAACGCACCTGAGGTATCGAGCCGCACAGGTATTTTCAGATGAGATTGTTTCAAGGCAGCTACAAACCTTTCCACGCTCTCGTTGAAAGGACGAGGCGATTTCGCGCTCGCCGAGACCTCAATTTCTCGAAAAAAACGAGCCCAGTATGTCATGGGTGTGTTCCGCAGCCGTTCATTACTGAGCAGGTGCCGGTATGCTGACTGGTGACACCAGCCGATCCAGTTCCGGCACCAACACTCACACCACCGCCAGTAACTTGTCCCGCTTGGTTTGAAGAAACAGAAATGCCGACCGTGGGTCCGGGCACGCTCTCTGTGACAGGCACACTCGCTTGGAACTGCAAGGACTGCCCCCTGAGATCATTCACGCTACCGCTCTGAACGGTGACATCACCCGTGAGGCTTGCGCCCATGAATTTGACACCACCGTTGCTACTCGCTTCGAGATTGAGAGCGCCGCCCGCTGATCCGAAGACGCCAACATCGTTCTGACCGCCTTGGCTGCCGGCGACTGAAACCGCGACACCTGCACTGAACGAAGCACCGCCGATGGGTGTGCCTGCCGCAGCGGTTCCTCCGAGAGTCACGGTTGCACCGCGGGCAGGAACGGCAGCGTGAACAGCGGTGCTTACAGGGTGCTGTGCGGCATGTATGGCAGCCCGCTGATTGGCTCGCGAAATGCCGACGAGGGGGGTATGCCCGACGTGACCAAAGGTGAACTCATCGATAATTTCTTGCCGAATCTGGTTGATGAGATCATCCATCCCCGTCGGGTCGGTCCTACCCACAGGATCATTTTCAACGTAGGTGTAGAGATTGAGATCTGCGGTGTAGCCGACGGGATCGGTCTGCAGGAAGCGGCCGCCTTGCGGCCAGTAGTACCGGGCGCGGTAATAGTAGAGCCCGGTCTCGGGATCGAGCCGGCGGCCGGTGAAGCGGTAGGGCTCGCCAGTTGAGGTACACGCACTCCCGCCTGAAGAACAATTGCCATACGGATCG
>DASZTF010000081.1:0-1561 GCA_035548315.1 Minisyncoccota bacterium
ACGGCTTCGACCGGCACCGCGAACATCGCCGCCGCGCGTGCGCTCGTAATCTCTGGCTCGACCGGCGAGAATACTTTCCGCGACTGCGTCTTCGGTGTGGACACGATCTCCCGTGGTGCGGCGAACTACACCCTCGAAATCTCTGGGGGCTCGCCACGCAACTATTTCCAGCGCTGCCACTTTGAGGCTATGGCTGGAACAGCGACCGCCGCCCACCTCTTGATTGGCGCGGCGGGCATTGACCGTTACGTGGTGTTTGATGGCTGTATCTTCGATAACGCTGTTAAGTCCACGGCGACCACGATGAATCAAGTCGCCAACCTGAACGCAGCTATTGGCGGCCTGATTATCGCCAAGGATACGGTTTGGTTGGGGGCAACGCATTGGGAAACCTCGACCACCAACCAGACGTTCTTCAACGCTCCGACTTACGAAACCTCGGACCCGGCGCTGTTGGTGAACAACGCGTAATTAGGTTCCTGAGCGGGGGCAGGATTTCTACCCCCGCCCGAGCCCACGGAGCCGGGCCACACGAAGGACATTGCCATGTCTCGTTCCCGTCACAAGAACCGCGCCTCTGGGGGCAAGGTCACCGCTTACGCAGGTGGCGATTCGAACGTCATGAAGGAAGCCCACGAGCGCAAGCGCGGCGGGCGCGTTCACGAAGTCGAAGGCGAAAAGAGCCACAAGGGCGCACATGCTCGCGCTCGTGGGGGTCAGGTACCGGGCCGCAAGCGCGGTGGCGGTATCGGAGCCAATCTGACGCCGCTCTCCACCGCAGCCCGCACCAAGAAGCTCTCCGGCGAAGAAGCCGGAACCGAAGGTGGCGGACACAAGGGTTCCGAAGTCCACAACCCGTAAGCCCTGCAAGGGTCGGGAGGGCGTCATGGCGAAGCTCAACGCAAAGCGTCGTAACGCCCTTCCTATCACTCCACTAGGTCGCCGAGAAGTTTCTCGAGGTGGCTCTTGTATTATAGAAGGTTGTGAGAACTCTTCTATTTGCCGAGGTCTTTGCCGTGCGCACTACCGACGCTGGCAAAACTATGGTGATGCCGCAGAGCCATACCGCCGCGTCCCTTCTTGGGACGGTGTGCTGTGTTCTGAGCCCGACTGCGGAAAGTCGGTTCATGGCAATGGCTTTTGCAAAGCACATTTTCGTTTGGACCTAAATGCAAAGCGGGCACTTGCTCGCACACAAAACAAAACGTATGAGGCACAAAAACGGCGTAACCGGGCTGCGCCTTCGCTTCCGGCGCAAGCAGGGCTCCTCTCATTGGTGTTTTGTTGATGGGAAAATTATCTGCAAAGCAGCGTAATGCGCTCCCCAGTTCAGAGTTTGCTGAGCCGGGGCAACGTAAATACCCGCTGAATAACCCGGCACACGCAAGAAATGCGCTGGCGCGGGCGTCTCAACACGCTTCTCCAGAGCTCCGCGCCAAGATCAAGGCGAAGGTCCGCGCCCGCTACCCGAACATTGCCGTCGAAGGCGAGAAGGGTAAGCCCTCCGCGCACCGCAAGGAACGTAAATGATCCCACGCACCGTCACCGTTGGGCCGCTGGC
>DASZTF010000082.1:0-2444 GCA_035548315.1 Minisyncoccota bacterium
CCTATCGGCTTAAGCTTGCTCGTCAGATTAAGTCGCTGGCCCATTATACAAAAGGTACGACGTCACCCAGGACGAACCTTGGGCTCCGTCTGTTTGTAGGCATCCGGTTTCAGGTCTTTTTCACTCCCCTCGTCGGGGTGCTTTTCACCTTTCCCTCACGGTACTGGTTCGCTATCGGTCGCTGAGGAGTACTTAGGCTTGGAGGGTGGTCCCCCCATGTTCAGACAGGATTGCACGTGTCCCGCCTTACTCGAGGACGATCCTTCGCATTACCCGTACGGGACTGTCACCCTCTGAGGTTCTGCTTTCCTGACAGATTCCGGTTGTCTCTGGATCGTCACTGGCCTGGTCCGCGTTCGCTCGCCACTACTAGCGGAGTCTCGGTTGATGTCCTTTCCTCCGGGTACTGAGATGTTTCAGTTCCCCGGGTTCGCTTGAAACCCCCTATGGATTCAGGAGTCTCATACCTTCTCTTGATGACTGGAAGTCCGAGGCCTCGTCGGCATCGAACCACGCGGAACCGAAGTCCCGCACGTTCCGAGCCCTCTTGCGAGGACTCAGAGTTCCAGTCATCGAAGGTGGGTTTCCCCATTCGGAAATCCGCGGATCAAAGCTTCTTCGCAGCTCCCCACGGCTTATCGCAGCGTAGCACGTCCTTCTTCGCCTCTCAGCGCCAAGGCATCCACCGAATGCCCTTAAGGCACTTGATCGCTCTCATTATCAATGCCCACTCCACTCGGCGTGGACGCCGCCGCGCGCGCGTGTCGCCACGCGTCGTTGCGGCCGGACATTGATGAAAGACCAGCTTGCTTCGAGACCGTTCCGACGATGAGGCGGTCAAGCTTCATCGACATGAATGCGCATCCGACGCGGGCGCCGCGAACGTCGCGGATCCCGCACTTCTGCGCATCCGGAGATTGCGCGCCGCAAGCCACCACCGTCACGCCGTGACGGTCATCACCTGGGACGCTCGGAGCGATCTCCTCTTCACGATGTCAGACAACACGCACCGCCGCACGTTCACGCGTTCGACGAATGCGAAGGGTTGTTCACGGACGAGACGGGGCGCTGGCCACTTCATGGCCGGGCACTCGGTGACGCGATCCTGTGGGGCGATTCCGACTGGTGGAGCCAGACGGGATCGAACCGACGACCTCCTGCTTGCAAAGCAGGCGCTCTCCCAACTGAGCTATGGCCCCAGCCGGTCAGGCGTCGGAGAAGACAGAACCGGCGCCGAAAGAATTGGTGGGCCTGGGACGACTCGAACGTCCGACCTCACCCTTATCAGGGGTGCGCTCTAACCACCTGAGCTACAGGCCCGAGCGCACACGCACCGACACACGCCATCGGCCCGCGCCCGTCCGGAAAATCCGGAAAGCCGCAAGCCCGATGCAACGTGGGCTCGTCCGCGAAGAAAGAGAAACGAAGACGGCGGCGTCCCGCCAGATCGGCTCGAACCGGAGTCGTGAGACCCGCGTTCTGCCGACGATTGTTCCTAAGAGACCCGAGAGAACGCGCGAAGGCGTGTTCTGAGGGATCGTCCTTAGAAAGGAGGTGATCCAGCCGCAGGTTCCCCTACGGCTACCTTGTTACGACTTCACCCCAGTCGCTGACCCTACCGTGGCCGGCTGCCTCCTTGCGGTTAGCGCACCGTCTTCAGGTAAAGCCAACTCCCATGGTGTGACGGGCGGTGTGTACAAGGCCCGGGAACGTATTCACCGCGGCATGCTGATCCGCGATTACTAGCGATTCCGACTTCGTGGGCTCGAGTTGCAGAGCCCAGTCCGAACTGAGACGGCTTTTCGAGATTTGCTCAGGCTTGCGCCATCGCATCCCTCTGTCACCGCCATTGTAGCACGTGTGTAGCCCAACCCGTAAGGGCCATGAGGACTTGACGTCATCCCCACCTTCCTCGCGGCTTATCACCGGCAGTCCCCCTAGAGTGCCCAACTGAATGATGGCAACTAAGGGCGAGGGTTGCGCTCGTTGCGGGACTTAACCCAACATCTCACGACACGAGCTGACGACAGCCATGCAGCACCTGTGTTCCCGCCAGCCGAACTGAAGGGCTCCATCTCTGGTGCCCATACGGGACATGTCAAAGGTTGGTAAGGTTCTTCGCGTTGCTTCGAATTGAACCACATGCTCCACCGCTTGTGCGGGCCCCCGTCAATTCCTTTGAGTTTTAATCTTGCGACCGTACTCCCCAGGCGGGATGCTTAATGCGTTAGCTGCGCCACTGACAGGCAAGCCTGCCAACGGCTAGCATCCATCGTTTACGGCGTGGACTACCAGGGTATCTAATCCTGTTTGCTCCCCACGCTTTCGCACCTCAGCGTCAGTATCGGGCCAGTGAGCCGCCTTCGCCACTGGTGTTCTTGCGAATATCTACGAATTTCACCTCTACACTCGCAGTTCCACTCACCTCTCCCGAACTCAAGCTC
>DASZTF010000083.1:0-2855 GCA_035548315.1 Minisyncoccota bacterium
CGCCCGCGGCATGCCGGACCTACCGGTGCAGGCGCTCGCCGGCGAGCAAAAGCTGGAAGAGGTGGTCGTCACCGGCACGCTGATGCACGGCGTGCTCGACATCGTGTCGCCGCTGCAGTTCGTGACTCGCAATGACATGAACCGCACCAGCTATGCGACCGTGCAAGATGCGCTGCAGGCGCTGACGGTGACCGGCGGAGGTGGCGTTTCGGAAGTTTCCGGCAGCCCGGGCAATTTCGGTCGAGGCGTGTCAGCCAATCTTCGCGGGCTGGGTTCTGGCGCGACGCTCGTACTCATCGATGGACAGCGACAGCCGTTCTCCGGCACCCAAGGCGATTTCGTCGACGTTTCGAACATTCCATGGAGCGCCGTGGAGCGGGTAGAGGTGCTTCCCGACGGAACCTCGGCGTTGTACGGCTCGGACGCAATTGCCGGCGTGATCAACGTCATCATGCGCAAGGACCTCGACGGAGGTGAAACAGTCGCGCGGCTTGGTTCCGGCACCGGCGGCGCGGACGAGAGATTGGTCGCACAAACCTTCGGCACGTCGTGGGATAGTGGGCGCGCGTTGCTCTCCTATCAGTATTCCGAGCGAACGTCGCTCGATGCTTCGCAGCGGCCCTATGCTGCGCTCGCCGACAAGTCGCGCTTCGGCGGTTCGGACTATCGCAGCTTCAGAAGCGCTCCGGGGAACATTCTGGATCCGGTGTCTCTGCAGCCCGCATACGGAATCCCGGCAGGTCAAGACGGGTCCGCGCTGCGTCAGTCGGATCTGCTGCCGGGCGACATCAATCTGCAGAATCGTTACGCCACGATGCAGCTGCTGCCGGAGAAGAAGATGCACGGAGTCTTCTTCAGTGGCGCGCAAGATATCACCGAGCGGATTCAGCTCACCGCCGAAGGTCGCTACAGCGAGCGCAAGGTAGGTCAACGCTTCTATGGGTTGGACCAAATACTTGCTGTACCGAAAAGCAATCCCTACGCGCTGAACATCAATCCATATCCCGCCGCTCCTTACGTACTCGTTGGCTACAACTTCCTAAACGACCTTGGTCCGATCGGCATCAGCGCTGAAACGCAGACCTACGGGGGGACGCTTGGCGTGAACAGCCAGCTGAGTTCTTCGTGGCGCTTGAAATTTGCGCATTCGTACGGTCACGAAACGCTCAAAGCCATCACTGAGAACCTGCCGAATCAAGCGGCACTGGCGACGGCGCTTGCGTCCAGCGATCCGGCGACTGCGTTCAATGCATTCGGCGACGGCGTACACAATAGTCCGGCGGTGCTCGACAGCATCCGTGCGACGCAACGCGATCACGGTGAGTCCAGCGTGACGTCGACGACATTGATTGCGGATGGGGACGTGCTGCAGTTGCCTGCCGGCGCGCTCAAGGTCGCAATCGGCGGCGAACGGCGGCTCGAACAGTTCGGGAATGCAGTCACCGGCGGCATGCCTTTCGAACGCGATGTGAACTCACTGTTCACCGAGCTTGCTGTACCCATTATTGGAGCGCCCGGTGACAGTCGAGCGGCACCCCGACTCGAGCTGTCGATCGCGGGCCGCTATGAGCACTACAGTGACTTTGGCTCGACGATGAATCCGAAGATCGGCTTGCGTTGGGCGCCGTCGAATTCGTTGAAGGTGCGGACGAGCTGGGGTACTTCCTTCAAGGCGCCGAGGCTGACGGATCTTTACGATTTCTCGCACAACAGCGCGCTTCTCACATCGGTCAGAGACCCGCGCTCGCCGACCGGTTCGTCTCTGATCCTGGCGCACCAAGCCAACAATCCGGGTTTGAAGCAGGAAACGGCGCGGACGTGGACTGCGGGAATCGACTTCGCTTTCCAGTCGATTCGCGATCTGACGCTTTCGTTGACCTATTACTCGATTGACTACACCGACAGAATCGTATCGCCGGGTTTGGGCTCGCCAGCCAACATCCTCTTACAAGAGGACCAATGGGCATCGGTCATCACCCGAAATCCTTCAGCTGCCGCAATCGCGGCGGTATGCGACAGCCCCTATTTCAGAGGCGTTCCCAGTCAATGCAAGGCGGCGTCCGTTGCGGCAATCATCGACTTCGATTGGCGCAATCTCGCCGCGACGCAGGTGCGGGGGATCGACCTGAAGCTGGACGACACTCTCGATACCCGGTACGGCAACTTCCGTTTCGCTCTGAACAGCGGCTACGTTCTAAGCTTCGAGCAGGCCGTCTCGGACACTTCACCCATGAGAAACGTCGTGGATACGGTCGGCAATCCGCTCGCGTTCCGATTCCGAGGATCCGTCGACTGGTATCAGCATCGCTGGGATCTGCCCGGGTTCGGGGCGAGCCTGACGATCGATCACTCGGGCAGCTACAAGGATGTCAGCGTGCTCGCGGAGCGAGACGTCGACGCGTTCACGTCGGTTGATCTGCGGATGAGCTACAGGACCGCATCGGGTGCCGGGATTCTGAGCAATACCGAGATCGGGTTGAATGCGACGAACATATTCAATACGGCGCCGCCGTTCGTCGATCGCGAAGATGGCTACGATGTTCTGAACGCGCTTCCGTATGGGCGCGTCGTCAGCTTCACTTTGCAGAAGAACTGGTAGATCCGGTGGGGTACTGAGCGGCGCAAATGCACCGCTCAGTTGTTCTTATTGTGGTTCGCATCAGCCCCAATAGCCGTTGCCGCCATCGAAGGCCCAGCCACCGATCCATCCTTTGGTCTCCGTCGACACCTCGCCGAACTCGACGAGCTCGCGAGCTTCCATGCCCTCGTCGTTGTTCTCAGCCGCGACATGCACGTCGTTCATCTCTGCTCTCCAAAACTGAACACCCTATCGAACACGCCGGGGAATATCAGTT
>DASZTF010000084.1:0-44992 GCA_035548315.1 Minisyncoccota bacterium
GGAACCGCCAGGTCCCGCGCCGCGGTTGCAGCATCGAGCAAAACCAGTCATCCTTGAACCACTTCGAGATGCCCGTTTGCCACGTCCTCTGGCTTGATTACGCCGAAAACGGATTGGCTTGATAACGGTGAGAAGTGACAAGGGAGGCATTGAAGATGTCCTGGCCAACGACCTCCCGAGATGGGCGGCCTTGGCAGCGACTGGAAGGGCGCAACAAGCCTACGAAGAATTGCAAGCGGCCAATGTGCCCCCTGATGCACAGCGCCAGATGACGCTGCAGATTGCCGCCCGCGCCGGCGATAGCGCGAAGGTTCTGGAAAACCTGCAGTACTACAGCGCGCGCCTGGACCACTTGCCCGCCGACACATTGGCCCGCTTTGGACGCATGGCTAACACGCATGGCGACGAGGAGCTGTCGAAGGCTTTTTTGGCCGCCGCGCTGAACGAGCTGAATGACCAGATGTGGCTGGAGACAACGCTCAACACCGTGACCTCGCTCGGCGCGAGTGAGTTGGTAGACAAGAGCTGGGCACGCTTAGCGGCTCTGTTCCCCACTTCCATCATCCTCAGTGAGAACCGGGAGCTTCGGCTCCTCAAGATTTGCGAAGCCAGCACACCGCAACAAGCTGCCGTATCCCGAGCGGGCTTCGAGGACTTCCACCACTTCGTCGCAGACACGCTGCGGCCCGCAGAGCAGGTTGACTACTCTCAGCTGCACGAGCAGGTGACCCAGCGCTGGCCGGCCCAAATTTCGCTGGCGACCCTGTGTGCGGCACTCCACGCCCGCGAGCAACAACTCCTGCCACAGACCATCGTCTACGCCGTCGAGGCTGCCCAGAATGTTGTGCACGAGCCCTTTGCCGTGCGCATTCTTCTCGCAGCCTTGCGCAGGATGTTTCTGCTTGAAGTTCCAGCAGACGAGGACGGTCACCCCTACAAGCTCGCGCTCTTGCTCCTCCTGCGCTTTCTTGCAGCCAATCCGGCTGAAGCCCGGTTCCGAGCGGGCGTTTCGAACGCACTTTCAGTGGAGAGCGCTGGTCGGCACGGCTTACCCATTCTCCTGACCCTGGTGTTAGACATCCTCGCACAAGGCGCCAACCCGGCACCTGCCGTCGAGGCCGCCGAGCCCTGTACGCAGGAACAGTTCCAAGCCTTTTTCGTGCAAGCGATTGACTGGATGAAGCAACAACCAGCAGTCGAATTGGGCGTCACTCGCCTGCCTGCCGCCATCGTGGGCAGCGACGCACCAGCGTACATCTCCTTCGTGCTGCGGCTGATGCGATACGCATCGACGCAGCTAGAGACAGCTGAGGACCTTCGGTTCCTCGAGCAGTGCGCCTCAGTCGTGTGCTCCATCCATCCGTACGCCCCTGAATTCAACTCAGACCTGGACGTCTTGCGTCTGCTGGCCGTCAAGTTCTGCCTCCAGGGACAACCACAGCGCGCCAGAGACGTCGCGGAGCAGATGCTCGCCGTTGGAACCGGTTCAGCGCAGCGACAGCGCCTGGCCTGGGCGCATTACGCTGATGTCTACCAACGCACGCGCGCTCCTGCGGATGCGCTCATTGGCCTTTCGTGCGCCGCTTTGACCGATGCGCAAGTCGAGCCGGCGGACCTTTTCCAGGAGGCGTACACGCTCCTTCGCACTGCCCGGGACTTGAATTTTTATGAGCTCGCCGAGATGGCGCTGCGGGCTTGCCAACGCCTTTGCGACATGATGGAACTAGGGGACAGTGGTGCCCTTCGACTTGAAGGCATTGCCATCACTCTGGAGCTGTCGCGAATCGGGCAGCGCTCACCGCAAGAAGTCTTGGAGCTCCTGGCTCGCTCGCAAGCGCACTGCGAGCGCGTGCTCCGAAGCGAAGACGAGCTCCTTCCAGCTGCCTCGCAGTTCATGAACATTGCGGGGAGCATCGAACGCACGGGGCACCAAATTCCGGCCGGCGCCCAGGCGCTTCGGGCCGAACTCACACGCAGGCTTGGCGCAGAGACGACTGCCCTGCTGCGCACCGTCTCGGCGCCCGTGCCGCAGCTATCCGACGTCCTTTGGCTGCACAACCGGCTACAAGGCGCGACGAACTCCGAGGACGCGCCAGCCGACCAGTTCGCAGCAGTCCTTGCTGCCGAACGGCTCCTTCTGGCGCCAGGCATCAGCGCTGGAGACGCCGCTGTGGCCATCGAGCTCTTGGCCGACAAGGGGGTGGAGCTTGCCGGCGGGGCAGAGCCGCTTGACGCCCAGTGGCCTTCCACGTTTATCCGGGACCTGTCCCTGGGCGGCCTGAGCGTCGCGATGCTCGCGACGGACGCCAACGACGAACTTATCGCTGTCCTTGCACATGGTGGCAACATGCAACTCGTTCGGCCAGCCGTCAAGGCGAGCACATTCGAGACTCGCCTGAACGCCTGGTCGGCGGACTATCCGTTCCGCTATGGCCTCATTGAGCGCGAAGATGGCAACGGCGAGTTCTACTCCACGATGCAAGAGTTCGAGCTGCCCCTACCGCCAGGGCAGAAGGTGCTTGTTGTCGCCAAACCCCTGCTGCAGCAGCTGCCGTTTAATCTGGCGCAGGTCGGCGGCAACTTCGCCGGCGAGACCGTCGCCATCGGCCAGGCGCCATCTCTGACCTGGCTTGCAGATGTCCAGAAGCGACCGCGGACTCAGTCCACCGCACGCCACGCCTGGATTTCTTGCTCACCGGAGGCTGGCGCATACGGCACCCTGGAAATGGTCTACGCGCGCCTCGCACCGCTGTTCGACGAGCACGGCTTCAAGACCGACACGAGTGGCCGAATTCCGGACAACGTCCAGGGCGCGCAGCTTGCGGTTGTGACGGCGCACGGGCAGCTCACGGGCGAGAACCGCTACTTCCACCGCATCGCCGACGAGCAAGACCTCACGGCCTCGCCACAAGCGCTCGCAAGGGCCTTAGCCGATGTGGAGCTTGTCGTCCTCTTCGTCTGCAGTGGCGGGCGGGCCGACCCGCATCCCTTGGCCAATACGGCCGTGAGCCTTCCCAAAATGCTGCTGGACCGAGGCTGCCGTACCGTCATCGCCTCGCCCTGGCCGCTTAGCGGCGCGGTCCCTGGAAACTGGCTTGAGTGCTTCATCAAGGCGTGGGACGAGGGAGACACGGCCTTGGATGCTAACTTCAAGGCCAACGCCTACGTGCGCACGCGGCTCGGTCCGGAGGCTGGCTTGGGCTTGGCGATGACCGTCTACGGCGACGTACTGCTGCGAAGAGGTGAACCGCAGGCGCAGTAGCTGTCAGGCCTGGCGTGGAGCCAAGAACGCCAGACGCTCTCCGCCGGTTGAGAACTTGGGCGTGAAGCGGCGCTCCTCGAGTCCCGCCTCCCCCGTGCTCGCGAGGATTCCCAAGAACATCGAGCACAGGAAGTACAGCTGCCAGGCAGCAGCCCTCCGCGTGTAGCCGTTCACCGAGAGGCGTGCCTCTTCGTGCTCGCACCAGTCGCAAGCTTCACGGGAAGGAACTGGCGATGCCCCAGGCAGAACTTCCTGAAGACGACTGGCTGCCACGAGTTGCTGGTGACGACCGCACTGCCATCAAACCGCCATGGGAGCAGTCAAAGGCGGGTGGTGCTGATAGCCCACCAGGCTGAAGTCAGAGGGCTCTACCTTTTCCAGCCACTCAGGCTCGAAGCGGCCAGTCTCGGCATAGGCCGGCACGCGCTCGGAGATTGCGAACTGCGGCGCGGGATAGGGCTCGCGCTTCAACTGCTCCTGCAGCATGTCGACGTGGTTCTCGTAAACGTGCGCGTCGCCGATGAAGTACGTAAACCACCGCGCCTTGTAGCCTGTCAGGCGTGCGACCAAGTGGAGCAGCGCTGCGCCCTCTGTGAGGTTGAATGGCGTCCCGAGGCCGACATCGTTTGAACGCACATACAGGCACAGGGAGAGCTCGCCCTTGCTCTTGTCAGCAAGGAACTGGTACAGCAGATGGCAAGGAGGCAGCGCCATCTCATCGAGCTGCGCCCAATTCCAACCGTGGAACAGAATTCGTCTGTCCGACGGGTTCTTCATGATGGTCTCAAGGCAGTGCCGCAGCTGGTCGACAGCCTTGTAGAGAAGGACCTTCTGCTCGCCACCCTCCTCAAAGCCGGCCACGACCTTGAAGCCATTGCCCATCGCACTTGCGATTTGGTCGACACGCTTTGAGGGCAGCACCTTGTAAGCAGGCCACTGTCTCCACTGAACACCGTAAACCGGGCCTAGGTCGTCAGCCCCCTCCCGGTAGGGATTTGCGAGCCATTGCTTGTTCTCATTCGCATTCTGGTCCCAAACTTTGCAGCCAAGCTCGCGGAACTCCGCGGCACTGCGGGACGCTCGCAGGAACCCGACGAGCTCGCCGATGGCGGCCTTGAAGGCAAGCTTCTTGGTCGTGACCGCAGGAAAGCCCTCCTGCAGGTCAAAGCGCATCATGGCGCCAGGAATGCTAAGCGTGCGCACTCCCGTGCGGTTCTCGTGCCAGCTGCCCTGCTCAAAAATCTGTTGGACCAGGTCCAGATACTGTTGCATGCAGCAAGTCTAGCTCCGTGCGGGTATCGCTCCACCAAGTGAAGCTTGCGGCTACTGCTATCCTGTGGCAATATCCGCGGACTTCGGGGTCAGGTGTAACGACCTGCCGTCTGCCGGCGCAAGCCGATGGTGAAGTTGTCCGAAAGGACCATGTCCCCCGAAAGTGTACTGACGGCTCGCAAGGAGGGCCGGTGGCCATTTGGCCACGAATAGTGCCCGCAAACGCAGACCGCGAAGCACTCCGTCACGCGACCTATGGTCGCAACGGAGGCTCTCGACGTGTCTGTTACACCCCGCTCTCAACTGCTTGCCCCTGTCGGGGACGCAGTTACACGCCCGCAAGAAGCGCGCGGATTCATCCAGATTGGGCCGCTCGCCTACCGCAGCGAAAAGGGTTCTCTCCTCTTGGACTACGGCTTCTTGGAGCCCGTCGTTGGAGCGGGGACGGCTGCGCAATTCGCGAACTGCCATGCAGCGCATGTGGCGGCGTACTTTCCCCACGCCGTGGCATTCCATTTCGCCATCTTCCGTGTCTTCGTCATGGCTCTCGCAAGGGAGCAGCCTCGCCTTGCCCACGCCATGCGCGAGGCTCAAAGCTTGAGCCGAGGCTCTGGGGCGCACTTGTGGCTTGAGGCAGTGCGTACACATGCCGAGCGGCTGGCCAAGGGTCCCGAGGCGATAGCCACGCGCGCCACGCGCCTGGACGCCTTCCAATCCACGGTACAGGCGCTCTCCGCCGGCGGATTCGTCGCCGCTTTCGACAGAAGCGAGATGCCCCGGATTTCCCGCTGGTCCTTTGCGCAGCCTGCAGCGCTCATCGCTCGGGAGGCAGTCCTGAGAGCACGAGGGCGGCCAGATGAAAATGCGCCGCAACCTGACGAGGGGGCGAAATGAGAACGCCCCTCCCAGCCAAACAGGTAGGCCGCCCTCACCGCCGCAAGCAGGCGCCCGCCGAAGCGGTGGAGTTCCATGAGACTTACCCCCTGGTTTTCTGGGTGCCGAAGTACCGCCTGAACTTCGACTACTCAGACTTGCTGCCCGCCTTTGGGCAGGTAAAGGCCAGTCACATCAGCCATGAGCACATGGCCTTCATCACTCGCTACGCGCGGAAAACTGCCGTGGCTTACCGGCTGGCGTTGACCCATTTCGCCCGCACCTTGGCTGCGAAGACTCACATCGCCAAGAGGCTCATCCGCGCCCGCACCCTGCGCAGCGGCGCCGGAGCGAGTGCTTGGCTCCAAGGCCTGCGCGAGCACGAGAAGGTGCTCCAGCAAATCCCGCGAAGTCTGGTGACCTATGCGGCTGAGTACACGGGACTTTGCATCGGGTTGGAGATGCTGCGAGATGCGGGACTTGCACCGAAGTTCAAGCGGCAGGCCCTTCCGAAAAACTATCACTTGACCGGTGGACGGCGCCCCAGCCTGCTCGAGCAGTCTGGGCAGTCAGGGCAGCCTGGGAACGCACCTGTCGCTGAGGAGCTCATTGAGGCAATGCACGCCCAAATCGAGCAACTGGGCATCGAGGTGGACGGCAAAGAGGTGCAGAACCTGTTGCAGGCTCTGGCCAAGGAAGTGCCGGTGGAGACGCTCCACGACGAGCTCGCCGTAGCCGAGGCCATCCTCTCGAGGAATGCCCAGACGCTCACCACTTTGCGGCAGATTGCCGAGCGCACGTTCATCGAATGGAGAACCGTCTGGGAAGAAGGCCAGGAGCTCCTTGGCGACGTCCCGCCGGAGCTTGCTGCCGCGGTCAAGGAGGCTATCGACTATCGAGGCCCAGAGAGGTCCAAGCGCGCAAGCAGGCTAGTCCCTGTCAACGACCCCAACCTCACCAAGCGAAATCTGCTTGCCTACTTCGCAAAGTACCACCACGGCGAGGTCCCAGGAGAGGTCGAGAGGAAGTGGACCATTTCGATGCGCAAGGCATACAACCTTGCAGGCGGGCGCCCCGTGTTCGACGCGTGCTTCTGCCTGCATCGGCTCGGCGTGGCCGCCGCGGCCATCCTCTACATGATTGACTCGGGGGCAAACGTCTCGACGACCATCGCCATGACAGTCGACGCGGAGCAGTCAAGCCAAGACGCGGGTTTTGCCAATACTGTCTCGTACAAAGACCGAGCGGGGCCCCAGCCGCTGGTGCGAGACCTGCCCGTCCACGACGACGCGGTCCAAGTCACCGCCGTCGAAGCGCTTCGCGGGGTCGCCAAGATGACCGCAGCCCGCCGCAAGCGCTATCCGCAGGTCGGCGACGCACTCTTCATCTTCCAATTCTACAACGGCGCGCCCTCGACTCCGACCGACACGTTCCTGCGCAACAACATGCGCTACATGCTACGGGACGCAAACCTGCCACCGGTGTGGACGCCTAGCGCCATCCGTATCGCATTCGCTGTCGAGCATAGCGGCCGCTCGGGAGGCGACATGACGCGCCTGGGCCAGGTTCTCGGGCACGCGGAGGACAGCGAAAGCACGCCGGGATATGGGATGCGCTTTGCTGTGAAGCTGCTCTGCGTCAGGCGCATACGCCAGTTCACGACCCTCTATGAGGTCGCCTACGCGAGTCACACAAAGCGGGGCCCGTTGACACTGGGCTACTCCGAGAAGGTCGGAAAGCATCTCCTGAAGGAGGCGCACCGCACGGGCTTGGGCTTCATGTGCGCCGACATCGAGCACAAGGGCGGCAAGCTGACCGAAGACGGCCCGGAATGCCCAGAGGTTGGCGGCGGATGTGCCGGCTGCGGCGTCCACCTCTACGTCGTCGACGAGCAGTCGCTAGCGGAGACCATCTGCGTTCAGGCCGCCCTAGACAAGCATTTGGACATTCTTGAGACGACAAAGCAGAAACAATGGAAAGAGGACTGGCTTGACCTCTATGCGTTCTCGACTGCAGTCCTGCAACAGGTCAAGAGCAGTCGATACGCCTACATGCTGCCGCAGGCCAGGAAAGTGGCCGACCAACTCACCAGGGCGGGCTTCGACCCCGTACTCCTCTCAATATGACGCAGGGCAATACCAATGAGCACCGCCGCAGCATTCCAGCATCACCCCGAACCTGGCGTCTTCTACGTCAAGGAGAGTAGCTCGAGCTACCCAGTGAGACTAGACCGCCTCTTGGCAGATGGCTCTCGCATCAGCTCGCCGGAGAACCAGCACCTTCTCCGGACTGTCGACTACATCGTTTCGCGTGAGTACGCAGCTCAGCCCGACGATGCACTGCAGCAAGGAACGTCAATATCAGGAATCGTGAGCTCGTTTGGGTTACTCATTCAGTGGATGAAGAACCAGAAGCTACACTACTTCGGACACCTCACCCAATGGCACCTTGAACAGTTCCTGAAGGACTGCTCTCTGGGTGTCGAGCAAGTCCTAGACGCCGAGCGGCGGGTCAGGAAGGTGCTGGGGAAGCGCGGGCGACGATTCGAGTCCGCAGGCGATGTTCTCGAAGCCGCAGGCATTCAGCGCACCTACAACCGCGTTCTTCCGAAGAGCAGCGCCATCATCGAGCACTTCCTCTGCACGGGGCACCTGCCGCCAGAGGAAAAGGAGCCGGTTCAGACGAAGGACCAAAAGCGCAAGACCAAGAATCTGCTTTGGCTGCGCGCACAGGTATTCGAGCTGCTCTGGCGGTATCGGGAACACGTACCCGACCCGCTGGGGCAACAGCCGTCGGCGCCGGCGCTCGAAGGCGTGGTCGCTAAGCACGGTCGTGATACAGGCAGCACCCGCCTCATACCGACCGACTTCGCCTGCCGCACGCTCGCAACCGCCTTCACCTGGCTGTACGAGTACGGTCCCTTGCTCGTAGACCTCGAGAGGACTATCGCGCGGCGGGAAGAGGAGGAACAGTCGCTGGAGACTGGCGTCGAGGCACTGGCCTGCGAGCAGTTCAATGCGATTGCCGAAGCGCGCGGATGGAGCCTGCGCCTGCGAACGGATGGCCAAGAGATTCGTGGCGCCATCCGCTGGTACATCGCCACGCGCAAGGTCTTGCCTGTAGCCTGCTACATCATCTGCGGCACCTTCACGGCTCGCAGGCAGACAGAACTTCTCTCCGTCAAACCGGATGCGGTTCGTGGGACGCTGGAGACAGGTTACTGGCTGCACTCCTACATTGCCAAAAGGGCCATGACAGCCAACAAGCCTTGCACGCGCTCGGTAGCCGAAGCAGTCATGGCTATGGGCGTCCTGATGGAAGTGCGTGGCTTGGACCTCAAGAACTCCATCTTCACGACGTTCCGGACCAGCTCCACGCGCCTGGTTTCGTACACCAACGAAGCACTCCACTACTTCTCAGACCTTGTCCTCGAGAGTACGGATGGCCCAACTGGGGACTGGATTCTTGCTTCGCACCAGTTGCGGCGCTTGTTCATCATCGTCATGCGATGGCGCTACGACGACCCGCATCTGCTGGCGATGTCCTACCAGCTAGAACACACCAACATGAAGCAGCTGGCTCCCTACAAAAGGAACGCCGAGATGCAGCGCCTCTTCCTGGAAGAGGGTCAGCGATTCACATTGTCGAAGCTTGAAAAGGTCGTGCGCGGAGAAGTCACGCTGCGCGGCATCCTCGGGAAGCGCATCACCAAACTGATTGCGCACTACATGAAGAGCGTCAGGGTGACGGACCAGAAGAACGTCACGCGCGCGCTAACGAGCCTCATTGTCGAAAGGGGACTAGACCTGCAGGCTACTTTGTGGGGGTTCTGCGGCGTGAAAAGCACCACGTCCAATCTGCGCCGGGCGGCTTGCGTCAAGAGGCAAAAGAGTGGCTACAAGCACATGGCTACCGTCGACCCCGAAGACTCTCGCGAGGACATCTGCGCTGGATGCCTCTTTCACGGCACTGACGACACACGCCAAGACCATTGGACGCGGAAGACCATCACCATCCGGAGGTCCGTTTCAGCTGCCCCCGAGGGCAGCATCGTTCGCAGAGTGGAGGAACAGCGCTTGCGCATCGTGGCCTCGTTCACCCGCAACTCGTTTGGAATCGCTGTATGACAAAGACTGGCTCCAACGACGACCGCAAGAGCGGCTCCAATGCGATGCTGGAGAAGAAGAGCGAGGTGCTGGCCGAGCTCCTCCTTCTACCATCTATCGTGGGCATCGCTTTTCCAACGAGCATGAATCAGGTTCGCTCCTGGGTGGACGAAGCCCGAGGGTTGGAGAAGATTGGAAGCCCGAAGGTCACCAATAAGCGCAAGTCGCCTTGGAACACGGACGTATTGCGCAGGATAGACGACCAACTCAGGGCCCTCAGAGCCAAGGCGAAGCTGGCGACCAGGTCGGCCAGGAGCAAGCCCCCCCTCGCCTCACAGCTGAAAAGCGCTAAGAACGAACTGGACAGTGCGAAGTACCTGGTGGGCAGGCTTCTGAGCCAAGTGCAGCAGCTGCTCAACGAGGTGCACGAGCTGCGGCGCCAAGCCGACAGTTCCGAGGAGTCGCGCATGCGCGCAAGCGAAACCGCCAGAGTCCTTGGCAAGGAAGTCGTCAAGCTTGGGGCCAAGCCTGTGAGGCGCATCAAATGAAGGTCGAGGAACGAATCAGGGAACTGCTCGCCCAGACTGATTGGTCTGAGTTCGAGGCTGCAGCCAAGACCAAGACTCGCCTGTACTCACGCTGCAAGGTCGTGTTCTCGAGCTCTCACTGCGTTCTGGACTCAAAGCCATATCCGGGAACGCCGGTGCTTCTCGACCCCTACGGCGATGTCGTTCTGGAGCCGACGCACTGGCTGCGGAGCGTTCGGGTTGCGGAAAGAAGCGAGAGCACCGCCCGGCAGTACGCGTGGGTTCTCAACTCCTTCTTCAATTTCCTTCGCAGGGCTGAGCGCGGCGCCAAGCGCGGATGGGCCTGGTCTGAGGTCGACGACAAGGTTCTTCGCTTGTGGCGAAACGAGATGGAGCAAGGTGTCGGCGCCAAGCGGGCCTTGAAGAAGTACACCATCAACGACAAGCTCAAGGTCGTGCTGCGCTTCTACGTGTGGGCACAGGAGTACGGCTACGTCTCTGCCCGCATCGGACTCACGCCAGAAGGCGGCAAGCCGCTTCCCATCCGCTTGGTACGCAGAGTCATCGACGGAGTCGCTCAGGTGACCTCTGACCTGCTGTACAGGCTTCCCCGGCGTCCAGCAAACGCCATACCAAACGAAGATGAATACGACGGCCTGAATGTCGTCCTGAGCGGCGACAAATACTCGCGCATCCGCGACAGCCTGATGTTGCGCTGGGTTGCGGGGTCAGGACTGAGACGAGGCGAGTTGGTGTCAAGGGTTTTGTCGGACCTGCCATCAAAGGCGGCCTGCAACAAGCTCATTGAGCAAGACAAGCTTCACTGGATGTCAGTCATTGGCAAGGGTGGCAAGGAACGCTCCGTGCCAGTATCTCCCTACGTCATCTTGGAGACGCAAGAATTCATAGAAGGTCCAAGAGCGGACTTGCTCAAAGATGTTGACGTTGCCAAGCACCACGAGATATTCCTGAGCTCACGCAGGGCACCGATGCACCCCCAATCAGTCAGCCACATCTTTGCTGCCGGCTTCGCCCAGATTGAGCGAGCCAATCCCAAAACGCGGCTGTACCTGCATCGGCTCAGGGCCCGATTCGCGACGCTGCTTGTGCAGCAGCTCGCCGAGGAGGATGAAGAGCGCGGCTACTCACCTTTTGACCCTTCGCGGCAGCGGCTGATTCTGGAGAAGGCGGCACTCATCATGGGACACGAAGACATCAAGACGCTCCGGAGATACCTGAACCTGTGGCTCGACCGTAAAGAGGTCGCTGTCAAGAAAGTTGTGGATGCAGCCGCTCCTAAACTTCCCTGACGAAGCTGGTAGCTGTTCGCTTGTTTAAGGCTGGGCAAATTTGTAGGCAAGGGTCCGAACATGATTGGCCGAGCATAGAGTTCGGCCGCCGTCAGTCTAAAGTTGGCGCGTTAGGGCGGGCGGGCTTTATGCCTTCGCGATTCTCGTTCCCGCTCGTTGTTCCGTGCAGCACCTTCTGCATCAACTGCTCGCAAGTAGCTTCGACACGACTCAATGCGGCCTGAGCATCGCGCAGGCGCTCGCTGACACCTTGTCGCTGCGCCTCAGAGGCAGCAAGCCGGCTGCTCACCTCCACCAACTCCGACTGCAGTGCAGCCTTCTCGGCCAAGGCTTTCTCGAGGCTTGCTGCAGCTCGACTCCCAAATTCAGCCTTCAGCTGCAAGGATATGCACTCGCGGGAAGCGGCGTCCAATTGTTCTCTCACACTTGCACAGGCAACTCTGGCATCTGCGAGTTCCACCTTGTTCCGCGCTGTAGCGGCCTCAAGGCGTGCAACACGTTCTTCGGATATGCGAAGGCGCTCTTCGGACATAGCCAGAGATTGCCTGGCGCGCTCAGCCTGCTGGCCTGATTCGTTTAGCTGGGTGGATAGAGAATCGCTCCGCGACCGCAATTCCTCAACGTGACCTGCTTGCTCAGCAAGGGAAAGTTGGAGAGCGGCGGCCCGCGAGTCTGCTTCGGCAGCCGCTGCGCGGTAACTCTCGCTCTCCGCAACCACCGCCGCCAACGATTTCTGAACATCCTCCAGTTCGTCTGCGAGCTGAGATGTCCGAGCTTTCACAAGCTTATCGACCTCTTTCCCAATCTCGATGAGGAGTGCCGGAGACAACGGAGCGGGCACCACGGGCGTCGATGCCTCCGTGGACAGCTTCAACGCTGCGTAATGCTTGCAGATGGTGGTCTTGGAACCTCTCCCTAACTCCGCATGAACAGTTCCTGTGGAGACCCTTTCTCCTGCTGCCTTGAGCTTCTCAACGGCCTTCTTGACGTCCTCCAAGGTGACGTGTCCAGCCGAGTTCGATGGTGCGCCTTTTTCTAGCACGAGTTTCTCCAGAACGCCGATTGGCGCTTTCCGGAGTGCTAGGGCGTCTGCGTTGCCGCGCACTATTCACAGTCGGGTGACTGCTGGCCGTCCTTGCGGGCCATCCGAAGCGAAACTAGGCAAGAGGGTCTGGGTGCCCCCCTCTACTTCACCGTAGGCATTGAGTGCCTGCAGACGGCAGGTCAGAAGGCCTTCCTAGTGCGCGGGGAGATTATTGCTTGGACGAGTCTCGACTAGCAAGCCCCAGACAAGTCGAACCGGCGCCGCATATGTCCGACGGTACCGCGTACCGCGTACCGTACCGCGTACCGCGTACCGCACGTATCGAATGGGGTGGCGAGACGAATTGCCGGGGCCGCGGGCCTGCAGGAGTGTCCTGGTCACCGGCGTTTTTTGTGCCATCAGCGCTGCACCGACGAGAGGTGGCGCACTGGTGCGTGCGTGAACACTCCGCAGCTACTTGGCTGCAGGGCCCACTCATAAGGGGCCGCGGGCAACAGGACCGCCAACACTGTCGCGTCGCGCTCACGAAAGCCGGCTGCCATCTTGGTCGCCGCCCGTGTCAGTTGCACCTCCCAGGTGTTCTCGGACCGGATACGGTAGGCCAATAGTGGTAGAGGTTCCGAAGTAGCTCCACTACAGCTTTTCAAGGGTCGGCCGGGCTGTGCAGGAACATCTCTCGAAAGAACTTGTGCTGCATCCATGTAAGCACTTCCGCGTCACTGGTGTGCTCGCCTAGCGCAAGTCCCTTCAGGAGAGCCCATGTCTGCCGCAGGCGGCAGAGCTCGCGTGGGTTGGTGCGGTTCCAACCCCGAACGAGTTCGGCGAATGTTAAGACCTCCAGCGCGCTGGCTGTCTGCAGGTCCTTGATTGCCTCGGGGTCTGTCCTGTGCCTGGCCGTGAAAAAAGTGAGTCTAATCCCACCCGTGACCGCATTTCACCTAAGCGCACGTGCGCAAGACTTCGTTCGGCAGTTCGAGGCAGCAGACCAGGCAGTTGCCACCGAGCTACTGAGGAATCTGCGCCTAGTCTCGCAGGAGGAAATCACAGCTGGCCTGCGCGAACTCATTCTGGAGCGCGCCCGACGTGGCGACGGACCTGTGGGCCTGTACGCCGAACGAGAACTTCGGCAACGGCTAGGCCGGCCCCACCGGATTTTCGAGCAGCCCAGAAGTGGCGTCGCGCGCGCTGAAGGCTCGGGGCCGTTGGCAGTCTCGCCATTGAGGCGCTACGACCAGGACGTTGGAAGCGAAGGACCGATTGCCCAAGTCATCGCGCAACTGTGCCGACAACACCGAAGCCTCTTCATCAGCCATCCGGGACCGGACCAGATTCGAGCCAAAAAAGTTCGCCGGTTCTTCCTGGTCACGGACCTTGTCGGCAGTGGGACGCGAGCCTGGAAGTACATCGAGGCAGCTTGGCGAGTGCGCTCGGTAAGAAGTTGGTGGTCCTTCGGATACCTGAGGTTCGAAGTCATCGCGTTCTCTGCCACACAGAAAGGAACGGCGCGTATCGAGTCACATAATTCGAGGCCGAACGTGTATTGCCAGGTTCCCTGTCCGACCATCCAAAACACATTTAGTGAGCCGATGTCGGCCGCCGTGTCCGAGCTGTGCATCAACTATGACCCGAAGGGTCGTGACCCGGTGGAGAGTCTCGGCTACGACGGCACTGGCGCCCTGCTCATCTTTGCTAATGGAGCGCCGAACAACGTCCCCCGGCTCCTCTTCGCCACGAATAGGTCTCGCGATTGGACTCCCCTGTTTCCACAGCGCGTCGCCGCAGACATCCCGGCCGAACACTTTGGGCGCCGGTTTTCAGCCGAAGAAATTGAGCGGCGACTTACTCAGATGCGGCAGCGCGTACTGGCCTCGTCGCCTGCCATAAGCAGGGCGTCACTTTCCACGCAGCAGTTCCTGCTTCTTTTGGCGGCGACAACCCGCGCCCCACGGACGGTGGAAAGCATCGCCCGTCGTTCCGGCCTCACGGTTACGGAAGTGAATCAGCTAGGCGCACGTTTGCGTCAGTTCCACTGGCTGACTCCCGAATGGAGGCCGACGGATGCCGGCCTGCGTCAGCTGGAACACGCTAGAAATGTCGCGCGACAGCTACAAAGACGCAGGCGCACGGCGCGCCCTGACGATGACCACGAGTACTATCCCCAGTCGTTGAGGGCGCCAGTTACCGGAATCTAGTTGAACCCGGGAATCGGCCCGGAACCACGTCGGTGCTACGGCGCCGGCGTCACGAGCGCAGACTTCTGCTGCTCGGTGATTTAGCTCCCGCTTGCGTTAATGGGTGTCACCTTGCAAACGGTGGCGTATGTCTTCCTACCAAGGCGACACTCATCATCCTGCGGATGTCGAAGTAGAAGATGGATTGGCGCCCTCAACACTATCGCAGACAGGCTGAAATTCGAGGTGACGTGGACCCGACCGTCCTCGCTCACGCAATTGAGGCCGGCAAGCAGGTCATCGCAGTCAACCCGGCCCTGCGCCCGGTCTTTACGCTGCGACACCTATGCCATCTGGCTGGCGTCAACTACGCGCGAATGCGTGAACTTGTGGAACGCGCCGCAGATGATGGCTACCGCGTTTTCACAATCAAGAAGCGGCCCAATAGCCAAGGCGGGCGACGGTTTCGGGTCATCTGTGCTCCGGACCCTTCCCTGATGCGCGTACAGCGCTGGATAGCAACGAACATCCTGAACCAGGGCACGAGCCTCCTGCATCCGGCTAACACCGCGTTCGCACCAGGCAGCAAGCTTATGGACGCAGCCGCCCCGCACTGCGGTTGCCGTTGGATGGTGAAACTGGACGTCAAGAACTTCTTTGAGTCCATTAGCGAGATAAGCGCATACAGGAGCTTCCGGCGACTCGGCTACCAGCCGCTGGTCTCATTCGAAATGGCTCGCATCTGCAGCCGGCTGGGCACAGTGACCTCCGCTAGGTCACATCCGCGATGGCAGGCGCGGCGACATTGGGACGTAATTACTACTTACTCCAATCACCGAGTCGGTCACCTGCCACAGGGCGCCCCGACTAGTCCCATGCTGGCGAACATGGCGGTAGCTGCTCTGGACGAACAACTCACTGCCATCGCCTCTCAATTCGGCCTGAACTACACGCGGTACGCCGACGACCTTACGTTCTCGACTAGGCAAGCGGAATTCAATCGGACACTTGCAGGTGTATTCATCCGTCAAGCGTATAAGGCGCTCGCAGGGCACGGCCTTTCGCCGAACGTCACGAAAACACAGGTCGTGCCTCCGGGAGCGCGGAAGGTCGTCCTGGGTCTCCTTGTCGACCAGGATACCCCTCGTCTGACGCGCGACTTCAAGTCGGCGATGCGCATGCACCTGCACTTCCTGCTCCGCTCAGATGTCGGCCCAGCGAAACACGCGCAGGCACGCGGGTTCTCGGCCGTCGCCGGACTGAGAAACCACCTGCGAGGTCTGGTGGCGTACGCAGCTCAAATAGAGCCGGATTACGCTAGTCATCTGGCAGGCGAACTGGCTCGCGTGAGTTGGCCAGTCTGACCAAGACCGGCGTCTCAATCAGGCTGCGGCACCCACAGTCCTGGACTTCATAAAGAGTTCGCAGGCAAGCTCACCTGCAGGCGCCGGCACATTCATGGGGCCCCGCCGTTCGCAGAACTGCTCCACAAACAGCTGCAGGTGCGCGGCGGATTCGGCCGTCTTCTTCTCGGCCGGCAGGTACGACAGTAAGGCCCTGGACAGCAGCAAGACAAACTTTGCCCGCGCACGCGTAAGAGTCACGTTGAAGCGGCGCGCGTCCAAGATGAACTCTTCCTCGCCCGCGATGAAGTCCTTATCGGAGACAACATAACTGCCGATGATGAGGTCGCGCTCCTGCCCTTGGAAGCGGTCGACTGTGTCGACGAGGATGGCGCCGGGCTCGGACTCACCGGGCGCCAAGTCGCCCAAGAGGTTGCGGATGGTGGCAATCTGGGCTCGGTGAGGCGTCACGAGGCCCAATCGCTCGCTCCAGAACTCGGACTTCGTCAGACCAGGCTCAATTTGCTTCAGACGATGCCAGTACGCGCGTGCCAAACACGCGACGGCTCTGGCCTCAAAAGCATTCGAGACAGTACTCGTGTTCTCAGGGTGAACGAGAACCGTGATTGGAGCGTCTGGGTCTAAGAGGTGAGACCACGCATCGCTGAACGGGAGAGTCCCCGGCCATTCGGAAGGCCGAGAAACATCTGGGCCGAGGCGCAGCGCGCGGTCGTGATGAACTGCGCTGTACTTCTCCTCGTAGAAGCGGACGCTCGGCCAGGCTGCAATGTCCTGATTTGTGCGGTAATTCTGTGAGAGGCGCGCCGGCTCAATGTGATGGTGCTCCAGAAAGAACGCATAGACGCAGTCGAGCAGCCCTGAACGGGATTCCTCGACTTGGTAGGTGTAGACCGGCCCCAACTGCTTGTTGTCCCCGGCAACCAGCAGATGCCCGTGCGGCTTCAGCAGGCATGCGTAGCAAAGGGCGCTGGACGTAGGCATCTGGGAAGCCTCGTCCAAAACCACCAGGTCGAACCAGGGCGCACCGACCGCCCCCTCCACGCCTCTGCGCTCGGCGTTGGCCTGTCGTGCGAGGCGCTGCATTTGAAGATATGTACCTGCGACGAGAGTGAGCCCAGAGCTGCCCTGAAGCCGTCCCACAAGTTCCGCGGCGGCTGGAGTCGGGTTTTGCGCCCGCGGAACATCGACCACACCCGGGATGTCGCAAGAGTCACTGGAGGTACTACGGACCCGATGTAGCACGACCGGCAGTGCACCCGTCGATTCCAGACGGCGCTGAAGTAGCTGCAAGATTCCCTTCAGCAGGTGGTCGAGAGCGGCGTAATTCGCCGCCCCGAGGCAAACGGCCAGCGAAACACCTTTCGCCTGAGCAGCCTCAAGCCAAGCGCACACGGCGGCGGCCAGAGTGTCTGTCTTGCCCGTGCCAGGGGGGCCCCAAAGCAGCGCTACCCTCTTGGCGAAGGAGTCCTCTACTGCCAATCGTTGACCTTCGTTGAGGGGATTCTTTACGTACGTGACGCGGTCCAGCGCACCTTGCGGACTAATAGGCAATTGCGGTGAGAGCGCCTGCGGCGCGAAGAAGAGACTGTGTGCAGGTTGCAGCATCTTCGACGCCATCACTTCGCTCCTGCCAACTTCGACGATTTGCGCTGACTGGTCTTGCCAGCGGGCTTGACCACCTTGCCACCTCCTACAGCCTTCAGAGCTGCCTCCAACTGCGCGGTCGAAAAATCTCGAGTTAGCGGGTCGAGCACCATAGGCTCGGCGAGGTTGAGAAGACCAGCGGCGCTGGCAAGCTCGAGGTTCGCACGCTCTGCCGCCACCACGACCAAAGGCTCGGCCCCGACCGTATCGAGCCGGACGATGGTCACCTGCAGCAGCGACTTCAGCCGGCTACGCTGAAGCCACTCGTCAGCGGGCCAAAACGGCAACTGCTCAGCCTCTTCCCACGTCAGGGGAACAGGGAGTGCGCGGTACCACATGTCGTCGATGTTGAAGGTTGAGGTTTCGTTCCGCATGAGGACCATAAAGTCCCCCGCCGAAAGGCGCGTATCGCGCGAGTTCTCGCTGAACCGGAACGTCAGCAGCTCCGATTTGGAGTACCGCGCGTCCGCCCTAGCGTCCTGCAGCATCTTGGCCGCGCGTGGCGAAGTGGTGGGAACCAGGCCTCGGACGCAGTTGAACGTGGCCTCGCGCTCCTCGATTGGTTTCGCTAGCAGCTCCTTGTTCTCCAGCTCCTGCGCGATTGCGTTCAGCTTGGCATGCGTGAGCATGGCCCTGGACTGCATCGGAAGGCTAGCGAGCGGAGCTGTCGACGATAGGAAGAAAGGGTCCTTTCGAAGCAGCAGACGGTTCTTGATGCGGACGCCCATGCCTGTGACGACGTCCGAGAGCGCATTGCAGTAGTTCTCCACTGTGCGCTGCAGCTCCCCTCGAAGTTCGTCTCGCGAATACAGCCTGCCCTTGACGCCGTCCCGGTCAGGATGCGTAAGCATGATTCTGCGATGCCAAAGCTCGTACGCTCTCTCGAATGGAATTTGGTCCGTCATCGGCCAGATAAAGCCGTACCGCGGCCGCGAGTAGATGATTTCACCGGTCGTCGGATTCATCGTCGGCCGCAGCCAGAACTTAGTTCGCCACAGGCCGTAGTCAAACGGTTCGGGCAACGCGAGCAGCTGCTTGACGACGGGTTTTACGACGGTGACGGGCGTCTGCTTCGTCACTTCAGGGTCGCGAAGGTCCTTCTCCGCCGGGAAGAACCGAACGAAGAACTCGGCTTCCTCGAGGACCTTGGGGTCCTCCAGGTGTCGCATTAGCACGCGGCCAAACTGCTTCGCTTCGATAGGGTCCCAGAGGTACATCTGTACCGTGGGGAATTCGTTCCGAGCCGCTTTGCGCGCTTTGGCGGCTTGGCACACGCCGTCGACCTCAATCAGCCAAGCCTTCACCACTCTGCAAAGGTCCAGGAACGCCTGCTTCTCGGAATCGGTCGCTTCGCCCGTGGGGAGCGTGTCAACGATGAATTGGTGGCGCTCCTCGATGGGCGCCGTTCCCTTAGGGTGTCCCGGGGGGAAGTAAACCGACTTGGCTCCAAAGGCGAAGGAGAGGCCAGTACCCGGGTCAAAGTGGGTCGTGAGAAAGATGCGTCGATGCGCAAAGGCAGGCATCAGCGTGGTCTTGCGGCTGGACACCGGCAGTACCTCGTTCCTCGCGAGCGCGTCGACGCGGGTGCGCAGTGCGGCCTCCTCGGCTCGGAAACGCTGATTCTCCTTCTTCAGGTGTTCCCAGCGCTGGGCGTCGCCCTGGAACTCTTCACGTAGGCCCGAGAGAGTCATGATGCCCTCCCGCTGGAGCAGTCTCACCTGGGCTGCAGTGATGCCTGGCAGTTGCGACAGATGGTCCTCGGCGTGTGAAAGCGCCTGCTCGGTGCAGTGGTACGCATAGTCACAGAGCTGGCATTTGGCGCTTACGTGCCACTGCGGCTGGTCCGGCTCCATCGCGACCACGGCCGGCACCCTCTCGTCAAGGAACTCACGCACTCGAGGCCAATACGCCTCGTGCGGAACGGGCTCGGTCATCTCGAGCAAGGCATCCCGCAGAGGATTGGATGAACCCCGCGCCTCCTTCTCCCGCACCTTGTTCCTGAAGGCGTGCGGGTCATGCGTGCCAGGCCAAACCCTGCCCGCTGCAGCGACGGCATACCGCTTGGACAGGTCGGGGTGAGCCGTGAGCCACGCCTGGAGACCAAACGCGTAGTACGTAACTTCGACGAAGTGCCGCAGGGACGGTTCCGCCGCCAACTTGACGTCGAAAATGTGGATGACGTAATCAGGAGCGGTTGGAGAGCCGGGAAGCAGTTCAACCTGGCCGTCAAAGGGCTGCACCCACATCAGGTCGGGACGGCCGTACGCCCCTTCCAAGCGTCCAGGATTCGATTTCACAAACTCAAGTAATCCCGGAAATGTTGCTTGCTCCAGGGGAATCTTGAAAGTGCCCTCGATGATGTACGGAGCAGGCTGAGGCCCGCGCAGGTGCCTGAGTAGCTCGAATTCTTCAACCGTCTCATACCGACAGATGCCGAGATTAACGTCCTTCTCGGTACTTTTCTTGAAGACAACCTGCGCGGGGGCGAGCTCCACTACGTCGTCGTAGCACTTCGCTTCCCACAGGTGCCCCTGGTCAGCCACGAGCTGAATGCCGGGCCTGCGCTTCTTTCCTTGGTCGGAGCTTGGAAGGTCGTGCTCAGCGCGCTCAGCTCTGGTGGCTAGTCGGTAGCGGAGGAATCGGTCGCAATCGAATTTGAAGGTCAGTGCAACTGTGCCCTTCGACAGACTTGGCGCTTTGCTCTCCACTTCACTGCCCTCCAGACTGCTTCCTATCTTTGCTATAAAGAACCTCTTCGAGCGGCTTGCCCCGCCCGGCGTTGTTCGGCGCAAGCGCCGCGGCGCAGAGCAGCGCTCTGCACAAATTCGTAGCGTCAGGCTCGGCGAACCGAATCGCTTGGCTGCGCCCGAGCCGCCTTCTGTAGTCACTCACCGCTCGACGAACCTGTTGCTCCTGCGCCGGCGTCACAAACAGCGGTTCAGGCACACGGGATGCCGGAACGCATGTGAGCACTGCGTCCCACTTGATGGTGCCCTCGTGCGAGTGAAGCCCGCCTTGGCCTTCTCCTCGCAGCGGAATGACACCAGTGCAGTGAAAGCCCGATGCGGACAATGCACGGGCCACCGCGAGCCACGCGAACGCATTGACGTGGTGGAATGTGAAAACCAGCTTGCCGTTGGGTTTGAGAACGCGACGGCACTCCTCAAGCACCTTAGTAAGGCGCGCTAGATACGTCGCCTTATCCTCGTCCCGGCGCTTGACGGAAGCCAGGCTGGCGTCGATGGGAGCACTTCTGCTCAGGGACGTGTACTTGCCACTTGCCAGCCCGATGTGTTGGTGCCACGCTAGGTAGAAGTCGGACAGCTCGGAATAACTGACATTGTCCCAGTACGGCGGGTCGGTCAGGCAAAGGTCGACGCTCGCGTCCGGGATAGTCGACAGGTTCTCGGAGGACGCGTTCAGTACGCAAGCGTTCGCCGCACCGTTAACGACCGCCAGAGGGGATGTCGCAACGGCAGACGCGTAGCTCTCGGATGAGCCTGACGCGACCATGCCCTGCTCCTTCTTCTGCGCGTAGACGTAAGGGGCCTTGGCGTAGGCCTTTACCTTTAGAAGCTTGCCCAGCACGTTCGGAAAAGTACCGCGGCCAGTTCCGTCCAGCCACGGATTCAATTCCACCGGCCGCACGATGTGACGGTATCCGTGGATTGAAAACATCGGGCTTGTGCGGCGGTACCCAAACGCGTAAGCCGTGTACATGCAGTTCGTGGTGAGATGCTCACTAAACGCCAGCATCAGCATCTCTCGGGCAGTCTTCGACGTGACGGAAGCAAGACGCTCCTTCAGTACGCCAAGATGCAGCAGCTGACGGTCGTTAAACAGCTGCCGGTACGAGGTGATGCCGTGCAGCAGTGGCCGTAGACTCGACCTGCCCTCTGTCGGTATGCCGCGGGCGGGCGCTGCCAGGCCAAACCGGCGCTCGAATTCGCCCAGCTTCATTGCGGCCTGCTCGTACAGCCAGAGGTCTTGCGCATCAGCACGCTTGAACGTGCGCCGCGCATTTCTTCCTTGCCCGACCAGGTACTCTTGCGCAAATAGCCTGTACCGGGGAGGGGAACGCCCCATCTGGCCGTGCGGCTCGCTAAACCCGCACTGGGGGCATAAGCAGTTCCCGTCGACAAACTGCCCCGCATCAATGCGCGTGAGATGTCCGTTGGAGCACTCCACGTTCTTGCGCGCGAGTGGCAGTTCGTAGACGTCGTCGCACACGCTACAGACCACCCACTGGCGCTTCTTGGCGGCGTCGACGGCTAGTTGATGGTGCGGATGCAAGTCGTACTGGTGACCGCACTGACTGCAGGTCGATACTTCGACCCAGAAGTGATGAAGGACGTCGCGCGCTTCGCCCTCGGCAATCGTCTGATGGTAGCTACCGATGAAGGCACCGAGCTCCTGACACAGGGCCGCCATTTCGTCGGTCCCTTCCGTCGGTTGCCCTGCACCGAGCTCAAACCGGGAAATGGCCGCTGCGACAGGGTCAATGTCAACACCGATTACTCGGGCTCCGAGGCGCCTAGCTTCAACCAGCGCGGTACCGCCGCCCAGGAATGGGTCCAACACCACCTTGCCAGCCAAGTTCACGCCGCTTGCGTAGCTCTCCCAGAACTGCGCTGGTGTCGCACCTTGCTGGAGGCAGAGGCCGGTTAGAACGCCTCGAAACTGGCTACCGAGCCGGCGGGCGAACCAGCGGTGTGCGCGGTAGATGGGAAGCGAGCTGTTGCCTTCGCGGAGAGCGATTTCTGCCAACCCCGCAATGGGCACGTCTCCCGTCTCCAGCGCAGTGGAGACGCCGGCTTCGCTGACGGGAGCCGATGCGTGTGGGGAATCGCTCGAAGGCGTGTTGAACATCGAAACTAGCTGCGAGCGACCGACAAGGCCACTGTCGAGTTAAACATGATACTTGCGGGCACTGGCCTGCCAGCGCGGTCGTGTGGGTGCCTGGACGGGAATTTCAAGCCGCGCCTTCGCCTCCTTTAGAAGCGGCAGACTTTGGGTCGCGGTATCCGGGAGCGAGGAAAGCAGTCTCCGAGCCGTACAGGGCTAGCGGGTCCCGCAACCACAACGCGTACTCACGACCGTGTTGGCTGTGGTCTGGCGAGCAGTCAACGTGCCACTGCTGCAGCATATAGCCGGCGTTCGCTGCCCGAACGCGAACCTTGAGGACTCCATCTTCCATCGGATAGTCCATAAGAACGACATCCGTGCTCTCGAAATCCGGGTGCGGAACCAGTTCAAGTTCGATGATGCGACTCCACTGCAGGTCGCTCTGCGCAGTCTCTTCGTCGCTGACAAGCGAGTCTTCAAGGACTTGAGGCTCCACCATGCGTGTCAGGACGAAATCGCGGAATGCCTTCCCCTTACGGTCGAATACTCGCGCGTGCCACCGAGTGCCTATGTTCACTAAGGCAAGTGGGACGACCTCCCTCTCGGTTAACCCGCTAGAACGCGAGTGGTATTTCAGGCGCACTGCCTTTCGGCGGTTGATAGCTCGCGTAATCGGCGCTAGCACGCTCACCGAAGGCAAGCTCAAGGCACTCGGGAACTCGCACGGGATGAGCGGCCGCCCTGCACTATGCACACCGTCACCGAAGCCCTCTGACAGGGCAACAAGTACTCGCCCGGGGCTGTGCTCGAACATCGGCTTGAAGCTGCCTGAAGGCACGTACACCTTGGTCGTGCCGTCGAGGACCAGATTTTCAGGTGCCAAGCCGCGGTACATGGCGATGTCCCGAGTGGCGCCTGCCGGGCCGGTTTGAAACCTTTCCATCAAATCTGAGCGCCTCAGCTCGCCCAAGAAGTACACCCGGAAGTCGATGTAAGCCAGCCTCTCAGCCTGAGAAAGCGGGAGGTCGGGAAGCTCTTGCCGATGAGTTTGCACCTAATCATTGTAGCCGCTAGACAACACCCAATCAACCACTTGATATGCTCAAAATGATTATGTATTCTGCTCACCATCGCAACATCAGGAGCTTTTGTATGGCCAAAAACAATCCCCCCGGCGACGGCCGCCGCATCGGCGCCGTCAAGGGCCGCTCGCAGACCCAGACCCCGTCGGGGGACTGGGTTAAGCGCGACACGTCGACCGGCCGCTTCCTGGACGTGAAGACGTCCTCTCCCACGCCGTTCAAGGGCGTGCGCCGCGAGAAGAAGTGAGGTCGGGGATGCTGACCCACCTCCTCGCGTTCGCACTGAACCGCCCCCGCGGCATCGAAGCCGTCGGCAACCTGGTCACCCGCGTTGCGGGGCTGGCCTTGGCCACTGGCTTCATCTTCAAGGCACTCGCTGGCTTTATGGCCAGCCTGCCCGGCGCTCAAGGCCCCATCACCGCGGCCCAGTTCCTCCATGCCCTGCCCACGTGGTGGGTGCCCGAAAGCGGGGTCGGGGTGGCAGCCTGGGCAATCGTGCTTGGAACGGGGCTCGCCGTCATGCTGGTCGGCCGCGACCTGCGCCGCCAAATGGAGGCGTTCTGATGAACGGCCCCACGCACCGCCTTGTCGCTGGTCTTGCCATCGGGGCAGCCGCGGCGCGCCATGAGCAGCAAAGCGGCCAAGAGCCGACGGCGATGCCGCTGGCCGCCGGCGCACTGGGCGCGCTCTGCACCAACCTGCCCGACATCCTCGAACCGGCCACCTCGCCGAACCACCGCAAGCTGTTCCACAGCGTCACCTGCGCCGTCGCAATCGCGGTCAGCATGAAGAAGGCATGGGACTGGAAGCCTGAGGACGACCTCGGTCAACTCGCGCGCTTTTTCGTTCTCGTCGCCGGCGCGGGGTACCTCGCCCACTTGGCACTGGACGCCACCACCAAGCGGTCGCTGCCGCTCATCTAACCCCGAATTTCTAGGCAAGGAGTCAGAGCATGTCCGACGAATCCAAAGAGGTCACCATCGTCGTGAACGGGCGCCAGCGCACCGTCGCCAAGAACAGTGAGCTCACCGTGGCACAGGTGGTGGCGCTCGCGTTCGACAACCCGCCCACCGGCGAAAACGTGGAGTTCACCATCACCTACCGCAAGGGCGGCAACGAACACCGCCCCGAAGGCAGCATGTCCGGCAACGACACGGTGAAAGTCAAAGAAGGGACGGTCTTCAATGTCACAGCTACAGATAAGTCGTAGCCCGGACCTATCCCGCCTGCGCGCGGAGGGCTACAACATCTCGGTCGAGGGCGGCTACCTGGTGATGCGCGAGGTCCCGTACGTTACGCCCAGCAAGCAGATTGCGCGTTGCATCATCGCGGACCCGTACAACGACGCCAGCGGCCGGCCCAACGACCACACGATGTGGGTGTCCGGCGAGAAGCCCTCGGACGAGAACGGCCAGGTGCGCGCGGGCTGGTTCGCGGGTGATGGACCGCTGCACAACCAACAAATCGGGCCGTATGTCGTTGCGCAGTGGTACCTCTCCATCAAGATGAAGGGCGAAGCGAATCAGCCCATCGACGACGCGGACTACTACTCCAAGTTCACCCGGTATGTGGAGAAGCTTGGCGCACCCGTGCGAGCGCTCGGTGGCACCGTAATCGCCCGCACCTACCCGCCGGTGCTGCCGGACGCCGAAGAAAACCTCGTGTTCAAGTATCACGACACCGCCAGCATCCGCGCCGACATCGTGCCGATTTCCAAGAAGCTCGAGGGGCAGCGCGTCGCCATCGTTGGCGTTGGGGGGACCGGCTCGTACATCCTGGACTTGGTCGCAAAGACGCCGGTCGCCGAGATTCACCTGTATGACCCCGACACCTTCCTGCAGCACAACGCGTTCAGGGCGCCAGGCGCAGCCTCGGTCGATGACCTGGGCCGCAAGCTACACAAGGTCGACTACTTCACCGAGGTGTACGGCAAGATGCGGGTCGGCATCGTGCCCCACCCTACGGGCGTCACGGCCGAAAACGCGCACGAGCTCGGGACGATGAACTTCGTATTCATTGCGGCGGACCCAGGGGAACACAAGAAGCTCGCCATCGCTGCCCTGCAGCAGTCGGGCGTGCCCTTCGTGGACTGCGGCATGGGCCTGTACGTCGTGGACGGAAGCATCGCAGGCCAGCTGCGCCTGACGACCGTAACGCACTCCAAGGCCGACCATGTTGACCGCCACATCAAACCCAACCAAGCGGGCGTTCCGAACGAGTACGCCCACAACATCCAGGTGGCGGAGCTCAATGCGCTCAACGCAACCTTCGCCGTTGTGCGATGGAAGAAGCACTCCGGCTTCTACAACGACTTGGAACACGAACACCAGAGCACGTATGCCGTAGACGGTAATGCGCTCCTCAATGAGGAGTTCCAGTGAGGCTGCATCGCATCCGGCACCAGTTCGTCGAGTTCGTTCCCGAGAAGCTCGAGCCCGGCACGCTGTACATCAGCCTCGAGTACAACTCCGCGAGCCACCTGTGCGCCTGCGGTTGCGGCTACGAGGTAGTGACCATTCTCGGTCCGGCCGATTCGTCAATCACGTACAACGGCCGCGGCATCTCCATCTCGACGTCCATAGGCAACTCGAACTTCCCGTGCAAGTCCCACTACTGGATTGACGACAATCGCATCGTCTGGGAGTCCAAGATGACCCCGCAACTCACTGCACTCTCGAGAGCAAGAGACAAGAAGGCCAAGGCTCGTGAGTACGGGGTCGCTGGCCAAGCCGCTGTGGCACGTTCTCCCGAACCGCAGGCGGCCGCCGCTCAAAACAAAAAGCCAACGTCGTGGTGGCGCAAGCTGCTGGACTGAACTCACCACCATTCGACACGAACACCAACGTGCCACTGACCCCCACTCAAGTGAGCCACTTGGAGAACTTCCTGGGCTACGGGCGCTTGGACGCCCCGGTCTGGTTCGTCGGCATGGAGGAAGGCGGCGGTGGACCCGACAACATCCGCGCACGCCTCAAGTTTGGCCAGGTAGAGGACTGCGCGGAAGCCCACCGAACGCTGAGGATTCCGCAGTACCACCGTGCCGAGCGGCCAGTCATTCAGAGGACCTGGGGACAGATGGTGCGCTTCATGCTTGTGCTACAGCGGCGCGAATGCAGCGCGGACGAGGTGCGAGCGTATCAGGCCAGCCAGCTCGGTCGCAGCCACGGCCAAACCATGTTGCTGGAACTCATGCCTGTGCCGAAGCGCTCACTCAATGAACGGGAGTGCGTGGACTTGCTGCCTTGCTATGCGGTGGATGGGTACCGGGACGAGGTTCGCAAGAAGCGAATACGGCTTCTGCGAAGCGTTATCGCGAGGCACGAACCGCTTCTGGTTCTTTGTTATGGCAAAGCCTATTGGGAGCATTTCTCATCACTCTTTCCCGGCGCGAAATTTCGCACCGGTGGCTCCGGGATGCTCAGGCCCTACCAGTGGGCTCGGCGCGGCGAGCAGGTACTGGTGTTGACCCATCACCTTGTGGCCCCGTCTATGAATGGTTGGATAGCGCCTCTTGCAGCTCACGTGAGGACCTTGCTGCCCATGGGATTTGCTGCCGACCTTGCCGCGCGTCCAGAGTAGCAAAACACTGGGCTCACTACTCCGTCTTCGGCAGTCTTATGCCCGGCCGACGCTGGTTTCCCTCACCAACGCCGTAGCAAAGAGCTCTAGGCGGCAAGCCGCTCGAGGCGGACAGCCGCTTCTCGCTTACCGAGTCCCCGGGCTGCGGCGATAAGCTCCAATTGCGCCCGTCGAGGCCTGGACTTCCCGGATTCCCAATTGTAGACCGATAAGGCCGACACACCAAGCAGCTTCGCAAAGTCCGCTGCCGACAACCCCAGCTTCTGGCGTTGCGACGCGAACCTCGACGCGCTGAACCGAAGGTTAGCATCAGGATTCGTCTCGGCATGCTGTGGTGCGGGCTTGCCCGCAGCCTTTGAAAATCGGCGCAGGCCCTTCTGCAGTTCGGCGATTTCTCGTTTCAATTGAGCAATGTCATGGCGGTGAGATGCATGGACCTTCTTAAGAGACTGCAACTCGCTCTTATTCGCCTTCTTTGCAATCCGCACCATTTCGTCGCGTAGGGCAATTCCGATGTTCGGCATCTTGGTTCCAGTTCGTACGTTCCGGATGCTAGCAAACCCCGGAACATTCGGCCTAAAACCTCAGTCCCTGAACCGCCCCATAGATAACGTATGTGCGCCAGTACCGGCACGTGCACCAAGCGAAAAAACCAGCCTCCGGAAGCGTCATCTTCGCTCAACTTCAGAGGGGCAGGACTCTAGCCAACCGGACGTACAGCAGTTCGTACTGCTCATGGAACTCCGTAATGTGACCCACGAAGTCGTAGGTCATGATGCCCGCTTGGCTATGGCGAATGGCAAATACCGGACCACCACTCATTCCTCGAATCGTGCTCGGCTCCGGTTCAAAGCCGTGTTTGACCCAATGTTCACGTTCGAACTGGCAAACCAAATAGTTTTCGCCGGTCGCAGCCACCCTGGCGGCGCCGCTGCTGTAGCTCCCAAAGGAAAGCTTGTCGAAGGACTCCGCTTGGCGAAGTGCGCCTGGGAAGCCGCCAAAGGCTACAAAATCGCCCTCCTTCACCTCCCCTGGAGGCCACTGTGCGATTTCGTAGAAGAACGTGCCATCAAACGGGCCACCCGATTTGGCGACTTCCTCGCTCTGTTCCGCAGTCAGCACGACGAGCGCGTAGTCCAGACCTTTGTCTTCCGCTTTCAACTGCGCCATCGGGTCCAGCTCGCAGTCCCCAAGCTGGAAGATGCACGGCCCTTCGGCTAGGCGCTTGCGATAACCCTCAAGCACGTGGGAACACGTCAACGCAATTGATTGACCGTTGTGGCGCACCAGCGATGCCGACCCGCTGCTGACTGTAATCGGGGTCCCGGGCTGCGGCCGCGCACCGAAGTACGCAGGCGTGACGAACTTGAGCGGGTACTTCTCGAACTCAATGCCCGCAGGCCCGGCCGCCAACTTCTTTGCGTCCTCCAGAGTCTTCAGCTTCTCCCACATGGCGCTACTCCTATTCAAGCCTTCTCAGTGGTCTCAGGCTCTGAGGGCCGGGTTGTCAGCCCGCCGAAGCACGATGGCTGCCGGCGGGCGTACAGACGCTCCTCGACAGGGCTGTTCGGCGGCTATTCCTCAAGGCGTGGCACAGAGAAGGACTGGATGATGGCCAACCGCTCTTCCTGGTCCACGACGCAAGAGATTGGGCTTCCTTTGCGCAACCTCCTTCCCTGCTCTGAGTCCTCCAGCAGGACGTCCCAATTTCTGCTGATGATGATGCGCCTCCAAGCCTCGGCCCGGTCACGGTCGGGAAAACCGGCGGCCACCCAACGGTCCAACGTCTGCAGTGCGCTGTCGGCGCGCTCGGGATTCGCGCGGAGCACGCGCACTGCGGCTTGATGCAGCGCTAATCTTCGGGCCTCCCGCCGGCGTTCTTTTGCCGCCGGCGTTGAGTTGCTTTCTGCTTCTCGCCTATCGGCCTCCAAGCCCTCTGACTGTGTTTTCGAAGGAGGGGGGACGGCCGATGTTTTGGGACCTCCAAAAGCGGTAAGCCGTAGCTGGTTCACTATCCACGAAATCTCGGCATCCGTGAGGCCCCAACCCTTCGTCTGCAGTGAAGTGCTGACCTTGGCCAGAAGCTCGTTCAAGCTCCACTCGGGGTGCTCCGCCTGCTTCCGCTCGCAGTAAGGCCTCAACTGCCCGAGTAAATCGTCGCAGTTCTGGAATCGCTGCGCGAGCTCTTGTTCGTCGAAGTCATTCGTAAACCGCCCGTCGACCAACCGCACAGCGAGCTTTGGCTGTGCGCCTGTGACAGAAGCAAGCGGGCGCGTTCTGGGAAAGTCAGGCGGAATGGAGCGACGGTAGCTGGGAGGCATGGTGATGACAAACTGAATGTCGATGCAGGGGGAAGTCCCGTCGCAGTCGTTTGAGATGGAGGTCGTTAGCGACTTGGCTACGCACGGTCGCACTCTCTTCATTCGGCAGGTTCAGTCCGGTCGGAATAGTGCATCAACAAGCAACCGTCAACGAGGGACAGCGATGACGACTCGTAGCACCCACTCCGGTGTTTGTGCATGAGATGCACTGGTATTCGTTCGCCACGCTGCAGGGCTCGAAGCAGAGCGCGCACCTCTGCCCCAGGGAGGCCGCTGACGTACTGGCCACTGAACGTGCCGGACATCATCCGGCCATACCTTCTTAGAAGACCCCACCCGGCACGGCCCAGTACTGCCTCTCCTTCCTGCGCTAGGCGATGCCGCTCAAGGGCGACATCTATCAGCCAGGAACGCGACGTTGCGCGATTGCACAGCTCCTTCAGTTTGGAAACGAGCTTCATTTCAGTCTCACCGATTGAGCTTAGCGTTCGGACTGTCCCATCAACGCACTTCGGACCTTCTCCGAGTGCTCAGAGGTCAGGCCAACGCCCTCCACGCACCACACGACGCGACCGTCTTTGTCCAAGTGGGAGTCGACCAGGGCCGCGCCCGAGAGGGTGTCGTCAAGAACGATGAACGCTTCGCCGCGGTGATTGGCCGCCAACCAACGCTCGATAGCCGAGAGGCGGGTTTCGTGCCGGTTCTGCGGCGCATCCCATTGAGGGTGCAAGGCATTCTTCAGCGGCGCGAGGCCGGTCCGCTCGAGCAGCGTGTCGATTCCGTCTCGGTCAAGGAATCGCAGCCAACTGCTTGTAATGACCACTTGGGCTTTGTGCTCCTGCAACATGGCCAGCAGTACCCGCACAGAGGGACGGTGGAACAGCTTGTCCCACAAATCCGGTTCCGGTACTTCGTAGGCCGCGCGTGCAACGTCGTATCCCCCGTACGGATTGTTCAGGCAGATGACGTCATCGAAGTCGAGGAAGATGAGAGGCATTTCACGCCGACGAGGCGTCCCCGCCGCTTTCACGTGTATGGGACTGAGAAGCGACTGAGAAAAGAAGCTCTCCTGACGCAGAGGGAGCGACGGCCTGCAGGTTGGCATCCCGCAGTACTGGGTCGCCTTCGAACTTGAAAATGAGCTCTCTTGGAACGCCATCCCCGGATTCGCCGACTGCCCAAAGAGCGCTGACCCACGTTTGAGTCCATCGCCTGGGCTTCCCGGCGTACTCCATCCGGCAGATGCCTTTTCGACGTTGAGGAGGGACAGACGCAAGCAGTTGCGCCAAGACTTCCTCCCATTCGACGAGCATGGTCTGCTCCACCACGGCGTCCTCGTACGCCACGTCATAGACAAACAAGTACCAGGGGGTTGCCACCGACAGCGTCACGGCCCGCCAGTACTTCTGGCCTTCGCCTGCGAGCTGAGACATCAGGGGCTGTTCAAGCTGGGGCATGGTGACGAACAAGGCGCGCTCCTAAAAAAACCCCCTTTATTGTCTCTCAAAAGCAGCCACCCACGAAATTTCGGATAAAAAACTCTTGGGGTGCCGCATCAGCCGGAGGCCTCCGAACCCACTTTAGAAGCGCTGGTCCAGACACTCGCGGCGAACGTTCGTAAGCTGCGAGCCCGGGCCAATTGGAGTACCCGCGCCTTGGCGCAGCACTGCCGCCTCGACCGGCTGACTATCCAGCGGATTGAGAACGGCGCCTTTCCCGGCGTGTCACTAGCCACCATTGAGACTCTCGCTCGCGGGTTGGGCGTGCGAACGGCCACGCTTCTGGGTCGACGACCGGTCGCCCTGAAGCCAACTGACCGGTGGGCAGCGGAGGTTCTCCCTGAGAACGTGGTGCGGATGCGGGAGAAGCGGAAGCTCACTCAGGAAGCGTTGAGCCAGGCTGCGGACGTTCCTCGGTCAGTCATTGCAGCTATTGAAGGCCGAAGTCGGAATCCCGCTTTAGCGACCGTGGCGAGGCTGGCACTCGGCCTGGATACAACAGTGGAGCGCCTGCTGTCCGAATCCAAGGAGCGGGACGCGGGTAGCCCTAGGGGGGAACACAGGCAGTGAGCTGCCTGTGGATAATTCCCCCTCCCCCGGACCCCCACCCCGTCCGTGGTGCGCGAGAAACGACTTATCCACCGCGGCGGTCGTTCGTCGCAGGCGACGCCCGCCGCCGTGGATAAGTCTCGCTGCCGCTTTTCTGGCGCAATGTCAAAATGATGGTCAAGGAAACAGCCGTGCAGAACACACATGCCGCTCGCGACATGGGGCAGGATGCCCGCCACCGCGCGGGAATCAATTTCAATGGCTCCGCAGGGTTGCCACAAAACCACGCCTTCTTCCAGTTCTACGTGGCCGACGGCAGGCTTTCGTGCCAGCTCTACCAGCGAAGCGCCGACATCTTCCTGGGCGTGCCCTTCAACATCGCGAGCTACGCGCTTCTCACGCACATGATCGCGCAGCAGTGCGACCTGCAGCCCGGCGACTTCGTCTGGACCGGCGGCGACTGCCACATCTACAGCAACCACCACGAGCAGGTGGAACTGCAGCTCTCGCGCGAGCCGAGGCCCTACCCCACGCTCTCGATCCGGCGCAGGCCGCCTTCGATCTTCGACTACGAGTACGAGGACTTCGCGATCGAAGGCTACGACCCGCATCCGGCGATCAAGGCGCCGGTCGCGGTGTGACATGCGGCTGGGCCTCATCTACGCGCGCTCGCGCAACGGCGTGATCGGCCAAGGCGGCAAGCTGCCCTGGCATCTTCCCGAAGACCTCGCGCACTTCAAGCGCAAGACGGCCGGCTGCCCCGTCATCATGGGCCGCAAGACCTGGGACTCGGTGCCGCCGAAGTTCCGGCCGCTTCCCGGGCGCACGAACATCGTGATCACGCGCGACGCCCAGTGGCAGGCCGAAGGCGCGCTGCGGGCCGCATCGCTGTCCGAGGCCATCGGCCTGTGCGGCGACGCGCCGCTCGCGTGGATCACGGGCGGCACGGAGATCTTCAACCAGTCCCTGGACATCGCGCATGTCGCGGAAGTCACGGAAATCGACGCGGACTTCGAAGGCGACACCTTCGCCCCCACGTTGAGTGCGCACTGGCACGAAGTCGCGCGCGAGCGTCACACGGCGGCGAACGGCCTCGGCTACAGTTTCGTCACCTACGAGAGGAGGAGTTGACCATGTCCGGAGCAGGATTCCACGTCCACGGCCCGCACGACCACGAGCTCGAACACGCGCGCGAGCATGCCGCGCAGGAAGGCCACCACGGCATCGGCGGCCACAGCATGACCAACCAGATCGCGCTCTTCACGGCGGTCATCGCGACCGTCGGCGCGATCTTCGCGTACATGGCCGGCGCGACGCAGGCGAACGCGGGTCTCTACAAGAACAACGCGGCCATCAAGAAGACCGAAGCGTCCAACCAGTGGAACTACTACCAGGCCAAGAGCAGCAAGCAGAATCTTTCGGAGCTCGCGCTCGCGCTCGTCGCGGAGACGAAGCAGGACTTCTACAAGAAGGAGATCGACCGCTACAAGGCCGAGAAGGCGGAGATCAAGCTGGCGGCCGACAAGCTCGAAGCCGAAGCGACCGAGTGGGACCGCCAAAGCGATGCGCAGATGCACCAGCACCACCGGTGGGCGCAGGCGACGACCGCGCTGCAGGTGTCGATCGCGCTCGCCGCCATCGCCCTTCTCACGAAGAAGAAGTGGCTCGAGTGGGGCATGTTCGGGATGGGCGGCATCGGCCTCGTGATCGGGGTGCTCGCGCTCGTGCACGTTTGACGGCAGGCCGTCCGCGCTCGCCGTCTCTAGACCAGACCCGCCTTCAGGTTCTCGCTCATCACCAGGTCCATGAGGGTGACGCAAGGCGGCGGGCTCGCGGCACAGACCGCACGGTATTTCGCCGCGAGACGTGCCGCCTTTTCCCGCACGGCGTCCACGCCGGGATCGCCGGAGAGCTTGATCGCCGCGACCACTTCTTCCATGAATTCGCGCGCGACGTCGCTGCGATCCACGTAGGAGCGATCCTCCGGGCGATGATCGAGCTCGGCGTCGACCAGCGTCAGCTGATCCTGCGCCCTTTGCAGACGCATTTCGAAGAGCGTGCGCGCGGGATGCGCCGGCACGTACTGGACCTGCCTCTCGCGCAACCCCAGCCTGATCTCGGCATCCCGCACGCGATGCCGCGATTCGAGCTTCCCCATGGCGGCGTTGAAGGCTCGAAACCGCGCCAGCCTGACCTCGTCGAAAGACGGGACCTGTGCGAAGTCCAGCCTGTGCATGGCCACGTGCAGCATCGCGAGGTGCTTGGCCTTGAGGCGAGCGGGTTCGAGGTCTTCGTCCGCGAGCAGCGCGAGCACCATGCGCTCCATGCCGGCGCGGCGGGCCTGCACGTCCGGTTGGAGCACCGGCGTCACGGCGCGCAGAGCGTTCATGTGCAGTGCCGCCAGGAACAGCGCTTCGACGACGAGTCCCGGCGGCGCGTCGGATTCCACCGCACGCTCGAACCGTTGCGCCGCTTCCATGAACTCTCCGGCCTCGAGGCAGCTGGCGCCATCCGGTGGCGGAACGGGCGGCGGCCGATCGCATGGTTGCGAGGCGGCTTGCGACGGCCAGCTGGAGCGGGGACCGCAGATCATGAGGGATTCGTTCGCGATGGAGCCGGGACCCCACTGCGTAACGCCGGCGGCGCCATGGTTCCCTTGCGAACACGCGGCGGCAACGGCATCCGCATGCACGGTACGATCCAGCCCATGAAAATCGCCACTTGGAACGTCAACTCGCTCACCGCACGCCTGCAGCACGTGCGGGACTGGACTGCCGCCAATCCGGTCGACGTGCTGTGCATGCAGGAGCTGAAGCTCACCGACGACAAGTTTCCGATGGACGAACTGCGCGCGGCCGGCTACGAGCACTGCGCCGTGTTCGGGCAGAAGACGTACAACGGCGTCGCGATCCTGAGCCGCACACCGCTCGGCGACGTGGCAAGGAACATCGCGGGCTACGCCGACGAGAATTCACGCGTGATCGCGGCCACCGTCGACACGCCGCAAGGCGAACTGCGCGTCGTGAACGGGTACTTCGTCAACGGGCAGGCGCCCGGCACCGAGAAGTTCGAATACAAGATGAGCTGGCTGCGCGGCTTGCGCGACTACATGCGCGCCGAGCTGGAGAAGCATCCGAAGCTCGTGCTGCTCGGCGACTTCAACATTGCGCCGGAAGACCGCGACTCGCACGACCCCGAGGGCCTGCGCGAGACGATCCACCACACGACCGAGGAACGCGACCACTTCCGCAAGCTGATCGAGCTCGGGCTGCACGACAGCTTCCGCATGTTCGAGCAGCCCGAGAAGAGCTATTCGTGGTGGGACTACCGCATGCTCGGGTATCAGAAGAACAAGGGACTGCGGATCGATCACATTCTGGTGAGCGACCCGCTCAAGTCATCGATCGGGGCGTGCAGCATCGACCGCACGCCGCGAAAGTGGCCGAAGCCGAGCGATCATGCGCCGGTCACGGTGGAATTCGAAAGAACCGCCTGACGGCCGGCCCGAACTGAAGAACCTCGGGCTACCCCCAATGGCAGGGAGTCAATTGGAATCTCTTCGTTGCCCAGTCTGCGAGTTCGATGGCTTTGAACACGTCTGGCGTGCAATTTTTTCAACTCCGGCGTGCCCTGCGGCTCGACGAGCTCAGTCCTCCAGCCCCAGCTCCTGAATCTTCCGCGTGATCGTATTGCGCCCGATGCCGAGCTTCTGCGCCGCTTCGATGCGGCGGCCCCGCGTGTTCTGCAGGGCGGTGAGGATGAGGCGCGACTCGAACCGGCGCGTGAGCAGGTCCCACACGTCGTGATGGCCGCTCGCGAGCAGCTCCATCGCCTCCGCACCGAGCTGCGATTCCCAATCGCGAGAGGTCGACTGCGCCACGGCGGCGGGCGCCGAAGGCACGGAGACGGCAGCCTCCGCCGCCACCGGCTTCGCCACCGGCTGCGCCGCCTCGGCGAGTGCAAGCGGCGCCTCGCCGGCCACGAGCCCGACTTCCGGCGGCAAGTCCTTCGGCTCGATCACCTGCGCGGGCGCCATCACCGTGAGCCAGTGGCAGATGTTTTCGAGCTGGCGCACGTTGCCGGGAAAGCCGAAGGCCGTGAGCTTCGCGAGCGCCGCGTCCGAAATGCGCTTCGGCTCCACGCCGAGCTGCTTGGCGCTTTGCTGCAGGAAATGGCGCGCGAGCACGGGGACGTCTTCGCGCCGCTCGCGAAGCGCCGGCAGGCGCAGGCGGATCACATTCAGGCGATGGAAGAGGTCTTCGCGAAAGGCGCCTTCCTTGACGCGCTGCTCGAGGTCCTGGTGCGTCGCCGCGATCACGCGAACGTTGGCGCGGACCGCGTTGTGGCCGCCCACGCGATAGAAGTGCCCGTCCGAGAGCACGCGCAGCAGGCGCGTCTGCAGGTCGAACGGCATGTCGCCGATCTCGTCGAGAAAGAGTGTGCCGCCCTCGGCCTGCTCGAAGCGGCCGCGCCGCATCGTCTGCGCGCCGGTGAAGGCGCCGCGTTCGTGGCCGAACAATTCCGATTCCAGCAGGTCCTTCGGGATCGCCGCCGTGTTGATCGCGATGAATGGGCCTGCCGAGCGCGGCGAATGCTTGTGCAGCGCGCGCGCGACGAGTTCCTTGCCCGTGCCCGATTCGCCCGTGATCATCACCGTCACGTTGCTTTGCGACAGGCGCCCGATCGCGCGGAACACGTCCTGCATCGCGCTTGCCTGCCCGAGCATCTCGGGCGCGGCGCTCATCCGCTCCTCGGCCACTTCCTCGCGCTGGCTCTCCTCCACCGCGCGGCGGATCAGCTCGACGGCCTTCGGCAAGTCGAACGGCTTGGGCAGATATTCGAATGCGCCGCCCTGGAACGCGGACACCGCGCTGTCGAGGTCCGAGAAAGCGGTCATGATGATGACGGGAAGCCCCGGGTGCTTTTCCTTCACCTTCGCAAGCAAGTCGAGGCCGCTCGCCCCGGGCATGCGGATGTCGCTCACGAGGATCTGGGGGCCTTCGTCGTCGCCGCCGGCTTCGAGCGCCTGCAGCACGTCGCGCGCGTTGGTGAAGCTGCGCGTGGGCAACTCCTCGCGCATGAGCGCCTTCTCCAGCACGAAGCGGATGGATGGGTCATCGTCAACGATCCAGATCGGCTTCATGCGTTTGGCTTTCTCACCCGGCTCACCCGGCTCACTCGTCCCCGAAGTCTCTTCGCGATTCATGGCAGCGGCACGAGGATCTTGAAATCCGTTCGCCCCGGCACGCTGTCGCATTCGATCAGCCCATGATGCTGCTGCACGAACGTCTGCGCCAGCGTGAGCCCGAGACCCGAGCCACCCTCGCGGCCCGACACCAGCGGATAGAAGATGCGGTCCTTGATCGCCGCCGGTACACCGGGCCCGTTGTCGATCACATGCAATTCCAGTGCCAGTCGATAGCGCTGCTTGACGACGGTGATCTGCCGGTTCACGCGCGTGCGAAAAATCAGCAACGCGTCTCCCGCGGCGATGCGTTCGGCGAGCGCCTGGCAGGCGTTGTGCGCGATGTTGAGCACGGCCTGGATCAGCTGCTCGCGGTCGCCGCGGAATTCGGGGATCGACGTGTCGTAGTCGCGCACGACCTCGAGCCCCTTCGGAAACTCCGCGAGGACGAGCGAGCGCACGCGCTCGCACACCTCGTGGATATTCACGTCGCCCACGACGTGCGGACGGCGGTGCGGCGCGAGCAGCCGGTCCACGAGGGTCTGCAGCCGGTCGGCCTCGTGGATGATGACGCGCGTGTACTCCTTCTGCGCGCTGTCGATCTCCATCTCCAGCAGCTGCGCGGCGCCGCGGATGCCCCCGAGCGGATTCTTGATCTCGTGCGCGAGGTTGCGGATCAGCTCCTTGTTGGCCTGCGCCTGGTCCACGAGGCGCTCTTCGCGGTCCTGCCGGGTCTGCTGCTCGAGCGGCAGCAGTTCCACCACGAACTCGTCGGGCGTCTCGGTCTGCGCGACGACCACGTGCACGGGCATCGGCTCGGCGCCGGGCCGCACGAGTCCGCCGTCGTAGCGCAGCGCCGCGTATTCGTTCACGCGCGCGCCGTCGAGCGCCGCGCGCAGCACGTGCGGCTCGGAAAAATGCGGCAGCAGGTTGGAGCCCTGGATCGTGCGGCGGGACGTGCCGAGCGCGTCCTCGAGCGCGGCATTGGCGAAGTAGACGGTGCCGTCGCCGCGCACGACCGCCACCAGCGTGGCAAGCAGGTCGAATGCCTGGAAGCGCGAGAGATGAGGCGAAGCGGGGCTCAAGTCCTCACTTCGTCACAGGAACGGGCGGGCCGCCCAGACGCGACAGCTCGCGCCGGATGCCGGCGATGTCGCTTTCGTTGCGCGCGAGGCTCGCCTTCAGCTCGGCCACGCGATCGAGGTACTTCTGGTGGTTGCGGTGCTCCGGGCCCAGCATTTCGGGTTCGCCGTTGTTGTATTCCTTCTGCAGCTCCGCCTGGCGCGACTCGGCCTTCTTGAGTTCGGCCTCGAGGATCGCGCGCGCGTCGGCGTCGCGGGCTTTCTGGTCGGCGGAGTCGACCTTCTGAGGGGCGGTCGCGACGCGCACGCCATTGTTGCCCGTGGAGCCGGAAGTCGCGGGCCGCACGCGCGTGCCTTCGACCACCGTCACGTTGCCGCCTTCGACGACCTTGCAGCCCTTGGCCTTCGCCTCTGCGACGTTGTTCGTGTAGGAGTTGCCGGGGCAGCGGTAGATCGACGTCTGCGCTTGCGCGGCAGTGGTGACGACGAGCGCGGCCACCGGAAGCAGCAGTAAAGAAGACTTCATGACGCTCTCCTCGCATGCGAACATGCTCAGGACGGTCTTGCAGTATGACGCAATCTCTTCAATATTCCAATCAAGCTATTGATTTGATTAGGAAAAGAAAAACGAAATCGGATAAAAAGAGACGAAAAAGCGGCCGCCTCGCGGCGGCCGCTCCGATTTGCCTGTGCGCAATTACAGTGCCGGCGCCTACAGCGAGTAATACATGTCGAACTCGATCGGATGCGTCGTCATGCGAAACCGCGTGACTTCCTGCATCTTGAGTTCGATGTACGCGTCGATCAGCGTGTCGGTGAAGACGCCTCCCTTGGTGAGGAAGGCGCGGTCGCTGTCGAGGCATTCGAGCGCCTGGTCCAGGCTGTGGCACACGGTCGGGATCTTCGCGTCCTCTTCCGGCGGCAGGTGGTACAGGTCCTTGGTGGCGGCTTCGCCCGGATGAATCTTGTTTTCCACGCCGTCGAGACCGGCCATCAGCATCGCGGAGAACGCGAAATAGGGATTGCACGTCGGATCGGGGAAGCGCACTTCGATGCGGCGGCCCTTCGGATTCGCCACGTACGGAATGCGGATGGAGGCCGAGCGGTTGCGCGCCGAGTAGGCGAGCTTCACCGGCGCCTCGAAGCCGGGCACGAGGCGCTTGTAGCTGTTCGTGCCGGGGTTCGTGATGGCGTTGAGCGCGCGCGCGTGCTTGATGATGCCGCCGATGTAGTACAGCGCGAATTCCGAAAGCCCCGCGTAGCCTTCGCCCGCGAAGAGGTTCTTGCCGTCCTTCCACACGGACTGGTGCACGTGCATGCCCGAGCCGTTGTCGCCCACCACCGGCTTCGGCATGAAGGTCGCCGTCTTGCCGTATGCGTTGGCGACGTTGTGCACGACGTACTTGAGCCACATCGTCCAGTCGGCGCGCTGCACGAGCGTGGAGAACTTCGTGCCGATCTCGTTCTGGCCGGCCGCGGCCACTTCGTGGTGGAACACTTCCACCGGGATGCCGAGCTGCTCGAGGATGAGCGACATCTCCGAGCGGATGTCCTGCATGCTGTCCACCGGGGGCACGGGGAAGTAGCCGCCCTTCACCGCAGGCCGGTGGCCCTTGTTGCCGCCTTCGATCTTCTTGCCCGTGTTCCACGGCGCTTCGTATTCGTCGATGTGAACGAACGAGCCGGACATGTCCGAGCCCCAGCGCACGTCGTCGAAGATGAAGAATTCGGGCTCGGGGCCGAAGAAGGCGGTGTCCCCGAGGCCGGACGACTTGAGGTAGGCCTCGGCGCGCCGCGCGAGCGAGCGCGGGTCGCGGTCGTAGGCCTTGCCGTCGCTCGGCTCCAGCACGTCGCAGGTGAGAAAGAGCGTCGTTTCCTCGTAGAACGGATCGATGTTGGCCGTGCCCGGGTCGGGCATCAGGAGCATGTCGGAGGCTTCGATGCCCTTCCAGCCGGCGATCGACGAGCCGTCGAAGGCGTGGCCGGAGGCGAACTTGTCTTCGTCGAATGCAGACACGGGCACGGTCACGTGCTGTTCCTTGCCTCGGGTATCGGTGAAGCGGAAGTCGACGAACTTGACTTCGTTGTCCTTCACCATCTTCATGACGTCTGCGACGGTCTTGGCTGCCATCGGGGTTCTCCTGGGATGGATGGTTTGTTGATGAATGTTGGCGCGCGTTGCGAATGCAGGTTCTGTGCCAAAGCTGGTGCATGGCGGCATTCGTGAAGCCCGGCGATTCTGCCCGAAGTTGCTGACAGTCCGTCCAGGGATTGCGCGCGCGGGGGCGCCGCTTGCAGTGCGCGCTGACCGGCAGGGCACCCCTGCACTCCCCCGGCACCTGCGTGGTGCGCACCATTGCGGACACCGAACCGAAGAGCTGCTAGGGCCGCACCAACTCGGGGCCCAGCTTCACGCCCAGCGTCGCAAGGCCCTGCAGCAATTCGTCGTACGCGGGCTCCACGGCCACCGGCGGGCCTTTCACCCCCAGGTCGATGTGGCGGCCGTATTCGGGATGGTCCACGCTCGGCAGGCTGAACACTTTCACGTTCGCGTGATGCGCCTCGACCTGCTCCATGAGCGGCGTGAGCGTCGCTTCCATCGAGCCGAAGACGATGACCGACTTCTCCACGTACGCGCCCTTGCGAAACAGGTGCGCGTAGCGCTCGTCGAGCACCCATTCCATCATCGGCCATGCCATCACCGGAAAGCCCGGCACGAAGTGAACGTCGCGAACGGTGAAGCCCGGAATCTTGTTGTACGGGTTCGGGATGATCTCCGCGCCGCTCGGGAACACACCCATGTTCAGGCGATGGATGTTGTCCGCGCGGTCGGGCTCGTAGGGCACGCCCTGCTCCCGCGCGACGTCCTGCATGCGTTCGCGGATCAGCGCTTCGGCGCGCGGGTGCAGTTCGAGCCCGAGGCCGAGCGCCGCCGCCGCGCACTGGCGCGTGTGGTCGTCGGGCGTCGCGCCGATGCCGCCGCAGGAGAACACGACGTCGCCCGAATCGAACGCGCGTCGCAAGGCGGCTGTGATGCGCGGGCGCGAATCGCCGACGTATTCGGCCCAGGCCAGCTGCAGACCGCGCGCCGCGAGCAGTTCGATCAGCTTGGGCAGATGCTTGTCCGCGCGCTTGCCGGACAGTATCTCGTCGCCGACGATGATGACGCCGAAATCAGGCGATGGGCTCTTCATGCCGGAATGCTACCGCCTGTTCTTCCCTCAGACCGTGAAGCGCCGCGAGGCAATAGTGCGCGAACCAGAGCGACGCGAAGGCGAACACGAGCGTGTAGAGCCAGATCGCAAGGGGAATCAGGAAAAAGAAGAATGCCACCGCGAAGAAGCCCGAGGCCCAGATCACGCTCGGCGCCGCGCCGAGATAGCCGGTGGCGATGCCGATTGCGAGCAGCCAGTGCCGATGCCGCTTGAACACTTCGCGCCGCTCCTCGCGCGTGGCGTGTTCGGCGAGGGCGTCGAACGCCATCACGCGATACGTGAGCCAGCCCCAGATCAAGGGCGGCAGGATGAGAACGAGAGGCGGCACGAGCCAAAGCGGAATCGACACGATCATCGCGAGCACCGCAAGCAGCGTCGAGGCGAGCGACCAGCCGAGCGACAGCAAGAAGCCGCCGCCGCGCTTGCGCTCGAGCCCCGGGAAGCGGCGGGCCGCGACGAGCCGCAAAATGGCGGGCATCATCCACATCGCCACGAGCAGCAGCACCCCCACGACCACGACGGGCGTCGCGCTGAAGACGACGATCACCGGGGCGAGCGCGTTCCTGAGGCCGCCCAGGCCCATGGACGCGAGCCAGTTGCCCACGGCCGAGAAGAGCGCCGACGACTCGAGCCACATGAAGACGGCGTTCACGGCCGAGTCCCAGAAGAAATAGCCGACCCCCATCGCGACCGCGACCATCACCACGAGCGGCAGCAGCGAGAGGGCGATGACGCGCGGATGCAGGCAGTACGCCACGGCGCGCCAGAACGAATCGAGCAGCAGGGACATGCCGCCGATGCTACAGCGCCCGGCCGCGTCGGACGTAGGCGCAGCGATTAACATGCTCCGCATGGAATGGATCGAGGCAGGCGGCGCGCGCCTGGAAGTGCACCGTATCGATGGCGATGCCGCGGACAGCGCACCGCTCGTGTTCCTGCACGAGGGCCTGGGCTCGGTCGCGATGTGGCGCGACTGGCCCGAATCGCTTTGCCGCGAGACGGGCCGCGCGGGTTTCGTCTATTCGCGCCGCGGCTACGGCCAGTCCGAGAGCATCCCCGACGTGCGTGGCACAGGACGTCTCGCGCCCGACTACATGCATCGCGAGGCGATCGAGGTCCTGCCGGTCCTCCTGGACCGCTGGGGAGTGCACAGGCCCGTGCTCGTCGGCCACTCCGACGGCGCGACGATCGCGCTCATTCACGCGAGCCACTTCCCCGTGCATGCGTGCATCGCGATGGCGCCGCACGTGATCGTGGAAGATGTCTCCATCCGCTCGATCGAAGCCGCGCGCGAAGCATTCGAAAAAGGCGATTTGCGCGAACGCCTGAAGCGCTACCACCGCGACGTGGACTGCGCCTTCTGGCAATGGAACGACATCTGGCTGAGCCCCGCGTTTCGCAGCTTCGACATTCGCGCCGATTGCCGCCGCATCGCGGCGCCCGTGCTCGCGATCCAGGGCGAGGACGACCCCTACGGCACGCTCGATCAGGTGCGCGGGATCGAGCCGACGCTCGGACTCTTCGCGACCGAGATCCTCGCCCCGTGCGGCCACTCGCCGCATCGAGACCAGCCACGGCGAACGAACGAGGCGATCACGAAGTTCCTGGCGGCGCTTGCGTGAGGGGATCGCCGCACGAAAGCGCATCGAGCTCCGCCCCGCTCATCCAGCGCCACCGGCCGGGCAGGAGGTCCGAAGGCAACGCGAGGCCGCCGATGCGAGAGCGATGCAGCCGCTCCACGCGGTTGCCCACGGCTGCGATCATCCGCTTCACCTGGTGATACTTGCCTTCGGAAAGCGTGAGGCGCAACCCGTGTGTGCCCGCGGGCTCGCACGCCAGTGCGCGCACCGGCTTCGGATCGTCGGCGAGCACCACGCCTTCCAGCAGGCGGTCGATCTGCGCGCGGCTCACCGCGTCCACCGTCACGGCTTCGTACACTTTGGGCACGTGGCCGCGCGGCGAACTCATGCGATGGATGAAAGCGCCGTCGTCCGACAGCAGCAGGAGCCCGGTCGTGTCCTGGTCGAGCCGCCCGATCGCCTGCACGCCGGGCGCGGCGCCCTTGCGCGGGCGCTGGCGCAAGGGCGCCGGCAGCAAGGTGTACACGCTCGGCCAGGCGGAGGGCCGCTGCGAGCATTCCGTGCCGATGGGTTTGTGCATCATGAGGTAGGCGCGTTCCTGGTACGACCAGTTTTCGCCGTGCACGCGGAATTGCAAGACTTGTGTCGGAACGTCGCGGAAGGGATCGGTTTCCACCCGGCCGTCGAGCGCGACCAGGCCCTGCTCCACGAGCCCGGTACAGATTCGGCGCGTGCCGAAACCCTGCGAAAAGAGTACGTCTCGCAACAGCATGCATGCAAGTGTCGCATCGGCAGTCCCGTGGTGACAGAATCGGCGGTGGATTCGTCCCCGTGCCGTCCGCGCCATGAGAACACGAATCATCGTCCGCATCGTCTTCCTGTCGCTGCTCGCCCACGGCGCGCAGGCGGCCCAGTGGTTCTCGCTCGCGAGCCGTGACAGCCGCGCCGACGAGACGGTGGTGGAAGTCGACCTGCAAAGCGTGCGGCTGCGCGGCGACAGTGGAGAGGCCGTGATCCGCGTCACGTACGACGTGCTTCAGCCTCATCCAGCGGGATACGGCTATCGCTCCTTCATCGCGACCGTCCAGGTGCACTGCCGGCAGCAAGCCATGGCCGTGGAAAGCGCGGCGTATTTCGCGCGTCCCCAGGGGGACGGAGTTCGCGTCGGCGCGGATAGCACCGGGCGGCAAGCGGGCATGCCGCCGCGGCTGCTCGAATCGCTTCCGCCGCATCAGCGGCAGGCCTTGCTACGCGCGGCTTGCGCGACGACGGGGCCGTGAGAACACGCACCCGAGAGTTTCGTCTCGATCATGGACTTGGGCACGGCGCTTGGCCATCGCTCTCGCACGCGCCTTCGAAGCAGTCCATCGAGTAAGCGCAAACCGACACGCTCGTTTGGCCGTTCCTTTGCCGCCTATTGCCCCACACGATTGGGCCCATGGGGTCTTTTCGCTTAACAAATCCGCTGCGGTGGGGATGTATGACTCGCGCGCGGCCAGCCGCTGCGCCGCGGGCATGTCGACGAACTCGCGTTCGGCGCGCCAGATGCGCGCAATGCGCTGTAACGCCTCCTGCGCGACCGCGCCATCTCGCGTGAGCTGGAGCTCGATCGCAAGACGGTACGCACCTGCTTGCGGCAAGCGTCATGGCGGCCTTACAGCCACGAGGCAGCGGCCAGCCTGCTGGATGCGCATCGCGAGTGGCTCATGGAGCGAGCTGCGGAGGTCGGCTACTCGGCGCGCATCCTGTGGCAGGAGCTGCGCGCGCAGCGCGGCTTCACGGGCGAACATTCCCGGTTTCGTCTACCCGGACAGAATACTGACCGACTACCGTTGCTTAAGAATTCCTGATCGCCGCCAACCGGGAACGATTCGAACTCGATTCCGGCGAATGCGCTCGTGATCACGGCTCTCTCGGGCGTGACGTTCGATTCAGCGTCCGCTTGGCCGAGATGGTGGCCCAACTCGGCGCCCATCACGCGCTCGATCAGCGCCTTCTTGAACGCCAGCGTGGCGGCGTTGACTTCCTCGCCGGTCATGGATCCGGCGACGATCTGGTCCATCAGCTCCTTGGGAATCTTCGGCAGCGCCGCGCTCCGGGCGGCGATCTCCGCGTTCTTCTGCTTCGTTCTGCTTGGCACAAATTCTCTTGGTCGGTCATGTCATGCCTCACACAACATTCAGGACAGACTCCCGGAGACAGCCTACGCAGGCGGAATCCCGTACAACTGGAAGACCTCCAACGTCTTGTCATAGCTGCGGCGAGCCAGTGGATCCACTAAAGTTGTATGAGCAAGCTCAAGCGTTTCTTCGGTTTCGTTCGAAAAGAGGAAACGAACGAGGGTCGTGTCCCTCGACGTGGTGTAAGTCCATAGCCCGGACAGGCTGAGATGCACGTCACTCAGCGAGCCACAGCGGGCAGCCGAGTGGGTGCAGTATCGCTCAGGGTTTGCAGGCCCTCAAGTTGCATGTAGCGCCGGTT
>DASZTF010000085.1:0-1607 GCA_035548315.1 Minisyncoccota bacterium
CTGGCCATCAACGCGGAATTGGCGCGCGAGTGGCCGGTGCTGGCGGCGAAGAAGCCGGCGCTGGAGGACGCGGCGCGCTGGGACGGCGTGCCCGGCAAGCTGGCGCGGCTGCGGCGCTGAGCGATGGCCCTGCCCGCACGGTGACCCGTCCTGATTTAGGTTGACACCTGTTGGGACGGTAAAGCGACAGGTTTGTCCTGCCGGAAGAACGCCCGATGGACCTCATCGGGCGTTCTGTATTTTAGGGACAAGTGAGGTCGCTCGCCGTTGTAGATGGCCACGGATTGTTCAACCATCTGCCGAGCCTGTCGCAGGTCGCTGGGTCGATGCAGCAGTAGCTCCCCTTTCAAGATGCCGTTGACGCGTTCGGCCAGCGCATTCTGGTAGCAGTCATAGCCATCGGTCATCGAGCAGCGGATGCCGTGCTGACGATGCAGTTGCTGATAAGGCTCGGCGCAGTACTGAATGCCGCGGTCGGAGTGGTGGATCAGTGGCAGGGTGCTTTGCCGCTGCCGCAAGGCCATCTCCAGCGCCTTGCGCACCCCTTCGGTCTGCAGGGTGCCATGCACGTGCCAGCCGACGATCTTGCGCGAGCAGGCATCGGTGACCAGGCTCAGGTAGACGCACTGCTGCTGGGTCGGCAGGTAGGTGATATCGGCCACCCAGACCTGCTCGGGGCGGTCGATCTTCACCTGCAGCGGCCCCGGCTTGAGCAGGTTGGGATGCCGGCGGAAGCGGTGATGGCTGTTCGTGGTCTTGTGATATGCCCGCTTGGGTGGCACCAGCAGCCGGGCCCGTCCGAGCATGCCGAACAGGGCATCGCGCCCCAGCGTGATGCCTTGGGCCTGCCAACGTTCGCGCAGCAGGTGGTGCAGCTTGCGGGTCCCGAGGCGCGGCTGACGCAGGCGCACCTCCTGGACTTGGCGCACCACGGCTTCGTGCCGGGTGACCCGTGCCCCTTGCCGTTGGCGATCCTGGTAATACGCCTGCCGGCTCCAGCCCAAGTAACGGCAAGCCTTCGCCACGCTCAGTCCGGGGACGAGCTTTTGCGCGAGGACTTGCCCAAAGGTTTTTTTACGACGCGTACCCCATAGTCCTGCTTGAGCACGTTGAGCATCGCCTCGAACAGGCGGGCCTTCTCGTTGGCTTCATGCAGTTGGACTTGCAGCGCTTTGATCTGTTGTTCCGGGGTCAGCGGTCTGGGCTTGGTAGGCATGGGTGTTGATGATGCGTCATCTCGCCAGTCTTGCCGACCGTGCTTGCGGAGCCACACCAGCACAGTCGATCGGCCCTGGACCCCGTAGCGCTCCTGAGCTTGCTTGTAGGTCAGCTCGCCTTTTTCTACCTGCTCGACCACCGACAGCTTAAAGTCCAGCGTGTAGTCGCGCTGAGTGCGTTTGATCCTCGAATTCATGAGGGCGCCTTTTCTTGGGTGAAAAGGTGTCAACTCATTTCAGGACGGGTCACAGGCAAGAAAAAAGCCGCTTAATCCAGCGGCTTATTTCGACTTTTGGCGGAGAGGGTGGGATTCGAACCCACGGTACGGTTACCCGTACGCCTGATTTCGAGTCAGGTACATTCGACCACTCTGCCACCTCTCCAAAGCG
>DASZTF010000086.1:0-1979 GCA_035548315.1 Minisyncoccota bacterium
CGTCCATTGCTGAACGAGGGCCCGCGCTTCATCATGCTATCGAAGGCTTCCGCCTACTTCTGTACCGTCAACTTCTGCGTCAGGATCGCTCCCGTCGACGCCTGCACACGTACCGTGTACACGCCCGACGCCAGATCCGACACGTTGATCTCGATCCGCGTCGTGCTCTCGAAATCTCCGTTGGCTAGTACCTGTACCAGACGACCCGTGTTGTCGAACAACTCCACACGAGCCTTCATCGCCTGCGGCATCTGAAGATCAACCGTCGTGTAGTTGCTCGTCGGGTTCGGCATCAGCTTCAGAGAGAAGCCTGCTGCCTCCGTGCTCCCGGTCACCTTCACCTGATCGTACGCGTCCGTTGTTCGAGAGCCATCCAGCCCAACGCTCACCAGACGATAACGATACTCCACTCCCGCATCCACGTTCGGATCCAGAACCGTGTACCGCGAGCCGCGCGTTGCCGTGCCCGCCGGGCTCCGACGGTCGATCACGCTGTACGTCCCCTCCACCATTCCTCCCGTCTCCGTATGCTCGATCACCGCACGCTCGATCTCCAGAGACGCTACATCCACTTCCGATGCCGTCGTCCAGTCCACCTTCACCGCCTTCCGGCCGCTCTGGTAGGCCTTGAACGCCGTCACCTTCACCGGCTGCACGCCCTGATACTGGTTCACGAAGTCCAGCGCCGCCAGAAGCAGGCGCTGCGCTCCAGACTTCTGAGCCTCGAACGTGTACCGACCGTAGTGACGCCAGTCCTGTGCGTAGTAGATCACGTTCCGCTTCGAGCCCGCCGTCGAAACGCCCGACGAAGAGTCCGTGTACGCACCGAACACCTGATCGGTGTAGAAGTGCGTCGGACGGCCGATGCCGTCTCCCGTCGTCGGAGTCACAACTCCCGGGAACGGCGGGTTGTCGCCCGCTACACCCGTCGCAACGATCTGCTCGTAGCGGCCGGCGTTGATCGACACACCCTTCACCTTCAGACCCGAGTAGTTCGCGGGGTTCGTGTTCCCCTTGTACTGACCGCGCAGGTAGTTCCGCACGAAGTCCTGGTCCGCTATCTGGCCGTTGACTGCCGTCAACGCCACATCGTGGATCCGGGCGACATCCTGGCCCGCAATGATCAGGTTCGAGCGGTTGTACATGTCGCGGCTGTCCAGCATCGTCTTCAACGCTGCACGCTCCTCCGGCTCCAGACCCTGCGTCTCGGCACCCTGCTCCCAGATGATGATCCGCCACGGACTGTAGTTCAGATCCTGCAGCGGCCACTTGTCGCGGTCGAACAGATCGAAGTCCTCGGCGCCGACGCCGTTGGCTCGATCCCAGTTGATGTACGTCAGCGCTGCAAGCAGCGTATCGGTATTCAGCTTGTTCGACTTGTCAACCGCCGATGCCGGCATCGCTGCCTGACGTGTCTCCACCGAGACCAGGGCGTACCGCGTCGAACGACGCACGTAGAAGCGTACAAACTTCTCGTACGTGTTGTTCGGGTTGTTGTCGTCCGTGCTCGAGGTAATCCGGATCCGGTAGATCGGCGTCACGTTCGGGCTCTGACCGTAGAACGCATCGTTCATGCCGAGCTGCAGCAGCGACTGCGGCGCGATCATCCCGAAGTCCACCGCCTTGACTTCCGTCACGTTGAAGCTCATCGTGCGCGACGAGCTCACGCCCGTGCTCACCCAGCTTGCACCGTTCCAGTAGTCCAGCGTCATCGTCAGCGTGTTCAACGACTGCGGCAGACCACCCAGGTTCCGGAAGCGGCCCATCACGTCGACTGCCGAGTCCGCCATCACATACTCCGCATCGGAGTACTGCCCCGTCGAGGCACGATAGCCGAACGGTGCGACGATATCCTCCGCCTGCACATCGTTGTTCCGCACCACCGATGCGAACTCATCGGCGCCGATGTCGTAGCGGCCAAGGTTGGCTGCCGCGCCACGCGGATCGTTATCGATGTCGGTGGTCAGGCCCGGGATGTT
>DASZTF010000087.1:0-2987 GCA_035548315.1 Minisyncoccota bacterium
GTACTCGGCGAGCCGAGCTTGTCCATCATCGAAATGTTCTCCTTGATTTCGTCCGGATAACCATTGAAGAACTTGATCTCGTTCACCGAGCCATTGGGACTGCCCTCGCCCGAAGCGCCGTTGTCGGCGCAGTAGAAAATGAGCGTGTTGTCGAGCTGGCCGGACTCCTCCAGGTAGTCGATCAGCCGGCCGATCTGCACATCTGTGTACTCGGAGTACGCCGCGAACACCTCTGCCATCCGGCAGAAGAGCGCCTTCTCCTCTGCGGAGAGCGTCTCCCACGGTCGGACTGCGTCGCTCTCCGCGAACGTGCCCTTCGTCATCGGATTGATCGGCGTGAGCTTCGTGTTCTTCGGAAGGAGGCCGCGCTCGATCATCCTTGTGAGCACCCACTCGCGATACTTTTCATAGCCGTCGTCGAACTTGCCCTTGTACTTCTCGATGTATTCCTTCGGCGCATGATGTGGAGCATGGTTCGCGCCGGGGCAATACCAGAGATACCACGGCTTCTCGGGTTGCGACTGCTTTGAATCCCGGATGAAGCTGATCGCCTTGTCGGCAATGTCCTTCGAGAAGTGGTAGCCCTGTTCGGGCGTCGACGGCTGCTCGACGAAGTGATTGTCCTCGATCAGCTCGGGATACCACTGGTTCGTCTCACCGCCCAGGAAGCCGTAGAAACGATCGAAGCCGAGCCCGAGCGGCCACTCCTTCTTCGATGCGCCCATATCGAACGCGTCGACGGGAACGTTGTGATTCTTGCCGATCCAGAATGTGCTCCATCCGGCATCGCGCAGGACGGTGGCGATCGTGGCGTTCTCCTTCGGGATGTGGCCGTTGTAGCCGGGGAAGCCGCAGGCCGACTCGGCGATTGTCCCGAACCCGTTCTCATGGTGATTGCGCCCAGTAAGGAAGCACGAACGCGTCGGCGAGCAAACGGACGTCGTGTGCCACTGTGAATACGTCAGCCCGTTCTTCGCGAGGCGATCCATCGTCGGCATGTTGATACGACCGCCATAGGGAGACCACGCGGCGCATCCGGTGTCGTCGTACAGAATCACGAGAACATTCGGCGCATCTTTCGGGGCCTTGTCGGCCAGGAAGGCCGACCAATCGGCTTTGGAGTTGCGGACGTCGAGGTTGATGGTTCCCTTGAAAGGCTTCGGCATGGCGGTCTCTCCGGTGAACCGGCTCTGCGGCGAGGCGGTCGGTCTGTCGTGCATCAGCTGCGATCACCCCTTCGGATGCTTCCGGCAGCTACCACGCTCTAATTGCCACTGCGGCGATCACCGCCTCAATTGGACCTCGGGACTACGCTTGACCTTGGGAGCAGGATCGCAGCCTCGAATGGTCGAGCCCCAGAAGATGCGATGACGGCAGCGTGGGTCTTTCGGCCAATGGAACGACGGATTGGTCCGACCGAATCATCAGCGAACGCGATTTCCAGTTGCTGAACGTAGAGTGAGCCGACTCTCGCCAAAAAGAACGGGCCACGGTAAAGGATCGTCATTGTGATTCGCCTGCAGGCAGCCGCATCACTCGCCGTGCTCGGCCTTCTCCTCTGCTCCGCGGCTATCGCGCAGCGCGCATCCTCCGAGCAGGCCAATGAGGCCAACAATCCTCTGACGCCGAAGATCACAATCAATTTTCAGGACCAGTGGGCGCCGGAGCTCTACGACAGCTCCGAGGACACCAATGCATTTCTCTTCCGAGGCCTCATCCCGCATCGTCTCTTCGGTCCCGGGCAATTGTTCCGCTTCACGTTGCCGGTCGTGACCGCTCCCACAGCGAGCGGCAACACGACCGGGCTGGGCGATCTCAATCTCATCGATCTGTTTCCTTTCAAAGCCGGCGGCGTCGAGATCGGACTAGGTCCGCAACTGACCCTGCCCACGGCATCAGAAGACGAGACAGGAACCGGCAAGTTGCAAGCAGGGCTCGCGCTTATCATGATTGCCCCAAAGAAATGGGGGCTTCTCGGCGGTCTCCTCACATGGCAACAGTCCTTCGCAGGCGACAACGACCGCGCAGATCAGAACAGTTTGTCTTTCCAGCCCTTCTTCATCTACAACCTGCCGCGCGCGTGGTATCTGCGCTCAACGGCGACTATGACCTGGGATTTCGAGCGCAACACGCACGTCGTTCCGATTGGTGCCGGCGCGGGCAAGGTCTTCGTTCGGTCGAGTGGCACGACGATTAATCTCTTCGCTGAGCCGCAATGGACGGTGGACCATCGGGGGGCGGGTCAACCGAAGTTCCAGGTATTCGCCGGCGTGAATCTGCAGTTCCCGATACGCGGAAAGAACTGACGAACCGACGTCGGAGCAGCGACTCGGAGAGAGGCTACGTAAAGGCTACGGCGGTTTTCAGAACGCGCTAACTATTTGACTGAACAAACGAGATTCGCAGAGTCGGTCCAGTCCATCATTGGGGCGACGCTGATTTTCCGCCCCTCTGAAATATCGGCGTTTTTGCGCCAAACCGCTATTTTTGCAGCACTTTCCAACTGAGCTGTTCCTGCGACATTTCTGCGTATGGGGTGTAGTTTACCGTTTGCGATGGACAAGGACGGAGACATGATCGGGCCATCACTCCTTGTCTCCATGGCAACCATCAAAGCGCGGAAAATGCGAAAGGCGAGATGCGGTATACGGCTGCCTGATGAATACGTCGCGACGTTGCCTTGGCGCTCGATATCGCGGATCGCGCGCTGACGTCCTTCGAGCAGCAGGGCGCCATGCCCGTGACGAGCTTTTGCCGCAGATATGGATGCCTCAAATGCGAACGTTTCGGCAGCACCCTGAGTTCAGTGCCTTTGCAAGCAGGGTCGGGCTTCAGGCCTTGTGGGACAGATCGTCGGGTTTTTGAAGCAAGCCGAGAGTGGCGTAGCGGTGAAGGAGCTGTGCCGTAAGCACGGGTTCAGTGACGCCACCTTCTACAAGTGGCGCGGTCGATTCGGTGGGATGGAAGTTTCCGACGCACGCAGGCTG
>DASZTF010000088.1:0-7992 GCA_035548315.1 Minisyncoccota bacterium
AGGAGGGACTGGACGAGTTTGCGGAGAGCATTCAAAAGCCGCGCCGCGTGCCCAAGAAAAAGACCGCCACCCCGTCAAAACATCTCTGAGAACGGCGTCAGGCCCTCGTGTGCCCCAAGCCTTCCCCGTTCTCACGCGCCCCCGAAAACCCAAAGGCAAAAACCACTCATGCGTCAACTTTTCAGTTGACACAATCATAGATACCCGTAGGAAAACGCTGGCCCCGCCACCGTGCTGCCCGCCTGGCAGGACGTTGTATACCCGCACACCGTAACGCTCGGATAGCTGCTGGTGCTCATTCGCCCTTCGCCATCCCAAGTGTAGCTCTGGCTCAAGGTGAAACCGGCGGTTGTGTGCGTCAACACGCCCTGCGGATTCGTGTAGGGAAAGTCCCGCACCACGCCCCATTGCTTCGCCGTCACCTCGCCCGGCCCGGTATAGCTGAACGTCTCGGTGAACGCGTCCGCCACCTGCTGCCCTTGCGCCTTGTCTGGCGTCGCCGCGATCACCGGCTGGGCTATCGACAACACCGTCGCGGCAAATCTCGGACCAATTTACGAGATGGACGCATACCTGGACGGCGTACTCATTGCCAGCACGAACCCACAGATATCGTCAAATCTCATCTCGAGGGTGCCACGAACCGGCGGCCAATACAACCCTTGCACGCAGTATCCCGGGCGTTCAGATTGCTCGGCTCCGGGATTCACATTCAATTGGAATACATCGCCGTACGCCGGGACTTCCCAGCACACGTTGCTGATTGATGCCGAGGGCGGCGGCCAAACGTGGTCGTATACCAGCATGTCCGTTACTGTCAGTAACTAGAAAAGGAGCAGGATGTCAGCGACTATCTTCCGACGCGTGTCTGCCATGCTGGTAGTTGGGGCCGCTGCCCTTCTTCAGGCGCAGCTGGCGGGCAGCCCGGGCCAGATTTCCGGGACCGTGGTTGGCGACGATGGTAAGCCGCTGGTGGGCGTGTTTGTTACCTACACACGTTCGTCAGCCAGCCCAAACGATTCTGTTCCGCCCGGTGGGGGCACGGCCACCGGCGTGGCCGGAGCATATTCGTTCAACAGCCTCATCCCAGCCACGTATAAGCTCTGTCCGAATGCTCCACCGAACAGCGGCCTAATTATGACTTGCGCTTGGGCGCTGCGGCCGCCGGTTATTGTGCTTCAAGCGGGTCAGCACGTATCGGGTAACACGATTGTGATGCACAAGGGTACGGTTCTCCGTATTCGCGTGGCGGACCCGAAGAACCTTGTACCGGTGACCGATTGGATGCGCGGTCCAACAAACCTCGTTACGGGGGTATGGACGGCCGACGGACTCTTTCATCGCGCCCATCTTCGTTCCGGCGGAAATGGAAATCTCGAATTCGTGATGGCCGTCCCATCGCAGATAACCCTTCAGCCCTACATCGCAGGGGCGAATCTTGCCATCGACGCCGGATCGGGCGCGCCGGTCTCCCCTCAAGGGGTTTCGGCGAGCCTGAAGACGGCTGCGATTGGAAGTGAACAGGTCCTTAGCTATCGGATAACAGGCGTAACCACGCCGCAGCCTGGACGCAGATGATGGTGTCCCGGGAAGGAATGATTGAGATGAAACGCCAGTACGGACGGACGCTCTCTGGGTGGGATATGGCGCTGAGGGTGATCGTCGTTTTCACCTTGGAAATCGCCGCATCCGCGCAAGTACAAGTGATGCAGGCCATTCCGCAAGGCCAGCAGCTTGTGGTGACGGGCGCCCTGACGCGTAACGGCGCAACGGAGGGCGTTACAGTGACCAGGCAGGCGCCGAACAAGGTCCGGTTGGACATTCAGACAGAAGGCGCTGTCGTCTTCGACGGGGCCAAGCCATGGGCTCAAGGCGTCACTTTGACTTCAGAAAACGAAGATCTTCTGGAATCCCTCGTCGACGATTCGCCCGAAGGCATCTTCACAGCTATGGTAGCTGGCATAAGGCATCCAGTCCTGCTTCTGCGCCGTGTCGAAATCAATGCCGCGAATCCAGCCGCGGCCGTCGGACGAATCCTTGATGTGTACGACCTCTATGGTCCCGTGCGTGGGCGTTCGGCCGAGGTGGTGCGAAGAAAGCGAGCGTTCTTCGACACAGACACCCTTCTGTTAAATCACGTCTATTACAGGGTGAACGACTCGACCGGTGAGCACGGAATATACGTAGTTCGCGATAATTGGCGCAGGGTTAACAACGGATTCGTAGCTCCGTCGCGCCCTTGACGAACAGACGGACGATGCCCGAGAGGAATCCCACGCTGCACCACGCTCGCCGCGGCGCAGCTGACCGAGCGGATCTGCTACGGTATCGAACTCGATCCAAAGTATGTCGACGTGGTGGTGCATCGCTGGCAAGAGTGAGTGGCGGGAAGGCAATGCTCGATGGAGACCGAAGAACGTTCGAAGAGATCTCCAAAGAGCGCCGGAGGAAGCCCGCATGAGCCCGATCATTCCTCAGCGACGAAAGACGCCGCCGAGTTTGAACCCGGCGGCGCGTGGGAATGGGGTCCAGCCCCTTCTAAGCTTCGATCGAGTAAACGCGCTCGCCGTCCTCGCGCCTGGTGAGATGCACTTGGAGCCCATCTTCTTGCCCACGGCGGCGCAAAGGGGATGCAAAACCGGCCAACGAGGTGTCCGCACAGTCTGGGGCGACTTATCTCATGTAATTTTTTGCCTTGACACGACTCAGCGCCGGATTGATAATGGCCCGGTTGGTTTGTTGGTAGAAACAAAATATCTTTTACCTTAGTACTTTTGGGAGGGGAAGTGTCTCGCTTTTGTTGTGTATTTCTGCTTACTGTAAGTGGCTCTCTGTGCGCATTTGGGCAAGGGAGCGCCGCGCGCAGCGTCGATCCCGCTCAGTCGTACTTTCGAGTGTGGGCCGCGGTGCCGATGATTGGTTCGGGCACGGCGGCGGACCCTTTCCGCCCGAAATACGTTCCCGCCCCGGCTCCCGATAAAGCTGTAGCCGCGCGGCGCGATGGAATCATCGCCTTCAGCTACACCCTCAGCGACGACGGGAAGACCGCCCTGGTGCAGTTGGTCGCCACGAATCGGGACGCTTTCAAGGACGTGCTGGCCGATGGTGCTGCGAAGTCCTTCGCCGCTTGGAATAGTAAGACAAGCGACATTCAGTCATCCTTCCAGCAGTATAAGAAAGACTTTCAATTGAGCGACCTCCGCGTGGCGGTGCAGTGATGCGCGCTCATCTGACGTTCATTGGAGCGGCATTGGCCGCCGCACTCTTCTGCGCCGGGTCCGCTTCCGCCGCTTCCTACGCCGGCTGGGTTGACCAGGCGACGTGCACCACCATCTCGGGCTGGGTCTGGGACTCGACACAGCCAAACGTTTCGCTGAATGTCGATCTTTACGACAATGGCGCTTTCCTGATGACGATCCCCGCGAATCAGTTCCGGCAGGATCTATACAATCTGGGCTACGGGAACGGAAACCACGGCTTCAGTATTGCAACGCCCTATCAGCTTACCGATGGAAAGAACACCAAGTAAATGTTTACGTGAATGGCGCGTCCTATGTTCTTCCAAGCTACGGCACCGTCGTAAACTGTCCCGGTGGAGGCCAGGGCGCGACTGGATACACATATTACTACAAAGAAACTTTCTCGTCGATCAACGCAACGAACTGGACCCAGAACGGGACGCTCAGCGGCGGCGCATCCGGCCTAACCGCGCCCTCTGGCGCAAGCGGCTCTTTGATTTCCAAACTGGCCGTTCAGGGACCGGACGCTAACAAATACGAAGTGCGAACCGTGGTAAAACTGGCCGCGTCGGGAGGAACCTACGTCTCGTACCTTCTCGCCGGCAATAACGCCCTGTCCGGCCCCACGGCGGCAGGCACGGCGTATGCTTTGGAACTGCAAAATCCGGTGGTTGGGAGCTCCAGTTGTTCGGCGACTCTGGCGCTTTACCTGTTGACGTCGGGGGCCAAGACCTTGCTTGCCAGCTCTTCCATTGTCTGCGCCGCCAGCACGGAATTGCGCTTCTTTATGGATACGGCTAATGCCCTGGGCGTGCTTGTCAACGGAGCGTCCGTGTTCCTTGTGCCGGTTTCCGGGGCGCAGTTGCTCACAACCGGACAGCCCGGCGTGGGCGCCTACAACACACCGGCGGGAAACAGCATCGCGGAGGCCGATCTGGGGCCGCACGACAACGTCGCTCCAACCGCGGTCCTCGCGTCCGGCATACAGCCGATGGCATTCTCCAATCACGTCGATGTGCAATGGACGGGAACCACCGACGACGCCAACGGAACTGGAGTGCTCAGCTACAGCATTGTCCGGAATGGAGTGTGGATTCTCTCTACGCGCAACGCCTCGTTTTCAGACACAACCGTAAGCCCTTCCACGACTTATAACTACATTATCTACGCGAGCGATTACCACTATAACGTCACCGGCACGAGCTTTTCGGTGACCACTCCCGCCGCCGGGTATATCGATCCGAACCGCGTGGGCGTGCAGTCGCTGGGCACATATTGGGGCGGAACGGGCGAGAACATCGACGTCCGGTCGCACAACCTGAACTACAGCATTCCGCTATTAACGGCGAAAACGCGCGGGCTCGGCGCCGGCCTGGCGCTGGTCTACAACTCGGAGAACTGGCTGCAAACCCCTTCGGGCGCCTGGAACCTGGGGGCGGACGTGGGCTACGGGTACGGATGGACGCTGCAGTTCGGAGCATTGATTCCGGTATACGCGAACTATTCGACGGTGGCTTACTATCAGTTCACGGATTCGAGCGGAGCGCGCTACCGGCTGGACCAGAACAGCGGGAACGTATGGACTTCGAAGAACGGCATCTATGCGGCGTACGACGCCAACACCGGCATCCTGCATTTCCGCGACGGAAGCACCTGGCAATTCGGCTGCACGGCGGCGGGCACGGAGCCGGACGCGGGAACGATGTACCCGACAACGATCGAGGACAGCAACGGCAACCAGATTCAGGTCGCCTACTTTCCCGGCAACGGCGTGGGCTGGAACAATTCTAGCTCCCGGATCGACTACATTCTGGATGTGCGCGCCCCGCAGTTGCTGACCGGAGGAGTGACCTACCAGTTTGTCTATAACACCGATACGATTCCACATCTGACGTCCATCACAAATATGATCGGCACGCCGGAGCATTACACGTTCACCTACAACACGAATCAGCCCCTGGTAGCGCCGCTCGGGACGGCGTTTCCGAATACGACCTTGCTGGCGAGCGTGACGGTGAGCGGGATCAACACGACGACGAGCTTCCAATACACGCCGCAGAACAACGGCCTGCTGTGGTTTGCGCATCTCCCCACGGGCGGCTACCTCGCCTGGGATTATCTGAACTATCAATATCCCGGCTCGATTTCGCAGCCGGAGGTGAACAACCGCTATCTGGCGGCGGGAGCCAACGGAACCGGGCAAATCACCTATCCTTTCAATTCTGGAACGGCAACACAGAGCCTGCCCATTCACTCCTCCACCACGCTCGACGATCCGGACGGGAAGGGCGAGAAGGCGTGGTTCTTCGAGACCGACGCCTCGCAACCGGACGCCGGACTGACCACGGCTTTTGAGAATCGCATGGTGGGCGTAAGCGGCGGCACGCGGGACGATTACACCTGGAGCCTGGATGGCGCGGGCAATCCCTATATTTCGGCGGATTTGACGACAGTGGATCAGGGGCTCGCCACGCAAACGCAGAAGGAAACCACGCAGACGCTGGATGCGCACGGCAACCTGACGCAGATGCAGATCTATGACTATGGCAATCTGACCACGCCGGTCCGCACCTACACGAATACGTACGTTTACACGCAGACGGGCAAGCAGGCGTACGCCACGAACTATTTATTCAATCGCCTGTACACGAGCACGATGAGCGATGGAACGCATACGGTGACGCTGACCACCAATAGTTACGACGGTATCAGTTTGCAGGACGTGTCGAGTCCCGGGCTGCACGACGCGGCCTATTCGACGACCTTTACCGTGCGTGGAAACCTGAGCAGCAAAACGACGCTACAGGGAACCTCCACATCCGTTCATGACATCACGGGCGTGCCGCTTTCGACGAACACCAACGGATTGAGCGTGGCGTACACGCCGGACACGGCGACGAACTCGGTGCCAACCACGATCACTCCCAATGGCGTATCGAGCCTCACCACGACGCTGGGTTACACGGCCGCGCAGACCGTGAACTCGGTCACGGCGCCGAACAACGCGACGGCCGGCACTACCAACGACGCTTATGGGCGTCCGCTTACCAGTACCTCGGTATACGGGGCCGTGACGACTTACACTTACAACACGACGCCTCCATTTACGACGACGGCGACGGTGAACGGGCGGTGGACGAAGACGGTGCTGGACGGACTGGGACGGACGGTTTCGGTGATCCAGGGGAACGGGAGCACGGCGGTATCGGAAGTGGATACGGTGTACGGGCCGTGCGGCTGCTCGCCGATGGGCAAACTGTACAGCGTGACGCAGCCCTATAATCCGAACAGCCCGCCGTCGCCGGTTCCGGCTACGTCGTACGTCTATGACGGCCTGGGGCGCACGACGCAGGTGACGCTGCCGGACGGGGCGAGCCACACGACCTACCAGTATTGGGTTGGCGTGACGCAGGTCGTCGATCCGGCGGGGCAGTGGAAGCAGACGGTGACGGATGCGCTGGGGAACCTAACGACGGTGCGCGAGCCCAATCCGACTTTCCCGACGGACCGCACGAAAGATAATTGGACGTGGTACTCGTACGACTTACTGGGGCACTTAACGAATGTCCATCAGCAGACGGTGACCGGAACGCCGGCGAGTCCGGTGACCAAGGATCAGTACCGGACGTTCAACTACACAAACGGGAGCGGCGCGGTGGGCGCATATCTGCTCAGCGCGACGAATCCGGAAAATGGGACGGTCACTTACACTTACAATAGCGATGGGACGCTGGCGACGAAGACGGATGCCAAGAGCCAACAAGTCCAGTACACGTACGATTCGCTGAAAAGGGTGACGATAGTCAAGCGTGGCACGCTGAGCGGGGCGACGTTCACAGAGAATGTGCCACAGCGAACCACCCTCACCTACGATACGGCGACCGGCTGCGCGAACGGGCAGGGGAGGCTGTGCCAGGCGCAGTACACGGGAATGAACGCCGATGCGGGCAGCGGACTGCAAAACGACAGTTATACGGACACCTATAGCTACTCCTCGCCGGGAGAGGTGACCAGCAAGCAGTTCGGCGTGACCAGGGCGTGGAAGGTGCAGCAGATCACGCCGAGCGCTTCGCTGACGTTCACGGCGAACTATACTTATGACAACGAGGGAAGAATGACGTCGGCGAGCTATCCATTGCTGTCCGGATGCGGCGGGCCGGGATGCCAGAACCCGACGCCGGTGGCGGGACCCTCCTATACGAACGGCTTCGATGCGATGGGCCGGCTTTCGACGATGACGCGAACGGACGGGACCAGCCAGACAGTCGCCAACAACACGGTGTACAACGCGGCGAACCAGATCACGTCGCTAGGCATGCCGGGAACGGGACTAGGGAGTGGGACGGAAACGCGAAGCTACAACAATCTGAACCAACTGACCGGGATCACGTCCCCGGCCGAGACGGTGACGTACAGGTATCCGGTGAGCACGAACAACGGACAGATCGCCTCGATGACCAGCGGCGGGCAGACGGTGAGCTACACGTATGATGCGCTGGGAAGGATTGCGGCGGCGTCGGCAACCGGTGGGACGGCGTGGGGGCAGAGCTACGTGTTTGACGGCTTTGGGAACCTACTGCAGAAGAACGTGACGGCGGGCAGTGGGCCAACGCTGACGCAATCGGTGGATACGGCGACCAACCACATCAACGGATTCAGCTACGATGCGAACGGAAACCAGACGGGCGTGCCCGTGCCGGGAGCGGGGACGGTGACGGCGACGTACGACATCGAAAACCGGATGGTGCAGTTG
>DASZTF010000089.1:0-39051 GCA_035548315.1 Minisyncoccota bacterium
GCCTCCATACGCGAGCACGAGGACGGCGATAAGGATGCCGAGCGAGATAATGAGGCCCAAGGCGCCGCCCACCACTTCGGTGAGGCCACCGAAGCCTGCCGGACAGTTTTGTATGTCGGTGGGGACGATGGGGCCCGTGAAGCTGCCGACTGCGGCGAGGAGTGCCGAATGCATAAAGCTATTGTAGCGAGCTTTCAGCACTGAAGGCGTCGTTTACCCACACGCTGCTTTCTGCTAGGCTAGGCGTACCGGGTCCATCGTATAGTGGCAGTACAACGGTCTCCAAAACCGTTAGTGTAGGTTCGATTCCTACTGGGCCCGCCCATGAAATATCTCGTGGTGAACGAGTCGGATGAAGTGATCGCTACTAAGGAACGTGGAGAACTCCTGCCCACCGATATCGTGCGTGTATCTGCGCTCTGGCTCACTAACAGCCAGGGAGAAGTCCTCCTGGCCAAGCGCGCCGCGAGCAAAAAATATGACGCCAGTAAGTGGGGTCCCGCAGTAGCCGGCACCGTGGAAGAGGGCGAAAGCTACGAGCAAAATATGGTGAAGGAAATTCAGGAGGAATTAGGTATCGAGATCGCAGCGTCCGCGCTACGCCCCGGACCCTACCACCGCAGCCACGGTCGTAACGAATATTTTTCGCAGTGGTATTTCGCCACCGTCGACCTTCCGATCGAATCGTTCACCGTCGAGCCTAAAGAAGTCGATGAGCTACGCTGGGTGAGTCCCGCATGGATCGCCGAGAAGCTTGCGTCAGAACCCGACCTCTTCATCAAAACCGCTCCTGCCTCGTGGCCAAAGCTCCTCTCCTTTAATTTAAATTAAAGCGAGTGACTGAACGCAAAACGCCCCGTTTGGGGCGTTTTGCTTGATATTATTTCTTCGCTTCCTTGTAGGCCACGCGCTTGCGGAGCGTGGGGTCGTACTTCGTGACCTCGATCTTGCGCTCGACCTTCTTACGGTTCTTGCGCGTGTAGTAGACGTGGTCCGACTTCGTGGACTTGAGCTTTATGAGGTGATCCTGCGACATGGCCAAACTCTAGCAAATGTGCCCTATTTGCGCAAACCGGCTCTACGCCTGCACCGGGCTCTTCACGCGCGAGCGCGTGGCGCTCTTTTTCACCTCAAAATGCGGCTCGCCATTTCTCATAGTCACATTTACCGTGCCGCCCTCCATCACTCCCTGGCCCACCATAAGCGTCGCTATAGGGGTGAGGATCTTGTCCTGGATCACGCGCTTCAGGGGCCGTGCGCCGTACTGCGGGTTGTACCCCTTCTCGGCGAGCCACGCACGCACCTCAGGAGCGAGCGTGAGCGTGATTCTCTTGCTGCCCAAGCGCGCGATCACTTCCGATACCTGCTTCTCGACGATGTCAGCGAGCGCGGTCTTTCCGAGCACGTCGAACACCACGATGTCATCGAGGCGGTTGAGGAACTCTGGGCGGAAGTGGTCCTTAAGCGCACCCATGACTTTTTCTTTCACCTGCTCGTACTGCGCAGCTTCATCGCCCTCGCTCTTGCCGAATCCGATGTTCGCCATGCGGTCGATGAACTCGGCGCCGATGTTGCTCGTGAGCACGATGATCGTGTTCTTGAAATTGACCTTGCGGCCCTTGCCGTCGGTGAGGTGTCCCGAGTCGAGCACCTGGAGGAGGATGTTGAACACTTCCGGATTCGCCTTCTCGATCTCGTCGAAGAGCACCACCGCGTAGGGGCGATGGCGGATGCGCTCGGTGAGACTGCCCGCTTCTTCGTAGCCCACATAGCCCGGGGGTGCACCGATGAGCTTTGCCACCGAGTGCTTCTCCATGAACTCCGACATATCGATGCGCACCAGCGCGTCGGGATCGTTGAACATGAATTCCGCGAGCTTGCGCGAGAGCTCCGTCTTACCCACGCCGGTCGGACCCATAAACAGGAATGAACCGATCGGGCGGTTCGGGTCGCTGATGCCCACGCGCGAACGCTTCACCGCGTTCGCGACCGCTTCCACTGCTTTGTCCTGGCCGATGACGGCGCCCCGAAGAGCCTCTTCCATGCGGGAGAGTTTTGCAGCTTCTTCTTCGAGCATTTTGGCGACCGGCACGCTGGTCCAGCGGCTCACCACGCCCGCGATTTCATGCTCGGTGACTTCTTCCTGGAGGATGCGGCGCGATTTCTGGAGCGTTTTGAGGCGCTTCATTTTATTCTCCAGGTCTTTCTGGAACGCTGGGATCTTGCCGTAGCGGATCTCTGCGGCGGTGCCGAGGTCGGCCGCTGCTTCAGCCGCTTCTGCCTGCTGGCGCAGCTTCTCGAGCTCCTTTTTATTAGCGCGGATTCCGTCGAGCACCTCTTTCTCGTTCTTCCACTTGAGGTCAAGTTCTGCGGTCTTCTCGCGCAGGTCGGCGATCTCAGCATCGATGGCCTTGATACGCTCCTTCATTTCCTTCGCGCGGTCGCCTTCGGCGTCTTTCTGCATGGCGGCGCGTTCGATTTCCAGGCGGCGGATCTTGCGATCAGTGTCCTCGAGCTCTGCGGGCTTATTTTCAAGCGCGATGCGCAGGCCGGATGCTGCCTCGTCGATGAGGTCGATGGCTTTATCGGGCAGGAATCGATCGCTGATGTAGCGCGAAGAAAGCTCTACGGCCGAAACGATGGCGCCGTCGGTGATGCGCACGCCGTGGTAGAGCTCGTACTTGTCGCGAAGTCCACGCAAGATCGCGATCGCGTCTTCAATCGTCGGCTCCTGAACGTAGACCGGCTGGAAGCGGCGCGTGAGTGCCGTGTCCCTTTCAATGTATTTCTGGTACTCCTTGAGCGTCGTCGCGCCGATCACACGGATCTCGCCGCGCGCAAGCGCGGGCTTCAGCATATTGCTCGCGTCCATGGCGCCCTCTGCGGCCCCGGCGCCCACGAGCGTGTGGAGCTCGTCCACAAAGAGGATCACTTTCCCTTCTGCCTTCTCCACTTCCTTCATCACGTTCTTCATGCGCTCCTCAAACTCTCCGCGGTATTTGGTCCCCGCGATGAGGAGACCGAGGTCGAGCGAAAGCAGCTCTTTGTTCTTGAGCGATTCGGGCACATCGCTAAGGGCGATGCGCGCAGCGAGCCCCTCTGCAATGGCAGTCTTGCCCACACCTGCTTCGCCGATGAGTACGGGATTGTTCTTGGTGCGGCGGGAAAGGATCTGGATCACGCGGTTGATCTCCTGGTCGCGACCGATGACCGGATCGAGCTGGTTCTCTGCAGCCATTTTCGTAAGGTTGCGCGTGTACTTCGCAAGCGCGCGGAAGCGCTTTGGTTCCGTGGTCTGCCCTTCCTTCATGGACTTGAGCTCCTTGAGGACGGAAAGCACGGTGTCTTCATCGATCTTAAATCGCGCGAGGATGTCGGCGGCCGGGCCCGGGTGCTCGATGATTGCGACGAACAAATGCTCGGTACCCACGAACGAGTCGTTCATGCTGGCAGCGATCTTGCCGGAGGCCTCAAGCGCCTGTGCGAGATCGGGGGTGAGGTAGAGCTGGTAGCTCGGGGAAAGCACCGAGGACGTCTCTGGTGACTCGAGCGTCTCAAGCAGGGTGTCGGCCAGGAGCATAGTGTCTATGTCCATGTGGTCGAGTACGGAAAAGACGAGACTCTCCTCCTGGTGGATTAGGGCGGTAAGCAGGTGGAGCGGCGACACGTGGTTCTGTCCGCGTTCGATCGCCAATTCGTGGGCTTTCCTGATGGCCTCTTTAGCTTTTGTAGTGAAGTTTTTGAATGGAGGCATGCCTCCATTATACCACTAGGTTCCGGAAGAGGAAGTTGAAGCCGAAAGCAGCGCATTTATGACGTTCGCGCTCACGTACGTACTGCCGTCGCCCGTGCTCACACCCACCAATTCACCCTTGAGATCCACTGCCGAGGCGCCCTTCGGCGTCTGTGCGAGCGTGGTGGTCACCGTGTCGCCGTCCACTTTCGAAATGATGCCGGTGACCGCATTCCCACCCGCCGTGATGCCGATCACAGCCTGTCCTTGCGCGAGATTCGCAGCATCCACGAGCGTGGTACCCGATGCAGCCGGGAGCGCGGTCGCGTCACCGAATCCGTAAATCATGATCGAGTCATTGGAGCGCGAGAGCGAGACCTGCGCGGAAGAACCGTTGGGGAATCCGACAATCGCATCCTGCGGAAGCGCGGTGTCGGTGATCACCACGACCGCGCGCGAGATCGGCAGGTACACACCCTGTGCAATCGCCGGAGACGTCGTGGCGTCGGCATAGAGATACACCGTGCGTGACTGATCGCCCTTGATAGCCGTGATGAGCTGGTCTTCCTCGCTCGGCTGCTGCTGTGCAGGCTGGGTGGGCACCACCGACGGCGCCACCGTCTGCACGGTGTTCTCTACAATCCGGTTCACGGTCTGGGTGACCGTCTGCGGAGCTTCATCGAGGAGCGAGACGGTGACGATGCCCGTGGCAATCGACATGACAAAGTTCACCAAGAGTGTGAGCAGCAAGAGTTGGGATTTGCTGAGGTCGTCTATATCCATGGGCTTAGTATAGCAGGTCAGTGCGCGTGTTGGTCGAGGAAATCAACGGCGCGGATAAGCGCACTCGCGAGTCGGGTGATGTCTGACTCTCTGGCAGCGGGCCCCCAGGAAATACGCAGCGTGGCACCGGCACGCGCCGAATCCCCCGTAAGCGCCAGCACCGCGCGCGATCCGGTATCGGAGTCCGATTCGCACGCGCTTTTAGTCGAGACCGCAAAACCCGCTTCATCAAGAAGCGCCACGAGATAATCGGTATCGCGCCCGATAAGCGAGAGGTTGAGGATGTGGGGCACGCCGTGCTTGCCCTGATTCACTTCGATATTTTGAATCGCACTCAGCTGCGCGATGAACGTCGCGCGCATACGCGTACTTCGCGCGGCAAACGCTTCCCTTCCTTCGCGCGCCTTCACAAGCGCAGCTGCAAAAGCGGCGATAGCCGCGACGTTCTCCGTACCAGGGCGCAGTCCTCGCTCCTGTCCACCGCCATACATAAGGGGCGTGAGCGGTATGGTGCGCGGCGCGGCGAGCACTCCTGCACCCCGTGTCTCACCCACTTTCGCGCCATCGAGGACAAGGAGGTCGACGCCGAGCCGTGCACGTTCTACTGATTCTGCGAGTGGCGCTTGTGAGGCATCGACATGCAGGTACACTTCTGCGGGAAGCGCGTGCTTCACCTCACGGGTATTCCAGACGGTGCCCGTCTCGCTGCAGACAAAGTCCATCGACACGAGTATCGTCTCGGGCCGCACCAGTTTCTTCATGGCTTCGATATCGACCACGCTATCTTTTATAGGAAGCGGGTCGGACGCAATGCCCCACGCGGCGAGTGCCTGTATGGTCTTCACCGTGGAAGCGTGCGCACTCGGAAGATAGAGCACGTGCGGGGAGACGCCTTTGTCCATCGCATACTTTGCCGTGATCCCCGAGATCACTATGTTGTTCGCCTCAGTGGCACCTGAGGTAAAGATGATGTCGTCCGGCTTCATCTGCAGTTCGCGCGCGATTTTCGTCCGCGCATCTTCGAGCACTTGTCGTGCCGCGCGCCCCTCGGTGTGCGGCGAGGAAGGATTGCCATACGACGCTGCCCAATCAAAGTAGTGCCGCTTCTTTTTAAACATGATTCTAATCTAGCAGGCGGATTGCAAATCGTCATTTTTCGTGATGAAATGGGGACACTATGGCGGCAGGCGCACGACCACCTATCGTGGCGGTGATGGGTCATATCGACCACGGCAAATCATCGCTTCTCGATTACATCCGCAAAGCAAACGTGACCGCCGGTGAGGCGGGCGGTATTACGCAGCACGTGTCGGCATACGAAGCCGAGCACGAACACGAGGGTACGCGTCGTCGTATCACCTTCCTCGACACGCCGGGACACGAAGCGTTCCGCGCGCTTCGCAGCCGCGGCGCGGCTGCGGCTGACGTGGCGATCCTCGTGGTCGCCGCTGACGAAGGCGTCAAACCGCAGACCCTCGAAGCGCTCGCTGCCATCCAAGAAGCCAAGATCCCGTTCGTGGTGGCATTCACCAAAATTGATAAGAACGGTGCCGACATCGAGCGCGCAAAGACCTCGCTGCTTGAGAACGGCGTCTACCTCGAAGGCCTCGGCGGCGACATCCCCTATGCACCGGTGTCATCGAAGACCGGCGACGGCGTACCCGAGCTCCTGGACCTCGTGCTCCTTACCGCAGACCTGGCCGAGCTTTCTGCAGACCCTGATGCGCTTGCCGAAGGATTCGTGCTCGAGTCGACGCAAGAGCCCAAGCGCGGATTGCTCGCCACGCTTATCGTGAAAAACGGCACACTCACCACGGGGACATTCGTGGTCACGGGGAGCGCATACGCACCCATCCGCTTTATCGAGAATTTCGCGGGTACGCGCGTGGAAGAAGCGGGACCGTCTTCCCCCGCACGCGTGTCGGGATTCACCGAGCTCCCTGCCGCAGGTATGCCGTTTACCGCGGTAAAGACGCGTAAGGAAGCCGAGGCGCTTGTCGCGGAAGCTGTCGAGGCTGCAGCTGCGACGGCAGCGGTCCAGACGAGTGAAGACGGTGTCACCATCCTCCCGCTTGTGGTAAAAGCGGACGTGACCGGATCGATCGAAGCGATTAAGCATGAACTGGGAAAAGTGGCGCACGAGAATGCGGCAATCCGCATCATCTCGACTGGCGTGGGCGCCGTGACCGAGGGCGATGTGAAGACCGCGCAGGCGGTCGGCGGTATCGTTATCGCCTTTACCGTGGGCACCGATGCCGTCGCGCGCTCACTTGCCGAGCGCTCAGCTATTTCTATCGAGTCGTTCTCGATTATTTATGACCTCACGCAGCGCGTATCGGAGCTCCTCACCGAGCGCGCACCAAAAGTGGCAAAGGAGATCGTGCTCGGTGAAGCGAAGGTGCTCAAAGTATTCAGCGCAACGTCCACCAAAAAAGTGCTGGGTGCGCGCCATACCTCAGGCACGCTCAGTGTCGGTGACCAAGTGCGCATCACCGCGCGCGACGGCGGCGCGGAAGGCCGTGGGAAAATTATGAACCTCCAGCAAGCACGCGTCGACGTGGACGCGATCAAGGCCGAGGGCGAGTTCGGCATGCAGATCGAGACCAAGTTCGAGATGGGCGGCGGCGACGTCGTAGTCGCATTCCGCATGAGCGACGCCTAGTATGGATTTCTCTTTCCCCCAGCGAGAGTCACGCGGCAAGCGCCACCACGACCGAGCCGAGGAACTCGTGCTGCACGCGGCAGCGGAGTTCGTGTCCCGCGAGACTAATGGCACGTCGCTCATCACCGCCACGCGTGCAGAGCTTTCCCAGAAGGGCGACCGCGCGACTATCTTCGTGACCGTATTCCCCGACACGAGCACCGCGCAAGCAATCGAATTCCTCAACCGGCGCGCAGACGACTTCCGCGACTATCTGAAGTCGCACTCACGCATGCGCGATCTGCCATTTGTGAAGTTCGAAGAAGACTACGGTGAGAAGAATCGCCAGCACCTCGACGACTTAGGCAAGGAGGCCTAGGCTCGCGAGGAAAAGCTGGTACTATCAGAAACACCGGCCCGGTGGTGAAGTGGTAACACAGGGGACTGCAAATCCTCGATGCGCGGGTTCAATTCCCGCCCGGGCCTCCCGTGCGATGCCGAGGTGACGGAATGGTAGACGTACAGGACTTAAAATCCTGAGAGAGCCTAAAAACTCTCATGTGAGTTCGAGTCTCACCCTCGGTACTCGTCATTAAACAAAAACACCGCGCTCGCGGTGTTTTTGCATCGAGTGCTCCCACCAGGGCTCGAACCTGGGACCCACTGCTTAAGAGGCAGTTGCTCTACCAACTGAGCTATAGGAGCGTCTTTGCATCCTAGCAGACTCATAAAGGTTTTCAATCGTGCTATCTTCAGGACTACGGGCGGATGGCGAAATTGGTAGACGCGCCAGCCTTAGGAGCTGGTCCCGCAAGGGATGGAGGTTCGAGTCCTCTTCCGCCCACCTTTAGACACATTTAGCTTATAAAGCTCTTCGAAGGGCGCGGAAAGTGTTGCGTTTGCTATGTTTTTTCCTGAAACCGTAAAGTTCAAGAAGATTTTTCGCATCACGAAGTCGATGTCCTTCAGGTTTCTTAGAGAACGCAGGTTTTTACCCATATTGTCCATAAGTTCAATGAACTGCTGGTACGTAAGGAGACTGGTCTTGCCCTGCTCTACGAGTTTCTTTTTTTGTTCGATAGCGTGTTCCATCTCGCGCTTTTCATCCTCGGCTTTCTTCAGATCCTCCTTCGCCATCTGCTTGATAGAAGCATCGAAATCCCCGTACATCGTCTCTTTGATGCCTACTATCTTTTGCTCTTGCTTTCGTAGCTGCGCCTGGAGCGATACCAAAAGCCCGCGCTCCCTCGTTGTACGCTCCTCGGAAACACGCTTCATTTCCTCTTGATAGCGGGCATACGATGCTTTACTTGAGAATGGTTTAGCGTCGAGAAAACCGCACGCATAGTCCATGATCACCTTCGCCCGCGTCGATTTACCCCTTCGTTCGCAATCCTCTGTGTCGCAACGGTAATAAAAATACCGCGTAGTGCCGTCTTTCGTTTTCTTCGGCGTGATACCCGGCGTTGTCGGCTCCCCGCACTCCTCGCACAGCACCATGCCACTCATAAGGCCAGCCACCTTCTCCTGTGCGTCGCGATATCGGCGAGCCAGTTTGAGCATCGCTTCACCGTCGGTCTTGTTGATTTGCATGAACTCGTTCGCCGTGATCATCGGTTTGAAGTCGTACTGCTGCACCAGATCGATAACAATCTTTCCATACCGGAGCACACCAACATAGACCGGGTCGGTGAGAAACTTGCTGACACGCTTCTTGTCCATTCGAAATATGCGGTGCGCGTAGTGCTCGCCGCTCCGATCCTTTACTTTCGTCTGTATCGTGTATCCGCTCTGATTCAGGTACGAAGCTATTTCTTCGAGCTTTCTTCCCCGGAGTCGCATCCTGAATGCGTTTCGGATGAGCGCATAGTTCTCGCCGTCCGGGCGCATATAAGAGTTCGCGTCCTTGTAGTAGCCGTGCTTCGTCCGATTGATATATCGTCCTTCCGAGAGCTTGTGCCGATTCCCACGACCAACATTTTCGCTCAGCTGGTCGGAGTACTCCTTTGAAAGAACAAAAGTGATGCCGAGCGTCATTTTTCCGCTCGGTGTATTTTCGAACGTGAAGCTCGCGAAGCGCAAATCACGAATCACGTGCTTATCGAGCAGATCTATGATTTCTCCCGCCTCCTTCATGTTGCGCGCGAGTCGATCCGGGTGCCACGCTATGACACCATCGTATGCTCCAGCCTTGAGACCGTTAATCATTTCTCTGAAATCAGGCCGGATATCCGGTTCCTTTGCGCTCCGTGATTCTCGAATGACTTTCACGACCTTCAGGCCGTATCTTTCTTCAACGTCTCTGCATTCTTGAATCTGGTCGGGCAAGGAGCGCTGCTGCTTCTTCGGGTCGTCGGTTGATTTGCGTGCGTATATGACATACCGAAGCACGCGGTTCCGCAATCCGGTTTCCTCTGATTCATACAGATCCTTAAGCATCCGTACGAGTGATTCTCTTTCCAGTTCCATATCCGAATCATACCGCTCCGCGCGGAACAACGCGCATTTCGGGAGAAGCGTCCCGTTTGTCCCGTTTCCGCGTCTTTTCGCAACTTTGCTTTTGATTCTCTCATCTCCATTTCATCCACCAAATACAGGACGGAATCTTTGGCGCACGATCTGCACAACCGCTCGTGCGCGCTTTGTGCGGTTTTCGAACTCTTTTGAAACCTGTTCGCCGATTGCTCGCGTTCATTCCGGCTTGTATGTACGCGCTAGAAGCTCGGCAGTAGATTCTAGATATCGACGCGTGTTCACTTTGTTCACTTTTCCGCCCGTTTTTAGTTTGTGTTGCCGATTTCTTATCGTGATTATACGGCGCAACCACGCTCTAAAAACGTGGGCATACACGTCTTAAATCTACCTCCGCGAAATCCGACTCTCCTCGACCGCCCCGCCAGAAATCCGTCAGTTGTACGAGTCGATGATTCCGTCTGCGTTGTCGTCGTAGTAGCAGCTTGGTGTATGACCAGTCCAGCAGTACTGGTAGCGGTTGCCGCTGCCGTAGTTCGAGATGTTTTTCGAGGTCGGCTTTCCGTTCTCGTATACGAGCATGTCGTACGTCATGCCGATCCAGACCTGATTCTTGGCGACGCCGTCGCAGTCGTCCTTGGTCCAGTCCACGTGCTTGGTGCAGATCTTTCCAGCTGGAGTAGCTTGCCAGGCGGCAAGTTCTTCGGCCGTCAGTTGCGGCTCTGCCGGTGCGCTCGGCGTTGGCGTCGAGTTGATCGCGGTTGCTATGAAAATAACGCCGAGCACGATGATGGCCGCGAGTGCCTTGCGGCTCCACGTCCAGCGATAGATCTTTCCGCCGCAGTGCGGACAGCGCGTCGCCGTCAGATCCACCTCCTGCTTGCAGTGCGGGCACACGTTCTTTTTATCCTTCTCCATTGCGAGACAAGCTAGCTGCTAAATCTCCAATAGCGGATTTTGTGTATCACAAAACCCGCCACCAGGAGGCCTTGCGGCCCTATGCAGGTTTCCCCACATAACACAGGACATGCCCTGATGACGGGTTTTCTAATGTCCTGTGTTTTTTCGGCCATGCCCGGAGATTGCTCCCGTAGGTTTAGGCCATTTTTATTCAGTTGTCGCCCAGACTTCACTATACCGCCCAAGCCTTCTTGTATCCACGATCTCTCTGTGGCCTTGTGGTTTCCCCTATGACGCGCGAGGAATCGCGGGATATAGCTTTTCCCATGTGCGCCCCCAACGACCCCGTGGTGCTCCGATTTGGATTCCTAGTGAATCTCCTCACACCTTCTTCGCTCTCCTTTGGAGCGACTCGTCGTATGCCGCCCGAGTTTTGAGTCCGTGCAGACCCATCGCAAAGCAGCCGGAGTTGGACATTTTATTCGCGTTGCGGTCGAACATGTCGAGGAGTTCGTTGAGCGGATGGTCGTATATTTTGTCGAGCCAGTCGGGATGCTCCAACAGGAGACCGGTGATCGGTTCGTTGCCCTCGTGCATGTAGAGATACAGCCCTGCGAGCGGCACGCGGTGATCGGCTCCTTCGCCATGAGTCATTCCTACGTCGATGCGGGTGAGCGCGAGCACGAACTCGCCGCGGAAGAAGTACTCCGGTTCCGAGAACTCCGTGATCATCTCGCCCACGTTGTCCCGTATCGTTTGTCGTATCCTCTCTGCAATGGGCGCGCACCGGCGTTGCCCGGTCGCATCGTTGAATAACGCACCGGCGTCGTACCAGTAGAAAAAGATGTCCGTCATGTCCGAGGTCTCCGTGCGGCCCGGGTGCTTCACGGGTATCTGCATGACGCGCTTCAGCAGATCGCTTTTACCCGTAGCAACGCCGCACACGAAGATGGTGTAGAGGATGAGGCCAAGCGGGTAGTAGCGCAGCGATTGCCCGACGCGATTGTACGGGGTGCCCGTCGGTATTTCTGGTACCTTCGCCAGCATTTTCACCGCGCGCAGAAGCACGTCGGTGTACACGCCCTTGGTGTCGCTCAGCACTATGGTGCCTATGGAGCGCTGGAGCTCCCGCACTTTCTCCTCCATGTCGTCGACGACCTTTTTGCTTTCGGCTTGGTTGTTGAGCTGGGGAGCCCACGGCAGCCCGGTCTCTGCACCGTCGAGATAGTCCCTGACGGCTTTCGCTTCGGCGATGAGGTCCTCAGCGATCGCGTCCTTCGGCGTGCGAAGGCGAGCTTTAATGCGGCTTGAGAGATCCACGTCGAGACCGATTATGTCACGCGCGTAGGGGCTCCTCTCCTCGTCAGGACTGGCTGGCGCGGGGAGAGCTGACACGGCCCGCTCTACCAGCTTGAATAGCGCGTCGTTGTACTGTTGCTCGGTCTTACCGACGCGGGCCTGTAGCGAACGGATGCTCTCGTGCAGCGGCTCCAGCAGGAGTGCCATCTGTTTTTGTGTGATGAGCGCAAGATCCTCCGGCAGCCCCGGGTCTGTCGTGGCTCCGCGCCTTACGAACCACTCGCCCCTCTTTCGGCTTTTGGTCTGGTTGGTCGGGCAGGACAGGTCCTTGCAGAACATGTGCGGTTTGCTGTTGCGCGGCGGGATGATGATCGCGCCCCATTTCTTGCCGGTGGGCTCCTCAAACCCAATGACGTATATCTGCGGCATGGGCGAGACATATGTCTTCAAGAGCTGCTCGATGGTGTTCTGGAACTTGTCGGTATCCGTCTCGGTCGTGGCGACGCCAACGATCGCTTTCGCCTTCACGCCGTAAATGAGGAAACCGTGGTCGCCGTTCGCCTCGTCGTATGTGTTAGCGACGGCCGTGATGTCCTTCAGGAGCTCCGCTTTTTGCTCAGGCGTGCCGGTTTCGACCTCTGCCTTGAAGTCCACCTTCGCCGTCTCCGTGCCGTGCGCGATAAGGCCACGGAGGAGCTTCTCAAGCTCGCCGTTATTCCACGGAAGGATTTCTTGCAGAGGTCGTGTCATTGCGGGTCTATTGTACGCTTTTTGCTCGTGCTCTAACAGCGTGGCGGCAGCGCGCCGATCCTTGGTACACTTGGGACATGGGTCTCCGCTTTCGTAAGTCCATCAAGCTCGGCCTCGTGAAGGTCAACCTCAGCAAGAGCGGCATCGGTTTGAGTACCGGCGTTCGCGGCGCGCGCATCGGCGTGAACAGCCGCGGTACCTATTCGAGCGTCGGTATTCCGGGGACCGGCGTCTACGCGATGCAGTATCACTCCTCCGGCAAGTCCGGTTCGACCGCCTCTGCCGTGAAGCCCGGCACGTTCGCCGGTATTCCGAGCCGCTCCGTGCAGACGAAGACCGGCTCGGGGATTGTCTGGGTTGTTCTCCTCGATCTCATCCTCCTCGCGGTGCAGGCGGTCGTCGGCCTCATTGCGATTGTGCTCTCGCTCGCGTGGTTCTTCCTATACCTGAAGAAGCAGCCCTCGTATCAGGCGAAGAAGCGCTTGAGTGAGGCGCAAGCCGCGTACAAAGCGGGCGATTATCAAAAGGCAGCCGACAGTTTCGAGGCGGCGTATGCGTTCTTCCCGAGCGACAAGGCGATCGCGCTCCTCGCCGCATCTTCGTACAGTCAACTGAAGCAGTACGACAAGGCGGCGAAGCTCATGGAGGAGTATCGCGCCGTGCATCCCGAAGACGTCGAGATGCAGAAGGCGCTCGCGCGCTGGTATAACGAGCTCGGCGAGAAGGACAAGGCGCTCTCGATGCTCCAAGCGCTCGACGTGGAGCAGGCCAAGGATTCCGGTACGCTCCTTCTCATGGCTGACATTCTCTCCGGCAAAGGCCTCGACACCGCCGCGATCGAAGTGCTGAAGCGCGCGCCGCTCACTAAGCGCACGCTTACGCCCGACCTCGTAGAAGTGATCTACGCGCTCGGCCTCCTCTACGATAAGACCGGCGATACCAAGCACGCGCGAACGGCCTTCGAGCGCGTCTACGCCTACGATGCGTCCTTCAAGGATGTAACGGAGCGGGTGAAATAAAAACAATCTGATTCAAACATACATACACATTGCCGGCGTTTCCCTTGTGAGAATCTCATAAGAGTGGTAGAACTCACGACAGTACCGACTGATCTTCGTTAACCCAACCCGCCAAGGAGGTAACCATGGCGCAATCAGCACAAGTAGTGGCGTTGCCCGAGCGAAACCTTGGCAACCCGCTTCCCATCAAACGCAGCCAGATCGACGCCGATCCGAACCAGCCGAGAAAGATCTTCAACGACGATTCCGTCCTTGCACTGTCGCTCTCCATTCAGAATGACGGCCAAGAAACGCCGGTGAAGGTTCGAACCAATCCGGACCAGAAAGGCCGGTTCATTCTCATCGACGGCGAGCGCCGGTGGCGCGCGTTCGGCCTCATCGCCTCGCGCACAAACACGGATCCGATCGTACTCGCCTTCGTCGAGGTCGTCACAGACCTCAAGGCGTACTATCGCAAGTCCGTGATCGCCAATCTTCACCGCGAAGATCTGCACGCGCTTGACGAAGCCGCTGCTCTGCAACGGCTTCGCGACGACGGCGACACGATTGAAAGCCTCGCAATCCTGCGCGGCAAGTCGACGACATACATCGACAACTACCTTCGGGTCCATGGACTTCCACAGGCCGTGAAAGACCTGATGAGTCCGAACCGGCCGAAGGATCTTCAGCTGTCGATCACGTCGGCGATCGACATCGCTCGCAGCATTCCGGCGAGCGAGGCGGCGCTTCGCATCACGGTGGCCAAAGAGGCCATCGAGCGCAATCTTGGCGTCATCGAGACGCGCACGCTCATCGAGCACCACACCGGCAAAACCGGTTATGGTGTCGGCGGGCGCATGCGGAAACCGTCGGACGACTACAAAACCTTCGCCACGTTCATCGGCCGGACCCGCCGCGACGCCGATCGCTTCGACAAGCAGATCGACTTCGAGGACGTGTACTTGCATCGCCCCGACGAGGACACCGATCGCGAGAATGACACGCGGAACATCCGCTACATCATTCAAACGCTCGAGTCCATCCTCGAAAAGGTGAGCGGCCGAAAGAAGTAGGGCGAATAAAAAGACTTAAGACATGTCTTAAGGGCTCCTTCCGAGGAGCCCTTTTGTTTTATTGACTAAACCGCAGATAAGCGGTTTACTGCCCGCTAGGCATTAACCGCCTTGCCTGAAGGAGGCTGACATGAAGGTCTTTTCCATCGGTCTCGACAAAGTAACTCGAGACTTTCTCAAGACGAATGGCATGGCGGTGTCCTTTGAGGATGTCGCCTCGCCGGAAGAACTGCACGACTGGGTCGTCGATGGTGGCTACGAAGCCGTTGTCGTTGATCTGGACGCCACCGACTGGGGCATCTTCGCGATCCGGTACCTCCGGAACAAGAAGATTCTCACCCCGGTCATCGGCATCTCGCGCGGAAAGCACGAAGCGCCGTGGCCGGAGCAACGCGCCATGTTCCTCGAGAACGGGGGCGATGATTTCATCAAAGGCCCCGCGAACCCGCGCGAGCTGGTCGCGTCATTGCGAGCGGCGACCCGCCGGAACAAGGGCCTTGTCCTCGATATCGCCGAGTTCACGCACGGCGCGGCGACGGTCAAGGTGAATCTCTCCTTGCAGTCGGTATCAGTGAACGGCACGCGCGTTCACCTCACCGGTAAGGAAACGCTCCTGCTCTGCCTTCTGGCCTCAAGCCAGAATCGCGTGCAGTCGAAGGAGATGCTCATCACCAACTTGTACTCGGCAGTCGAGGACGAGGCGGAGATGAAGATCATCGACGTGTTCGTTTGCAAGCTTCGTAAGAAGCTCGCGGATGTCCATCCGGATGCGGGCGGCGTGCTCGAGACTGTGTGGGGTCGCGGATACAAGATGTCGTCCGGAGAAGACGACGCTGCGGCGGTCGCGTGATGCGATCGCCGAAACGAAAGAGAAGCCGGTGGAGTAACATCCATCCGGCTTCTTTCTTTTTATGAGGGTGTCGCGTTTAGCGCGGGCTTCCTCGTCGTTGGTAGTGCGTGACCTTGAGTCCGGTTGCGCCGTCCGATTTGAAACCCTGCTCCCAGATGCGGAACTCGCGTTCCGTCATGCTATATCGAGCGAGGACCTGTTCGAGAGTGATGACACCGTTGCGAACCGCCGAAATAACGATGGCTTTTCGGTTAGCGGTCCAGCGCCGCGTGTTCGGTTTCGGAAGATCGGCAACGGTGATGACGTTGCCGTTTAGGTCTCGTGCTGTCGGCAACTTTTGCGTATCCATTGCTTTCCTCGTTTGCTTGATTCTGGCGAAAGTAAATCACAGAACAGAGTGAAATCAAGTCGTATTCGGATATAAAATGCGATCCATAACTGACAACCCCTCTATATATTATTAAGTTCAAGAGATCTAATCTATATGACGACTGATGCAACCCAGTCGCTATTTCCTCCTTGAAATAACCTCTTTGCTCACCTGCTCGGCGATTTTCTTCGCGATTTCCGCGAGTTGCTTCTGTACGGCCGATTGGATCATCCGGTCGAGTTGCTCGGCGGAAACCTCGAGAGTCCGTCCCTTCAGCACTATGCGCACGCGCTTGCCGCTCTTTACCTCGAGCGTGATTGTTTCTCCATTATTGCCTACCACCTCCCACTTTCCATCGCTGGAGATTTCCCCGACAGGCCGATCCCGCAAATCCTCCACGAGATCGGTGAGATTGTCCTTACGTCGCATACCCGCATTTTACGCCCCTTAGAGCTTTACCGATAGTGTGCCTGGGCTGCGCTCCTTGGCCAAGAAGGAAAGCACCTCCTCGTTCCACTTTTGCAGGATTTCACAGTTGGCTGTTATCATTTCCCATAGTTCAAGTGAAGGGTTATCCTGCCCACTCGATAGGCCGCATTTTGGCTTCTCCGGGTACTTGACAACTTCCCCATTTCGTGTATAATTGCCCTTAGGGCAATAGTGCCTTGATAAGGAGTTACCTGAATGTGGCAAGACCTGATGATCAGCGCGTTCGGGCATCAAGGTGCGAGTAAAGACCTTGAAGCCCTCGCGTACCGATTGCTCGTCATTGGAACCCTCTGCTTGGTGGGTGGAATTTTCCTCCCCCCATTGCTGATCGGCGTTCCCATTGGCGCGCTTGGCGCGTACATGCTTCAGCATGGCTACGACCGAAACATCCCTAGCTCGCCTCCGTGCAAAGCCCTGCTTACAATCTGGGGCAAGCGACTGGAAGTCGTGATGGACGAGAGTGAAGTCTTCACTGCGGACTACTACCCGTTTCGGATCGGTCTCACGATCGTTCCGATCTCAAAGGAGAACTTCAACTTCGAATTCAAAGGCATACGATGCCGGTTGGAAACGAAGGAAGACGACACCGTCCCGGCGGAAGGAGAACCCGACCCTCGGCTCATGTCCAAAAAGCGTCCGCACTCTGGCGGCGCCATCACGGTAAAAGGAAGCTACACCGTCGGTCCTGACTACTCGACCGGCGGACGGCTCAAGCAGTTTCTGGATAACGGCGGCATGGATGGTATCCGGAATCAGCTGGAAGACATCTTCGGGAACGGCGTTCGTTCCACTGCTACCGAGCGGACCTGGGAGGAAGTCACCTTCCTCGAGTCTCCGCTTTCTGCAGCGATTGCGATTCGCACGACCGACGCTAACATCCTGAAGCTTCCGCGCGACGCCGAAGGCCAGTTGATCCCTCAAGATCAGTGGCCACAAGGCGAAGCGTACCGTGCGGCGGCTCAAAAAGGATCAAGAATACTCGACCCCGTTGAGTATGTCGACAATCCTTCTCTGACCATGGAAGAACGTTCAGCACGTCAAAGTGAAATCGACTGGTTCCTCAAAGAGGCGCTGATCGACGGCGTGGCGGACGTCCACGGTATTGGAGCGCAAATCACGCGTATCAGCATCACTGGCGTCGAACCTGAAGGCAAACTGAAGGACGACGCTGAAGCAACGGCGCGCGAAATCCAGCAGCGGACGCGAGATTTGGCCGATACCGACACAGGTATCGCCGTCGCGGATCGCTTCATGAATTTGGCGAAGAAGCACGGACAGACAATCCCCGTGACCGACGCAGTCCGATTCGCGCAAGTGGATCGGAAGCGTGCCGACCAAAGCTACGTCAATACCAACAGCGACAACCCTTTGGTGCAGGCTGCAAGCGTTGTGAAGAGCGGCACCAAGTAACAGGAGACCACCATGAGCGGTGACACATCGCACAGTGCAACGACTAACCCAGAACGCGTTCCTTTCTTCGGGGTGAAGAAATTTGCCTCTCTCTTGTTCTGGGCCTTCATCCTGGCATTCGCGGCCCTCGTGCTGTGGCAAGGCTACCGGTTCCTCCATACGGACATCGGCAACAGCGCCACACCGAGTGCCTCGACACCAGCAGCACAAGCGGTGCCGACGGCGTCTCCGATGGGTTCAACCTCTGACGAGATTCCGAGCAAATATGTGGTGTGTGGAAAGGCGAACAAATATCCCGATCCCACACCCATCGCAACGGCTCCGGATGCCGACGCCGATCCCGAAGGCTACAAAGTGGAGGTAGGCATGCCCGATCTTTCGAAAGGGGCCTGCACCATCTCCGTCTTCACGGCTGATCCAAGCCAGAACGGCAAATACGGCATCAAGTGCAAGGACTACGGCGGCGTTTGGCATCAGCTCACGCCGACCTATTCCTGCCCTTCCTACCAGGCGATTACGTTCTTCAAGCGTTCTGTGGACGACTTGGACTACGTGTCCGCCTACGTCGGCAAGGGCAAGCCGCCGGGAAAGCAGTAACAGCCCCTTATTGATCTTTCAAAGGCTCCGAGCAATCGGGGCCTTTGTCTATTTATGCTAGAAGCCGAACGTCGCTTTGATAATATTTACAATTGCGTTTGCGCCAAAGATGATCACGAGCCCCACGATGCCCCAGATCATGTGCTGCTGGCCGGTAGAGCGCTTCTCGGCATCATCGGCACTACGGATGAAGTCCACGACGCCCCAAATAAAAACCACGAACGCCCCCGCGACAAGGAGTTCAATGATTGGATTTAGAATATTGGTGACGATGTTGTTCCAAAACGTCTGCGGATCCTGCCCCGTCGTCTGGGCGAGCGTGAAGAGTGGGGTAAAAATAAATGCGGTGATTAATGCGGTGATTCGGGCGCGTAGGTGCATGCCCCTACTATAACAACACTCCGGCGCAGGGCCGGAGTGTTGTCTACAGGAGAGAGGCTTTAGTAGCCGGTATCCGGGCCCTGCGGCAAGCCGCCGTTGATGCCGCTGTCGCTCAGGTTGAACGTACCCACAAGGAGATTCACCAGTCCCCAGACGGAGACCATCACAAAGAAACCGATGATACCCCAGAGCATGAGGCTGCGACCCTGCTGTTTCTTTTCCTCGTCGTGGCCACCTAGGATGAAGTACTGGAAGATACCGAAGAGGAACACCACGAACGCAAGTGCGAAGATAAGCGGGACGAACACACCATTGATAAGGTCGATCACGGTCTGGCCGAGCGACTGGATGTCCTGCGCCTGTGCGAAGGCAAGCATCGGGAGCGCGAACACAGTAACAGCGGATACGGCGTACGAAAGTTTCTTCATAATCTTAATTAAGGCTATACGATTAAGGGTATGTAGGGACGGGGGTGAAGTCAATGGAGCTCTGGCGATGGTGGGGACAACCGCTAGCGACCGAAGTTGAGTCCACCACCGAAGTTACCATTCTGCACGTTGCCATTCTGAGTATACCCGTTCCCTCCCGTGCCACCGCCATTGATAAGCGGCAGGCTGGGCTCGGAATTGCTGCCGAGTCCTATTGAACTTTTAATCAGGTTCACGATGCCCCACACGCACACCATGAGTACGAATCCGATAATGGCGTAGAGCACGAACTGGCGGCCTTCTTTGCGGTTTTCATCGCTATCACCGCCCGCGATGAAGTACCGGAACACGCCCCAGAGGAAGAGGAGGAAGGCGACCGCGAAAATGAGCGGCACCACATATCCATTGATGAAAGTCAGGAAGGCAGAAATATCGGAACTGACGGTGTTCGTCGCCGCGTGGGCTACCGAGACCATGAAAAGGAACGACAGGCTGGTAAATAGGGTGGCTTTCGTGCTGGTAGTCATACCCATAGCGTACCACCTAGGAGAACGTCGCAAGGAGCAAATTCACAATTCCCCATATCGAGAAGAGCACGATGAGGCCAATCATGCCCCAGAGCGCGAACTGCCTACCCTTCTGCCGATTCTCGTCCCCGTCGGAGAAGAAGAACCGCACCAGACCCACGAGGAAAAAGAGGAACGCGAGCGCGAACAGAAGCGGTATGAGCGAATTATTGATGAACGAGATGAAATTATTGACGACTTGGGCGAAGGTCATAGTGCATTCACCGTAGACGTGATGACGCCCTCGATCACCGTAGCGCCAAGAAGGATGATGGCGCCGATGACAGTCCATAGGAGCGCCGTGCGTGCTGTGCTCACCTTCTCGGCGTTACCCTGTGCGGTCACAAAGAGGAACCCGCAGTACACGAGCATGAGGATGATGATCGCCGGGCCGATCTGCGTGGTGATGAATTTGAGAATGGTGGTGAGGAAGGTCGGGAGGTCGGAGGTATTGGCGAGCGGATTCTGCAGGCCGCCAGTGCCCGAGCTGCCACCACCCACCTGCTGGCCGCCGCCGCTACCACCGCCGAGCTGACTACCTCCACCGCTCCCTCCTCCTGTTTGACTACCTCCACCGCTGCCACCACCAATTTGATCCGCGTACGCAAAGGCGATCGGCATGAACAATGTTACGAGAAAAAGGACGAGGAACGCAGTGCGAGCGGTAAGAAGGTTAAAGCGCGGCATTGAGTGATTGGTCGGCATTGGAAAGTGCGCTCTGCACATCCTGTCTGCCGGTGATTATATTCGTGATCATACCAGAGAATATCCCGTCCACCGTGCCCGGCGCTGGGGAAAGCCAGCCCTTGGCAGTAAGCGCCTCTGGGTAATAGACGGCGGCGTTCGCATCATCGGGCTTTGCGGTGAGCATGCTGCGGGTCGCCGGTGCCTGCCCGAGCTCGGTCGCGAGCGTGGGCAGGATGCTCGACCCCGTGAGCGCAAGCGCCGTGCTGTAGGCGCCGGACTTATTCCCGGAGACCTTGGGGATCGCAAAGGCATACGCAAGCCCATAGGTCATGCGACCCGTACCCGAGGGCTGCGGTATGGGCGCAAGGTCGAAGTTCAGATTCGGATTGGCATCACGCAGGCCCTGCGCTTCCGATGCGAATCCCGGGTAGAACGCAAGGTCGCCCGCGAGAAATGCGCTGCGCGAATTGGGCAGCGATGGGTTCCACGAATACACAGTACGGCCAGGATCAGCGAACTGCGTGTAGAAATTGACTGCTGCCGCAGCAGGCGCATTGCCCGTCGTACCGGAGACTTGCGATGTATCACTCATGACTGCGTGGATGCCGTTTACCCCTAGGGCCGTGATAGGGCTCCCCGCCTGCAGGAGAAGCAGCGAGAGTATGGCACGCGCGTTCGTGACATTCGCGTAGCCACCGAAGGGGATCGTGCTCACGCTAATGGCCTGACTTCCCGACTGCTTGGTGATGGTCGGCGCGAGCCCGGTCACCATTTCCCAGGTCGTGGGCGGCGTCGCGACACCCGCCGCAGAGAGGATCGAGCGGTTGTAGTAGAGCACGAGTGGGTCGACGGTAAGCGGAATGCCATACGTACCAGTCTGGGTAAGGTACTCTTCATCGATTGCGACGTAGGTGTCGAGGAACGTGCGCTCGGGTATGGAAGAAAAGGGTATTTCGGTGAGCTTCGGCTGCTCGGTGAGAAGCTGTTCCTGGTCGATAATGACGAGGTCGGGCCCCGTACCCGAGGCAAGCGCATCGGCGAGGTCCGTGTCGAACGTACCCGCAGGCATCTGCTTGTAGCTCACGCCGTTATAATCTTTGCTCCCCTGCTTAAGGAGGTTGAGGGCATCGTCCATACTCTTCTGGGGGAACGTGCCCCAGATGGTCACCGTGCCGATTTGCGGGCCGCTACTCCCGAACCCCGCGAAATTCGAGAATACATAGAGCCCGACGAGCGCGAGCACGGCGAAAACCGCGATGAGAATGATCTGAAACGGGCGCATGGTACTCATGGTGATGTAAAGACTATACCGTAGTGGTGCGCACCGGCACGGAAACTCTTCACTTTATGGAATCCAGCCGTGATGAATAGTTCTTCTGCTGCGTGCTCTGAGATCACGTGGTCGGGCTGGGGACCCACCCCACCATAGGAACCTGCCCAGTCGATGACCAGCAATTTCCCACCCGGCTTCACGATGCGCCGTACTTCGGCAAGTGCGCCTTGGTGCGCCTCCACCTGGAACAGCACGTCAGAGAGAATAGCCGCGTCGACGGTGTGGTCTCGCAACCGCGTACCGCCCGGCTTCTCAAAGTTACCCCAGATCGTCTCAATATTCCGGAGTCCTGCGTGGTCTGCAGAACTCTTTAGGTGCGTGAGCAGATCCTCCTGAACATCGACTGCGTACACCCGTCCCTCGCGGCCCACCGCAGCAGCGGCGGCGAGGCTGTAGTGCCCCACGCCCGAACCGAGGTCGGCGATGCGCATGCCGTCGCGCAAGCCGAGCTGGAGCACATTGCTCTTCGGGTCTGCAAAATTCATTACTATAAAAATAGCACGAGTGCCTCCCCAGCTTCCGCCTATCAACACGTTGCAATTTTATACGACGGGTGCAGTATGCAATCAGTACCCGGAAGCCCGCAAAGAGGAGACGGACGTGACTCGCACGAATCAGAATGATGGTGGCGTTGGGAAACGACTGAGGGTGAAAATGCGGAAGTACCTTGAAGGATCGGTGAAGGAGGCCCTGCATGCAGTGCTCCGAGCGAAGCACTTTCCCGAACGGTGCCCGAGCGACGCGCTCGCAAATGCGCAGACGCAGCTCCGGCTTGCCCAGGACGCGCTCGCGTCATTGCGCCGCGGCCGCTACGGCCTCGTGCTCGCGTTCATGCTGCACCGGTGGAAACACTTCGCGCGCTTGGCGATCATGCTGAGCCTGCGCGGACAGACACCGGAATCGCGCACCTGCGAGCGCAAAGCACGCGAAGGCGAACGTCTGTACTACTGGTACTGCGACGAACGCACCGTGCGGGCGTAACCCTCACCCCACCCAACAAACGAGCCCCGCCGAGAATTTCCGGCGGGGCTTGTCACGTAGGTGGCCATGGCGGTTTACGCCGCGACCAGGGTTTGCTGCAGCACATGGCGGATCTGCTGGGCGTCTTCTGGGCTCAGCTTCCCTGCCTTTTCCCGGACATCCACGATGCCGGCGAGAAACTGCTCGGCTTCGGCCAGGTCCCAGACGTCGGGGCGCGTGACCATCGTGAGCGTGTCGGTATCACGCGCACCAAGCCTCAGCCGCTCCCCCAGCCGCCGCAGCATTTCTGCACGGCCCTTGGGCGGCGGCAGGATCGCATACCACTGTCGCGCTTCATCCCTCGTCACCAGGTGGTCGACGAGACCGTCGTCCACTGCTGCGCGCATGAGGATGCCGGCGTCGTAGTAGCGCTCTTCAGCGATCAGCTTCGGGATGTAGGTCTGTTCCGTGCCATCCAGAAGTGCACGCGCGTCGAGCTCTTTGCACAACCCTGAAAGTGCTTCTTTTCTGCTTGTCATCTCCCTGTTCCCTATTCGCACAAGCGTCTGTTATACCACAACTCTACGCGATCGTATAGATATCGATCGCCGGCTCTTCGTAGGGATGGTTGTGGCGGATCGCCTGGACGACGTCGTTCACCACGCCATCGCCACAGGTGACCTCAATTCTTTCTTCTTCCACCTCCTCGAGCTTGCCGAGCTCCCCGATCGCTGGGTGCGCGCCGTCTTCCGGCATAAATCGCCCAATGCCTCGCGTACTAAAACTGCAGAAGGTATAGTTCCCGACCCTTCCGCCACCGACTTCCCCAATCGCGTGCCGCATCCGGTCGGCGTCTGCTACAGGCACCGTGACGACTATCTTTTTCATTAGAGCGCAACCATCGAAGCGATGCTGTCGCCTTCTTTGAGCTTCATGACGCGCACGCCCTGGGTCGCGCGGGAGAGGCTGGAGATCTCGCCCACTTTGGTGCGGATCACCTGACCCTTTTTCGAGATCACCACGATCTCGTCGTCCTTGAAGTCGCCGGTCATCACCTTCGCGCCGATGATCTCCCCAGTCTTCGCGGTCACTTCCGCGGTCTTGATACCGCTGCCGCCGCGGCCCTGGATTTTGTATTCATTAATAGGGGTGTGCTTGCCGTAGCCCTTGCTCATGACCACGAGCAGCGATGCATCTTTCTCCGCTGCCGCCGGGATGACTTCCGCCGAGACGACCTCATCACCCTTCTTCACACTCATGCCGCGCACGCCACCCGCCGTGCGGCCCATCTCGCGCACATCTTCTGCAGCGAATCGTATCGACTGACCCTTGCTCGTCACGATGGAGACGGAATCATCGGGTGCAGCAAGGGACGCCGAGACGAGCTTGTCGCCGTCTTTGAGATTGATCGCGATGATGCCCGATTTGCGCACATCGGCGAACGATTTCGCGGCCACGCGCTTGACCGTACCATTTTGCGTAACGAAGAACACCGAGAGCGCATCGCGCTCTGCGCCCTTCGGCACCGCGAGCACGCTCGTGACCTTCTCATCGCCCGCGAGCGGGAGGAAGTTCATGATCGATTTGCCCTTGGTGGCGCGCTTGCCTTCTGGTATGTCGTACATCTTGGTCTGGTACGCCTTGCCGTAGTCGGTGAAGAAGAGGAGGTCTGAGTGCGCCGACGCCGAGAGGAAATGCGTCACCACGTCTTCTTCCTTCGTACTCATATCGATCACACCCATACCACCGCGCTTTTGCGCGCGGTACTCGCTTGGGTTGGTGCGCTTTACATATCCGCCTGCGGTAATGACGAGCACCGAATCTTCATCCGGAACCAGGTCTTCCACAGAAATATTCTTCACCCCGCCTTTCACGATTTTGGTGCGACGGTCATCGCCGTACTTCTCACCCATCTCCACGAGCTCGCTCTTCACCACGGCGAGGATCTTCCTGGGCGTCGAGAGAATGTCTTTGAGCTTCTTAATGAGCGCCTGGACTTCCGTGAGTTCGTCCTCGATCTTCTTGCGCTCGAGGCCCGCGAGCTTGCTGAGACGCATCTCGAGAATGGCGGTGGCCTGGATTTCAGAGAAGCCGAATTTCTTTTGGAGGTTCGCGCTTGCCGTGGGGACATCCGGCGCCTTCTTGATGATCTCGATGACTTCATCGATGTGATCGAGCGCTTTGCTGAGGCCGAGCAGGATGTGCTCGCGCTCTTGCGCTCTCCGAAGGTCAAACTCCGTGCGGCGCTTCACCACCTCGCGGCGGTGCGTGACAAAGTTGTCGAGCATGCCCTTGAGGGAAAGCGTCTGCGGCACGCCATCGACGAGCGCGAGCGTGTTGTAGTGGAAGGTGCTCTCGAGCTCCGTGTGTTTGTAAATGGAGTTGAGCACCGCCTGCGGGTGTGCGGTACCCTTGAGTTCCACCACCACGCGGATGTCTTCTGCGGATTCGTCCCGCAGGTCGCGGATGCCCTCGATCTTCTTCTCTTGTACGAGCTCTGCGATGCGCGTGATGAGTTCTGCTTTATTCACGCGGTACGGGATGGAAGTGATCACGATCTTCGTGTCTTTCTTGCCGTCCTCCACGATCTCTGCCTCGCCGCGCACCACCACGCCGCCGCGGCCCGAAGCGTATGCCTGTTTGATATCTGCCTGGTTGAACGCGATACCGCCGAGCGGAAAGTCCGGGCCCTTCACGAACTCCAAAAGGTCCTCTGTCGTCGCGTCGGGATTGTCGATGAGATGCACGGTGGCGTCCACCACTTCGCGCAGGTTATGGGGCGGGATGTTGGTCGCCATACCGACGGCGATACCGAGCGTGCCATTGAGGAGGAGATTCGGGAGCGCGGCAGGAAGCACGGCGGGCTCTTTGCGCGTGCTGTCGTAGTTGTTGTTCCACTCCACCGTGTCTTTTTCAAGATCAGCGAGGAGTTCGCTTGAGAGGCGTGCCATCTTGGCCTCCGTATAGCGCATGGCTGCTGGTGAGTCGCCGTCGATAGAGCCGAAGTTACCCTGGCCCATCACAAGCGGATAGCGGTAGGAAAAGTCCTGCGCCATTTTGGCCATCGAGTCGTACACGGCGGTATCGCCGTGCGGGTGGTATTTACCGAGCACGTCGCCCACCACAAGCGCCGACTTACGGAAGCGCGCTGAGGGCGCGAGTCCGAGCTCCTGCATGGCAAAGAGGATACGGCGGTGCACCGGCTTCAACCCATCGCGCACATCGGGAAGCGCGCGGCTCGTGATGACGCTCATCGCGTAATCGAGATACGAGGAGCGCATCTCTCCCGAGATGTCTTGCTGGAGCACGCGATCGCGCGTGTCTACCGCGACCTCTTCTGGTTCCTTACCCTTCCCTCGTGCCATGTCGTATATCGCGCGTAAGTATTAAAACGGCAGTACCGTGGGTGAGCTCGTTGAAACCGTGCTCGATGACTGCGTGGTCACCACCGTGATGCCGGGTGCGCTATCTTGGCCCCCCGCTGCGCCTACGGCGCCGAGCAAGCTCGCAAAGCTGTTCTTCGACTGCTCGACCGCGGCGATGGTGTTCGATCCTGGCGCCCCGGCGTAGAACTGCGCGCCTGAGAATGGGTGCGACGCGACGACGACCGCTACCCACGCAAGCGTGATTACGCCCGCGATGCCTGTCGCGGTGCCGACCGCGATGCGGTGACGGATGTGATGCGGCTTCGCCCGGAGTTGTTCGATGAATTCAATCATAGGTCAAGGCTTAAGTACTATGATAGCACCATCCTTCTGTGCTGCATCCCTCTTTTTGAGGGTAAGTTTATCCACGGTCTCTGACGCGCCTCCTTCTTCCTTGAGGAAAGCTTCGAGCGATTTGGGCGCACCCATGCCACTCCAGTGCATGGGGATGATCACGTGGGGCTCGAGCGACACCGCGAGCTTGTGCGCAGCGGCCGGGGTGAGCACGCCCTCGCCCCCCACGGGGACGAAGAGCACGTCGATCTCGTCGATCGCTTCACGAGCATCCGCAGGAAGGTTGGGATCCGAGAGCGCACCAAGGAACACAAGGTTCATGTCCTCGAGATCGACCGCATACATCGTGTTCACGCCGTCGGTCTCATTTTTGGCGAGGCCGTACTCAGACTTCGTGAGGAACCCTTGCACGGTGACACCTGCGCGCTCGTATTCTCCCGGACCGCTGATCACAAACGGCGCTCGCTCGCCATACGTCACTTCGGCGACGCCGTTCATGTCGGGATGGTTACGGGAAATGAGCGCGATGTCTGCACCGAATTTCACTGCGGGGAGCGAACCGCCCTTGGAGATGGGATCGAAGGCGAGCGTAAGGTCGCCGAACGTCACCTTAAAGCACTGACCGCCCATGTGTGTGATCACCATAGATACCTTAATTTTAGCATGAAAAGGTGGTATAGTCGTGCAGTGTCACTGGGAGGGCATCATGCCAAGAAACGAACGGCTGCGTGCGTACGCCCACGCGGCGACCGCAGCAGAGAATTCTTTTGTGGATTTTGGAATCCCTCACCTCAGCACTGAGGCAGCGATCGCCACGAAGCGCCAACCCCCGCGGTTCCCGCTCTGGCGCTCCGAGGAACAGAATACTTCCAACATCTGCAAGGACACGGTGAACTGAATTCAATCAGCCACCACCGGCGCGGAGCACGCAGTGCTTCCGCGCCGAACTTCTTATACATAGGCGCCTATTTACGCAGGCGTAGTAGTGGTAGTGTGACCGCACACCGAGGTTTTCTCGGTAGGGAGAAAGTGCAATGAACCATATCGGTTTTCGTGGAAGTACGAAGTTCGCAGCTGTGCTGCTTCTCGCCGTCGGAGCCTCCATCAGCTTGAGTCCCGCCATCGCGAAGCAGAGCCGCGCGACCATCACGTCGGCAAATCCGACCCCGGTCACCGGCAGCAACCACCTCAGCGTGCTGGGTCCGTCCAAGAAGGACGCCGCCCCCGCTCTTTCCATCACCACCGTCGAAACGCTGGGTCTCGCTACCGCTCCTCCGTTCGACGAATACATGCCGGCATCGTTCGTCCGCACGGTCGTCCACGAAGGCGACGACCGCGGACAGCTTCTCGGCGTGCATCTCTGCATGCTTCTCCGCAAGCTCCATGAGCTCGCCGTGGCAGACAGCGCCGAGGGCGAACGCACGCAGAGCTCTGGGATGAGCTTTCTCCGCGATGCACTTGTACCGTTTGCCCTTTGGATTTGTGCCCTTGCTCTTGACGAGCTCGCTGATTTCAGCGTCGGTGAGTGCCTCCATCCTCTGGACCAAAACGGCCATGGATGACAGGGCGGCCTGGTCTTCGTTTGGCTTTCCAGCCATGGCGTTAGTTCCCTTCGGTTTGATGTGAATTGTCTTGGACAGATCTCCCTGCCGGAGGCAACTATGCCACCCTTGCGTATTAGAGTCAACCTTATCGAAAACTTGACAGGGGATATAGCGATGTGCTAGTTTGCTCCAACCAGTGGCCGTAGAGAAATCTAAGGACGCGCTGGCAATTGCAACTTCAAGCAGGGAGTACGCGATGCACATTCGCGGATCGCCGGCCTTCAGCGCCGGCTTGTGTGAGATCAATATCCACTATTCCTCGATCGGCGCCGACAGCGCGCTGGACGGCGGCACGCTCGGCCTGACCTGAGCGGGCGCGGCCTCGGCGGGGTGGGAAGTCTCCCTTGTGGAGGTTCTTCCTCACCCCACGCACCCCGCCTAGGCATTCCCGAAAGGAACCGCCCAGGCGAACCTACACCGGCAGCATCCCGCTGATCCGGTGAACCGACCGCCTCCTCGGAGGCAACCCCTCGGAAGACCTTCTTCATCGGCACGCACGTGCTATGGACTGGGCCCACTTCCGAGGGGCTTTTATTATTTATAGGTTCTGATATAGTCTTCGGTATTGCGTGCGGGCAGTAATGAGGGCTTAACCCTCTCGGCCGAAAGGCTGGGATACCCCTTGTGAACAGCCGCGCCGCTATATATATATGGAAGAAACCGTTTCTAAAAAGGTCTCGCCGGCCCCTGCGCTCGTCATCGACCCCGGGAATCCGATGGCCGCATTTGCAAGCGACATTCCGACGCCGCCGAGCGCCGGTGACCTCATCGAGGGCACCATCATTGCGCTTGGTCGCGGTCGCCTCTATGTGGACCTTCCGCCGTTTGGTACCGGCCTTATTTATGGTCGTGAATACCTCAACGCCGCAGATGTACTCCGCAAAGCGAATATCGGCGACACGATCACGGCGAAGGTCGTCGAGACCGCCGGCCGCGATGGCTACATCGAGCTTTCGCTCAAGGAGGCTCGTCAGGCAGCTATCTGGGGCGAGGCTGAACTCGCTATCGCCGCAGGTACGGTCTACAACCTCGAGATCGAGGAGGCGAACAAGGGCGGCCTCATCCTCTCATGGCAGGGTATCCAGGGCTTCCTCCCTGCTTCCCAGCTTAATAAGGAGCACTATCCGCGCGTGCCGGAGGGAGATAAGGATAAGATCCTTGATGAGCTTCGTAAACTCGTCGGTAAGACCGTCCCAGTACGCATCATCACTGCTGATGCTCGCGAGGGTAAGCTCATCTTCAGCGAGCGCACCGGCGAGGACGAGAGCGAGAAGGCATCGCTTATCGACAAGTATCAGGTGGGCGATGTCGTAAGCGGCGAGGTCACCGGTGTTGTCGACTTCGGCGTGTTCGTGAAGCTCGAGCAGGGTCTCGAGGGTCTCGTACATATCTCGGAACTCGACTGGGGTCTTGTGGAAGATCCGCGCGCACTCTTTAAGGTGGGCGAATCCGTCCCGGTGAAGGTGATCGAGATAAAGGACGGCAAGATCTCCCTCTCGGTGAAAGCGCTCAAGGAGAATCCGTGGAAGACTGCGGGCGAGCGCTACGTGAAGGGTCAGGAGGTGCCGGGCGTCGTGATCAAGTACAACAAGCACGGCGCGCTCGCCTCGATCGAGGAAGGCGTCGCTGGTCTCGTGCACATCTCGGAATTCGAGACACCGCAGGAGCTCCGCGAGAACCTCGAACTCGGCAAGAGCTATCCGTTCAAGATCACGCTCTTTGAGCCTAAGGATCAGCGCATGACGCTCTCGTTCATGGGCACCAAGAAGAAGAAATAACCTCTTCGAAAGAAAATCCCCGCAAAAGCGGGGATTTTCTTTTTGCTTGGATTACGGAGCCTGAAATACGAATCGTGCACGAAGATTCCACGGGTCGTCGCCCGTCGGATCACCAAGGGTGTCTGCGGTTAGGCACACAACGCCATCGTCAACCCGCAACCAATATATGCAGCGCTCAATCGGTCGCGGCTCCTGAGCTGTAAAGCCGTGGTACGGGACTTCAATCGGTTCCATCGCAATATAGAGATCCGTTGCGCTCGGATCAATCTCACGGAGACGAGGGCCTACCTCTGCAGGACAGAGCGAATATCCTTTGTTCTTTGCTGCCTCGTAAATCTGACCAAGGAGCGGCTCTTCAGAAAAACCGAGGTCGGTCAGGGATACCACAACCAGGGTTACGCTCCTTTCGCTCTGCTCCTCAAAAGAAGTCTTCTCCAAGAGCTCCTTAGCAAGATCCGAGACTTCTACACCTTCAAGCGAAGGCCTAGGGCCACCCAGTTTGAATTCGTTGTATGAGTTCATACCGGCAATGCTAGCACGGTCTTATCGTGTGTTCGCGAACATCGTCGCGGCTTCGATGCCGTCGGTCACGAAGAGGCGGAGAGATTCTGCTGATTTTTTGAGAGACTTTTTGACAGCCGCTTCATCCTTCGGCGCGAACTTGCCGATCACATGCTTCAGTACTTTTTCTTCACCACTCACTTTCTTTGCTTGATTCTTTTTGCCTTGGCCTGAAATACCAATCTTTAGCTGCGCGAACTGATCCGTCTTGATAGCGCGCATGATGGACTCCACGCCCTTATGCCCGCCGCTGCCGCGCGCAAATGTCATCTTGGTCACGCCGATGGGGAGATCGAGGTCGTCGCGCACTACGATGAGTTGTTTTGCGGCTTTGACCGACTTTACGAGTGCAAGCGCGGACTTCCCTGACTTATTCATAAACGTCTCGGGCAGCACGAGCGTCACTTTTTCGCTCTTATTTCCTTTTGCAATCTTCCCTTCGGTCAAAAGTGCTTCTGCTTTTTTATTGAGCACAAAGGCATCGAAGCCCTCCTGCTTCGCCAAGAGTTCTACCGCCATCCGTCCGGCGTTGTGCCGCGTCTTTTCGTACTCCTTGCCGGGATTCCCGAGCCCCATGATGACGATCGCCATATCAGCGTATCTTACCAGTACTTGACAATAGTATAATATAGGTGTATACTTGAATCGTTACTTTTGTCGGGCATGTGCCCATTGAAAGGGGTAGCGTAATGACGAATCAATCTCTAAGTACTGCCCCGGTATCGCAACTGCGATCCGGAGAACCGATGTCGCTTCAGCACGCACGCGCGTTCGTGAATATCCTGCGCGGGCACCTGGAGCACCGCGTCCGCGACGTTCCTGGCGTGTCCTATGTGATCAGCGGACCGATGCCCATGATCGTGAGCACGCGTCACATCATGTCCGCAAAGGAAGCAGGCAGCGGCCACGGCCTCGTCGTCTACGAACCGGTCGGCAAGAAAGCGTGCTTCACCGATTCAGACGGCAAGAGCATTGTGGGACGCCTTGTCCTCAGCCTCGCGTGCCTCAACGACGGCACCTATGCTGCGCTCATCGGGTCGGAAGGAGACGTGTATCAGACACCACAGTTCGGTGCGATGAACGCGTACCTCCTCTCGGCGCTGAAAGGGATCCAGCAGGATCGCGAGTTCGTGGCCGAGTGGGGAATCTGGCTCAAGCCGTTCGCGCGATTCTTCCGCAGCAGATAATGCTCAGCGTGCACGTTCGGTGCGCCCCGTCTGAAACATGGCGGGGCGTTTTTTTATCCAAAAACTTGCGCGGAAAAATAGGAGGCATACAATGCTGAGCAAGATATGAAATTTCTTGAGCACGCGTTCAAGGAGATAGCCATCTTCGTCGTGCTTGCGATACTGATCGTCCTCCCTATCCGCCTGTTCCTAGCGCAGCCGTTCGTCGTCGAGGGCGAATCCATGCACCCGACGTTCGAGAACGGCGATTATCTCATCGTCGACGAGCTCACCTACGACTTTAAAGCACCGGCGCGCGGCGACGTGATCGTATTCCGCTATCCCGGCGACCCGTCGGTGTTTTATATAAAGCGCATCATCGGTCTTCCGGGTGAATCCATTGCGATTAACCACGGCGTGGTCACCATCACCAAGACCGACGGCACCACGCTCACGCTCGACGAGCCCTACGTGACCGCAGAAGACGCAAGCTACGTCACCACCACGCACCTCACCGCCGACCAGTACTACGTCCTCGGCGACAACCGCCCCAATTCTTCCGATTCGCGCGTATGGGGACCTCTCCCAGCCAATGACATTGTCGGTCGCCCCATACTGCGCCTCCTTCCACCTGGCGAATTAGGCGTTTGGCCAGGCGCGGCAAACGATCCACAATGAAGGATACTCTGAAGCCGGATGACGTTCTCCGTCGCGCGCACGCGGTCGGTACCTACTACGGCTTCAGCCCTTTCTCCGCGCTCGCTGCAGGCAAGCGCGGTCAGGGACAAAAGACTGCTGGGTACCCTGATGGTATCAATCTCGACGCACTCGACCCCGTCGCGCGCGATGTAGCCGCATTTCTAAAGCAAGTCCGGGATGCGGGCCTTGCGCCCTCCACCGTGCGTCCCCTCTTCATGTGGCACACCAATGCCGCACCGGGCCGCACCGCGCCACGCACCATTACACTCCAATTCCATGCCATGGGTGTGGACCGCCCGATCGCTGACGCGGTCTTGATCCGCGCCGTCCGCTCACTCGTAACCGACCTCGGGAAAGCAGACACCACGCTGCGCCTCAATTCCATGGGAGACAAAGAAACACGTAACCGCTTCGCGCGCGAGCTCACGCAATTTTTCCGCAAGCACGGCGCAGGGCTCCCGCCCGATTGCGTCACCTGCGCCAAGCGCGATGTGTTCGAGGCCGCCGAGATGCTCGTCGCCGATGAACCGAATGACGTCATGCCCTCACCGACCGACCACTTGTCGGAAGTGAGTCGCAAGCACTTTGAGGACTTGCTTGAATACCTCGAGGCGACCGAGACACCGTACGAGCTCGCGGGTGACCTGCTTTCCCGCGGCACCGCATGGACCGAGACCTGCTTTGAAATAAAGGGCGACGAACACATTCGCGCATGGGGTTCTCGCTACAGTGAGCTCACCCGCCCATTCTTCAAGGCCGCGATCCCTTCCGTGGCGGCGGTCGTGCGCATCCAGGTGCCGACCCAGGGCGCGATCAGCCCAGCCAAAAATGGCAAACCGCGCTTCGTGTTCGTCCACATCGGTGCGGAAGCAAAACGCGAAAGCATCAAAATGGCCGACCTCCTGCGGCACGCGCGCATCCCACTCACCCAGGCGATCGGAATCGAGTCGCTCACCGAGCAAATGCGCTTCGCGGACGGCATCAATGCGCCCTACCTCCTCATCATGGGTCGCAAGGAGGCCCTCGAACGTTCGGTGATCCTCCGCGAGCGCTCCACCCACAACGAGACCTTCATCTCCCTCGACGCTCTGGTGGATAAGTTGAAGAAGGTTGCCTAAATACTAGCCCCTGTGGTATTCTCATGAGCATGATAAACGCGACACGCGTAGAGGTTCGGCGCGGCAAAAACGAGAGCTCTGCCTCGCTTATTCGTCGTTTCTCCCGCCGCGCACAGGGCCTTGGCCTTGTGAAGGAGATGCGCAAGCGCCGCTACTACGAGCGCATCAAGTCGAAGAATGTGTACCACAAGCGCGCCCTCGTGAAGGGTGCCCGCCGCGCAAAGTTCAATGAGGACGTGAAGCTCGGCAAGATCGACCTCGCTGCCCTCGCAGCAGCCCGCCGCGGCAACCGCAAGGCGGCCTAACGCCCCGATGGCGACCCTCGAGGTACGGAACATGACCCGGCGCAAAGCGCCGGTATTTCCGTTTGAGCAAGCACGCAAGGCAGCGCTCCCCACCTGGGACATCTCGCTCGTGTTCGCGGGCCCCGCGCGCGCGAAGGCAATCAACGTACAGCTGCGCAAGAAGTCCTACGTCCCGAATGTCCTCTCCTACCCTGTCGCAGCGCGCGCAGGCGAGATCATTATCTGTCTTGAAGTAGCGCAGGCGCAGGCGCCCGAGTACGGCATGGCATACCAGGAATTCGTGGGATATTTGTTTATCCACGGTCTTCTTCATTTGAAAGGCATGCGTCATGGCTCTACAATGGAAAAAGCAGAGCGGCAAATCCAAAGCCGCCTTGCTCCCAATTACTCTCATGGCACGACGCATCGCAACCGGCATCGACATAGGCACGTCCCAAGTAAAGGTCGTCGTCGTCGAGGAGGTTAAAGGGCCCGCGGGCATCGTCCCCCAGGTCATCGGTACGGGACTCGCGGAGTCCCGGGGTCTTCGTCACGGCTACGTGGTGAATAAGGAGGAGGTAATTGCGAGCATCGAAGAAGCCAAGCGCCAAGCAGAAAGCATCTCCCATGTGCCAGTGAAGTCCGGGTTCCTCGCCATTGGCGGTATCTCGCTCGATGAGGCGCGTGGGTCCGGCGAGACCGTGATCTCGCGCGCCGACCAGGAAGTGAGCGATCTTGATATCGATAAAGTGAAAGAGGCCGCGCGGCTTTCTGCAGGTGCCGCATTCATGAACCGGCGCGTCCTGCATGAGATCCCGCTTGAGTACCGCATCGACGGCGGCAAAGTCCTCGGCGATCCGCTCGGCATGAAAGGTACGCGGCTCGAGGCCGACTACCTGTTCATCACCTGCCTCGCGCAGCACGCCGACGCCGTCACCACCGCAGTGGAAGAAGCAAATGTAGAAGTCATCGACTGTATGGCGTCCCCGCTCGCGGGGTCGTATGTGACGCTCACCCGCGATCAAAAGATGAAGGGCTGCGTGCTCGCGAACATCGGTTCGGAAACGGTTTCCATTGTGGTCTACGACGAAGGCATCCCGGTGTCGGTGAAAGTGTTCCCTATGGGATCGACCAATGTCACCGACGACCTCGCGCTCGGATTCCGCGTCTCTCTGGAAGACGCCGAGCGACTCAAGCTCGGCAAGCTCTCCGGCGCGATGTACAGCAAACGTAAAGTAGACGACATCATCGCGACGCGTTTCTCGCGCATGTTCGAGCTCGTGGATAAACACGTGAAGTCGCTCGGCCGTCGCGGCATGCTGCCTGCGGGCATCATTCTTTCGGGTGGTGGCGCCGGTCAGGGATCGATCACCGACATCGCCAAGCACTCGATGAACCTCCCCTCTCGAGTCGCCGACATGCGTATCCCGCAGGATACGAAAATCCGCGACGCCACCTGGGCCGTCGCCTACGGTCTTGCGATCTGGGGCCTCACCGGTGACACGGATACCCCGAAGCGCAGCTCACTCCCCAAGCTCGGGCCCTCGCTCCAGAAGTTTTTCAAGCAATTCATGCCCTAAAGGCGGCTACACCCTCGGCGTTTGTCAATATTTGCATACTAGGCGATAAGAGTATGATGGCTAGCAAGGGAGGCAAATTATCTAATCTTTTACTATGTCCAAACGCGTTGAACCGGCAATCGAGACCTTCGCACGCATCCGCGTGGTAGGCGTGGGCGGCTCAGGCAGCAATGCCGTGAATCACATGGTGGCCAGCAAGGTCCACGGGGTGGAATTCATCGCGGTCAACACCGACGCGCAGGACCTTCACCGTTCGCTCGCCAAGAGGAAGATCCACATCGGCAAGAATCTCACTCGCGGCCTCGGTGCCGGCATGAATCCGGAGCTCGGTCGCCGCGCTGCGGAAGAGACGCGTCAGGAAATCCAGGAAGCGATGCAGGGCAGCGACATGGTGTTCATCACCTGCGGTATGGGGGGCGGCACGGGCACCGGCGCTGCGCCGATTGTGGCGAAGATCGCAAAGGAGCTCGGCGCGCTCACCATCGCGGTGGTCACGCGCCCGTTTGCATTCGAAGGCGCACAGCGTAAGGACATCGCGGAGCGCGGCCTCAACGACCTCAAGAAGGAAGTCGACGCATTCATCATCATCCCGAACGACAAACTCCTCACCGTCGTGGATCCGGGTGCGACGGCGAAGTCCGCGTTCGCGATGGCCGATGAGATACTCCGCCAGGCAGTCGAGGGCGTTTCCGATATCATCACCACGCCGGGCGAGATCAACACCGACTTCAACGACATCAAGACCATCATGGAGGGCGCAGGCCCAGCACTCATGGGTATTGGCGTCGCCGATGGCGAAGGCCGCGCCAAGGACGCTGCGCAGCGCGCGGTCAATTCCCCGCTCCTCGATGTCTCGATCAATGGCGCGAAGGGCATCCTCTTCGTGGTCGCCGGATCGGAAGACCTCGGCATCCTCGAAGTCCAGGAGGCCGCAAAGGTCATCAACGAGTCCGTCGATAAGGAGGCGAAGGTGATCTTTGGTATGATGCGCGACGAGAAACTGAAGAAGGGCCAGATCCGCATCATCGTGATCGCGACTGGATTCCCCGAGCGCCTCGGCGAAGCGATGGGTCCCGCACCAGAGCGCTCGCTCTTCTCGATGGCACCCAAAGAACAGGCGGAAACCCGCGGCAAGATTTATAACGACGTCATCCGCCGCCCAGAACCGGTAGCGGAAGAGCCGAAGGAAGAGGCGCCTGCGCCCAAAAAGGAGCGCCAGGAACCGATCGTGACGGCCCAGCCGCAGCGCCGCGAAGAGGCGCCCGTAAAGCCACCAGCAGTCGACGAAGAAGACGAGACCTGGGGCGCCATCCCATCCTTCCTCCGCCGCCACAAGAAGTAATCGCCTGAATCTCTTGGCCAAAATCCCCAGACGCGAGTCTGGGGATTTTGTTATACTCAGCACATGCAAGACCTTGTCATCATTGGCGGCGGACCCGCTGGAGTCGCCGCAGGCGTATACGCTGCGCGCAAATATTTGAACACCACCCTCATCGCCGAAGAATTCGGCGGACAGTCCACGGTATCGGAAGGCATCGAGAACTGGATCGGCACCGTGAAGATCAGCGGCGCAGATTTGGGTAAGGCGCTCAAGACTCACCTCGAGGCATACAAGGGCGAGAAGGTGGCGGTGTGGGAGGGCGAGCGCGCGACGAAGCTTGAAAAGATTGATGGCGGCTTCCGTGTGACGACGAAAACTAAATCAGTGGAAACGCGCGCCGTGCTCATCGCATCCGGCGCAGCACGCAAGCGACTTGCCGTACCGGGTGCTGATGCGCACGAGAACAAGGGCCTCACCTACTGTGCATCGTGCGACGGTCCGCTTTTCGCGGGTGCGGATGTCGCCGTCGTGGGCGGTGGTAACGCGGGATTTGAGACCGCGGTGCAGCTCCTCGCATACGCAAAATCAGTAACCCTCATCCACCGTGGGAAAGAATTTAAAGCAGACGAGGTGACAGTGAAGAAAGTGCTCGAGCATCCGAATATGCACGTGCTCCTCAATACGCAGCCGGTCGAGGTAAAGGGCGATCCGTTTGTCGCTGCCCTTTCCGTAAAGAATCTTGAAAGCGGTGAAACGACTGATCTGCCCGTCACCGGCATCTTCGTCGAAATCGGCGTGATGCCGAACACCGACTACGCAAAGGATGTGGTCGAGCTCGACGAGATCAATCGCGTGAAGGTTAACGCAAAGAACCAGCGCACGAGCGTGGATGGTATCTGGGCCGCCGGCGATTGCACCGACGAGCTCTACCACCAGAACAACATCGCCGCGGGAGATGCTGTGAAGGCGCTCGAGGACATCTACTATTGGCTCAAGACCCACTAGCCTGCTGTCCACAGGGTCTATTCTGCACCGCATCCTGGGCGGTATACTAGCTAGGTAGTCGTAATCGGTTACAAAGCCATGACAACTCTTGGCGGCGGTCACTAAGTGACCCAGCACACGGCCCCTTTCGGGGCCGTGTGCGTGTTTGTATACTGGTTGCACCATGAGCGCTACGACCAGTACCTTCTGCGCGGATTGCGGGCCCGCGCAGGCGAACCACGCCGCGCTCTGGTTCGCCAACACCACCGACACGTTTACGCTCTCCCTGCCCCGGGGCCCGCTCTCGGGCACGCTCGCCCAGATGGGCAATTCCGTGACCTCGCTCCTCGGCCATATCGCGTTCTACGTCGCACGGATGACCGGCGCGCTCACGCTCTCGAGCGACCGCACGCAGACCTGCTCCAATCGCACCAAACTCCTCTGGGAAGAAGCCGCGCGCCGCGGCATCGATATGCAGCAGCTCATGTTCTTCGGGAAGCCGAGCGATACCTTTGTGGTGAATCTGCGCGGGCGTATGCGCTTTTTTAAAAGTCTTCCGCTCCTTGCCACCGACGACGCAGCGCTGCGCATGGACGATAAAATATGGTTCAAGCGCGCCATGCGCGAATCCGGGTATCCTGTGCCCAAAAGCATCGGGGTGCGCACGCAGGAAGAGGCACGTGCTGCGCTCGCCGAACTTGGCATGGTCTGCGTAAAGCCGCGCACGGGCAGTAACGGCAGGCATACGTATCCGTACGTGAAAACCGAGGAAGACCTCGCGGCAGCACTCGCGAGCGTGAAAAAGATCTGCGCATACGCGAGCGTCGAGGAGCAGCTTGAAGGTAATCTCTGCCGTGCCACCTGTGTAAATGGAAAACTCATCGGCTTCTTCGAATCCGGCTACCCGAGTGTGGTCGGCGATGGCTCTACCACTATTCGCGAACTCATCACACAAAAAAATGCCGCGCGAGTTGAGAAAGTAGAGCCGGTAGAGATCACGGCATCCCACGAGGGCTACATCCGCCGCCGCGGCTACACGCTCGATAGCGTGCTTCCTGCAGGAGTCGAGCTCCCGCTTACCTACCGCGCGGGCTATGGCCAGGGCGGCTGGAATCGCGAACACGGCCGGGCGATCCATCCCTCATTCATTCCGGTGATAGAAGGCGCGGCAAAGCGCACCGGGCTCTCGATCGTCGGATTCGATATCATCATCCCCGATCCCCAGAAGCCCGCAAACGAGCAGCGCTGGGGATTTATCGAAGCCAATTCCCTGCCGTGGGTTGATCTGCACTCCGCACCGCTCTACGGCACACCGATCGATGTCTCGCCTGCGGTCTGGGATATGTGGGCCGAGTAGCGCCGGCGCGCAGCGGTGCTAGTCCACGATGAAGGTGACCTTATAGAGGAGCGCGAACTGCGGACACATTTCACCTGGGTTGCAGATGGCAGTGCCGACTACGGTGAGGCTCGCAGTGCCCGCGCTCTTGGCGACGAACATACCCTGGGCACCAGGAATT
>DASZTF010000090.1:0-1574 GCA_035548315.1 Minisyncoccota bacterium
GATATCGGCAGAGGACATTGTACCGTCAAGCAGCAGACGGCCGCCTTCGAGGCGCCGTTCCTCCATCTGCTCCCGACTCAGTTTCTGAGGATGCCATGGCATCCGCTCAAATTAACCAACTACAGCAAGTGTCCATAAGGAACGACCCGCCGGTGCTCGTGGCCAGGTTCAGATTTGCGACCATGAAGAGAGCGCGTTGCGCGTGAACGTTTACCAGGGAGGCGGAGGTGAAGTTCGCTCCCTCGAACACGGCGAAAGTCAGCGTCGCATTGTCGAGCACCGCGCTTTCAAAACTCGTTCCGCGACAGTTGCAGTTGGAGAGGTTGGCGCGATTCAGCCGTGCGTTGGAGAGCCACGACCCTTCCAAGTCGGCGCCGGTGAGAACGGCATCATCGAGAGTCGCACCGGTGAGATCGGAGTACCGGAGGATGATCCCGGTAAGGTCCGCACCGCCGAGGTACGTGTCCACCAGATCGATTGCATATATCTCAGAGGCATTCAACCCCTTGATGTCGTCAACCTTGCGCTGCACGGACACTGGATCGGTGGCGGCACGAAGGTTGGGCTCAGTCAGGAACAGGGGGGGACATGCAGGACAACGGCCATGATCTATTCTCCTTGAAGATGAAATGAGCAATGAACGCAGGACCGGGCGGTACACCGTATGCGCATACCGATGCATCGTGTTTGCAGGGACTACGGAAGGGAGTGAGCAGATGCACAACGGCGTAACGCGGCGCACCGGCATCAATGCGCAATCCTTCGTGCGCCCATCAGGCATCGTCTGCCGCGACGCCTCCGCATCCCTTCCCCCACATTGTTACCATGCCGTACATCGAGGAAGGGATCAATGCATTTGCGACGTTCGCGTTTGTGAAGACGGTGCCGGTAAGAATGGCCTTCGACATGTCGCTTCCGGATAGATCCGCTTCGGTGAAGTTGACCCCGGTAAGATCCTTTCCCGCAAGGTTTGCGTTCTGCAGAAGAACGTGGCGTAAGTCACTTCCTCTGAGCCTGGTATTGACGAGAATCGCCTCCGTGAGACAGGTTTCTCCCAGGTAGGCATATTCGAGAATTGCACCGGAGAGGTCTGCGCCCTGCAGATTGGCTCCCGCAAGTGTTGCGCTGCTCAGATCGGTCGCCAGCAGTTGGGCTCCGGGCATGTTCGCCTGCGACATGTCGGCGTTCTGGAGCGTTGCTCCGGACAGGTTGGTCGCATTCATGTTTGCCACCGAGAAGATCGCGCGCGTTCCCGTTGCGTGCGAGAGGTCCGCGGAATCGAGATCCACCCCTTCAAGCACGGCGTATGTGAGAATTGCATTCCGCATGCCGGCCCCCTTGAAACTGGCGCCACGGCAATTCGCAGCCGTGAGATCTACGGACTGCATCTGCGCCCGCGAAAGCCAGGAGCCTTCGAGATCGGACTTGCTCAAATTATGGACACTTACTTTGCTTGGTTAATTATGGGTATCCCAGCCCGAGCAAAGAAGCTCGTGAGAAGCTTCGGTCGACGACGGATGCGAGTGAACTCTCGCTCGGCCGTCAGCAGCAGTTCCTGAGCATTTTCTGGGGTG
>DASZTF010000091.1:0-13119 GCA_035548315.1 Minisyncoccota bacterium
CGTTTCGCGCACCTGTTCGTTTGGTGAGACGTAGAGACGCTGCAGGGCGAATGCGTAGAGGTGGCCGAGCACGAGGACGCCGAAGTACGAGGCGATCGCCGCAATCAACGGCCACCGCCGTGTCACGGTGGTTTGGTAAACGATCAAGGCCGCGCCAACGAGAGCCACGGCCACCAGCAGCCACTGCATGGGAATCGTGGCGTACACGTCTACGAACGAGGCGCCATGAACGACCCCGGACGAAGTAGTCAACGTCGCAGGAATGGCGAGCCATGCCCGGAACGCAAGAATGACGAAGAGCATTGCGCCGAGCAGGCTCAAGTGTCGCCGCGCCTGATTACTAACGATGAGGCCACGCTGCGGATCGACAACGATGCTCTGGCCCACGTGGTAGGCCAGAGCGGCCGCCAGCGCCGAGAGGAGCACAGCCATGAAGGCCAGCGACTGCAGAAAGTGAAGAAGCGGGAGCTGAAAGAGGTAAAAGGAGATGTCGTGTCCCAGAATGGGGTCGACTTTGCCGAACGGCACCGCATTGCGGGCCATCAACCACGTGTCCCATCGGCCCGATGCGTATAAAGACACGAATAAAGCGATCGCCGCGGCGCCGATGTAAAACAGCGGCTGGAGCCTGCGCAGATCGATCGTGATCGTCCTCAGACCTTGCGGCCCGAGCACCATGAGCTCGCGCGTACGCAGCGCTGCGCGTGCGATGTGGATGTTCAGGAAGAGCACGCCGAAGATCAGCGCGAAGGTTGCTGCACCCAACAGCAGGCGTGTGCTCAGAATACGCACGAAAATCTGCTCGTAGCCGACTTCCGTGAACCATAACCAGTCCGTGTACAGGGTGGCGAAAGACGGAAGCAGAAGAAACAACACGATGAAGGCGGCCACGAGGCCTACGCGCAGGGGTGTCATGGTTCGCATTTTTCCTCAGCCCTCCTGCCGCTCACGCGTACGCCGCTCAGCGGCCCAAAGACGCATTGAAGCACGTTTCGGCCTACTTTTGCTCGCCCAGGGGCTACGCTTCCGGTCGGACCGTGCGCTAGCCGTGCATGTAGGCGAATGTGGCAGTCGCGAGGCGCGCGGCGAGGTGAGAGCAACTGGGTCGAAGCCCTTCCCCTCTTTCGAGGCGAAGGGCCTCACACGCCAGCGGCGAAGGCGGAAGCCGGGGGGCGGCCGCCGCTCCGTGCGCTGGTGTGCGATCGGTCAGAAGTTCTAGCGCGCGCCGATCAGCTAGATCGTTGTGTTGCTATCGAACTCGGCGTTTGCGCTCGCAGAGAAATTGTCCTTGAGCGTAGCGCACGGTCGCTCGGAATGACGTGTTGTCGCCCAAGTCGCCGAAGTCGATGAAGGCGACCGCCGCACACTGTTCGAGATCGTCCGCCAAGGCGGGATCGAGGCGCTCCCCGGAGCGCGCCGGCTCTGACCTACCTTCGTGCGGGAATTCCTATACCTCAGCGCGCTTGAGGGACCACGATTTCGCATCCAGCATCGCCGTGCGGCATTTTCTGTACTGAAGGCAGCACTATGACGACGACTGAATCGGCGATTCGATATTTGCTGGATACGCGTGCGCTTGATGACCTCATCCATCGCCAGGCTCTGGCAGTGGACCGGCACGAATGGGACGTCTATCGCGCCTGCATGGACGACGAGGTGACCTTCGACTTTCGGAGTCACACGGACGACGTGCTCCACAAGGGCGTTGGAATCGTCCGAGACCCCGCCATCTGGGTGGAGGCAGTATCGAAGGCAGTGACGGGCTTCGATGCCACTCAGCACATCGTGACCAACCTCGTACATACGATCGATGGCGACCGGGCGCAGAGCGTGTGCTTCGTTCTCGCCGAGCACATTCTGAACAACGATTTCGGCGACCGGAGCATTACGGTCGGCGGGACCTACACGATCGGGAGTGTTCGCCGACCGAGCGGGTGGAAGATCAAGGAGTTCTATCTGAAGGTGCTATGGTACAAGGGTAATATTTCGCTCTATGAGCTTGCCGCCCGGGGCAGATAGCGTGCCGGGCGTCTATGGACCCGCAATCGGAAACCTCTGCCGTGCTCCCTGCGCGTTTTCTCAGGTCGAGCTTTCGGGCTCCGGAGCAACAGCTTGCGCTGCTCACGCGGCCGCGCTTGCTCGGTCGGCTCGATCACGCGCTCAGTACGCGCCTGCTTCTCATCACGGCACCGGCCGGGTGCGGAAAGAGCACGTTGCTCTCTCAATGGGCGCGCTCACTGGTTGAGCGAGGAATTCGGTGCGCATGGTTCAATGTCAGCCAGGACGCGGGCCCCTCCGATTTGCTTCTGTCGCTGGCCTGGGCCTTCGAGCTGAGTGGGATCGACCTCGGCGCGACCGGGCTCCTGAGCGAGTTCAGCGACGGCGCGTCGGACCATCATGAACGTGTCGCGATCCTTCTATCGACGCTGGCGCAAAGCAAGGCGCCCGTTGTGCTGGTACTGGACGAGTTCGAGCGCCTGAGGGATCCCGAAAGCCTCGCGCTGGTCGCGTTGCTGATGAGCGCTGCGCCGCCCACCCTGCATTTCGTCATCGCGAGCCGTCGCCGCAGCGATCTTGCCATCTCGAGTCTCTATGCAAAGGGCGTCGTTTCCCGAATTTCCGTCGACGATCTCGTCTTCACGGCGGACGAGGCTCGCGTGCTCTTGCGCGATGATCTGGAGCCACAGGATGTGGAAGTCGTCATCCGACGCACCGAGGGCTGGCCGGTCGCGGTGACACTCGCCAAGCTGTGGCTCAAGCAGGCCGGCAATCGGCCGTCGCACCTTGCCGAATTCAGCGGCAGCGCCACAGAAGTCTCTGCATATCTGGCGGAGCAGGTCGTCTCCGGTCTCGACGGGGAACTCCGCGAATTTCTCCTGGATGTCTCGGTGCTCGATCAGGTGTCACCCGCACTTGCGGACGAGCTGCGCGGCCGAGCTGATTCGAGCCGGTTCGTCCACTCGCTGCTCGAGCTAAGACCGGCCGTCGCGCTCCTTGACCCTGCGGAGCCTCTGGTCAGATTGCATCCTCTTCTGAACGAGCATCTCGTAGAGCAGTTGCGAGCACGTGAGCCACAGCGCCTTTCCAGGCTCCACGAGGCCGCCGCCTATGCATACGCTCGTACCGGGCGGATGCTCGAGTCCATCCGCCATGCGATGTCCGCGGCGAATCCGGCGCTCGCAAGCCGGCTCCTGCTCGACCAATCTCCGATGCAGATTTGCGTTACGCGTGGCTCTGCAGCCGTCAGTTCGTGTCTGCGCCTCTTGCCAGAGAGCGAATGGCGCAAACATCCTCGATTGCGGCTGTGCGAGATCTTTCTCATGATCCGCCGCGGTGAACATCTGCGCGCGGAGCTCGCTTTTGCCGAGTTGCAGAGCAGCGTGCGCGACCCTCCCCTGATCTATCTCTCCGAAAGTTTCGTCGTCGCGGTCATGATCGCATTCCGCTGCCCTGATCTGAGCCGGCGCAAGCTCGAAGAGCTGGAGGCGATCTATCGCAGCTTCGGCTGTGCGGACACTTGGGCCCGATTCAGCATCGAGACACTTGCTCTTGTGGTGAGCCTCCGCGCCGCGCGGCTCAGCGAGACGGCCCGACACATCGACTTCCAGCGAGCCGTGTTCGCCGACGTGGAGCTCTCGGGATCTGGGCTGCACATCGAGCTGCACAGCGCTCACTTACATCTCGCCAGAGGCGAGCTTGCGGCTGCCGAGCTACTCCTGCGCAAGATACTGCGCATTGCGCGCTCATTGGTGGGACCGGAGAAGTCGGTGTCCGCGATCGCACGCAGCCTACTGTTTGCGGCGCGCTACGAAATCGATCGGGACGATCTGACCGAGGCTGACTTGCAAAATCTGCTCTCGGACCTCGATAAGACCGATGCATGGTTCGATCACTATGTGCTGGCGTATGCCGTAGCCATAGAGATGGCGTATCGGGGCGGTGGCATGGAAGCCGCATCGAAGATCGTGAGCGCTGGGCGCATCGCGGCCAGCCGTCAAGTGATTGGCGCCGCATTCGAGCGCATCCTTTCGACTTTGGAAGCGGATCTGCTGGTGCGCGACGGCGCGGTCGAAAGCGCGGCGCGTTTGTTGGATTCTCTGACCCGGAACGATCCTGCAGAATCGACTTACTATGAGCGCGACGCCTTGACTCGCGTCCGTCTTCGTTTGCTCTTGAAGCAGCGGAGATCGAGCGACGCTCGTGAGCTTGCGTCGACGTGGATGGAGCGCAGCGCATCCGAGGGACGCGCAGCGGCAATCTGCCGAGCGCGAATTTTTCGCGCGGCGGCAGAGCTCCAGTTGGGATTGAAGCCGGAATGTTTTAGTGACTTGAGGCTGGCGATCTTGTGGGCGGCAGCTGAAGGCGCCATGGCGCCCTTTCTAGAGCTCCGTGACGAATGCTGCCAGATGCTCACGATGCTGAAGGATCGGTCGGAGGAGTCCTCACCGGAGACCGAGGGCTTCATCGACGAGCTCTCAGATCGACTCGCGCAGAGCGCTGCGGCCCGCCGCATCTATGGACTGCTTACGCGACGTGAATCAGAGATGCTGGCGCTGCTACGCGATCATCCATCGAATAAGCATATCGCGCGTGCAGCGGGAATATCGGAGCACGCGGTGAAGTTTCATTTGCGAAACGCATATCGAAAGCTTCGGGTTCACACTCGTGACGAGGCGCTCCGCATCGTGAGCGATTCCCGCATGCCCGACGTGAGATCGCGCAGAGCCGAGTAAGGCCAGGTCGCTCAAGGCCGCCTGGATCGCACTGCACACGGCAGTTCCGAGGAAGCCGCCGCAGTTGTTCGTGCTCGCGCGAGAAAGATCTGCTCATCGGCTTGACACAGCCGACCATATCAGAAGCTGATTGAGGCTTCGATGCCATAGGTGCGCGGCGCGGGCGTCCAGACGATGTCTGCACCGCTCAGGAGACCTGTCCAGGCATTATCGAATTGGCTGCTGATGTAGCGCTCATCGAAAATGTTCTCTCCGTAGAGCGAGACGCGCCAGTCGTCGCGATCCAGTGATACGCGCGCGTCCGCCAAAGTGAAAGCACCGCGCGAGCTCACGTTATCCGGGTGCCAGTAGATGCGGCCTTCCCGCCGGACATCGAGCCGACTCTGCAGTCGCAGCTGCTTGCCGATCGGATAGGTGTGCTGCAATCCGACAGACATGTTGTACTTGGGCACCTGCGGAATGCGATTGCCCGAGAAGGCGGCAGTATCGAAGGCTGCGCCCGGGAACTCCCCGAAGTTCTTGATCTCGGTATCGTTGTAGCCGAACCCACCGCTCACCTGGAAACTCGAGACCGGACGGGCGTGAAATTCAATCTCTGCTCCAAGGATTCCGGTCTTCTCACCATTGATGATGGCCTGCTGCCCTGAGCCATCGACGATGAAGAACTGCTGGTTGTCGAATCGCTCGTAGTACACCGCCGCATTGATCGTCGCGCGATCGTTCCACACGCTCGACTTTACCCCCACTTCGTAGGACCAGAGACTCTCCTTGTCGAAGGTTGCGGCAAATCCCGCGGCGTCGTTGAACCCGCCGGGACGATACCCTTTTGCGATAGTGATGTAGCTCAGTAGACCCGGCTTCGCTTGGAAGGCGAGCGATGCTTTGGGTTGCAGGGCGCTGAAATCAACATCCGGCAGGCCTGCGGGTATGAGCTGCGAGCGTTTCTCGGTGTCGTAGCGCAACCCCAAAGTCGCCGTGAGCCGGTCGGTAATTAGATAATCCGCCTGCCCGAAAACGGCGTACGCTTCGTACTCGCGCTTGCTGGGTATGTCGGCGATCTGCGCGAGTGTTTTGGCTGCTGGGTCTCCCGTGCCGACAGAGATGGGCGGCGGCGCCCCGAGATTCAGGAAGACATCAGTTTGTCGCTCGCGCGTCGTGTCCTGAAAGAATGCCCCTGCGAGCCATCGCAAGCGTCCGCTGCCGTTCGAGGTGAGCCTGAACTCCTGCGTCAGAGTCTCGAATTCCTCGCGCACGAAGCCTTCGAGGACCGAGACGGGGGTCATGTCGAAGTCCTGGTACAGGGTCTGATCGAAACTGCCCACGCCCGTAATCGACGTGAGTGTGAGCGCACCGAAGTCGTAGTCGATCTTCGCCGATGCGCTCTTGTGATCCTTGGTGGCTCGGCCGAGTACGTCACCCTGGGGATCGTTGACGACCGTGTTCCATCCGAAGGGCGTCAGATTCCCCGGCGCCCACCAGCCACCGCCGCCGGTGTAACGGTTATAGAAGCCAGTAAGGTCGATGCGTAGCGACTCACTGGGAGTGAAGACCAGACGAGCACGGGCACTGCGGTCATGGAAGTCGTCAACCTTCTGGCCCACGGTGATGTTGGGGATCAGGCCGTCGGTGTTGTGATAGGTTCCGGCCACGCGAAAGTAAACCCGATGCGGTACCAGTGGCCCGCCCAAGCTGCCGCCGATCTTGAACTCGCTTCCGCGCGCGACGCGGACGCTTGCGCGGCCCTCGAGCTCGTCGCCGGGCGCGCGCGTGGTGATGTTGATCGCGCCGCCAATCGCGTTGCGCCCGTATAAGGATCCTTGAGGGCCTTTGAGGACCTCGATGCGCTCGATGTCGAAGAGATCCTGCATGAACTCGTACGGGTTTCCGAGTGGCACACCATCGATGACGAACGCGATGGGCGGCTCGCCACTGCGGTTCTGGCTCACGCCGCGAATGGCAATCGTGGACGACCCAGGCTGCTCATCACGGATGACGGTGACGCTAGGGGTCAGTCCAATCGCGTCGGCAATCGTCTCGATGCGCGCATCCGCAACCGCCTGAGCGTTGAATGCGGTAACGGACTCGGGGATTTCTTGTAGGCTTTCCTGCCGCTTGCGTGAGGTCACAATGACCTCTTCGATGGCCGTGTCAACGGCGCGGGCTTGGTCCTCGGTCAGACTCTCCGCGTGGATCGGTCGAGTGAAGCCCAGCGACAACGCTCCCCACAGCAGTGCCGTCGAGTAGAGCCAGCTTCTATGTGTACGCCCGTTGAGCATGCGATGTTCTCTAGGTCAGACGTACCGATGCTGCAAGACGGACTGACTGCGCTCAAGGCGCTCGTGGTATAGGACTTGGCGCGGGAGAATAGGATTGAGGGGGCGGCGGCGAGGCGGGATGCGTGAGGCCAGGGGCGGCCGTCGATTCCACCGCGGCGGCTGCTGCAGTCCATCAGGGGCGCAGTGCAGATGCGCCTGTCTATGTGTTTTTCGCGAGCGAGCAACCGCGCCTGAAGGGATGGGCTGAGCTCGCTAGCGCGCATCTCCGCCGTCATTCTCGGTTTGCAATCGATACCCGAGCCTTACCTCGGTCAGCAGGTATTTCGGGCGCCGCGAGTCCGGTTCGAGTTTCGCCCGCAAGTCTGCCATGCAAACACGTAGGCTCCGGGTTCGCGTCAGCCTACTTCTCATTTCATTCGGCTTTCCCGCGCAAGGGCTGCGGCGTCGGCGTTGCTGCTGTTGCGAACATCAGTCCGGATGGAGGCGGTACCACGCGGCGCGCCGAGTGATGAGCCGCGGCATTCGATTGCAAAACTATGGACCAACCAAAGCTAAGGCGCCGATTGTGTGCTACAACCAAGCATATGCACGCATGCCCACTTTCCCCTGCTGCATTCGGCGCCCGACCGCTCGGAACAGCGCGTGTATCAGCGGTACCGCGAGTCGTCCTGAATGATTTCGATCACTTCCGCGACGGGGCGAACGTCGGCGTACTTATAGGCCATGTCAAACAAATTGACTGCGTGCGCGGTTTCGCTGCGGTCGTACACACACTCTTGCGGGACTGTGACTTTGAAGTTGTAAGCAAAGCCGTCTACAACCGTGCCGCGAACGCAGCCGCTAGTCGAGCAACCGGTCACCACCAGCGTGTCCACCCCCAGGTTGATGAGATAACTCGCCAGCGGCGTACCGAAAAATGCGCTCGGATGCTTCTTTGGCAACAGTATGTCACCCACCCGAGGCGCAATCGCGGGCACGAAATCGTAGCCTGCCTTCGCGATGTCCATGATTGCGGGCACCTTTTGCCCGAGCCTGCCCGCATCATAAGACTCCTTAGGAGCGACATATGGGTACAGAACAGGAAGTGTCTTGGCGCGGAAGGCCGCCAGCAACGGCTCGATGTGCTGCACTGCCTGCCATGCCCGCTCGCCGCAACTCGTCTTGAACTCTTGAATAGCCTTGAAGTAAGGCATCGGCTGAGTTCCTGTCGTGCGCAGCTGAACGTCGATGATCAAGAGCGCGGGCCGCGCCCCGAAGCCAGTTGGACGACCGAACCCTGCGGCTTCGTAGCGCTCGACGTCTTCGTCCGGAACGAACCCTTCCCAAGGCCGACCTGATGATCGCGATTTCACGCTGCTCTACCTCGATGTCGGGAAGTGGCCCGGAAATATACCCGTGTGCATCTGATGGCAACAGCGTTTCCCGCACCGCGTGGGGCATCGCATGACGCACACAACGCAGATGCAAGTGACGTTGCTCAGTGGTTTCCTCGGCAGCGGCAAGACGACACTTCTTAACAGAGTGTTGAAGGAAAGCGCCTTTGCGGACAGTGCGGTGATCGTCAACGAGTTCGGAGATGTCGGCATCGACCATCGGCTCATCGCCGCGGCACGAGACGTGATCCTCCTGGATTCAGGTTGCTTGTGTTGCCGTTCCGGCGATTCGCTGGCCGAAACACTGCTCGAGCTCTATCACCGCCGCAGCATCGGCGCGCTGCCTGCCTTCTCCCGGGTACTGATCGAGACGAGCGGGCTCGCCGAGCCGGCGCGCATCACCCAGGTTCTACTCGAGAATAAGCTGCTCGCGCCGCTCGTTTCATTTTCCGGCGTCATCTGCATAGTCGATGCGCTGCACGGCTATTCCTCGCTCATGCAGTACGTGGAAGCCCGGGAACAAGTCGCTTTCGCGGACCGCATCCTGTTTTCTAAGCTCGACTGTTGCGGAGAAGCGGTTCCCGCCGAGCTCGACCGCCTCGTCAAAAGCCTGAATCCAACGGCAGACATTCTCACGATCCCGCCACTGCACGTATCGCCCGCCGATCTGTTTCACTTGGAGCGGATTGGAGTCTGGACGGCGCAGCAGCCGGTGAGACACCACGAACATACTGCGGATATCGGCAGTTACTCTTTTCGCATCCAGGCCGCGGTGACATGGGCGGGTATCGCGGCCTGGACACGCCATCTCACGCTGCGCTACGGCGACGACCTGCTTCGATGCAAGGCGCTTTTGCGTCTGTGCGACGGCAAAGGGCACGTGTTGATCCATGGAGTTCGCCGTACCTTCGTGACGACCCGCCATCCGGATCCGTCGGGCGGCGACTCGGCATCGCCGATTGTCTGCATCGGGCGCCGTCTCGACCGCTCCGCTTTGCGCCCCGGTTTGTCCTGGCTAAATGCGCCTGAAGGGTCGGAGTTTCCACCATCCGCCGACTTTCCTCCCTGGGAGCCTATTGCGATACACGAGGCATGATGATGATTCATGATCTGCTGGTTGCCGGTGCAACCGTGGTAACCCCAAAAGGCACGCAGCAACTCGATGTTGCCTCCAAGGACGGCAAGATCAGTGCAGTGCTCGCACCAGGCAGTTCGCCGCGAGCCAAGCGCGTAGTGGACGGCAGCGGATTGCATCTGTTTCCCGGGCTCATCGACACGCACGTTCATTTCGGGTTTGCGGAACCGATTACGGAGTACTCGACCGAGACCGTCTATGCCGCCCAAGGTGGCTTCACCACCGTGTTGGGCTATCTGTTGAACAACGGGTCCTATGCGGAGGTGTTCGAGCGCGAGCTGGGGTTCGCCCAGGAGCGCGCGCACGTTGATTTCGGTTTTCACTTCAGCACAGCCACCGTCACGCACATCGAGGAGCTCGAAAAATACGTACGGGACTATGGGGTGACGTCGTTCAAATATTTCATGAACTTCAAAGCCGACGAGGGCCGCTATCTCGGCCTCGACGGCACCGATGATTCCTACCTGTACTGCCTCCTCGAGAGTGCGGCGCGGATCGGTGAGCTCACGATCGTCGTACACACGGAAAACATCGAGCTCGTCAACTACTTTCGAAAAGGCGCACTCACGCGCCCGATGCACTCCCTTCGCGACTGGTCCGCGGTAAAGCCCGCTATCACGGAAGCTGAGTCGTGTGTGCGAGCAATGTATTTCGCGGAGCACTTCGGCGCACGCATCTACATTCCACACATCAGCACACGCATGGCGCTCGACGAGGTACGCCGCTGGCGTGCTCGCTACCCCAATGTTCTTGTGGAAACCTGCCCTCACTATCTGACTCACGACGAGAACTCGCCCTTGGGTGGGATTGGCAAGGCCAATCCTCCGTTCAGAACTCCCGATGACGTACAAGCCATGTGGGAAGGGCTGGCGGATGGCTCCATCGATGTAGTGGCGTCCGATCACGTGCCGCGCAAGCGCAGCACCAAGGAAGTCGGCATCTGGAAGGCTTCGCAGGGCTTCCCGGGAACCGCAACGATACTCCCGGTTCTGTTGCATGAAGGCTATCACCGCGGACGTCTGGGACTCGAACGAATCGCGTCACTGCTTTGCGCGAGACCGGCGGAGATCTTCAATCTGCCAACGAAAGGGGCATTGGAGATCGGCCGGGATGCCGACATGACGCTGGTCGATCTCAATGCAGTGCGAACCGTCGATCCGGCGGCTCTGGGCTCGTATTCGGACTACAGTCTGTATGAGGGGCAGTCCTTCCGCGGATGGCCCGTCGCGACCGTGGTTCGGGGTGAGTTCGTCATGGAGCGTGGGCGAATCACCGGCCGCGGCGGTTATGGCCGCTACATATCACGAGGCACGCGCGGCGATTCGCCCATGAAAGCGTAACGCCGACGACCAATGTCGCCGTGGTGGCGGCAGTGTGAACGAGACGCCTGCCGCCGCCGTTCCGCTACCTGGATACGACCTGCCTTATCAATGGATACGAGGCGGCCACCGCCCGCGCTCTCCATTGACACGAACATATACAACTTAGGTATATTTCTCTCAGCCGCAGCGACACGGGTTAGGCAATGACGAGCTCTGGGACATCTACATCCGCGCGAACCGGCACTGTCGCCTGAGTCCGAAGCGTTGAGAACGTTCCTCCTATCACTTGCGGGGGTGATCGTAGTCGCGCCGTTGCCCTGGGCCGCAGCCTACCCATCCTCCCTCCCCGCCTGGCTGCTGAAGCCTGTCGCCGGCGCGCCAGTGCTCGCGTGGGCATCCATCACGATGATGTTTGCGCTCGCCGGCATCGCTCGGCTCTCTATTGGCTCCACATCTGCAGAGCGCTGACATGGTAGCGATGAGCTGTTTTCTAGTGGTGATCGCAGCCACGCTACTCATCACCCGCTGGGCTGCGCGGCGTGCGTCTGGGCGTGAGGGCTTCTACGCTGCAAACGGCAGCATTTCCGCGGGACAGAACGGCCTCGCGATCGCCGGAGACTTCGTCTCCGCCGCCACACTTCTGGGCACGACAGGTATCTACTTTGCTGTGGGCTCGGACAGCCTCCTATATCTCGTGCCTTTCCTGCTTGGACTCTGTTTCATGCTCGCATGGATCGCGGGCCCGCTGCGCGAGCTCGGCTGCTTCACACTCGGCGACGTGATGACGGCGCAGCTGCGTAGTCCGGTACTGCGCGTCTACTCTGGAATCAGCACTCTTGTGATCTCATTGCTGTATCTCGTTGCGCAGCTCGTGGGCGCAGGTGGCCTGATTTCGGTGCTCTTTGGGTTGTCGTTCGTCACCGCAGTGATCGTCGTGGGCGCCCTAATGGCGATCTACGTAACGTTCGGGGGCATGATCGCGGCCACATGGGTGCAGGTGATCAAAGCCTCGGTGCTGGTTGTCGCAATACTGCTGCTGGCCCTGTTGTGTGTCGTAAGGGCGGGCGGGCTCGACTCGATCTATGCGCGGGCCGCGGCGGCCCATGAGCTGGGCACGCAACTCTTCGCCCTAGGCAATTCGAAAATGAACCTGTTCTCCACTATTTCGCTCGTAGCCGGCCTTGCCTTCGGTGCCATGGGGCTGCCCCATCTGCTGATCCGCGCGTTCACCGTGCGAGACGCCGCCGCGAGTCGCCAATCGGTGGCGATCGGCACAGCCGTCATTGCACTGATGCTCTCGGTGATCTTCTTCGTCATCGCGCCGGCCACCGTTGCATTCGTGAAAGGCGTGACGCAATTCCAAAATACACAAGGCGTCGTGCGTGGCGGTGCCAACATGGCGGTCGTGCATCTCGCTTCCGCGCTGGGCGGCGAGTTGCTCTTTGGCGTGATCGCTGCCGTCGCCTTCGCTACTATCCTTGCGGTGGTCGCAGGCCTCACGGTCGCAATAGCATCCGCCGCTTCACACGACATCTACGCCACACTCGCGGGAAAGAAGCTCTCGGACGAGGGACACGAGCTCGCAGTGTTCCGCATTACTGCCATTGGTGCATCGACCGTGGCCGTGATGCTAGCCATCGTTTTGCAGCAGCAGAACATCGCCGTACTCGTGGCAGGTGCGATGGTGCTTGCGGCGAGCGCCAATTTCCCAGTGCTCTTCCTAGTGATCTACTGGCGTGGCCTCACTGTCGCTGGTGCGATCGCCGGTGGTCTAGCAGGTCTCACATCCGCCCTTGTACTCCTGACGCTGGGTCCTGCGGTATGGGTGAAAGTGCTCGGCCATGGCGCTCCCATCTTTCCCTCGGAGTATCCGACATTGATCACGCTGCCGCTGGCGTTCCTCACCGCGTGGCAAGTGTCACGTTTGACAACGCGGAACACGGTGCGTCCAGACACACAGGCAGCCTAACCCGGTACCCGAAGCGAACGATTCGGACAAAACGTTGGCGAGGCGCGAAATTCGAGTGACTTGGGGGCAGCGGCGTCCGGCAAAATCGAGGTGGGTAACTTTCCGGGTAACCCAGGCGGGCTCTGTGCATCCGCGGCCGGCCGGTAAGCGTCCCGGCGTCGCGAGAAGGGCTGAACTCAGGCGTTCGTGATGGACTTCCAGCGCCTCAGGCGCTTTGCGATCAACTCCGCGCGTCGGCGATCATCGCTTCCGTCCAGAATGCTCATGTCCTGTGGTTCGGCGCGCCAGTAAACGCCGGCCGTCCGGGCATT
>DASZTF010000092.1:0-4606 GCA_035548315.1 Minisyncoccota bacterium
TTCTTGCCGGACATCATGCCCTGCTCGGTGAGCCCGAAGGGCGTACCGCGGAGCGCCTCGGGTGAGCTCAGGCAATGGCGATCGATGCTCGAGAGGAGCCGCTTCAACGCGTCGACCGCGCGGTGAGCCTTGAAGTTGAGCTTGTGAACGTAGCTGTCGTCGAAAAAGCGAACGGGCGCGTGCTCCGCGGAGACTTCCTGTAGCCGGACGTTCAGACGGTTATCGCGGTAATTGACCCACCGGGCGGCGTCGTCCATGGCGTTCGCGGGCACCAGAATCCGCAGTCGGTGCGCGCCGACGGCGCGCTCGATGGCACCACGCCAGCGTGACTCGTTGGGCATGACTTCGATGAGCTCGGCCGCATACGGGAGCTCGTCTTCTCGGAGCCTCAGTTGTTGCGCCAGCAGTGCTCGGAACTGGTGATAGTGGAATGGAATGTTTGAACCGGGCCGTGACTTTATCTCAGCAAGTTGCTGCCTGAGCTCGGCCTGTTCCTTGCGCCGCGCCTGTTCCGCTGCGCCTGCCTCCCACGCAGCCTTGCTGAGCTGCGCGCAGAGCTCAACCTGTGCGTGATGCTTTTCCTTCGCATGGTGCTGGTTAGCAAGCAACGCATCGACCGTGAGTGTGCTGTCGAGCGCGAGACGTTCAGCAATGCGTCGGTAGTCCGCGGCATACCGAGCGCGCTCCTGAACAATCTGCTCCGACTTTGCGATGAGCTCCCGGAGCTGCTCGATACTGGCGCCACCGGCCTGCAGATATATGTCGCGCAGAGCGGTTGCCTGACTCTCTGCGGCCTTGATCGCCTCCGTTACCTCGCTCTCGCGCGAGGCGCAGCCGCGTAGCTTTTCCTCGACATCCGCGAGTTGTTGCGTCCAGAGGCGATGCGCATGGCCGGCATACCAGATCGGTAAGGCGGTTTGTAAGGCACGCTGCCGGGTCAGCGATTCCAGCACCTGCTGTCGCGTCTCCCAAGTGGACGCTACAGGTTGCAGGGCGTCGCGTTGCAGCCGCGCCGTCTCGAGCTCTGCGTGTATCGCTGCAAGGTCATCAAATTGCCGTGCGACCTCGGCTGCCCGATCGAACGCGGCGTTGTCATCGAGCACCAGCTCCCGGAAGATCTCATCGATGCTGTCGATCTGCTTGAGTCCCGCGGCACGATTGAGCAGCGCGAAGGCATTCTCGCCGACGTCGAAGAATCGCCGCAGCTGCGCGAGATACGCGTTCTTGCTGGTGTCGTAGACATAAAGCCCCTGCACGTCACGGCTGAGCTGCTTAAGTGCTCGACCGCCACCCTCGTGGTGCGCAGTCAGCCACTCGTCGAGACCTTGACCAGGGGCCTGAGAGAAGATCCACCAGCGCTTGACGTCGCTCAGCGCCGAACTCGTTCCGTCGATGGCGAATACCGCTCCAACCGTCACCTGCTCGGTTGCGTTCGCGAATCGGGCGCTGATCGCGCTGACTGTCTTGCCGCTGCGCGCAATGTGCTCGTTGTCGCCGCTCCTGTTTCCCGCGCCCGAGACGCCTCGGATGTACGACACGAGCTCACGATCACTCTGCTGGCCACCGGTGGAGGCGAGGTTGTAGCGCGGATTCTGCGCAATGAGCGTCATGAGCGCGTCGACCAAGGTTGTCTTACCGCTACCCGTTGGTCCAATGATCGCGGTGCCTTCAAGGTCGAAGTGCGCCGTGTGGCGTCCTGCGAAGGAGCCCCAGTTGTACAGATGGAGCTCCGTCAGGACGAATGTCTGCTCAGCCGCTTGCTTCCGCAGGAGGGTAGTTTGACGAGTCGGCGAATCCATCAGGCACCGTCGTCTTGCGCAAGTCCCTCACCGGCCCCGCGCCTGGAGGCCGCATTGCGATAGGCATGCAGCAGGCTCGTCAGATTTTCGGGGTTCGCAAGGTGAGCGATGATCGGACGTATGTGGAACTGATCATTCCGATCGACTTCAGAGACGAGCCCGTAGCCTTTGAGCTGTTCCAGGAGGTTTCGCAGGCGCTTCTGTTCCAGCGCGTCGCTGCCCAGGCTTCCAAGATACGTCTGTACTTGCGGAAGAATGTCCTCGACGGAGACAAGCGCTTCGGCGCTGCCGACACCGGCTTCCTGCTCATGGGCGACGAACTGCTGACGCAGGATGGCCACGAGCAGAGACTGCTCGAGGTTCATCCGCTGACGGCGGACCAACGGGTGCGACCATTCGTCATCCGTGGACTCCGACGCTGATGGCACGACAACGAGGTACGCAAGACCTCGCAGCTCGTCGATCTTCAGAGTGAGGTCGAGAGGTTCGAGCACACGCGCGATGTCAGCACGCTGTGCCGTGGCTGTGCGATAGAGGTTGGGCTTGCTCGCTGCTTCGAGCAAGCCGAACTTCAGGAGCTCCAGCGCCGCGTCCTTAATCTGCCGGGGTGTATAGGCGTCGTCGGCAACAACCTGCTCCGGCGAGGATGGATCGCTCACCATCAGATCTCCCAGTCAATGTCCGGCATTGCGTCCGCACTCATCGCCACCAAGGGGACACGGAATCGTAGGATCGGCCCCTCCGTGCAGTGAACGTCCACGGTTTCCTGCTCGTCGCTCAGAGGCACGCCCGCTTCCCGTGCCATAGCGAGCCACACCGTCAGGGTTTCGAGGTCGTGCGTGGGAGGGAGGCGCTCCGCGAGCTGCGCGATCGTGAGTGGCTCGCCGGACTGTGCGAGCAGCGCGAGCGTATCGAGCACGAGCTGGTGGCGATCGAGCCCTGAGAACGACATCCAGAACTCGTCCTCGACCTCGTTCAGGTCACCCGTTTGCTGGCTCAATTCCAGAGCCTCATTCGGTCCCTCGTCGAGTGACTTGAATCGCAACCTCTCAACAAGAGGGAGCGCTGAGTTGGCGGGCGCGATTGGAGGAAGCGGACTCGCCTGACGCCGAACGGCCTGGCTCGCCCAGTCGATATTCAACGCGTGCTGGAAAATCTCGTTCAACAACATACCGACACGGTGGTGTTCGGCTGCAAGCCCCGTCTTCAGGAAGCCCTTCACGTCGCGCTCGATGCGGGCGCGCGCCTGGATGACAGTTTCCGACTCCTGTACGAGTCGCATCACTAGCCAGCGCAATTCGTTCTGCTGCTGCGGAGTGAGTGCCGCAGCCGTATAGGGGTGCTTGAGAATCGTGCGCAAGCGCAGCTTCATGTGGTCGAGCTCGATGGCACGACTGAGCTGCTGCTGAAAGCCGTGGAATACCTGGCCTTCGGGGGTCTCGAGCAGCGTGTCGTGACTGTCGAGCAGCTGGTCAACCACTGTACCGCGATGATGCTGCTCACTCACGATGGCCATGCGGAGCTTGCGATCAGCCTCGCGCCAGGAGTCTTCAACCCGGCGAAAGTCCGCGCGCAGGCTCGTCGCGAGATTGAAGATGTCGCGAATCTGCTCGATGCCTTCGCGTTCGCTGAGCACACGCACGTTTCCGGCTTCAACAGCCGCGAGTTGCTCTTCGAGATCCTGAATCTGCCGGCGAATGTGCCGCGTCCGGGTCTTGGGGTCGGGATTGAGGCTGGCTTCAACGTTTTCGATCTCGCGTTGCACGACGGACAGGCGCGAGGCGGTGGACGTCATGATCCGATTGTCGAGGGCATTCACGAAGCGCAGCGCTTCCTCCAGCGCGTCGGTGGCGTAGAGGCGACCCTCGCGCTCGACGATGAGGCCCCGCTTGATCCAGTCCCGCAGCTCGCGGCGAGCCAGAACGGCGCGATCTTCGGCGCCCACGTCGAACTCGGCGTTGTTGGCGTGCTCGGTCAGCAGGTTCGCGAGGGACTGCAAAGCGTCCTCGTAATCGATCCCATTCTGGCTGTATTCAAACAGTGTTTGCAGGCAGCTGAGGACGAGAGGCCCCCGCTGTGCGGCGAGGAGTTGCCACGCGGGGTGGCTGAAACGCGCGTGAATGTAAGCCTGAGTACGGCTCCGGACTTCACCGTTGATAAGACGACCCTCCTCTTCCCTGTCGCACCTGCCCCGCGAGGCAGCCCTGTCTATAGTTGTGCGCGGATGATACGCGGGCCGCAGCCGGACGGGCGTGCGTCAGTCCGAACCCTTGACGGAAGCTCTGCCTCTGCAAACTCGCCCACCGTTGAGCCGTTGGGCACCGGTAGCCGAGCACTTTCCACGCGTAAGTACTTGAATGAACTCGTTGCGTCAGCCCCGTAAAAGCTGTATAAGCACAAAAGCGCTTATCTGCAAAGGTGCTTTATGGACGATGCTGACAGTGTTCGCTGGACGATTTCCGTCCCCAAGGAGACGGATGTCTCCCTGCGCACTTACCTCGCGAAGACTGGCCTCAAGAAGGGCAACCTGTCGGAGTTCGTGGCCGAAGCGGTGCGCTGGCGCCTGTTCGATCTGAACGTGAATACCGCGCGTGCCCAGAACGCCGATAAGTCTTCAGATGAAATCGAGGACGCCATTGAGCAAGCGCTGACGGAAGTTCGCGCTGCGCGTTTCCGAAAGCCCGCGTAATGCGGGTCATCGTCGACACGAACATTCTGCTCAGCGCTCTGATCAATCCGCACGGTCTGCCGGCTCAACTCATCGATGCCTGGCGAGGCGCACGGTTTCAGCTCGTCACTTCGCAGGA
>DASZTF010000093.1:0-6647 GCA_035548315.1 Minisyncoccota bacterium
GACTGGTTCGGCAAACGGAAAGCGCGGGAAAAAAGCTTCGGCTTAAAAGTCTCTCTCTGCATGAAGCTACTCGGCATCGTTCGTCTTTTCGCTGGGGCGGCAGGGTTAAATTACCTCTGAGTTTCGGGACCAAAATCTTTCGAAAGCTTCACCGCCAAGCCAGACACTTTTTCTCGCACCAAGACTTTTGCCGTCGCTGTCGAACTCTTCCGTGATCTCAGAAAATTTCTCACAAAGGTGAATCGCGATGCCGAACGTCACAGATGAGCCACGGGAGGGACTGGCGCGCGGCCTGCGCCAGCAGGACGCGTGACAGTCCCGGACGTTGGCTCTAGCGCCTGGTTCGGCTCTTTCCTGATTCGGATGAAATTCCACACTGCCACTACGACCGGCCCAATGAATGGAATGATGTCGCCCAGAGGAAGCTTCCTCGCGACGACAGGGTGGACGGAAACGATACTGCCGACAAAAACCGCGGCGGAGAAAGTGCCGGCAACTAAGCCCACTAACACGAGCCATCGAAACCGCGGCCAACGTCGCAGATCGATTGGATCAACAATAATGGAAATCAACAGCGCGGTAATTCCGAGCGCCCCGCATAGGACGGCCAACATGCCAACAGCATTCTCGAAGGTGAATCGCGTGCTCTTCCAAACCTGCGGCGAAAGCAGCGCAAACGAAGCCGCCACCGCAAAAGGGTAGAACGGAATCACGGCGAAGCTGAGGAGAATCTGTGCAATTGCTCGAAGCATCTTTTTGCCGAACGTTAAAGATGAGCCACGGCAGCGGCTGGCGCGGAGCGTGCGTCAGCACGATCCGTGACAGACGGTGACGTTGGCTCTGGCGACTGGTTCGGCTCTTTCTTCGTCATAGGTTTCGCCACGTCCAAGGCAGATGTGTGACCAGTATGGCGCCGAAAGCTAAAGCGAAGACCGCGATCAATAGTAGAACGGAATATCTGGGAGCGAAGAGACGCGCAAGGTATGGAATTCGAATCTTTGCATCGGCTTTCGAGACGCCGTCGTCGATCAACTGCTTGCCATTGGTGAAGAACGTGCCGACGGAAGGTTCCAGACTCCGAGCCTCGTGGACACGGAGAGCATAAAGCGCGTGATTGTAGCGGAACGTCGCCCACCAAGGTAAGATCAAGAATAATCCGAGCAGGGCGCCGCCAAAAACGAAGGCATCTGGGCCTTCTTTTGCGATGGCGGCGACGGCGCCTATCAGCACGGTCTCAGCGAGCAGGAATGCTCCAAAAATCAACCAAAACAACTGAACGTAGTATTGGATGAGCGTAATGGCGCGATCGTATTGCTTCTCGGCGTCTGGAACTGAGTTCATTGCGGTGAGTTTTTGCCGAACGTTAAAGATGAGCCGCGGCAGCGGCTGGCGCGGAGCGTGCGCTAGCACGATCCGTGACAGACGGTGACGTTGGCTCTGGCGGCTGGTTAGGCATTTTTCGCTTCAACGGGAAATCACGCGCTATTTCTTCTCGGGCTTCACTGCGGGGCCTTGAACCAACTGGAGAACATTAAACATCTGGTTCTCCTCGACCACGAATGGCGTGTCATCGCCGACGATGTAAACTTCCGCGGTCTTCGCTTTAATGATGATGTGCGTGATGTGGTCGACATTCACGCAAACGTTATTTTTGGCTTTGAGATAGGGCATAGGTTGAGGCGGGAGAATGAACTATCGAGAATGCGCGCTTCCGTGGTCGAGGTGTCAAATTTGCCTAACGTTAAAGGTGAGCCACGCCGCCGGCTGGCGCGGAGCGTGCAGCAGCACGATCCGTGACAGACGGTGGCGTTGGCTCTGACGGCTGGTTAGGCTTCTTCACGATAAACTGACTTCGGTAGCCTTCGCATTTTTCCACTCGAGCCCAGAGCGAAGAAAACAATGATCTCGTCTCTTCATCGAGTCGGGCTCGGTCTTCGCGAGGTCGAAGTAGAGTCGAAACTCCACACCGACGAACCCCTTCTCGGGGGAAACGAGGTGGCGGGTAGGAGCAAACGGAACAATGTAGGTTCCGCTTTCATCTTCTTCGATTGACCAAGAACTCACGATAGGGGTGAGGGGAAGGCCGTAGATTGACGTGTGGAGGAGCGTGGGATCGTCGATACGAGGTGGCATATTGGTTCCTTTTCTTTGCCTAACGTTAAAGATGAGCCACGACGGCGGCTGGCGCGGAGCGTGCGTCAGCACGATCCGTGACAGACGGTGGCGTTGGCTCTAGCGACTTGTTGGGCTTTTGTATCATTTGACATCGAAATGCCGTTTCAACGCTCGGCCCGCCTCGAGTGTGAAAACGCAAATTTCGCGCGTGATAAGGATGTTCGAAGGAACACCGCCGATGTGAATCGATTCTGCCATGGCATAAGCTGAATCCAATCCATCGTCAGAATGCGCGGCATCCTGTGATGCGAGCTCCCAAATGAAATCGCGATACTTGATCTCTCGGCCATCGAGAACGCAGGTATGATCTAAAAACTCCACGAACGTCTGCTGCTTCTCAATCTCGTCATGCGCTTTCTTCTCGGGATTCCACTGGGGGACTACGATTAGGCGTGATGCCCAGAGACCGTAGCGCTCCATGGTCCGAAGGAGAAGGCCGTCATAACCCTTCTTTCCATTCTTTCCGATAAGAGTGCGCAAATTGACCAAGACGTCTTTGTATGCGGCTCTGCTCCCCTCATCCGCGCGGCGGCCAGCGGATTCGAGATTCTCGATGTGGTCCCAGAGATCTTGCAGCCTGCGAGCTTCGGACTTCTGGACGCGGATTTTCTTCGCACCGCTCATTTTTGCCCAACGTTAAAGATGAGCCACGACGCCGCTTGGCGCGACGGCTGCGCAAGCAGCCGGCGTGACGAGCGGTGGCGTTGGCTCTGGCGCCTGGTTAGGCTTTTCCGCGCCAAGGACTGGTCTCTCGAACGAGGACATCAATGAGGCGGCCATTCCTGCTGAATGTCCATTGAACGCCCACAACTATCGGCGCTGGTTCTATAGGATGCTCGGCAAACATGCGAACACCAGGATCGCTCGTGGGCACGAATACCCAGCCGTTTCTTTTCGCCCACACCTCGACTTGCTTCATCGACGACCCGCGCGGTGTCTGCTCCAGGATGTAGCTTCTGATCGATTCGGGAGACTGAGCCAGTATCTTCGACTGAGACTGGCATCCAATCAGACTTATCACAGTGAGCAGGATCAACAGCGCACGCATGCTGGTTATTTGCCTAACGTCACAGATGAGCCACGGCAGCGGCTGGCGCGGAGCGTGCGTCAGCACGATCCGTGACAGACGGTGACGTTGGCTCTGGCGGCTGGTTAGGCCTTTTCAGGGAATTCATGCGCAGGGACAAAATTGATCGCTAAGGAGCCGCCTTTCCCCGTCGCAATCACGGTGGATAATCCGGAATTTCTGTCGAACGCCACATGCACAAGGCGATCGCCACCGAAATCCACATTCAAACTCGCATGCGGCATGCGCGAGTCTTCGACGCACCCACATCGAATCCGGACCGTGCTTCCATCCGGTAACTCGAAAGTGTGTCGAATACCAAAACGCTTCTTTCCGTTGACGACCTTGATAACTTCCAAGGGCCAGCTTCCGAGCATCTGCTTGGTTCGCAAATGCTCCTTTAAGTCGTAGTCGGCGTCCCCACTCTTTGGTTGGAACCAAGCCCGGAGAATCATATTTTGCCTAACGTTCAAGATGAGCCACGGCCGCTCGGGGCCGTTGGCTCTAGCGCCTGGTTAGGCCTTTTGATCATTGCGCGCTATTTGTCGTGCACAACATTCGGTCGACGCTGAGCAACGTGCCAAAGCACTCCAGCTGGATCGACGACGTAAGCAATCCGGAGGCCCCAAGGTTGGAGCTCTGGGGCTTTCGGCGCTGGCACGCCAAATTTTTTTGGAAGATCCAATGAAGCAAGATGAGTCCACCATGCATCCAGATCGTCCACCATGAGCTGCATCATAAAATTCTCAGCCCAGTCCTTCTGAAAATGCTTTTGGAGGACGAAGCTAGTGTGGCCGATTCGGAAGATCGCCACTTCGCTATCCAATTCTTTCGAAAATCCCAATGCCTCGTAGAAGCGCTTGGAGAGCTCGAAGTCTTTTGCCGGTAAGAACGGCCGTGCGGCTTCGCTGCCAGAGATGATCTTGGTGGACATAGATTGGTTCGGATATGCCTAACGTCACAGATGAGCCACGCGCGGGAGCGTGACGACGGTTTTCTTGGACTGACAGCGTTGCGTCGAGCGGAAGCCCGCTGTCGAAAATCGAACGGCCGCTAAGCGCGTTGGCTCTGGCGACTGGTTAGGCCGTTTGGGAAAGCGCACGCTCACCTCAACGATGAAAGACGAAATCTTCCCGTGGCAGACTGCAGATACTTTTTCTCTCACGACGTGCACTCGCTCTCGGATGTTCGATGACTGGGCTTCTTCAAAAAAGCTCTCTCTTCGCCTAACGTCAAAGGTGAGCCGCGCGCGGGAGCGCACAAGCGGCTTTCTTCGAGTGAAAACGCAGCGCCGAGCGGACTCGGCCCGTTGAAAATCGGTGCCCCAGTAAGCGCGTTGGCTCTGACGCCTGGTTAGGCCTCTTTTCTTCTTTCATCGGATGGAAAGCGAGACGTGCCGTGAGCCGACGGCAATCGCAGATCGTGGATGTCACGGCTTCTTACTTCTACGGCGACGCGCTGTCGCTTCGTGAGATTTTCGACTACCTGCACCCGGTCGAGCGCAAGCAGATCGACATCGAGAACATCGTCCAAATCGATCAGAGCGCCCGCTGGCGGCTTAAACACGATGAGGATGTCGCTCTTCGTGCGCGCCGAGCATGTCGGAAGCGAAGCGTTCAGTGCGATGACGGTCGCATTCATTTTTTGCCTAACGTTATAGATGAGCCACGCGGCGGTTGATGTTGGAAGTCCAAGTGATCTTGCGAAAACTCAGGACGATCAACCGCGTTGGCTCTGGCGCCTGGTTAGGCTCTTTTTTCTTCATGACGATGCGCCGGTTGCTGACGGAAAAGCTTCCATCGAACTAGCGCCGCGATGCCAAGTATCGCGACAACAAAAACGGAACTGTAGAACAACGTAAGCGGCGCCATGAACTGTCGCGCTTCGAGATCTTGGACTGTCGCGCGATCAACCCAAAGCCAAGTCGCGACAGCAATGATCGGAACGAGTAAAACGACGGCGGCGTCGAAAAGCCAAACGGCCTTCTTCTTCCACGACGGGCGTCCGACGACTACGTAAATCGCCGATGCGAGCAGAAGCGGGGAATAGAAAATAAGCATCTCCATCTTTGCCTAACGTTAAAGATGAGCCACGGCGCCGGCTGGCGCGGAGCGTGCGTCAGCACGATCCGTGACAGACGGTGACGTTGGCTCTAGCGACTGGTTAGGCCCGATGAGCGAATCACTCGTCGGCATCGAGAGCGAAAATTGGTGCGGCAGTCTCATGATCGATCTTCTTTTTCGCGGCTGCTGGATTCGTTCGCGGCATCGGCAACGCCTGCGTGCTTTTCCTGTGCGCCAAGAATTCTTCGGAAGAGGGAAACGCGGCGAATCTTTTCTTCAGCTCCATCGGCTCTCGAAGCGCTTCGATTCAATTTTGGACTTTCGCCTGCGTGTTGCTCTTCAACTCAGTCTCGAAGCGCGGCCTAACGTTCAAGATGAGCCACTCGGGCCGAAGGCCCGAGTTGGCTCTGGCGGCTGGTTGGGCTCTTTGGGGCGCGTTGGATGCTGTAGCGCGGGCGGAGTAATTTTTCCGGTAGTCGCGCTGACATCGAAATAAATCTTCTTCTCTTTTCCCTCCATCGTCGTGAACGAAACCATGTGAAACGGGCTGAAGCCATCAACGGCGAACAATTCGCGTCGAACGGGCACCTTCTCGTCCACCTTGAATTTCTCTCGCACATAGGCACTCTCGGCTTTCATGACTGCTTCTTCTCCTTGAACGGCGACGTCGATAACAACGGCGTTCTGCCACGATGAGCCGTCGTGGCCGTGATAAGTGTGGGGATCGAAAACCATCAACGGATAGGCAAGAACCAGCGCGTAGCTATGCGCGTTCGAACAGCCGCTCAAGATAAGGCAGCCAACGAGGGAAAATAGAGCAGCCGATTTCTTGGTCATCTTTCTTTGCCCAACGTCACAGATGAGCCACGACGCCGGCCGGCGCGACTCGTGCGTCAGCACGAGGCGTGACGGACGGTGGCGTTGGCTCTAGCGACTGGTTAGGCCCGATGAGCGAATCACTCGTCGACATCGAGAGCGGAAATTGGTGCGGCAGTCTCATGATCGATCTTCTTTTTCGCGGCTGCTGGATTCGTTCGCGGTATCGGTAACGCCGGCGTGCTTTTTCTGTGCGCCAAGAATTCTTCGGAAGAGAGAAACGCTGCGAATCTTTTCTTCGCCCCCATCGGCTCTCGAAGCGCTTCGATTCATCTTTGGACGTTCGCCTGCGTGCTGCTCTTCAACCCAGTCTCGAAGCACGGCCTAACGTTAAAGGTGAGCCACGCTGCCGGCTGGCGCGAGCCGTGCAGCAGCACGGATCGTGACAGACGGTAGCGTTGGCTCTGACGCCTGGTTGGGCTCTTTCTTCTCAGTAGGAGCGTGGGACATATCCTGCGGATCTTCCC
>DASZTF010000094.1:0-1733 GCA_035548315.1 Minisyncoccota bacterium
GGCCGTCGTGGATGAGGAAGAAAGTGCAGGCGCGCATACGGCCCGGCTCGATGCAAGCGCGCTTCCTCCCGGCGCGTACTACTACCGCCTGCACGCCGGCAGTGTCAACCTTACCCGGCAGATGGTCATCGTTCGCTGACGGGATCATCAACAAGAATATTCCAGCGCCCGGCTTGCACACATGCGAGCCGGGCGTTGTTGTATGGTGGAATTGCTATGTCCCCCCCGATGAGGGGGAGCGGTCCGGGGAGCAGCCGTGCGAAGCGCGGCGGAGCACGGACCGAGGGGGTGGTGGACTCTGACGGCGACGGCATCCCGGACAACGTGGACAACTGCCCGCTGACGCCGAACCCGGACCAGGCCGATACCGACGGCGACGGCGTCGGCGACGCGTGCGACAACTGTCCGCTGAAGGCCAACCCTCTGCAGGAGGACTTCGACCATGACGGTATCGGCGACAGCTGCGATAACTGCAAGGTGCACTGGAACCCGGGCCAGGAGGACAGCAACCTGAACGGCGTCGGCGACGTGTGCGAGGAGTGGTGGTGTGGCGGAGACAGCGATGGCGACGGCATCCCGAACTGCGATGACCCGTGCCCGTACGATCCAACGCCGACCGGCGACAGCGACGGTGATGGCGTCGGCGACGCATGCGACAACTGCCCGAACGTCTCGAACCGGGACCAGCACGACAGCGATGGTGACGGCGTTGGTGACGTCTGCGACAACTGCCCGTTCGTCTCGAACCCTGACCAGACCGACAGCAATGGCGACGGGATCGGCGATGCGTGCCAGGGAGTGAGCTACGACTGCAGCATCTCGCGGGTTGAGCATCCCATTTATGGCTTGGGTAGAGAGGGCGTTGCGCGCCTGACCAACGTTGATCTGGACAGCATCCCGACGGGGAACATGTACACACGCCGTCTGGACGAGCGGCTCTATGAACTGAACGACCATCTTGGCACTGCCCGCGCGATTATCAGCGACCGGAAGCTGAGCGATGTATCGGGCGGCTCGCCGTATCACTTCCGGGCGGAGATCTCGAGTTACAACAACCTCTATCCGTTCGGGATGGAGCAGCCGAAGCGGTATGTGCACAGCGACCTGTACCGGTACGGGTACACCGGGATGGAGAAGGACTCGACGGCGAGCCAGGACCACTACAGCACGTACTTCCGTCCGTACGATGCCCGGCTGGGACGGTGGTGGGGCGTTGACCCGGTGACGCATCCTGGGGAGTCTCCGTATGTGGCGATGGGGGATAATCCGATTGGCGCGACGGATGAGAGCGGAGCTGATACGACAATCAAGAAAGAGGAAGGGAGCAGCGCCGAACGCACGGAAACGTACCAGGACAAGGATGGCAAACCGTACTCATTGACCGTGAACTATGCTGATCATTCACGGAATACGGAAGTGTATTACTGGGACGCGGGCGAGCAGAAGTACAATCAGCGGGAAACACTGTTTACGGGGGGTACCCTTGGTAAAGTGGTGCAAACAGACTATGACTATTCGGAAGGGGAAGACTACAACCCCTATCTATACAATGGGGCGGTGAGTGTCTATCACTACAACAGTGATGGAACCTCCGGATTCATTCCTGAGAAGGACTACAACAAGATCGTCGATGCGGGGATGGAGAGCTTCTTCAAACCTGGGTTCAAGTTCTCGGACTATGGTATCCGCAATGATGTGCCGATCTCGCCCGCCTTCATGAAGCGGGTGTACCA
>DASZTF010000095.1:0-2387 GCA_035548315.1 Minisyncoccota bacterium
AGCATGCTTTCGCAGCTCACGTCCTTCGCCTTCGCCTCGGTGGGGACGGCGCGGAGCGGCCCCGGCTTACACACCTGATCCGCGGCCGCCATGATGCGCTCGGCGCGCGCGTAGTGATCCGGGTTGGATTGTTTCAGCTTGTCCAGATCCGAGAGGCCGCGCAGCCAGACGACCGGCGGCGACTGGGTGGGCACCCGGGGTTCGTCCGCTGCGAACGCTGCAGCAAAAATGGAAGCGCCGAGGATTGGAAACAATAACCGTATCTTGTTGGGCATGGTTGCCTCGCACCTTCGTGTACCGCACAGCTCAGCGCAGCTGCGCTTTCGTGCCTCGGACGAAGGTAGTCTAAGTGTACAACTGCCGCAGTCGTTCGCGCTCGTGCACCTGCGGCGAGGGGCACGGCATTCTGGCGGAGGGTCGAGCATCGACGTGCGTAGCTCAAGTCTGACATCATGCGCTGATGTCCACGGAGCATTTGATTCCTGACGATTTGAGAGACCTCTACCACGTTAGGGAGTGGCGCAATGCAACTGGTGTTCTCGCGACTGCGTGCCCTAACGAATGGAAAGAAATCGTTGAAGTTCTCCGCGAGTTCCGACTGCTGCGCTCCGAGATTGTGATAGCCGGCGGGCGGCTGTCACCCATCTCCATCGGTATCAACGGCGCCTTCGATAGTCGAGGTTGGCAAGAGAAGTCTTTCGAGACGTCCGTGGTGGTAGATGGGAAGACCTATGCGAGCCCAACGCACGCCGTGGATTGCGTGAAAGGGCGGGTTGCGGTTGAGCTGGAATGGAACAACAAAGACCCCTTTTTCGACCGCGACCTGAACAATTTCAGATTGTTATTTGACCTGCGCGCCATAGACGTCGGCGTGATCATTACACGCGCTACGGAGCTTCAGGCAATCTTCGATCGGCTTGGCAAGGGAGCGAGTTACGGCTCAAGTACGACGCACCACGAAAAACTCTGGCCGCGCATTGAGGGCGGGGGTGGCGGCGGATGTCCCATCTTGACGTTTGCGATAACACCCAAGTTGTACGTCGACGACGGACCCGAAGCGCTGAAAGCAGCACTGCACAGGAAAGAAGCAATGAAAAAGGCAAAGAACCGAACGGGTCGTCGAGGCGTTCCGCCGACTCTCGGCGCGGAAGAAGACGAAAACTAATCGGCTTCGGTGCTACTGCAGGCCACCAGCCGCTGCGAGGCTGAGTTGTGAGCGTAGGTATCCCAGGTCGGCTCGTAGGCGTCATTCGCCTGATCTCCCCAAACTGACCAGCCTGGTCGCGTACCCCGCGCGAATAGCTCAATACGCGGGCGGAAGCTGCAAGCTTCGATTACGTCGTAGAGCTCGTCCGGCTTTCGGGAATGCTCACGTTTACGAGTGCCGATGTAATTGACCTGCCGGCGCCCCGGTTGGAGCGTTCGAGCGTTCTTTCCTCGGACGCCAAACAGCACGAGCTCCGTTACGTTGCGGAAGTAGAAGCCGACCCCACGTCCGTCGCTCCCGCCATCCTTGCGCAGCTTGTGCCACACGATGTTCGACTTGTATTGGAAGCCCCATGCTTCCATGACCTTCAAGCCATCGGGTAGCAGCGCATTCGGAACCCAGAGGTATAGATGTGCAACATCTGCGGCAATGCTGGCGACAGGGAGAGCCGCGATCTCATCCGTCGTCATTGTCCCGTACCGGCTGAGACGTCTATGTTCGGGAGCCATCTTGCCGGTCCGGTTTACGAACCGCCACGGCGGATCTGCCAGGACAGTTCCAAACCGGTCCGTGCCAACCGAGTTAAGCAGCCCGGCGGCAATATCTTGGATGGCAGGTGGCATGGCGAAAGACTCGCAAAATCTGAAAGCACACGCAATCACTAGTTCGCGTGCGTTCGCGCGTCTGAACTTGTCTAGACTTTTGCTTGGCGCGTCGATGAAGTTTTTTGCTGAAGAATCGCTCACGCGCGTCGGCGACGCGAGGTTCTTTCCAGATCAGCGCCCGCGTGTTCGTGCCGGCCCGTCATGTGTGTATTCGCAGGGGACATTGACTCTTGAAGGCACCGGCGAGAACGAAGTCCCTAGCTCGCGCGGGGTGCGAGACTTAGGCCGGAAGACCACCACATTAGGAAACCATCTGGAGCAGCCAACGCGCCGAACGGAGATGCCTTCTTCCGCACTGGTCGCGGGCGCCGTTGGCGATGGGGGGCTCCGCCATCACGGTCGGCTCCGATGGCCGGCAGTGCTTGAGTCACACTACTCGATGTTCTGGACCTGCTCGCGCATCTGCTCGATCACGACTTTCATCTCGACCGCCGCACGCGTCGTCTCCAGGTCCTGGGACTTGGACGACAGTGTATTCGCCTCACGGTTCAGTTCCTGCATCAGGAAGTCGAGCC
>DASZTF010000096.1:0-2293 GCA_035548315.1 Minisyncoccota bacterium
GTTGGCTCGAGATGCCCGCCTGGCCTGATTACGCCGGAAACGACTGGCCTGAATATGCCGAAAACACCAGCCGGTCCCGGCGAACCCGACTGGCCTGATTACGCCGGAAACGAAGTGGCCTGATTACGGTGGAAGGTGACAGAGCTTCAAGTACAACGGGCTGGAGCAGCGGGTGTACAAGACGAGCTCGGTGGGCACGAGCTACTACGTGTACGACGAGCAGGGGCAACTGCTGGGTGAATACGATGCCAACGGAGTGCCGGTGTACGAGACGATCTATCTCGGGAGCACGCCGGTGGGGGTGATGAAGCAGACCGGCACGGCAGGCGGCAACAACATCGCGGTGGCGCTGCACGACGTGTACGCCGACCAGATCGACACGCCGCGGGTGATCACGAAGCAGGATCACACGATCGTGTGGAGGTGGGACACGGCGGAGGCTTTCGGGGCGACTGCGCCCGATCAGGACCCGAGTGGGCTGGGGGTCTTCGTGTTCAACCAGCGGTTTCCGGGGCAAGTGGCGGATGCGGAGACGGGGCTGAATCAGAACTGGAATCGGGAGTACAGCGCTCGTGGAGGACGCTACGAATCGAGTGATCCGATTGGGTTGCGCGGGGGGATGAACACATTCCTCTACGGTGATGCCAATCCGCTTTCCCGTGCCGACTCAACTGGTTTGGCGAGTGCAGGAGGAGCACTTGGTGGCGTTGTCGGCGGTTGGATTGGGACAGCTCTCGGAGAGGCGGTTGGCGGCCCGGCAGGGGCACTTGCCGGGCGGGCCGCTGGGGCGCGCCTGGGTTCCGCGCTGGGAAGTGCAATCGAGGACGATTGCCAATGCGTGGGTGGCTATGTGCGTTTGTATCGGGTGGTTGGAGAAGCGGAATACAGATCGATCTCGTCCACTCAACAATATTCCATTTTGCCAACTGGATTTAGTCAAAAGCAATTCTGGTTCCGCATGGGCGATGCTAAATGGTTCGCCGAAGTGGAGGTGAAAATGGATCCAACAGCGGGCTCAAAGCCCCGATACATCATCAGTTCCAAAATCTGCAACAGCACCCTTCGTCAAGGCGCCTCATTCTCGGATGTCGGTCACCAGGCGATCAGCTTCGACAACTCAGGCCTCCCATACGTCAACAGGGACGCCTCTGTGACCGGTGGAATTCGAAACGTAGCAGGCATTCCGGTGGTGAAATGAATTCCACAGAAGTCGTAGTCAGCCTCGACGCGAAGTGCATGGTAAGAGCCGATGCGACTCGGCCGATCAAAAATCATGACCGCTTCAACCTCTACGTACACGGAGAATACTTCCCTTGCGTCGTAGCATCGGTGAGGGATAGGACAATTCCACCCGGTCGTGCAGGAGAACTTCAGCTCAGGGCTGTGATGAGAGCAAGCGACGTCGGACTTCCTCGGGGAACTCGAATTGAACTTAGGGAGGCTTTGAACATTTTTGCGTCTGGGGAGCTTCTCAGAATCTCAGTTGGCGAGTAAGAATTCTGCGGAGAAGGCTTGGCATCGGATCTCCACTTTCGTGTGAGTGTCCACATGGCACCCTCAGCAGCAGCGCGCTTGACATGGGGACTACAGTTCGACCGACGCACGCAGCAAGCAAACCAACTACAGCTACGAGACCAACGGCTTCGTCAGCGCGGTGACGGTGAATCCGGTGAATGCGAACGGAGTGGGATTCGGAGCCAGCCCCGTGACGCTCTTGAGCGAAGTGGCGTACAACATCGACATGAACGTGACGGGTTGGAAGTGGTCGGACGGCAAGGCGCGCACGATCGGCTACGACAGCGCGGGGCGCATGACGAGCTACACGCTGGGCGACCCGGCCGGCTCGGGTCATGCGGCGGGCGTCACGCGCACGCTCGCGCTGGACAGCGGCGGGCGCATCGGCGCGTACACGCACACGGGCGCGGGCAGCATGCAGGGCGCGCTTGACCAGGTCTTCGCCTATGACAACCTCGATCGCTTGACCGCAGCGACGGCAGGCGGCACGAGCACGAGCTACAGCTACGATGCGACGGGCAACCGCACGGCCAAGACGGTCGGCGCGACGACCTACACCAACACGATCGCGAGCGACAGCAACCGGCTGAACCAGACGCAGGACGTGACGGGCACGGCCACGATCGTGCACGACGCAGCGGGGCACATCACGAGCGACGGCACCAACACGTACACGTATGGCGACCGCGGGCGCATGAGCAGCGCGACCACCGCAGTGGGCGTGGTGAGCTTCAAGTACAACGGGCTGGAGCAGCGGGTGTACAAGACGAGCCCGGCG
>DASZTF010000097.1:0-4781 GCA_035548315.1 Minisyncoccota bacterium
GTTGGCTCGAGATGCCCGCCTGGCCTGATTACGCCGGAAACGACTGGCCTGAATATGCCGAAAACACCAGCCGGTCCCGGCGAACCCGACTGGCCTGATTACGCCGGAAACGAAGTGGCCTGATTACGGTGGAAGGTGACACCAGCGGCCCAGGCTGTAGTCGATGGCTTTTGCCGTCGCCGAGCCCGGGAGTCGTTGGGCGGCTGCAGCGACTCGATCTCTTCGGACACCGCTTGCAGGTCAGCTTCGAGGGTTTCCTCCAGCAGGCTGCAGGCGGCTGCGGCTCGGCCGGCAAGGTTGCCGCAACGAACGTCGTCACCGGCAATGCGGGCTTCGTGCCGCCTTGACGGCGCCACTTGTGCACCACGTTTGCGTTCAGGCTGTGCGACAGCGCCACCGCCGCTACCGACGCACCTGGCCGTGCACATTCGGCAAGCACCTTCGCCTTCAGCTCCTCGCTATGCCGCCGCCGCGGCTCCTTCCGCCAATCCTTCATGGTGCCCACCTAACTCCGTAGATGGACACCACCTTGCCGCTTACGCCGTCGCGCTCAAGGGTGGGTTGGCCGAACGCTTACTCTATGTCGAAGTGGCGATGACATCAATCTAGGCAAAGGTCCATTCGTGAACAAGCGTCACGAATCAACGCAGCGTTGCAGGAGGCGCAATGCGGGCCGCAGCAGCTCTAGTCTCGGTGCGGTGACGCTACGAATCGCATTGACTGCGACGAGCGAGGAGCGAGGAGCGAGGAGCGAGGAGCGAGGAGCAAGTTGATCATTGCCGCCAGTGCAATGGCGCTTGGCCGCTCATGCTCTTTTTCTCGAGGCACTGCGTGAATAGATTTCGTTTCGTCGACTGGGCAAGAACTTCAAAGGCCGAGACGACATTCAACTCAACCCAATCGTTCGAAAGGAACTTCCATGAAAACCGCACTGTTCACCACCATCGCCATCGCCGCTTCCCTCGCCGCGGCAACGCAGGCTGCTCGTGCCGACGACATCACGGTCGACACCACGCCGTTCGTATCCACCAAGTCGCGCTCCGAAGTGCAAGCCGAACTGCGCCAATTCCAGGCCGCCGACGTCAACGTCTGGTCGACCAGCTACACCCCCCTGAAGACCTTCCACAGCGAGAAGACTCGGGCCGAGGTTCGTGCGGAATTTCTGGAAAACCGCAACGAGGCCGCCGCGTTCAACGGCGAGGACAGCGGTTCGCGTCATCTGGCCGAGCAAAGCACGTCGCCTCGCCATGTCCTGCTGAGCCTCGCGAAGTGAGGTGCCCCGTGGGACTCCGCTGCGAAGTCGCCGGCCGCCGAGCGTCTCTCGTCCGAGTAGCGGAGTCCTCACCGGGCTGGCTCAACCCGCTCTGCTCTCCGTAACCAAGCCGCTGCTAATTCTGCGCACCACATGCGGTGACACAGACGAACCTACACCGCCCCAAGCTTGCCGGATCGAGTAGATGATCACGCCTAGTTAGGCGTGCGTTGCTCAAGAGAACTAAGTCCACCGGAACTGCCGGGATTGATCGCCATCTAGAGCAAGTCCTCTGGAGCAAATACGTTCAGCAATTCCAGAATGAATTCGCGCCAAGCCGAAACTTCTGGCTCACTACCGACTACGTGCTCGCCACCGGCGTCTTCAGTGACCCACTCGATCTGATTCGAGTCTTGGGGCGAAAGACGCACTCGATACGAACTAATCTTCAGATTCCCTATGAGCTGTGTCAGTTCCTGCGCGAGTTCCCGGCTTTCGATGAACACAGCCATTTCGGTGTTGTACTTTTCAGATCGCGGATCGAAATTCACGGAGCCGACAAACACGGTTTCTCCGTCGATCACCGCAGTCTTGCCGTGCAGACGTGCGGACGATCTTCCGAATACTCCAAATCGGCGCTGATCCTGAGCGACCCTCCTCGGGCTTAGCTCGTAAATCTGCACGCCTAGGTCGACCATTCGCTTGCGGTATTTTCGGTATCCGGGGAATACCGAACCTTCGTCCAATGAAGCGAGAGAATTCGTGACGATGGTGAACGGGACGTCGCGTTGCCGAACGAGCCGCATCGACTCAAGACCTTCGGTCCCGGGTACCAGGTAGGGCGTCGTTTCGAGAACGCTCCTCTTCGCAGCGCGCACGCGTTCGCGCACGTGTAGGAGCGCGGCATCCAGTCTTATGTCTGGGGCCCCCAGGTTTGCGGAGGTCGGCCGCCGGATCTTGTCTGGAGCGTCAGCGTACGCGATCGCCTGCGCGCGCACCAGATCCAGTTTGCCAAGTGTGAACTGATCGTAAAGCGGTGGATGGCCTAGAACGTCCTGCTCGGGAATTGGCGACTGAATCGGCGCAGTCGCGTCAACCGTTTCTTTCTCGAATGCCTCTCGAAGGTGCTGCGGCGCCAGAGCAGTTCGCACTACCTGTGCGAGCGGCACTGCAGAGTCGCTGTTCCAGTATTCATCGAATACACGGGAAAGCCCCGCTGACAGCTCACCGCAGACTAGCGTGTCCAAGTCTAAGAAGTTTGCAGTGTCGTCGGACTGGAAATACTCGTCGCCGATGTTGCGCCCGCCGGTCACTGCCATGATGCCGTCGACTATAAGTAGCTTGTTGTGCATGCGACGATTGAGGCGCTTGAAATCAAAAAACGCCTCGACGTATTTGGCCCCGAGGCTTCCGCGGAACGAGAGAAACGGGTTGAAGAGCCGAACTTCCAAGTTCTCGTGCGCGGCGAACGCCAGGAGGAATTCGTCCTCGCCAGCTGTATGAAGGTCGTCGAGCAACAGTCGCACGCGAACCCCTCGTGCGGCGGCGTCGCGCAGCAGGCGGAGAAAGAACCTGCCCGTCGAGTCTTTGTGAATTTCGTAGTACTGCACATCGATCGACTTCTGGGCCCGAGTAATTAACTGGGTCCGCGCGTCGAGTGCCACATCCGCTGTGGGCATCAAGCGAAAGCCAGTCTCGTCCGGTTGTACAGACGCACGTGCGATCTGACTCAGCGCCGTGGACGGCGAAGCCGGTATCGCCGCTGACGGTATCCGCGCGGACGTGTTCGGAATGACCGTGCATCCTGCGAACGCAGTGAGCAGCACCACGCACAACACTCGCAAAAGTGACAGGACTTTCATCCCAGTTCCGCGTGAAGCCCATGCCGCAACAGGGATCGAACGCATGCCAGATGACGATGAGCAGGGACGTGCAGTTTACGAGGGAATAGAACGTCGAACAACGAAGTTTGAGGAATCAAGCGACGCTCTCCGCGCACAGCTGCATGGGGGCATATCGTGAGCAAACTTGGTCAAAGAAACCGCAAGAACGGACAAGACGGACTGCATAGCCGTCTGTTAGTTTTTCGGTGAGGAGCTCCTCGGCGATGACGACGATTTGTCGGCTATTCGGTGCTTTCCTGATCTTCTCGACCGCCCTCCACGTTAACGCCGGCGCCGCCGCTCTGCGAACGAAGTACGGAGAGTTGCACACAGCACTTCGCAACAACAATTTCCACCGCGCGCTGTATATCGCGTCGACGGAAGCCGACGGCATGGTCGTGGGCGAGGTCTACGCCGTGCTGGAATACCCCTTTGAATCCCTCGATACCGCACTGAAGAAGCCAGGCGACTGGTGCGACTTGATGATCCTGCCGTTGAACATCAAATATTGTCGTGCCAGCGATGCTGGTGTCGCGCCGTACCTCGATGTCCGAATTGCCCGCAAGTATGATCAACCGGTTCAAGACGCCTACCGGCTGCTGCTTCAGTTGCGCCCTCTCGCGGCAACAAGCGATTATTTCGAGAGCGGGCTGACCGCGGAGACTGGCCCGCTAGGCACAAAAAACTACCGCATCGAGATCGATGCAGTCCCGGTAGATTCCACACACTTGTTCCTTCACCTTCGCTGTTCGTATCATTCTGGGTACATGGGTCGCGTAGCCATGCAGACGTATCTGTCGACGACCGGGGCTAACAAGGTTGGCTTCACGGTTACGGGGGTGGATGAGGCAGGCCAGCCAATTTTCATAGGTGGAGTGCGAGGCGCCATTGAGCGCACGGTAGTGCGCTATTACCTGGCGATCGACGCTCATCTGGGGGCCCGGGGCGCATCCCCTGAGGGGCGACTCGAGCGGCGAATTGCGAGTTGGTTCGGCGCGAGCGAGCACTTCGCGCGGCAACTCCACGAAATGGATTGGCAGTCCTACAGGGCCTTGAAGCGCAGCGAATATCTGCGTCAGCAAACTACGCTTCAGTAGCGCCTCCGAGGCTCTTCTTGTCAGGCACATCTTCGCAAGCTGGATCAACACAATCGCAGAGCCGGTCAATACGGGTCATTGGCGCAAGGCTATGGTGACGGCAATTGCCATCCGGTACCTGCGAAGGGGTCAAGACATGAACCAGCTCGGCACCGAGCGACGAATTTCGGTGCTCGCCTGCATTGCCGAGCCGCTGCTGCAAGCCGGCGTTTTGGCGACCCTTGCCGCCGAGCGAGATGTGGACCTCATCGAGGCTACGGGCGATATCGATCGGCCAATCGACGTTGTCGTCGCAGATGACGCAACTGCGACGAGGATTGCCCGGGAAGGCGCAAGGCAGGCTTTGGGTCGAGACTTCCAGTACAGCACAATACTTGCCGTACTGGCGCAAGCCCGGGAGCAAGCCATTAGGGAACGTCTGAACAAGTCCACCGATGATGCCTTCATGCGTTGAAAGACGCAAAGGAGCTTGAGCGATGAGCCAGCTGAGTTTTTCGGACGCGGAGTACGCCGGCAAGAGGAAGAAGACGAGGCGCGAAGTCTTCCTGG
>DASZTF010000098.1:0-2493 GCA_035548315.1 Minisyncoccota bacterium
CTGCGCGCTTTCTTTCTTGTTCGTAGCGACTGCACACTTCGCGCTCGATGAGACGACGCGCCTCTTCTCTTGCTTGAATTTGCGGTGTGATAATCGAATTCATGGAAACCTTTCTTTGCCCAACGTTAAAGATGAGCCACGACGCCGCTTGGCGCGAGCCGTGCGCCAGCACGGATCGTGACAAGCGGTGGCGTTGGCTCTGGCGTCTGGTTAGGCTTTTTTCTCTTCGTCATCAGAAACAAGTGAGGCAGATCGCTCCTCTTTTTCTTTAGCTCTCGATGCCCAGAATGCGACGCCGAACAGCACAGTAAGGCCTGCGACCTGTGCGAATCGAAGATAGTCACCACGCATCGTATTGATGCCGGTATCGCGCCAAACCAAGTAGGCATTGATGGCAAACCAAACAAAGCTCACCGCTCCGAGGGCAGAAACCGACAGAAAGATAATCTGCTCAGGCCTTCGGCTTTTGGGTGCCGCTTTCTTCCAAACAATGAATCCGACGACGAATGCCGTGATCGCGGCGACGATAACCACACAGCTGACGACGTCGGATTTCATCGTTCCTTGCCTAACGTCAAAGATGAGCCACGCTCACGGCTGGCGCGGAGCGTGCGCAGCACGATCCGTGACAGACGTGGGCGTTGGCTCTAGCGCCTTGTTGGGCTGATTCGCAGGAAGTGCTTCATACGATGAGTGATCGACATTCACATAAGCGCCTTCGTCGATAGAGAAAGCGTAGAGATAGAAATGAAACGTCGGGCCATTTGCGTTCGGACATGATGCCGCCGCACGCCGTAAATCTGCGAACTTTTCGTATGTAGGTTCGAGCGGATCGAATCGCGAACTGCGCACGACCACTAAGATCAGCGACATCACACCGGCAGTGAAGCGGGCTTCGCGTGTAATCCATCCTCTCTTATCTGTGAACTCGTGTGCAGCGGCTACGGTAGATTGCGACAACGCAAGCACCGCAACGGAGCTGCCGGCAGGCGGCGGTAACTGAATGGGATCACTGCCCGCAAGCGTCCTCGGTGGTCTGCTCCATCGCGAAGATGATGCGCATCCGACAAGTGTAAACACGACCAGAACAGGGACGAATAATCGTAGAGAACGCATCTTTCGCCCAACGTCAAAGATGAGCCACGGCGCGCAGCGCCGTTGGCTCTGGCGGCTGGTTGGGCTCTGGGGCTCGGGGTTTGAACACGGACGGTAGCAAAGACCGACCAACGCGTGCGACAACCTCGGACGTCCTGCTTTTCGGAAAGAGACTGCGCATCGGAATTCTTTCTTCTCAGGAGCTACGCTTTGCTTGGGTCGTCGAACCTACGCTTCGCGCTTTTCTTTAGAACCAACGAACACTCCAACACGACCGAGCCGCCAACAATACAACCGCTAACGCGAAACTGCTTCTGCTTATTCGTCGCCACACCTTCAGACATCGCCATCGCGGAAATCATCTTTGTTTTGCCCAACGTTAAAGATGAGCCGCGGCGCCGGCTGGCGCGAGGCGTGCGTCAGCACGACTCGTGACAGACGGTGGCGTTGGCTCTGGCGACTGGTTCGGCGCTTTCTTCATGAGTGGTCAGGGCGATGAATAGCGGTATTTCGACACGACTCTTCCTTGCCTATCAAAGCCAACGGTCCAAGCACCGCCGTCCAAATTGATCGGCGCCTCATACCAAAACTCGCGAGTGCAATCTCCGCTATTCTTTCGAATCGAATCTTCAGTGCCCCATGCAACCGTATCGGGTAGTCCGGTGACTCTCTTCGGAGTGCCAAAGAGCTCCAGCACTCTCGCTTCAGTATCTCCTTTCGCGACGATCGCGAATGCGTCGTGTAGCCTGTCGCCCTTCCGGATCGCCCAGCCTAGCCACGCGAGCGCACAGACGCCAAGCGCAACAACGATCTTCTTGCCGAGCGTCATGTCGCGATTCTTTGCCGAACGTCACAGATGAGCCACGGCAGCGGCTGGCGCGAGGCGTGCGTCAGCACGACTCGTGACAGACGGTGACGTTGGCTCTAGCGACTGGTTCGGCCAACACAGACGTCGCAGGAATAGGCTCGGGCTCAAAAGCGTATCTTTCCGTGAAGCAACTGAGAGCATCTTCTCATCGCTAGGGCTGCGGTGACGCCCACTCTCGAGCCCAGCGCTTCTCAAACTCCCTAACTCGTAGGAAGTGAAGGCGTGTGTAGCTAACATCGGCTTGAGCACTCGCCGTCTTCATCGACTCCTCTGCTAGATCAACATCGTGAAACTCCTGCGCGATGACGTAAGTGAAAAAACTGCACATAGCAGCGAGAAGGAGCGCTTGTAGGTTAGTCTTCGTTGTCTGGCTCATTTGTTTTCTGCCGAACGTTAAAGGTGAGCCACGCTGCCGGCTGGCGCGAGCCGTGCAGCAGCACGGATCGTGACAGACGGTAGCGTTGGCTCTGACGCCTGGTTGGGCTCTTTCTTCTCAGTAGGAGCGTGGGACATATCCTGCGGATCTTCCC
>DASZTF010000099.1:0-3519 GCA_035548315.1 Minisyncoccota bacterium
TGTTTAATGCGGCGAGTATGGTTATGCGGAGCTGCGACTCTCTGGACTCGAGTTTGTGCCTCCTTTTCAGCGACCGCACGCGCGTTTCCTGAGTATCAGTACTCCGCATAACAATGACGCCCTTCGGCCTGGCGACAGGCATTCCGAGGGGGAACGTCATGCTGTCCAAATACTTCTGCGCTCCACATCGCATTCGGGAGATTCGTAGCGGACCGGCGGGAGCATTCATCGAGGGATTCGCCGCAGCTCTGTTTCAGCGCGGCTACGCGGAGATCACCGCGCGCAAGCACATCCGAACCGCTGAGCACATTGTCCGCTGGGCCAGCCGGCGACATCTTCTCGCCTCCGATCTCGACGACGAGGCTCTCCAGCGGTTCGGCCGGCATCTCGTTCGATGTCATTGCGGCCGTTATGCCTGCGCGAGTCGCCTGGAGGTCCTCGGCGGAGCACGACTGTTTCTCCGGTATCTGCAGGGGATCGCTGAGCCCGCGATCGTCGAGCCACCGCCTGCGGTCCGCGACCCAGCTCTGCTGGAAGAGTTCTGCACTTGGATGCGAGCTCAGCGCGGCACTCATGAGTTGACACTCTATAACTACAGCATCCCGATTCGAGCACTGCTGCGAGATTGCGGTGAAGATCCCCGACGGCTGGACGCTCGGCTCCTCCGGCGATTTGTACTGGAGCAAAGCCGTAGCGTGAGTCGCTGGGTTGCCCAGCGTTGCACGACGGCACTTCGGATGTTTCTTCGATTTCTCGTCGCCGAGGGTCACTGCCGTGCCGGTCTTCTCGGCGCCATACCTGTGCTCGCGCATTGGCGCCTCGCATCTCTGCCAAGATATCTTCCGCCAGAAGATATCGAGCGCACCATTGACTCCTGCGAGGCGTCCTCGCCGAACGGTAAGCGCGATCGGGCGATCCTGCTCTTACTTGCTCGCCTGGGACTGCGAGCGGGGGACATCGTGCAGATGCGATTGCAGGACATCGACTGGAAGGGAGCATGGATTCACGTTGCTGGCAAGGGGCGGCGGCAGACACGGCTTCCTCTGAGTCAAGAGGTCGGACAGGCGATCGTCACGTACCTGAAGGAGGGTCGTCCGCCGGCATCAACAGATGCACTCTTCCTCCGTTCCCGCGCTCCCTTCCGCGGGTTCCGGGCACACCCGACTGTTTCCGTGATCGTCGCGAGCGCTATGCGACGCGCGGGGATCAAGCGCCCGAGTCGGGGCGCCGCGCACCTTCTTCGTCACTCGATCGCAAGCTCCATGCTGCGACATGGAGCATCCCTCCAGGAGATCTCGGCCTTGCTACGGCACCGCTCCGTCGAGACCACTGAGATCTATGCCAAGGTTGATGTCCGGGCGTTACAGCAGATTGCCCAGCCATGGCCGGAGGTGCGGTCATGCTAGCGCACGCGGTTCGATCCTATCTGTCCGTGCGCCGAGCCGCAGGATTCCAGCTGAAGAACGCTGGCCTTCACCTTCAAAGCTTCGCGTCCTATTCAGCGGCTCGCGGTCGACGCTACATCGATGCTCGCACTGCCATCGAGTGGGCGCAGCGTGGCGGCTCGGTCGTGGAGCGAGCTCGGCGCTTGGGTCACGTGATTCGTTTCGCTCGATATCTCCACGCCGAGGAACCTCGTCACCAGATCCCTCCTGCAGTGTTCGGTCGGGAACACTGGCCACGGCGCCCGCCATACATTCTCACGGACGAGCAGATCCGTGAGCTCGTAGAGTTGGCCGCGCAGTCCGGGTACCGGACGCTGCGTCGACAGACCTACAGCACCTTGTTCGCGCTGCTATCGTGTACCGGGCTTCGTGTCTCCGAAGCAATCAGACTTCGATACAGCGATATCACGCCGGACGGACTGCTGATCCGTCAGACCAAATTCCAGAAGAGCCGGCTCGTCGCCTTGCATGCAACCACGCGTGCCGCTCTCGAGCGCTACTTGCAACAACGTAGGCCCTATGCACCGTTCGACGATCACGTGTTCATCTCGCTTCGACGCAAGCCGCTGTTGATCAGTGATGTCGAGTCGGCATTCCGAACGGTTGCGGACAAGATGGGACTGCCCCGTGGACGTCGGCAGCGCCGGCCGACCCCACACTCACTCCGACACGCCTTCGCTGTGCGGGCATTGCGGAGCTGTCCCGATGGCCGGGATCGCATCACGCAGCATATGCTCATGCTCTCGACCTATCTGGGACATAGCAAGCCAGCATTGACATACTGGTATCTGGAAGCCGTTCCAGAGCTCATGCGGGGCATCGCCGAACGTTGCGAGGCACACCTCGCTGGAGGTGCACCGTGACAGCCCTGGCACCCCATCTGACCGCGTTCTTTCAAGAACGCCTGGCCATCGAACTCCACGCCAGCGTCAACACGTGCGACTCGTATGCTCACGCCTTCAAGTTGCTCCTGAGCTATGCCAGCAAGCGCCTGAAGCGTGCGCCCTCACGGCTCGAGCTCGAGCAGATCGATGCACCACTGGTGGTCGCTTTCCTCAACGATCTACAGGTCACACGCGCGAACGGTGCCAGCTCTCGCAACTCACGACTCGCCGCCATCAAGTCTTTCATGCATTACATCGAGTATCGGGTGCCCTCCGCCCTGGACCAAATCCAGCGCGTGCTGGCCATCCCGATGAGGAAGACCGATACGCGCCTCGTGCGGCACCTGACAGCACCAGAGATACAAGCGCTGCTCGACGCGCCGAAGCCGGTCGACTGGTTGGGCATTCGAGACCGTGCAATGCTGCATCTGACATTCGCTGCGGGTCTGCGTGTGTCAGAGCTTACCGGCCTGAGGCTGGAGGACCTGAAATTGCATCCTCACGCTAGTGTCCTCATACACGGCAAAGGACGCCGTGAACGCTCGCTGCCGCTCTGGAAGGAAACGACGGCGGCGCTGCGAGCCTGGTTGGCTGTTCGCGGAACTGTCGCCGCGCCGGAACTCTTCGTCAACTCCAACCGCCAACCCATGACCCGTGCCGGATTCGAGTACATCCTCGAGAAGCACGTACGCGCGGCCGTCCAGCACTGTCCATCATTGGCTGCAAAGCGTGTCTCTCCCCACGTGCTCAGGCACAGCTGCGCATTGACCGTACTCGAAGCCACGAGGGATCTGCGGAAGGTCTCTCTCTGGCTCGGCCACGCGAGCATGCAAACCACCGAGATGTACACGCGCGCCGACCCGTCCATCAAGCTTGAGGCGCTGGATGCGGTTACCGCGCCAAAACTTCGCACCGGGCGCTTCCGAGCCAGTGACCAGCTCATCGCCTCACTGACATCACGGGCCTTTATGCGAAGAGAAACGCGTTCCAAGTAGCCGAAATCGCGGGCTCTCAGGGATGAGAGTCCGCATAACCATACTCGCCGCATTAAACAAGGGCTTCGAGCAGTGGGGCGAGGTGTTCGGCGACGACGTCATGGCGGCTGCTCTGATCGACCGAGTGCTGCATCACTGCCACCTGGTCAACATCCGCGGCAATAGCTATCGGATGCGTGAGCACACTGAGCTTTA
>DASZTF010000100.1:0-3121 GCA_035548315.1 Minisyncoccota bacterium
CAGGAGATATGCATTGGGCAAAGAAATCGCCAATCCCACGGCCGCTGAACTGAGCGCCATGGCCGACAAATACGTGACGTCGGCGCAACTCTTCGGCAACCCGCGCGGCTACCGCGACGTCTTCACGGGAATCACGAGCGCAGAGACGGTCGATCGGATCGGCTCGCAGCTTCGCTCATCCGAACTGGGCCGCCAGACGCTCGAGCAGATGCTGAAGCACGAGGACGTGAACGTGAGGTTTTGGGCAGGCAGGCATTCGCTCACCTTTGCGACCGAACTCGCTATCTCGGTCCTCGAAGAGATCGCGCTCGGGGGCGAGCTCGTTGCCGACAGCGCCATGACGGCGTTGATCAGTTGGCGATTTCGCAAGGCGCTCGGCTTGATATAGCGCCGTACCAAGACATCGTCGGGCAACGTCGCCTGGGAGGTTCCCGGGCGCGGCGGGGGTAATGGCGCGGAAGGAATGCGTCGTTGCGCCGCTGCACTCGTCTTGGCCCTGGCGAATGGAGCGCACGGCGTACTGCGGGTGCCGCGACGGGCAAGTTCATTTGGCTGCATGGGCCGGCCAGGGAGTTGCTTTGGCGCTGCGTGGCTGCGCGGCTGAGTGGCTGCGCATGCGACAGGGGCGGCTTTCGAGCGCTCTGGATGTGCTTGGGACGCCAAGGTGTTGTAGCAGGCCAACATCGGAAGCTGTGGTCCGATGTTGCTTGCTGGCTTGCTGCAGGGTCTTGCGACGCTGGATCGCTGGCGAGTAAGCGCCGAATGCATGTTGGCGTTCCGCACACGTGCTTGATCTCGGGCATCGACTTCGCGTCGCGCTGGCGTCTGGGCGGACACAGCGCCTGATCGCGCTGCCTGGCCGCCTAGTGCCAACGCACCGAGGGGGCAACCTACAGGACTCTGCAGATCGATTCGACCGCGGATCGAGTGCGATGGTCGTGCAGGAAAGCAATCACGACTTCAAGCGACGGTCGAGCTCCGCCTGGGCGAAATATGCGCCCGCCAGCTTCAGGATTTCGTGGGCGTGCCGCAGCTCGCGAACCTCGCGTTCGAGTTCTTTCACGCGCTGCTGCTCGCTCGTCGTCGGGCCTTCGCGCACGCCCGAGTCGCGCTCGCCTTGGCGCACCCAGCGCTGCAGCGTATCGGACGTGCGGTCGATCTTGCCCGCAATGGATTCGATTGCCGCCCACTGCGATGGGTATTGGTCCTTGCCTTCGAACACCACGCGCACCGCGCGCTCGACAACCTCGGAGGATGAACTTTGACTTCCTCAAATTGGCTCAATCTTCTCAAACGAAGGAGTCTCCTCTGATCCCGGGGCGGTTCAGAATGCACTCAGTGGCTGATTTTCACTGTAGCAATCCGCGCGCCCCGTGAAATCCCTCTCACTTGCAGGATCAGCTGCGCGATGATGGTCCAATACACATCAAGGTCTGACACCTCCAAATTGTCCACCGTGTCGGAGCCGCCAAGAAACAGAGGGACCTTGTATCCGATGCACTGCTCGGGGGAAGGTGGAGGTCCGCCCTTGCTTTGCCAAGCATCGTAGAAGCCTTTTGCGAGTGCCTGCTCCTGATACGTGATCAACTCACTCTCGTGAAACTGAGTGAGATTGCAGGGAATCTCCAGCGATTGCCCGGTCCCGGGCTCGAACATAACGACCGCCGGCTTGCCCGAACTGAGGCGAGCAGGATCAAGCGCAAACAAACGCCCAAGCCAATCAAGTGCAAAACAAGTGGTCCGACCGCCGAATGAAGGGAAGACTTCGGAAATCAAGGCATCCCACTTGTCGGTCTCTTCACTGCACAAGATTCGATAGATTCCTCCGTTGAACGAAGCTCCGCCGAACGTGCGGAACAGTTCGCGGAGCTCCACATCGGAATTTTCGATGTTTGAAGCGCACTGCCTACGCGAGTCAGCATGAAATCTAGCTGCGAACGACTCGAACATCTCAGTCTCCGATGATCACACGCTTGATGATAGTTCCAATCGGCAGATCCTTGATGAGTTGATGAATCTGTGCGCCAAGACTTCTATTCACGCTTGCATCCAGGGAATTGAGATTGGAAGTGCCTGTGGTTCCTCCAAGCTGAAGATCGACCTTGTGATCCACGTCGCGCGCTGAGGGCACTTGCTCAGTCGCGCGATAGCGGTCCACTGCCGACGCAGTGCCCGATCGATTCGAACTTGTCACTACTGTCTCGGATTCCGAGAGAAACTGAACCTTGACGTCAGCCTCTGCGCGTTGCGCCGCGTTCCACGATGGCTTGTATTTCAAAGAGAGGTCGAATCCGCCGCCTTCAGCGGGGGTCTTTGCACCTCTCGCCGAGAGCGCGATCGCGATCTGATCGGCGTAATCCGCCCACAGCTGCGCCGCGGCTTGCGGCAGTACGTAGAGGCCATTTCCAGTGCTGTCTGCCTTGTCGCGCCAGTACTGAGCGGACGACGCGCCTTGTGCGGGAGACAACCAGCCCATGCCTGGGACCAGCTGTTCGTCGATTCTTCCAATTTGATTCCACAGAGTATCGAATGAATCCGCTGCGGCAGTTACAGGGCTGGCCGCGAAGGATCGCGGCGCATTGCCGCTGCTGACGGCTTCGATTGTCACTGCCCTCGATGGCGTTCCCGTCGTCGATATGCGTTGCTGTACGAGGGCGATCGCGAAGTCGTGGTCGCGCATCTGCTTCAGCACAGCGTCACCACGCGCTTCATCCTGCAACGATCCGAGTCCTTGCATGGCGTAGTCCGCTGGTAGATCGTAGATCCCCATGCTGGCCGCCTTGTAAGCATCGATCTGCGCGAGACGGTGATTCTGGATGAAGTCACTTTGGGCAACGCCTTCCATGAGCCGCGAATCCTCGGCCGTAGTCGTCGGAGCGCGTACTTCAATATCGACTTCGCCCCAGCTGAATCCGGCGCCGCCCTTTTGCTCCGGACTTGAACTGATTGAGCTGCCGATCTGACGCGGCGCACTACCGCTACTCAACACCGCCTGCACCATGCTCGCCCAGTTGAACGACTGCTGCAGCCCGGTGGCCATCGCAAGCCCTTGGGTGAGCGCACTGCCCACGATCCCGTGCGCAAGCGCATTGCCCGCAGTCCCCGGCGCACCCCCGAGCCC
>DASZTF010000101.1:0-1504 GCA_035548315.1 Minisyncoccota bacterium
CCGTACATCGCGACGAGGCGATAGGTGGCGGCGAGATCGACGCGCAGCTTCCATTCCTCGGGCGACACCTTGCCCTCCAGCGACTCGATGCTGTGTGCGGGCGGGGGCGTGCGTTCCATCTTCTGCATCATGTTCATGGGCAAGCTCCTTGTCGCTGACTGCGAGTAGCTTAAGGCTTCTTCCCTTTCAGGGCCAGCGCGTCGTCAGCACCAAAGACTATTGTGTTGTTGCCGCTTGACAGTGCCTGAATTACGCGCGCCTGCAGCAGTGCGGGGTTGCTTTCGAACAGACCGGCCGAATTGGCCAGACTGCGCAGGACCGCCTGTTCGCCCCTGGCCTGCTCAAGTTGACGCTGCGCTTCCTTTTTGGCTTCAAGAACGGCTGAATAAGCACGCTTCAGATTGGAAGGCAGCATGACGTCTTTGATTGCGAGCTGTGATACTTTCAAACCCAACGGCAGGGCGCCGTCCGAGGCGGTCGACAAGAGCTTTGCATCCAGCTCTGATTTCTTTTCGAGAAGATCGTCCAGCGTGTATTGGCCGACAAGATCGCGCAAGGCAAGTTGAGCGACGCTGTAAAATTCAGAAGTATAGCTTTGCGAACGATGCAAGGCGCTGACGGGATCGGCGATTTCATAAAAGCCGACGAGTGACAATTTCAAATTTACATTGTCCTTTGTCAGAACCTCCTGACCCGGAAGCGCCAGAAGCGACTTTCGAAGGTCGACAACTTGAACGTTTGAGTGAGGTTTGAAGTATCGATGTCTGCCTTGATTCCAGACGACGGCCACCGAACCGTTGCGATAGAGAATGGCGCGCTGATACTCGTAAACCGTCACGGCGCCATACAATCGCGATACGACAGATGCCAGAACCAAAATTGCAGCAATCGCGACTACAGCTGAAATTTCCATGGCTGCCCTTGCGTTCCGACGGGTGTTTGCTCCGCGCACCGCAATACGCGAGGGAGGTCTTAACCTGCAGGCTCGCTTTTCGCTTGCATCGAAGCAGGCGCGCGGAGCAAAATCCTAATTCGGAACCATCCTATGTGGTGGGATTCGAACCCTGATGCTTCGCCTGGACAGAACGAGATTCGAACCGCCAAGCATTGCAGCCTGAATCTTAGAGAATCTGGGCCAGGGCCACAAGCTATGCGTGCCGCGGTGCCTCCGGTACATGCGCTCCTACATTCGACCACCGATCCTCAAGGAGTGTTTGATTCTGTCGTGCGAATTCGCGCTACGGCCTTGATCCACCCGTCATAAAGCGCGTCGCGCGTTGTGGAATTCATTGCCGGCTCGAAGCGGCGGTCCAGCGCCCAGCGCGCGGCGATGTCGCCGGTGTCGCGGAACAGCCCGCTCGCGAGCCCCGCAAGATAGGCCGCACCGAGCGCTGTCGTTTCGGTGACGACAGGCCGGTCGACCGGAAGCCCCGTAAGATCGGCGAGGCGCTGGCAGAACCAGTCGTTCCTCACCATGCCGCCATCGACCTTGATCGCAGCGGGA
>DASZTF010000102.1:0-59948 GCA_035548315.1 Minisyncoccota bacterium
GGAAGTTCAGCACTTCCATGCTCACATTGCCTCGTTCCACGGGCAAGGCGTCCTCGATTCGCTTCAGATGCGCTTCGGTCAACTCCATCCCTCCGGTCTGCACTTTCCATTCAATTTGGCAATAGTGTTAACAGGCCCTAGAGTGCTTCGCCTATCGGGTGTTTCTGTTTGACGGGAGAAGAAGCAACGCGGGAAAATCGAGTTTTCATCGCTGGGCATCCGAAATTTTTAGCCAGTCCCAAACGCTGTCTCACGTGACGGCATGGGTGCATGACCTGACCCGCTACTACGCAACGGAGGAGTCATTCAATGGAGAGAACGCCACGGTCAGCAATTGGTATGGCAGTCGGCATCTCTTGAAATACACCTTGTTTGAATATGAACTCCATCTTCTAACCAAAGACGGGAAAGGTAAAGCGCCACATCTGAAATGGGAGCAGTTGAGCGACTCAACTATCGAGCACATCCTCCCACAGACACCAGACGACAACTCACATTGGATTGCCGTTTGGAGCAAAGATGAAATGAAAACATGCTTGCACGACATCGCCAACCTTGTGCTGACGCAGAACAATTCCAATTATCTAAACTTCGAGTTTGTCAGAAAGAAGGGGCTCCCAGGACAAAGCCCAAGCTACAGTAATTCCGATATTCGGCAAGAACGGAAAATCTCTGGGTATTCCGACTGGACACCGAAAGAATTCGGCGAACGCAGGAAAGATTTGGTAGAATGGATCAACGAACGCTGGAAAACAGCGGGTGGTCACGGTGTCCCCGCGCTGGAGCTTAGTGACGAAGCGGATGAGGATAGTGCGCGGTAAGATCGCGCGAAATACGCCAGAAGAACAATTACCGCCAGGTTCTAGGTGATTATCGTAAGGACATTCTCCTGTTTGAATGCTTTTGTAAAACTGGTTGTGAATTGAAGAATTGAAGGATCGCGCAGTAATTTTGTAGTTTTAGGCATTAGCGGTCAAACACGTAGGCCTCGGCCGCGTGGTAGGCCATTTCCCAACTTGAGGCCACGGCACCAGTTTTGACCTTGGAAGAGCCAAAGAAGCCGGACTGTTCGAGGTAGACGTGATGATTTTCGGTGTTCCAAAAGAACTTGAACTTCTTCTTCGTGCGACCGCCGTGAAGCGTCGCGAGTGGTTTGAATTCTGAACTCATGTTGTGTAGTCGTTGGTGTTGAGCTCTTGCCTAGACCTCGGTGCCAGGCCCGCTGAGGTGCGAGGCGCCGAATGAATGGATTCCGATCGCGGCGAGGATGCGCACTACTAGGCTGCTCGACGGCCGCGTTATGGGCTTTGGTGCGTGAAGGTGGATAGGGGCATCACGCTCGACGACCTGCGCGGAGCTTACATCGCGAGCGAGCCACCTTGGCTTCGGCCAGTGCGGACTCGTCTTGCGCTCGATATGCCCAATTATCACCGTCTGCCCAAGGTGGGGTTCGCGTCCTCCCGTCCAGAACGGAGGCGCGGCGTAAAACATCACCTCGCCTTTGGGGTTTTCGGGCGAAATGAGGGTCTGCGCGCGGGCGAAGATTTTTGCATCTCTCCCGTGCGGTGCCGGCGTTACTGCTGTGACTTTCGCTTTGATCATAATCTTCCTTTCGTTTTTTGGTTGTTGTTGGCCTGAACGCAGGCTCAGGCACGGTCGATAAGCACTTCTTTAGTAGAGTTCCGACACACGCCGAGAATTGATCCCAAGCGAGGCCAAGATACGGCCCATGAAGCCGGAAGTAGGCTGCGTGAGAATCGTCGGCTCATGAAGCCGCCTCGGGGCGTAACTCTGAATCGATCGCTCCGAACTGACATCACGCGCCAGCCACTTCGGACGAGGCCAGTGCGGGCTGGTCTTGCGCTCGATGCGGCCAATCATCACCGCTTGACCGGCGTAGGGAACTCGCCCTCCCGTCCAAAACGGAGGCGCGGCGTAAAACATGACTTCACCATTGGGGTTTTCGGACGAGATCAGCGTTTGCGACCGAGCAAACACCTTGGCGTCTCCTCCGTCTGGGACCGTCATCACTGCCGTAACTTTTGCTGTGATCATAATCTTCCTTTCGTTTTTTGGTTGGTTGCCTTTTGGCCTGAACTGAAATGTCCAAGCGCAGGCAGTCATTCGCCTTACCCGTGCCAGCCGATAACGAATGGCCGAGAGAGGGTTGTTAGTTACTTTCTCTTAGCTACTTACGGCGCTCCGTTTTTCTCAGCCATACTCACCATGCAATCGCGGCACCCTCTTCGATGCGTGACGACACGCGAGATCACGCGAACGGTTCCGTAACTGGCCGAGCGCCCGTCGCGTGAAACGTCCACCGGCGGATGCCATGTGCCACCCGCGCAATTAGCGGCATGGCCTAAAGCAGTAAATCTGGGGTCGTTGACTGTTTACCGGGCCTTGAGCTGAATAAGGCCCATAACAGCCGCTAGCGGGTGCATTCGAGCATTGATTGGCTGAATGTCCGCGTAGTCCCTTAGACTATATTCTAGGCGGTATCGCTCGGGGTGCTGCGAGAGTCGGATACACTCTTTGTATGTTGATTCGCTATTAGTGAGGATCGCTCCGCCTTCACCACAGCAAAGAGGTTTCCCCGGCCCAAAAGATAGCACCAGCACATCTGCGAGTGCGGACGCATGATGACCGTTTGGTAGCCGCTGACCGAATGATTGTGCTGCATCAGCAAGGTAGATAAGTCCGTGTCGCTCACAAATTCCACGGAATGCGACAGAGTCATGCGGTCGCCCCTCATAGTCCACCGCGAGGACTGCCTTGGTTCGCGGTGTTATGCTTTTCTCAACGGACTCCGGCGTCAGATTGCCATTGGCGTCAATTTGCCCGAAGCGAAGGCGGTTTTTCAGCAGTAAGAACGGCCCCCAGGTCGCACCATAGCTTTGAGGCGTTGTAATAATCTCCTTACGTATGAGGCCGGTGGCCAACGCAACCACAAGCAACCCATTGGTAGCGCTACTGACCGCTAGACAGTATTTTTTTCCAACCAGCCGAGCGACCTCTGCTTCGAACTCCTTAACCGTCCTTCACCTCGTAGATGACGCCGATTGATCCAACGGGGATTCGCCTGATAATCGCCGAGATATTTGCCAATAGCTCGAGCCAATTTTGAGGCTCCGACCGAATAGTTTGCGGCGACCCCGTCATCTCTTGGTTTCATCGCGGCGAATCACAAATCAATGTGTGGCTTTAGCTCTTCGAGCCGGGCGTTGAGACGATCAAACTCGATTCCGCCGTCTCTTGAGCGAACAATGCTTTTCAGGTATTCGGGGTATGGAAAACTTTCAGGCGTAGCCGACCACGGGAGATAGCGTCTGTCCGAGGCGAGTTTTATAGAGAAGAGGTCCGCATACTCGATACTGGAACGATCCCGGTGTGTAGTTTCGAAGGCGTTTTGAGCCGATTCGAGGATCATCCCGAGACTAAGCGGCTCGTTGTTCAGCGAGAGGCTACTGACAAGCATGGCCCGAATCACTCGCGGCATGCAGCCCTTCTCATAAAAGATGTCCGCTGCCTGCCGGATTTCTGGTTCTTCCGCTGTGAAGGTAGTTTTCGGATCTAATACCCTTACCAAGCTGACGATGATTCCAGGATAGTCTTCCCGAATCGCACTGAGAACCGGCACAACGGTGAATCGAGACTGTAAGGCCGTCCCCATACGTTGAGGAATATTGGTAGTCGCTATCAGCACGGATTTCCCCGCCCGACTAACATCGCTTAGGGCTGTCAACAGTTGTGCCACGACGGCAGACGAAGCGCCGCTATCCAGATTTGCATCCGACCGTGAGACCGGAAACGCCTCAGTTATTTCGTCGATTACGCCGATGTTCGGAGCGAAGTCCTTGAGCAAGCGCCATTGGAGAGCGGCTCGTCGCTCGGTCTCGCCAACGAGACACCCTTTCGGGCTGTGAATTTCAAATGTATTGAGCCCGGCGGCCTGCCCGAAACTGACTGCCATGTCGGTCTTGCCACCGGAGGGGGCACCGGCAAGCAGAATGTTGCTCGGCACCCGGGGGTCTCCCGCCTTCAGCCGCGCACCCCAAAGGGATAGCAGCTTCAGTGGTGGTTCAATCATGTGTCCGCGCAAACGAATGCCACGAGTTCGACTCGTGTCGGTGAGCGACAGCATGCCTTGCGACAACCGCAGGACATCCTGTTTTTTTTGCTCAAGCAGTTCCTGCTCTTTGATGGGCGTGCCGAGTTTTGCCGACGCATAAAACGCGCTTTCCAAGCTGACGTTTGGAGTGTCGCTTGCCAAATTGGCAATCGTGTCGTCGTCAAGGCCAGGCGAATACCGTGCCGTCTTCCGAAGCGAGGAGTCGCGAAGCGCCTTAATGAAGGATTTCTTCTCGCCCTTATTCGGATTAGCCACCCGCAGAATCGGCAGGCTTCGCAGGACTCGCTCCGGCAATGCTTCGGGATATTCTGTGCAAAAAAGCACGAGCACCTTGTGCCGGCGGATATTGTAACCCCCTGAGAGAAGCGAAATCATTTCGCCCAGAGGGAAAATTACGTCCGGAGCAAGGGACTGCACATCTCCGATGGTATTCTCCGAGAATTCAAAAACAACTAGCATCGGCGGCAAGGAGTCCTTGTTCAACGCGTCGTAAAGATTCCGCAGCACCAGAAGTGCTTTCTCGTGTGGCGGTCTCTCGTAATTCCCGGCGGCTACGTCCGGTTTCATTCCTGCTTTTGTAACGGTCTGCAGGTATTGGTCGCCTTCCTTCTTATCCTTAAAATGTGAGACATCCCATTGCGCGCCCAACGCCAAATTGTGATACAGCGTTCCCATGCGAAACTCACGCGCAGCATATTGCGCCAAGAGGTAACTTAGGGGGCGAACATTCCGTTCTACATCGAGGTCGAGGTCGCGAATAGATCGTCCTTGCCAAAGCTGCACTTGGCTACCTCCGCGATAGCGATCGAAAAGTTGGTTGATAGTAGTGCTCATGGAAGGCGTTTGATCAGCTTACCGTTGGCGCACCGCCAGGCGGATCGCCGCGTAGCGATTTCGTTTCGGCTGGCGAGCTCCACCCTGAAGGCGGACGCCCTTCTCGTGAAGTTTAGCTTCCAATTCGTTAAGGGCCGACCGACACGTTTCGCCGTGAAATCCATCCGCATCGGTTTCGATTTCCACGCCGCCGTCTGAGGCCTGTCGCACATCGACACGGATTTGTGGCCCGCTTGGACCCTGACGGGCGAGAATGTAGCCTGATTCGGGTTTGATAATTTCGGGCGTGAAACGAATCTCGGTGAGACTTTCGCGGACGCGTAAGAAGACAGTATCGGCCGTGATTTTGTTGAAATCCGCGTTAACCGTCGAACGAAGGGACTTGACCGAACTCGCGAGGCGCTGGCGATCTCCTGCCGAAGCCACGACCGCTTTCGCTAGGGCTGTGATCTCCTCGGCCCGGGAGCGGGTCACGTAAGGGGCCTCAGACGCGATGGCTTTCAGTTCAGCCGCGACGGAGGCCGGGATCACTTCGGAAACCGAAGTCCCTATACGTGGACTGGTGTGCCCTTGGATCGTCGGAACAAGCGCCGCCTTGATGGCGGCCGGGACGGTAGCCGAAGTAGAAACCGCTGCGGTCGGTGCCGATTTAACCGGCGATTCGCTCGCGAGGGAACGAATTCCGCGAAAAATTGCGCCGAACAACACGTCTAGGCCGACGGTTGAAATCGGATCGTGGTCTTCGACTTTTGCCTTACGGGTGCGGTTGATGCGGACTTCAGACATGGTGGTTGGGTGTTGATTGTTGCGGTTAGAGTTAAAGGACGCCCTCAAGCGATGTGGTCATCGGAGCGGTTGCGGGAGCCTCCAGCGTCGCAGGCGGCGGGGAAGTTGGTGCTGGTGACGTTGCTGGAGACGGGCTCCCGTCCGTCGGAGGCTCGAAGACGGTGCGCCCCATGGAACGATTCACCGCCGCGACTTCCTCCGTCGTTAGCAGGCTGACGAGATGCGAACGGACCTCAGACGGGGAGGCGACAACGACGCCATAGATTGCGGTCGCAGTCTCGTGGATTTCTCCATCGGCATTCTTAATCTCGGTCTCAATTTTATTCGGCGCGCACGGGATCACGACGCTTGAGTCACTGTGAAACCGCGCTGGAAAAAACAAAAGTATCGCGTGAACAGCCGACGTGATCCCAAAGGCCAACACCGACGCCAGTTCCCCAGTCGAGAGCCCAACGCCCTCGTTGCCAGTCCTGAGTAGTTGATGCCGCTGAGCTTCGAAGAAATACCCGACGACAATCAGCGACGCGAGCACGAGCACCCAGACCAGCCGAAACCAGAGCTTTCGGCGGATTGCCTGCAGCAACCGGGCTGCTTCAAGCTCGTCTGTGGTTGTTGTCAGATGGCGTTGCTCGATATGCGACTCGGTGCAGTATTTGACCGCAGCGGTCGTCGCCAAAAGGGTGAAGGAAAAAAGCGGCGACGTGAGCCTGGCCGCAAGCGGCGGTGTAATTGCGAATAGCTGCCCAAGACCGCCCGCCAAATACGAAGCGATATTTGCGAAAGTAAATGCCGCGTCGTAAAGGAACTGGACCGTGGCCAGAGCGATCCAAACCCGAATGCGCAGACGATTGGTGCGCTGTTCGGCGATGCTCTGGTTGAGGGCCGTGTCCGTTGCCAACCGTTCACGGAAGATGTTCAACTCGCCGCGCCGGCTTTGGGCTTTGCGCATCCTGCCACGGAGAGGCTGCACGCGCCGGATCGCACGAGTCATCCGTGTTTCACGCAGACTCCGCTGGATGTATGTCTCGGTGAGTTGAGCGGGCATGGCATTGTCCTCAGTTAGGGTTCGACGAGGCAATGGCCGCGGGAAGCGTTCCGCTGCGTTTGTCGAGTAAGCCGCGCAGTAGCTCGGTAGCGGTCGCGAGGTTTCCGGCGTGCAATTTTTCGCACTTTGTTGCTTTCAGAAACGGAGAAGAGTCCGGTTTGAAGGATGTATTCACACACACGATCGCAGTGAGCAGGCTCTCTGGCAGTTCGTCAGCGGTGAGCGCCCGGGACGCGGTCTTTCGCCCTTGGACCAGTCCGAACAGTTCATTCCGATTCGAAGCCAGATCGCTATTGAGAAGCAGGATTGCTTTGCCGGCGCCGGAGGTCCGGGCAATCCCCACGGCGGCGAGGATCGTTCCCTCGATGTCCGAGGCGGCAAAGCCCTTTGAACTCTTCAACGAGTCCCGCTCGCTTTCCGCCATCTCTTGCGCATCCAATGCGGCGCGAATGAAAGCTTCCCGTTCGCGCGTAGTCTTCTCACTGAAACGTCTCTGGGCCGTCTCGAACTTGAGTTGATCGCTACGGTAGTCAGCCATCGCCGTTTCCAATTGGGCAAGGGGCAGATTGCGATCCGGGCGTTTCGGCGCGGTGAGGGAAAAAGGCTCGATCTGAATCGTGACCGGCACTCCACGGTCCGCCTTCTCGCGGACAACGACGTAGGCGAAGGTCACTGTGTGGTGGGAGTTGGCGATGGCGTCGAGCAGCCCGGCCAGGCTTTCCGGCGAAGCCGGCGAAATGCCGTGCTGCGCCAGCGCAATGGGATCGTTAACGTCGTCGATGATCGTAACGCAGAATTCCGATTGGGCGGCGGACAGACTAAAACTGGTTACGAGAACCAGGGCGATGATACTCACGGTGTATTTTGCATTCATGTCTATTGTGTCTCCGTTTTTGTTATGCCCCTGAGAAGGGACGGGGGCTTGAGTTTCGCTTTCGGTGTGCCAACCGATTTCTAGCCTCACTGAAGTTTTCTTAGTGCGTGCTTGGCGCATCGTTGCGCTCCGTGTTTCATTTTCGGGCTACGACCTGAGCGACGGCACACACATTTATTCAACGCGTGAGGCCACGTGACATCATGCGTAGCAAGTTGCCGATTCCTCGCGCTCCGGCGCAGAGCGCCCACCAAATGCCCCGCGCGACGAGCAACAATACGTCGTGCATCACGAGTGCCGCCAAATGGCTGAACGCTCTGCCCCGAAACATGCACTTGATCACGCACGTCACGACGGCCACTGCTGCACCCAGCGGGCTGATTTTGAGCAGCAGGAGAAACCCCAAAATCGCGAGAAGCATTTTGCCCATGACGCCAGCCCTCTCGCTGCGCATGTGCCACACGCGTGAACGAACACCGACAAGTAGGCTATCAACGCGCCCGGAGGAAGTTCTGATTCTCGGTGAATCAAGGACGTCCCGAACGCCACTTTGAGCGGCGGCACCCCTCACGTGAATTCACATGAGCTGTATGGCGGAAGCCGTCATTAGCCGGTGAAAAATCTGGTTTTCTTCCGCGCTGTTCTGCGTAGGTTTGTCGCCACATGCGCGAAACGACAAAATGGCTTTTGCCCGATTCGGAGATCCCTGATGCCTGGCTGAACATCGGCCATCTGGTGAAGGACGACTACCCTCTCCCGGTAGAAGGTCGCACCATGACGCCAATGACAACCGCGAAGCTCGCGCAGCTTTACACTGAGGAATGCGCCAAGATTGACATGCTTGACGGTCGCTACCGCACGAACCTCCACATTTCCGTGCCAGGCGAAGTGATGGACGAGTATCGAAAGTATCGTTGCACCCCCCTCGTCAGGGCACGCGGACTAGAACGCGCTTTGGGATATGAGGGGCGAATTTTCTACAAGACTGAAGCCGGCAATCCGGGCGGAAGCCACAAGCCAAATACGGCGATTCCACAGCTCTACTACGCCCGCGAACAAGGCTTGAAGGGCGTCGTAACCGATACTGGCGCCGGGCAATGGGGCGCTTCTGTCGCGATGGCCGCCCGACGCTTTGGCCTTTCATGCACAGTCTTCATGACGCGCAACAGCTACGTCGATAAACCCTATCGGCGATACATGATGGAGCTAGCCGGCGCCGCTGTTCATTCCTCCCCCAGCAACTTAACATCGCGCGGTAGAAAACTTCTCGCCGACAACCCGGAACACAGTGGCAGCCTTGGAATCGGCCTCGGTGAGGCGATGGAACTAGGTCAGTCCGATCCGACCTTGCGACTTTGTTTAGGGTGCATGTCTTACCATGCCGCTCTCCACCAGACGGTGATTGGGCTTGAACTTGTCAAGCAGCTCACCGCCGCCGAAGTAACACCAGATGTCTTGGTCGCATGTGTCGGCGGTGGAACAAATTTCTTCGGCTTAGTTGCCCCGTGGCTGCGGGCGAAATTGACAGGAGAAGCTGGTCCCGTGTTGCTGGCAGCGGAATCCGCAAGTGCGCCGGTATTCACAAAGGGGGAGTATCGATATGATTACGCCGACACATTCGAATATACTCCCCAATCCAAGATGTTCACCCTTGGCCACGAGTTCGTCCCACCGGCTGCCCATGCCGGCGGGCTCCGCTATCATGGGAAATCGGCGATCCTCTCGTTGATGGTGAAGAAAGGGCTAGTTGCGGCCACAGCGATTTCCCAAGAGGATGCTTTTGCCGCCGGCCGGCTATTCTTCGATACCGAAGGGGTCTTGGTTGCGCCGGAATCAGCCCATGCGATCGCAGCCGTCGCCCAACAAGTGAAGCAAACTCAGGCGTCGGGAACCAAGAAAGATTTCGTATTTTGTCTGTCGGGCTCGGGCTACCTCGACTTGGTCGGCTACGCCAAAATGTTTGGCCTGCATTGATCGCAGATCATTTGTCGGCCTGTTTAGATTTCTTTTTCTTAATGGCGTTCGTAAATGTAGCCTTGATAGTGCTGGCAGGAACCGCTTTCTGCCCCTTACACATTACCGCGACAAATCCAGTCGAGTCCATCCGCCTTCCCGTGAAATTCGCTTTTACGAAATCAACGAAATTCTGAAGTTGATCCGACGGAATGATGCTAACGAGCTTATTGTAATTCAGGTCATCAGCAGGAATTTTCTTATCTGTGAGCCATTCTACTATTTTCGCTTGCGCATCGCCTTCCGTTTTTGAATCGGAGACGGAGATAGCCGCGTAATTTACCGGAGCTGTCATCAACAACCGCGATGGGCGCCATATTGTTTCTACTATCGACTGGGTGATTTCATCTGAGTCAAGTCGCAGCCCCCTGCGTTCAGCGGTTAACATAAAGCTATTGGCTAAATCAATAATTCGTCGCAGTTCGCGCCACTGCCCGAACACCCGCCCCGATGCTTGGCCACCACCGCTTCCTGGAGACATCTGCTTCAAAACTTTTGTTATTTCGCCGTCGTCGCCGGCTAAGTAATTTTTCGCGCTGGTGCTCCATACAAACCGCGAGTGCCGGTCGATCATCTCATTCAAAGCATCCCATAATTGCGCCTGCGTCGCGATCGCTCCGGGTCGGATAACCTGACCCTTAACTCGGAAAAGGAGGTCATGCCGCAACGACCGTTGCAATTCATGATCCGAACGATGTGTCCCCAACATGTCATCGTAGCCCGCAAACATGGCGATCCGTGGATCGCTTGTTGCAAGGATCAATCTAATCTTAATTCCCGTGATACGGCCCGAATAGCCCACAGGTTGAATTTCACCAGACTTCTCCTCCAAGAACCGCAAAAGGAGATTTTGAACCTCTGGCGGCAAGTCACCAAACTCATCCAAGAACAAAGTTCCAATCGGTTCCTTCAATTTGAAGTCGATCCCCAATTCCTCAAATTGACCCGCATCTGTCTTAATTTTATCCAACAATTGCTTATTCGCGTCTAGCAGCTTCACCCAGAAATCGTATACTAGGTCATGCCCGCTCAGGGCTGCATGCAGTTGCCGATTAACGTCACGGAGAAAACTCAGCAATGAACGAAAGTCCGAAACTAAAATTTTATCCAATGTGCGCTTGATGACCTTAATTCGTTGAACTCTTTCGGCGTCACTTTCCAGACTGTCGAGTTCAGCAATTTCCAGTATGAGAGATTCGAACTGTTTGTATGCCTCACTATCGGCCCTGGCGTCTTCAATGGAACGTCTGGCAGCCTTGACGCTCTTGCAGCCGCATGCGCGTAGAACCGCTCCTAACCTGTGATCGTTTGCTCCAGTAAACGAGCCCGCGACGTGCCCGAATAATTCACTGCGCGCCAGTTCCGCCGATAATCCTGCGCAGTTCAAAATAACGAGATTGTCGGAAACATCCGGGTTACTCCGTCGCTTTTCGGCCAGCCACCTACGGTGGATTGCTCCAGCGACATATTCTTTTCCAGTTCCTGACTCACCGACGATCATCACTGGATAATCGTGGTTTGCCGCTTGTTCAATTTGGCCTAGATACCTTAATTGAGTATACCCTTCGCTGTAGTCCCGGTATAGGCATTCCACGCGAGAATGGAGACTTGATCGCTCACCTTCGCCTGAAACCGATGCTTTCCCATATTTTACCGTAAAAGGGGTGTGACTGTGTAGGCCACAAAATGGGTGAAGTAGTGTTGCTATTGCAGATTCACTTTTCGCTCTATTGTCAAAAGCGGATAGAACGACGACGAGCTGAACTGATTTCAAATCCTCCAAGTAGGAATGATAGAAAATTATTCCCGGGAAGGAGCTGCCGACTGCCTCCAACGCCTTATCAGTTATTTCAGGGGCTTTCAGTGGCCCGAAATTCTTCACGATCGTTGAGGGAGCCACCGGTAGCTTTCCCGGGACAGCCAAATCTAAAACGACAATGTCCATTGATTGGAGAAAGGCCGACAAAGCTCCTCCTTTTTTCTCCTCCAAAATTCCCCATCGGTCTGGACTATCGAATAGCAAGACGCGACCCTTTGCATCTGCCTCCGGTGGCGGGAAGATGCGAAGAACGCTCTCTTTTCGGAACTCCGATTTAATAGCAGTCTTGGTGCGAGTTAAGATCGTCTGCTGGAAATCGATCCTTTGGCTCCAATATATTTCGATTGGAGCATGTGCAAACTGGGGCCGAGCGCTTAATGTGCGCAATACGTCGAGAAAATAATACTCATTTCCGGCCTCATATCGTTGACCGCTTAACAGTGGCGACACGCCCTTTTCTTCGTCTTCAATCAATAAAATCCGAAATGGACGCGGCGTTTTCATAGATTTATGTGATAGCAGATAGTGAGTAAAAATAGATATTCATTTCGAGTTCCTCCGGCAGCGGAGAAATCAAGATCGCCTGGCGCGTGACAACGTGCTGATTCGCGCAAGTTCCTTCTATTGATGCCGCCACCTCATTCGATGGCGTTACAAATTTGATTTCTAAGCACAGCGACTCACTCAACGAAAGAGCGCGCGTAAGCATCAATATGAAATTCCAACCGCGGAGCGATTTACCGCGCTCAAGCGCTTTGTTTGACTGAAGGTGAGAAAATAACTCCTCAACATGCTTTTCGCTCGCCGCCCCGGAAATATGCATATCGATGCGGCGCGTTGTCTCTTTGCCTACCGATACAGCAACACTCCCCGAGCGAGAGTGTTTTCTCAAATTGCTGCAAAGTTCTATCACGAGCGCCGCGAATCGGGCGTCGACGCGTTTCCCATCTAGCAATTGCATCGATAGTGCTATCGCGTCACTGCCTTCGAATAGTCCTCCTTTAATTGTCGCGGCAACAGACTCCGACCCAAACCCGGCGCTATCCCAGAGGATAGTTTTCGCGTGGGAAACCGACGAATCAAAAAGAACGGAGGCTGCGTCCAATTTAATCATTTCAAGTCGAACCAATCGCTCGAATTGCTGCTTATCGCGCGGCGCCTTCGTGAGGGTATTCTTTAAGCTGTGGCTGATCATGCTAACGATATTGCGAGAAGCCAACATTTGGCTCTCGTGCGCTAGCATGTTCGCCAAACCATACGTGCTCGCGATGAAAACGCTTATATTGTGGGACACGGCGTAAATCCTAGCGAGGTCGGCGCTGCTTGGCGCCTCATCATCAGACAGAAGCACTGTCAAACCGGAATCGAATATTCCGTTTTTGGGATGGCCATCTGCAATGTAGAATGACTGCGGTGCGCAAAGCACGATTGCGCCCATTCGCAACAATACAGAAACGCGGTCTCTATAGTCAGTATCTATCTCTATATTAGTTCGCAACGCTTTACGAATTTTCTGAGGTTCCTTGGCGTTTTCTGCGGGAGTTGTTATTGCGCGCCAATCCGACGGGGCGGCGCGATCATTGATGATCGACGCAAAGTGGCTCTCTCTGGAACGCTTGATGAATTTTGCGACGTCGAACGTCGTGAATGCGTCGCTAAACTCGCCGAGATCGAAACCGGCGTAAAACTCGGGCTGCTCAATCGCATCGCTGCAATCACTGCTGTCTAGCGGCCCAGGCCAAGCTGCGGGCCTAAACCCGAAGTGTAAAGTGTGCCAGGGAGAAGTTGGCCACCGACGATTGCGCTCCTTCTTGGTAAACAGTATTACCGCTCCGCGACTGATGTCACCGAATTCTCGCATCCGGGAATGTGAAGAAGCTTCCCGAGCCATTAAATGCCAAGTTGTATGAGCAAACGACGCGAGCAATTCGCGGCGAGCGGTGCCCTTCGGTTCCGATTTCTTTAAGATGAATGGGTGGCGAAAATCGATCTGGCCAGCAATGGGAGACTTCGTCAGGACTTGGACCAAAACTGTGCGCGACGGAAATGCGCCGTTCGCCCACGCCCGACAAACCAATTGATTTATCTTCTGGTTACACCGGTCGAGGAAACCGTCCAGACCCAGCTCTGGATCGGGCAATTTTTTCGGAGCAAAGAGAAAATCGGCCGCGTCGAAGGGGAGTGGTAATGTCTGGGGCATAACGGCTCATCTAGCTCGACCGCTTTCCTACATTCGCAGTTTGAGGCAGCCATCGAAGCAAACGCTTTTCCAAAAGGCCGATTGAGATGTTAAGTGCAACTCCAAGTGCTCCGGTAACCAAAATTTCAGCGTATGTTTCAGGTATCCGGAAACTCGACTGATAGTCAAAAATCTTACGACCGAGACCACTTTGCCCGACGCCGATGAACATCTCGACCGCGACGACAAGCACTAGCGCGTAAGAAACAGAGGTGCGGAGCGCGCTCGTGACATGCGGCAAAGCTTCAAAAAATAGCACCTCTGTGATAAGGTTGAATGGTGTCAGACCAAGAATCCTTCCCTGCCGCACGCGGCTGGGCTCTGCGAGGCTGGCTCCGGTCGCTGCGTTCACCATTAAGATCAATAGGCAGGGATACGCAGCCAGTGTTATGATCGATTTCTCGCCAACTCCAATAACGATGAGAAGCAGTGGAAATAGGCACGTAGCCGGCACGGAGCGTAAAGCATGCAATGGCCCCTCCACCATCTCGTAGATTTTCTTTTGATAGCCAAAAAATAGGCCAAGCGGAATCCCGATGATCGAGGCAATGACTAATGCGGCGAGCACTCGGCCACCCGTGACTCCCAAATCTTTTAGAAGGCTTCCATTCACCGTCATTTCACGGAAAGCGCCGCCGACTGCTCGTGGCGACGGAAGTATTATGGGCTCGACCCACCCAAACGCGGTAACGAGCCACCATGCCACGAAAATGCCTACATAGATCGCAAGCGCTGGGATTTTGGCTCTAAAGAATGCCATGGCGCAAAATGTTTATCAACGCGTTCTCAGCGTCTTGATAGCCAGGAGTTGATTCGTCACGCGGATGCGGCAGATCGATCGCGATGTCAGCCAAGATGCTGACAGGCTTTTTGCCCAAGATGATGCACCGGTCTGCCAGCTTGAGCGCTTCCGTTAGATTATGCGTAATCAAGACGATCGTTGTGCCCTCCTTCGCGACAATTTGGTGAAGGTTGGTGATCACTAACTGCCGAGTATTTACGTCGAGCGACGAAAGATACTCGTCGAGAATGACCGCTTGCGGTCTCCACGATAAGACGCGTGCCAGCGCCAAGCGACTTTGTTGCCCGCCAGAGGTAAATAGTGGAAAGCGCTCTGCGACGGCGGTCAGCTTGAAGTCAGTCAGAAGCCGATCCACCCACGCATCGATACTATCTGGTGCATGTCGCCGTTTCCTCGCAGGGTAGGAAATATTCTCGCGGACGGTTTGCCGGGGAAAAAACACCTTCTTGGGATCTTGGTCGATATAGAAGTGATCGAGCTCGGATGCTAGCTGTTGCGACCAAGTAACCGTCCCGTGATAGCTCGCGAGTTCACCTCCGAGGAGTTTGCCCAGGGTGCTTTTCCCGGACCCGCTCGCGCCCATGATCGCGGTGACGCGGGCGCGGCCGATTACGAGATCAAAATCCTTATAGAGCGGCGCGTGGTCGTCGTTCTCTCCATCATACGAAAACGAGACATCTTTTATCTCCACGGCGGCTTCTGTGTCGGCGATAGTCATGATCTTACGTTTATCGCACTCCACTCTGGGGGGCCGCTAGCAGCGCCTTCAGGTATGAGTCAACAACGGCGGGCGGTAAATCCTCATGCACTTCATGCGGCGCACCTGAAACCTCGTCGCGAACTATGAACGGGGATCTTTGCACCAAGCTGCGCAAATAAACCAGATACTCGAACCGGCAATACTTGTCGGCGCCTCCGGTGGCGGCGACACATTCGATTTCCAATTGCGGAAGCATCGTCTCAAGCGGGATGATTGACGGAAAGAAGGACCCATCGAATGCTAGCCACTTTTCATTGGCAATCTGACGAGTTTCACGTTCATCGCGAACAAACATGCGCCACAGCACCCAGTAAGGCGGGGGCGCCCATAAAAGGAGCCTCTGAACGAGCTTTGGCTTGGCCAACAGAATGGTTTTTGCTGCGACGTAGTTACCGAAGGAGCGGGCCAAAATGTGATAGGGTTGGCCATCTCGCTCAAGTTCGGCGATCTTGGCGCCAGCCTCTGCTACCGCTCCCTCCAACGTAATGAAATTTGAATCGGATTTCCCATTCTGATCGAAGTGCCCAGGCCAACGTAGCGAGCAATCGACCTCCGAATAGCCGAATTCGGAGGCTCGTCGTTGTATGAGCCCATACACCCCGCGATAAAGCGAGTTATTAGGGCTCGCGCTGCCGGGGAAGATCACAAGCTTCATAAATTACCGGGTGGGCGCGACAAGGTTCTCCGCCGCAACCTTCGTTTTGATTTCACCTATATCCAGGAGGATGTCGATGAACTGTTGCAGGCTTTTCAAATCCATCTTCCCAGCAGTCGTCATGTTTTGCAGGCTGACCTTCGACGTGATTTTGGGGTCAACCTTGGTGTAAATGGCCAGCGATGCACTGGCCTTCACTGGGTCGTCACGCATCAATTTCACCGCATCGTCGAGTGCTTCGATGGCTCTCTTCGCCGTGTCTGGATTCGCCTTCTCGAATTTGCGGTCAATGATCGATACGACCAGCGCACAGGGATTTTGCAGGGAGCAATAAACCGACGGTGAGATGGCTCGATACCCGCCTTGGTCCAAAGCGATCGTCACCGTCGGTTCGTAAGCATAAAGAGCGTCAACCGCGTCGGCTTGAAGCGCGGAGAGCTGTGACGGTGGAGCGAGCTGAACGTAGTTGATGGAGGCCGAATCTACGTTGTTCTTCTTTAGGTAGGCCTTCATCGCGTTCATCGCCGTGGTGCCTGGAATGAGAGCGAGCTTCTTTCCGGCAAGGTCCGCGACGGTTTTGATCGGTGAGTCTTTTTTGACGAGGATCAGGTCGAAAGGCTTGTCCAATGTCATGACGCTGTGGGCAAACACCCGGAAGCGTCCGGGGTATTGGCTCTCCAAACTCAACACGGGAACGAGGGGGGCGCCCGGAACGATTTCAACTTCGCCAGCGACAAGCGCGTTGATCATGTCGTTCGCGCTTGTGAATGACTTGGATTCCTCCGCGACCCCGTGCGCAGCGAAGTATTTCTGCTGCTCCGCAACAAACACGGGCATGCCAAAAACGATGGGTTGATAGGCGATCCGAACTTTGCCGCTCTCCGCTTTTGCAGGGGCGGCAGCGGTCTCAGCTTTGCCGCTCTGCTCAGTCTTGGAGCAGCCAACAAAGGCCAGAGAACACGTAACCAGCATCAGGCTAATCTTCAGGATATTTTTCATGGGTGGGAGATTTGATCAAACTGTGGCAGTAAGCTTGGCAGGATTCGGGCCACCACCCGGGTTGTTACTAAGCCATTACGGTCAAGCCACTAGCGGAAAAACGGCATTCTGCGCTGACTCAAGCCGTCACGTGAATTCACGTGCTTTCACATGTCGGGCTTGATTCTGGGACGTTTGTGGCGTTACCTACCCGCATGACTTTGCCTGCTACGCCCGCAATGACGCCTGAACGTCTTGCCCTTGAACTGGGCCAGATGCGCAAGGCCGCGGACATGGTTCGTGCAACACACGAAACACGGTTGGAATTTCTGCGCAAAGTGGGTTTGCCGGTGATGAACGGCAACGGCCAAGTCGTCCCTGAGCGCAAAGCGACGGGAAGCCGGTAAGCATTCGGCGCATGCTGCCCCAGCATGTCGTCGTCGGCTATCACGGCTGTGCTCCCAGTTTAGCCAAGCAAGTTGTCAACAAGGAGACCGAACTTCGGTCGAGTGCCAATGGCAACGACTGGCTCGGGGCGGGCGTTTATTTTTGGCTAGACGATTCACGCAGGGCTCTGCACTGGGCTCAAAAGCGAGCCGAACGCAATGGCGAGGACCCATCTCAAATTGCCTCGCTCGGCGCAGTGATCGATCTCAAGAACTGCCTAAATCTCGCCGACTCCACGTCGCTGAAACTGCTGGCTGATGCCCACCGCCATTTGCAGGAGATTCTAGCCGCGGAAAGCCGAACATTGCCCGAAAATACGGGGACTGAGTTCGCGAACCGCAAGTTGGACTATGCGGTGTTTGAAACGCTGCACGATCTGAGAGCCCGCGGAGGCCAGGAGGCCTTCGATTCCGTTGCAGGATATTTCGTGGAAGGAGCTGCAGTGTATGCCGGCGCAGCGTTCAGAGCCTTGGATCACGTTCAAGTCTGCGTTCGCAACCCAAAATGTGTGCTTGGCTATTTTCTCCCGCGCTCGGAGTGAATTTGAATTCCGTTGTCACCGGACGGGTTCGGCGGTCATCCCAGTATCTATCAGCTCAAATCCTGTTACCACGGCCGCTCCCCCCGTGATTCGCGAATAGCGCTATGGTGTGTATGCGAGCGCATTCGCCGATCCGATCGAGTGGCATTCTCCGTCAGTTCAATCGCCAGTTCCCGATTACCAGAACGGATCACGTTTTCGCGAAGCTCCTGCTTGTCGGTCGTGAAGATTTCAATTCCCCGGCGACCGCGCGAGATGGTGACATACCATTGCTTTTGATTCGTCGCCGCGCGAATCGCGGAGTCGGAGAAAATCACAAAATCGGCAGTCTTGCCCTGTGCAGCGTATGACGTGACGGCGTAGCCCCGCACGAACTGGCGATAGCTCGCGTCCAACATCCGGCCATCATGCAACCGAATCTGTCCATCCGCTTCGATGCTCCCGACGGTGACAATTTCACCGTTGGCCAATTGTCTGCCGTCATTCGTCCGAGCGTTCGCTTTCAATTGCAGTCGGTCCCCAGCAGCCAGGGCGAGTTCCTTTGGCTCACATACGGTCACGCAATCCAAACTGCCAAACTGGATTCGCCGGATTTTCCCGGCACCCTCGACAATCATGCAGTTCTCTCCGATTTCGAGCAACCGGCATTGAGTGCCGCGCTTCATTCCGGCCACGTCGCGGTTGAGCACCAATACGCTTTCGCCGGAGTAAAACCGCCTGTCGCGCTTCTGCGCATCCGTCAGGTCGAGCCGTTCCAAGGTGCGAACCTTCACGTCTTTCGCCCCGACCACACCTTGTTGCCGCAGCGCGTCGCGAATCCGCTCATTCACTTTGTGAATCTCCGACCACGTTTGCGAGACGATGACGACCGAAAGCCTTTGCGCGGCAAATTCGAGGTAACGATGGGCGAGCAAGTCTTGTTGCTCGAATAAACCGCATTGCGTGATGGTCCGATTACGGTTCAGCCGGTCGAATGATTCACGGAATCGTCCGTTGCGCGCCTCGTCCACCGCAGACCGGTATTCCTCGATGGCCTTTCTCTCCTCGCGCGTGCGCGCCAAGTTCGGATTCTGGCGGCGAATCGTCGTTATCTCGGCAGCCCCCAATCCGGCGTATTTCTCAATCGCCCGTAGCGCGTCTGACGCCTCGACCGGCCCATGTTGGCGGGTGTCGCCAGATAGAATCAAACGGCCTTTTTGCGTCCTGACGAAACGGAGCAATTGCAGCATTTGCTTCGCTCCAATCTGCCCGGCCTCATCCACGATAACAACGGCTCCCGCAGCCATACGCTGCTTGGTCAGGAACTCGCTCACAGTCTGTGTCTCGCTGCCGAAATCGCGTTGCAAATCCATCGCTTGCTGCCGCTGCGGAGCAATAACGTGAACCGGACGAGCCGCCGCGACCAAACCCGCGCGAACTTCTCTGAGGGTGAAACTCTTTCCTGTGCCCGCAGCGCCGCGAAACAATGTCACGTAATCTCGCGACCGGAGGATACGCTGAACCGCAGCACATTGCTCGTCATCCAGTGGACCCTTCTGAATTTTGTGGCCCGCATTCAGCGGCGCGAACCGTCCTCGCCCATCTTGCGCGAGGCGGATGATCGCCTTCTCGCGTTCGAGCGTTTTCCGCGTCGTGACTTTCTGCGAATGTTCGGACTCATTCCGCACGTAGGGCCGTGCTCGGGTCAGGGCCTGAACGTCGCGTAAGGAAAACCTCTGGCCGCGACCGTGTTCGAGCGTGTGCCGCCACAACTCGAACTCGTTCACGACCGAGCGCCGGTCGAACAAATGCTCCTCAGCCCACGTGATCGCTGCGTTGACGGCATCCCGCGCCTTGAACGTCTTCCGCTGACGATCATTCTGCTGAGTCGCGTTTGCAATCGCGACCTTCTCGTCCGAAGAAACCTGCGCGGCCCACTGCGCGTTCAATTTCGCGCGCCCAATGTCCCTAATTTTTCGCGCACGCTTGTTGTGGGCGATGTTCTCTCGAATGTCCTTCAAATTGCCGTTCCGCTTCTGCGGTGCGCCTTCGAGTAACGCCTGAGTTTCGCGGTCAATCTCGGCGTGACGCTTGGAGAACCTCTCGATTAAGGACTGTGAAATTCCTTCCACCTCAAAATCACCGCGCCGGCTGTTTTCCAATTCGTATCCGCAGCGCCTCAAATCCTTCGCGAGTTCGTGGTAATAGACATTCTCGACGAACTTGCAGGCTGCGAGCATCTCGTAAGTTTCGAGCGCCTTCCATCGGTCTTCCGCGCGATCGTGCGTCGCGTTGAAAACGATGCAGTGGCAGTGCAAGTGCGGGTCGAGAGCGCGCGACGTGTCGTGATGGAACAAAGCGCCGACAACGTTGCCGCTGTTGCGGTAACTTGAGCCACCGTTTTTGCGGACACGAGCCGCAGCGAACTTCTCCAATTCGGCGACCGCAATTTTCACAGCGCGTTGGTGCGCGTCCTCAATCCGACGATCACCGCCAACCAGCGCGACAATCGAAACTGACTTTGGCGGTGACAGCGTAAAATCGTAGAACACGCGCCTGTTTTTCAGCTTCATCCGCTGGGTCAGCCGCTCATCGGTGCCGGGCGCAATATTTCGACAGAGCTTCACGAAGTCGTCCATCCCGACCTTGCCGCTAAGCCCCAGACGTTTCGCTCCGTCACCGAACCATTCACCGGGGACATGCTTCCCCTCCGCGTAGTAGTCGCCCGCCGAGAGATGCTCTTTGAAATACTTCTCCGCGTTGTTCAGGCTGTATTGCGCTTTGGCGGTCAGCACCAGCCAAAGTAGCGCTATTCGCGCAGCATTTTGTCCGCAATTGCGGACAACAACCACGCGGGCACGGGGCACGTTGGATGGCGTGGAAACATTGTTTTTGCATAGGGACGCCCTACTCCTAACTGGCGTTAGGAATTCCTGCACAGCGCCGGCAACGACGCTGACAACCAATGCGCCAACCACGGCGCAACTCAGGCGGCAACTGCGCGACAACTCGGCCGCAGCGCGACATCAACGCCGACGGCCACGGTCCGGCACACGGTCGGCATGAACACCGCAAACGTCATGACCGAAGTCCGTTCGGCGCTCGCGCACATCGCCGAGTCTTACGAGCCCTCGCGACGAGTGCGTTTCAAGAATCTCGTGCCGTTTAAGGACGAGATTCGCGACCTGCGCAGCCGGGGCGCAGCGTTCGCCACCATCGCGCAGATTTTGAGGAAGCATTCGGTAAAGGCATCGCACGAAACGGTGCGGCGCTTTTACCGCGAACACATCGAAGGGAAGCCACGCCGTCGCAAACGCTCTCGGAACGGAAGCCGACTCCGGCTGCAACCGGCGCAACCGCGACGTAGTGAAATCATCAACGGCAACGCTTCGCGATCCACCGCAAGACCGGAACGCGGACCGCGCATTGCTCGAATTGAAGACCTCTGAACCGCATGAAACGCACCGCAAAACCTAAACGGCTGGATTTGATCCTCAACGGCAAGGGCGGCGTGGGGAAAAGTTTCTTCGCGACGAATTTCGTCCAATACCTGAAAGACCAAACGGTCGGGCACATCGCCTTTGATACCGACAACGAGAACTCGACGTTGAAGCGTTTCCATCCTGACGCGCACTTTGTTGACCTGGCAAAGCCCGCTTCGATTGATGGCTTGTTCTCCGAGTTGGACGGGCAATCGCTCGCTGTCGTGGATTGCCGCGCCGCGTCCACCGACATCTTCCTCGACTACTTCACCGAGCTAAATGTGTTCGACGTGCTCCGCGAACTCGACGCTTCGCTAACGTTGATTTCTCCGGTGAACCACGAGCCCGACAGCGTGAAGCAGATTCAAATTCTGACGGAGCGGCTCGGCGACAACGCCGAATATGTCGTCGTAAAGAACCATTCGTTCAGCGACCAGTTCGCGATCTACGAAAAGAGCAAGACGCGCACTCGACTTCTGAGCGAACTCGGCGGGCGCGAGATTCAGATGCCTAAACTGAACGACTGGCTCGTCGTCGGGCTGAATCAGACGGGTTGCACCATTACGGCGGCGCTGAGGCATTCTCAGTTTTCGGTCATGGACCGCCAGCGTCTCAAAAACTGGCAACGCAAGTTCAACGAGCAAGTCGAGTCCGCGCGCGATGTGCTCCTACCCGCACGACAACGAGCCGCGCGAGAAAAAGGAGCGGTCGCGTGAACGACAATTCGCGAAAGCAGGCGTTGAAGAACGCTGTCCTCGACTGGCAGCAGCGGCACAACATCGCCGACGACGATCCGCTTTTGGCGACGGTCGAGCTTTGGGAAGCGTTCCTTGACAGCGCGAAAGTGCCGGACGCGACCGCCGCCGCGTTCGATACGCGCCGCGAAATCGAACAGCTCGACCGTATCAGCAAGGCGTTCGCCAAACAGATCGGCGAGGTCATCCGCGAACTGCGCACCATGCCAAAATTGAAAGGAGAACTATGGATGTTTCCGTATTTCACAGTCATCTTCGTGACGGCCATCGCACTGATCGCTGGGATGCTCATCGGGAAGTTTCTCCTGTAGCGACGATGAATGCGGTCAGCAGCCTCACCTTCGTTCTCTCCGTCGCGACGGCGGGGTATTTTTACCGAACGCTCGCCGAACCGTTGTCGTGGATCTTTGGCGGCGTGTTTGTCGCATTCGGCCTCGTCGCGCTCGTGGTTAGACGCCCGCGGCACCGGCCCATCGTCCGATTGAAAGGGCTGTCGTGGTCACGGGAGGATTTTTGTCGCGGTTGGCTGATCACCGGCGACACCGGTTCCGGCAAGACTCGCTCGGGCATCACGCAGTTGCTCTATCAGGTCTTCGAGCGCGAGCCGGCGTGGGGTGGGCTCTGCATCGATGACAAGGGCGTGTATTGGGAGACCCTTCGTGAGATGGCCGCGCACTTCAATCGCCAGAACGACTTGATCCTGCTGCAAGTAAGGCCAGAAGCCGCGGCGGCCGACTGGAAGCCTCCGCATACCTACAATCTGACGTCTGACCGCAGGATTCCGTTCAGCAGCTACGCAAAGTTCGTGGTGGATACCGCGACGAGTTTGGGCCAGCAGGGTGACAAGGCATTCTTCAAGAACCAAGCGCAGACGCACGTCGCGCTGGGACTCGAAGCCCTTTACGAAAGCGGCATGGACGTGACGCTCGAAAATGCGCACGAGCTGCTACTCGACGAGATGGCGATGACCGAGGCGATGGAGGAAATCACGCACGGACGCCAAAACGAGCGGCAGAAGATCGTCATCAACCATTTTCTGAATCGCTACCGCAATCAGCCGCCGGAGCAGTTGGGCGGCGTGAAGGAGACCATCGCGAATTACCTGCACAGCTTTCTGACGCCAGACATCGCGCAGGTTTTCTGCCCGGCCGAGAACACGTTCGAGTTCGACGACATTGATCGCGGAAAGATCATTTGCGTGGCGATGCCGCAGAAGTTCCAGGCCGAGCGTCGCTACATCAACACGTTCCTGAAAATGCTGTTTTACACGCACGTTCTCCGCCGATTCGACAAGCCCAAGGAGGACCGCAAGGCCGACAACTTGCTGATCCTGTGGGCGGACGAAGCGCAACGTTTCGTCACCGCGAGCGAGGACGGCCTGAGCGATTACAACTGCATCGACGTGATGCGCGAAGCGCAAGCCACGCTCGTAGCCGCGGCGCAGTCCACGACCTCGTTCATCCCGCCGCTCGGCTCGGATAAAGCCAGAGTTCTGACGCTCAATCTGAGAAACCGGATGATCTTCAAAGCAGCCGACGAAGCCGGAGCCGTTGAGAGCGCCGACTTTCTCGGCCAGAAGAAGGTGATTAAGCGAAGCTGGGGATTCTCGAACGGCATGTATTCACGCACCTATTTCGAGCAGGAGGAGCACAAAATGAAGCCCTACGTGCTACGGCACCTCCACAAGCATCAATGCGTGCTCGTCCACTGCGAGAAGGGATTCAAGCGGACACTGCTGCCGCCTTTGGAGCCCAACGGCAAGGTTGCGCCGTGGTTCCGCAGGAGCTGGTTTTAGGGGTAACTGCGGACGATCTGCTCGCTCACTCGCCACAGGTCGTGGTCTTTGAACGCTCGCGAATAGCCGGCGAACTCGTGCCATTGCGCGGTGTCCAAAGCGCCGACATGACGGACGACGAGCGCAGGTTCAATCGGGAGATGACCGTCCATCTGGCCGTCGCGCGGCAAAAGTTCTCTGCATTCTATCTCCGCGCGAGCGCTGACGAAATCCTGCTTTTCGATTCACTTCTGATGTCGCACGTCCTGCTGGCCGCTGGCATGGCCGTATCCGGGCGGAACATCCCGCGCGAACACCGGCGAACGTTCGAGCGCGACAACGTGGCAGTCGAACAGATGTTCACCGATTTTCGAGAAAAGGTTCGCGCCTCGGTGGCGTTCAAGACCAGTCCCAAAGAAACGATCGCGCTTATTGAACGCGACGTTTTTGACGTTCAGCCAGAGGATCGGCCAATAGTACTGCAGTGAACGGCTCCACTGCCGTTCGGTCGATTATCGCGACGGTCCTAGCCCGCGCAGACAGAGTCGGGGTCCACGGGGCGCGCCGACCCATGGCGAACTCGCCTACGCTACTTACGTCGTTTCACGAGCCCGAGACTGGTCTTAATGTTCTGCACTGATTGCAGCGAAATTCCCAAAGCCGTCGCAATCTCATTCCCCGTATTGCCTGACTCCACGAGTTTCTTTACTTCCATTCGGGTCGCATCAGTGATTTTTGCGCGTCGGCGTTTCTTGAGTCCGTTCGGCAGGACCGCGGTGGTCCTAGCCATGCCAGGCTTTCGTCCACGCCGCTTGCCGGTCGCGCTCCGCACTGCGGCCACGAAGGCACCCGCACTCCCAAATCCGTATTTCGCCGGTAAGCCGGCGAGCTCCCGATTCAAATCTGCGGCGACTGACTGCTCAAGTTCTGCAACTTTGGCGCGAGCAGCCGCCAAGGCTTGAAGTTTTTCGGAGAACATAAGGCCAGGCAGTATTGGACTGATGTTCGAACGTTGCCGAGAATTTATTGCAGCGTAGCTTTTGCCTTCAGGGAACTTGTCCGCATTGATGGACAATGAATCGGCACCACTCGCCGAGAGTGGGAGGAGCCAAAATGAAGCCGGACATCCGACGAACCTATAACGACAACGGCCTTCCTGATCAGGAAGTGCCGTTTGTGGGCGACAAAATCAACGGCCTGATCCGCGAATGGCACAAAAGCGGTGCTCTCGCCCGCGAGGTGCCGATGAAAGACGGACTCCGGCACGGCATCTGCAAACAGTGGAACGATCAAGGCGAGTTACTCGGCACATTTGAAATGCGATTGGGAACGGGAAGTTCCAAGCAATGGTATGCCACTGGCCAACTTCGATTCGAGGCTTCCGTGATTGTCGAAAAGTTCAACGGACGACTGCGACAATGGAGCGAACGTGGCCAACTCATCGAAGAAGCTTTCTTCCTCGATAACAAGAAGGTCTCGAAACCCGAATACGACCGCGCGCAACAATCCAATCCCGACCTCCCGGCATACCCAAACGCCAGTGACAAGCACCCGATCCCCGTGAAACGTAATAACCGTCGCGGGTGAAGCCGTCCAATTACACTTGGCGATTCTCTTTGACGGAGCCAGCTTCTGCGGGCGCGGCGATGGCGAGGCAGTTGCCTGCCTCATCTACAGATAGGCGCCCGCACCCCGTTCCGCCCGTTAGCAAGTCGATCGCGACGGCATCACCCACCACCTTTTCCAGGGTGTCGCGCATGGGCCGCGCTCCGAGCTTAGGATGGAATCCTCTGCGCACGACGAATGGCAGCACCGTTGGATCGTCGCGCAGGTCATGTCCCTTCTCTCGCAGAAATTTCAGTTCGCCGTCGAGGAGCAGTTGCGCGATTTCGAGCTGGCAGTCGTAGCTCAGGCGGTTGAACACGAGTTTCTCGGTGATGCGGGCGAATAGTTCAGGCCGCAACACCTGCTGCGCTCGCGCCAGAACGTGACGCTCCATTGTGGCGAACGTCGAGTGCTGGAGGTTCAACAAATCCGCTCCCCCAACATTGGAGGTGAACACGACGTAGAAGCCCGATAAATCGAGCGTCTCGCCGCTCGCCATCGTGACGCGAGCCGCGTCGAGGATTTGAAGGAAAATGTCCAGCACGCGGACATGCGCCTTTTCTATCTCATCAAAGAGCAGTGTCCCGGACTGCGCCTTGTCGTAGCTCATCGCCAGTGTTCCGCGTTCGCCCAATTTGCCGCCGAGCAGAATCCCCAGGCTGTCCTGAGTTTGATATTCGGACATATCGAAACGAAAAAGCCGTCCCTCTCCGAACAAGAAGTTCGTGAACGACAATGCTGTTTCCGTTTTTCCCACGCCCGTGGGACCGAGAAAGAGAAAGCTCCCGCGCGGTCGATCCGGCTTCGTCAGTCCAAGCTCGCCGCGCTGAAGCAGCGAAATGACGCGCGGCAACACGTGGTTCTGCCCGCGAATCCGTTCGCGCATCCGGGCTTCAAGCTGAAGCAGCTTCGCCGCATTTCCATTCGAGTCGTTCTGCGTGTTCATGGAATTCAGTAACACGGATTCGCTTCTCGCTTTGTCCAGAACTGCGGACAAACGCGCGCACGGATCGGGAGTATCGGTAGAGCGTGAAAACACTACTGTTTAACGCTTCCTCGATTCACTTCTCGCCCATCTTCGCGCAAGTCGCGGGCGGCCTACAGGAAGGGGCCAGCAAAGCGATGGGCATCGTCATGCTGATCGGTTTCATCTTTGGAACGATCTGCGTGATTGGCGGTGGCTTCGCGATCCGTCGCGGCGACACCGATGCAGGCAAGCTCTCGATCATCGGCGGACTCATCATCGCCGGAGCGCCCGTTATCGTCACGGCATTGTTCGCGGCATTCGGAAACGAGGGCTCCACCGTGACAGTCGGAGGGTTCTAATGAACGCGAGCGAACTCAGGTTCACCGACACGAACAGCGCCGACGACTCCAAAGGTCGAACGTGGGGCCTCGACGGAAATCTGTTCTGGTTTCTCGCCGGCGGCGCGTTCGTGTCGGTCGCCCTGTTGCTTTTCCTGTTCAGCGTCCATCGCGTCGCTTTCACAGCGTCGGCGGTCATCGCAGGCGTCCCGCTCACGCTGGCGCTAACCTATGTCTTCGGCTTCCGGCAGGGCAAACCTCCCGCCTACGACGTGGATTGCCTCGAATACTGGATAGCAGGAAAGGGCTTTGGGCCGGAGCTTCGTCCGCAACTGCAACACCCATTGAAACACGGTCATGTTTAGCAAAGCGCCCAACGGTTTTTTCCTGCGCGACATGATTGTCTTCAACGGTCTCGCGCAAAACGGATACGTGTCGAAGGGATTCATCTTCCAGACTGCGGAACTAACGAACGCTCAAATCTCCGAGCTAAACGATTTTCAGGACCAGCTCTGCTTGTTGCTGGCATCGCTCAACGACAACCAGCGCCTGCAAGTTCAGTTCTACTGCGATTCCGACTACCGCAAAGAGCTTTTGCGCTATCGGCAGGAGACCGAGAAACTCGTCGGGAATTCTTGGACTCGCCGCACCCGCAACGAGCGGTTCCAGCGGTATTGGCAGCAGATGGTAGAGAGGCGGCTTCGCCGCCAAAGACTGGTGCTCTACGTTTCCCGGAAGATCGAACAAGGGCCAAACAGGTTGTTTTCAGAAAAGGCGCTGACCGAATACTACAACACGTTTCTTGATCAACTCAGCGCCGAGTTCGCCCAAGTCCACGAGCTGCTTTGCACCATATTCAGCGGCCAAGGTGCCAGGATCATTCCAATGACGGACGCCGATCACTACCGGCATTTCACTACCTTTCTAAACCCGTCCATCTCGACGCGATTCGATTACGATCCACTCGACGCATTCGACCCGGCACTAACGATTCAGGAGAATTGCTGGCACAGCGAAGCGGCGAGCCAAGAGGACTTCGGGTTCGTCATGGACGGGCACTACCACTCCATCATCGTTCTCACCCGCTGGCCGAAGACCACTTATCCGGGCCTGATTCACCGGCTGACGAATCTCCACCTTCTGGACTTCACCGTCACCGTCAACGTTGACCCGCTGCCAATCCGCGAGGAAATCACGAAGGAGGAACGGGAGCACGACCGTGTAGCCGGTGACTTCGCCAGCGAAAAGAAGCTGTCGCTGCTCACTGTGATGGAGAAGAAGCAGAAGAAAATCGCGGCGCTGATGCAGGGGCACACCTTGCCGTTCAACGTCCATTTCGTCGTCCGCGCCTGGGACGGGACCAAGGAGGGGCTGTGTGCGAAAACGAATGCGATTAAGCACGCGATAAACAGTCTGAACGGCGCTCAATACAACGAAAGCACATTGCCGAGCACATCGAAGAACTTGTTTTTCGAGACGTGGCCGGGCTGGACTTGGGGCGGGTATGACGCCCGTAAACTTTACGGCGAGACTCGTTACGTCGCGGACATGCTGCCGTTCAGCGCCACGTTCACCGGCCATCTGGAGGACGCCGAGGCAATCTACGAGGGTGCGGCACAAAATCTCGTCGGAATCAAAACCTATTCGGGTGAATCGGGAAGCTTGACGCCGCAACATGCCGTTTTGCTCGGCATGAGTGGCACGGGGAAATCGGTCAACGTGTGCGACCTTCTTTCGCAGACCGAAGGATATTTCGCCTACACCGTCATCATCGAAGAAGGGCTTTCTTACGGCATCTACACGCAGACCGTCGAACCAGACGCCAAGCCCATCATCATCCAGCCCGACGGTAACATTACCATTAATTACCTCGACACAAAGGCTCTCCCACTCACCCCCGATCATCTATCCGCCTCGACCGCACTCGTGGCCCGCATGGCGGGCATCAGCCAACAGGAAGACAAACAGATGCTCCGCCAGGCGCTCATCGGCAAATACATCAACCTGCTTTACGAGGATACCTACCAAGACTGGAGCAACCGCAACTCAAACCGACTCCCTGCAATCGCGCGGCACGCTCTGGCTTTGTCGTGCTACCGGCGCGAGAAAATGCCACCCGGCGCAACGATGCTGGAAGCCTTCGCCGATTTCCGGGACTGGATGACGGGGAAGCAAGACGAAGCACTCGAGTTTTTGCAGAAAGCCAGCGAGGCCGAAGTTCTCAAGTATCTCAAAGACCCGATCACAGCGAAGGAAGTCCGCAACGTCGCTTTCTCGTATCTCAAGCCCGACGAATATCCGACTCACCGGATGTTGCAGGAATTGATGTATCTCGACGCGAGCGGCGCCGAGCGCGACCACGTGATTGAAATTGCAACGCTGCTTCTCCCGTGGTGCCGCGACGGCCACTACGGCTGCCTGTTCGATGGCGTGACCAACCTGTCGCTCACGGGAAAAATCGCGCACTTCGAGCTTGGTTACATTCCTGACTCGGCGAAGGAGCTAAAGACGGCCGCTGGTTTTCTCATCACGAACGATGCACGGAAACACATCATAACACTGCCGCGCGGACTCAGGAAGCGGAATGTTTACGAAGAGGTCGCGCGGTTCCTCGACATCCCCGGTGGCGAGGAAATCGTCAAAGAAAGCTACGCACAGCTTCGGAAGTTCAATTGCTGGAACATCGCTATCGTCCAGCAATACGCCCGTTTCAAACAGAGTCGCATTCGCTCGGCCGTGTTTGGCAATAGTCGCCAATTTTTCCTGATGCGGCAGAACGATCGTGCCGACCTGGACGACATCGCGCAGGACATTGCGCTCCCGGAGATCACACGTCACGCGATCATGAATTACCCGCTGCCCGACCACCAAGTCGGCCAGAAGTATGCCGCGTTCACGTATCTGCATCTCGATTCCAACCGCCCGATTTGCGGCACCGTGCGCAATGTCGCGTCTCCCGAAATGCTCTATTGCAGCAGTTCGACCGGCGAGCACTTCGACCGCCGTGCGCGGGAGCTTCGCAGTGCGGAAAACGTCGTTGATGGAATTCTCACCTTCTCACGAAAGCACGAATTACAGGAGGCAACATGAAGCCGTATTGTCCCATTTCCCTCGCGGTCGTTTCCCTGCTTGTCGCCGGTTGCGCGACGACGCGTCCAATCAGCGACGTAGCGCTAGGAGCCGGCGGAGCAGCGCTCGCTAACAATCTTTCGGACGGCAACGCGGCATGGACGGCTGCCGGCGCGGCGGGCGGTGTCATCGTCAGCGAAGGACTCCACTACGCGGCCAAGAAGGACGCTGAACACGCCTACGGCGACGGCTACGACAAAGGCCGCAGTGACGCGGCAAAGCAGCAGTATTGGGTTCTGGTGAACCAACAAAAAGCTAAGGGGGACGACGACGACGCCAATGTGCGACTTTACGAAATTCCCGTTCCCGAGCAGCGCATCGACGGAGTGATTCTCAAACCGACGAAGAAGTATCTCCGCATCGAAGAATGAAAGGAAAACCATGAAAACGATTTTCGCCCTCATCGCCACGCTTGCGATTGCGACAACGGCGCACGCGCAATGGGTCGTTTACGACCCCGCCATTCACACCCAGCAGATTCTCGATCAAGCGCAGAACGTCGCGAAATACATCGAAATGATCGAAAACCAGATCCAGCAGATCAACACGCTCACATCGCAGTTGCGCGAGTTGGAACAATACAACCGCGCTTTCGGCGACCCCTCCCGACTGTTAAACATCACGGGCGTCACCGGCCTCTTGCGCGACCTGCGCCATGCCGAACTCGGCCAAAGTATTGAACAGATTCGCAGGATCGCGGACGGCAGCTATGCCCTGACGTATGACGGCAGCGGCATTTACCACAGTGTCGGCACCACATTCCGAACGCCGTCCGGAACAGAGATTGAACGCGACGAAGAAATCTATCGCGACAACGCGGCGATCCAGCGCACGACGGACAATTATACCAGCGTTGCCGATGACGTGCGCGACCGCCGCCGCGTCTTGAAAGACCAAATCGCCGCCACCACGGAGCAACTTCAAAGCGCGACCACCGACGCCGAGGTTCAGAAACTGACCGGAGTTCTCATCGGCCTGAACGCGGCGCTCGCCGCGACCGACAAGGAGGTTGACCAAGCTGTCAGCCTTACGGTCGTTCAGCAGGCAGAAAATAAAAACGACGCGGAGCGCCAGTTGAAGGCGCGCAACGAGGAACAGAAAGCCGAATTCAGTGAGTCGCTGCGCAACTACCGGCAGACGTTCCAGCCAATGGCCGAACCGCCCATCTTCCCGGAGAACGGTCGATGAAAACCAGACTCATCATTCTGCTCGTAGTCCTCCTCGCGGGAGCGGGCACCATTACCGTCGTCGCCGTGCGCCTCCAGCAGCAACAGACGAGAGAAAGAAATGCCCGCCAGAAGGTTCAAAGCGCGACCCCGAATACAAACATGATGCGGGAGATCAAGCCTCTGGCCGAGCCTCCCATTTTCCCGGAGAAAAAGAAGCAGTGAGGACGCTCCATGAATCGCCTCGATGAAGTATTGCACGAGACAAAGCCGGGCGGCAACGGCGCGCCGATCCTCGCGCGCCCGCGTTTCAACGCGACGCGGCTCTTCGTCGAGAAGGACCGCATGGCGTGGTTCTGGTTCTTGTTCGCAATGCTCGTGCTCGTGCTTGCCGCCGTGGACCGGGCGATTCTGGTAAGCAAATTCCAACAGCGCGAACGAGTCGTTGTCATTGACCCGGCGGGCACGTTTTACGTCTCGCCCGTTCTCAAATTTCAGGAAGCGAAACAGCTTCACGCAGAGCAGAGCACGTTCGCGGCAATCGCATTTCTGTCTCGCAGCCCGAGGGGATTCGATAATGAGGACTTGCTGAAACAGATGTTCGGCAAACGCGCCGCGGAAAAAGCAAACGCTCAGAGGATGGTGGACGAACCCGAGTTCAAGGCGAAGCAGCTTCACCAGAAGGTTGAAATCGCCCGCATCGATATTCTCCAGACGCGAGAGGATTTCATTTTAACCCAGGTCAACGGGCAACTCATTCGCAACGGCGTCTTTCAGGACAAGGCGTTCTCCGAGTCCCTGCCGTTCAGGCTGTCACTGAAATTCGTCAGGAACCCAAACATGATTCTAAATGGACGCTTCCTGACCGTGGTGACGGATTTCAAATATGAAACGTCTAATTGAAATCCTGATTCCGCTGTTCTGCCTGTTGCAGGCGTCGGGGGCGGAGGAGTTCAAGCCGATCAAAGAATTCAGCTTGGACGAGCACATGGTGTTCACGATCCCGGTTTCCGGGGATCGTGTGACGACCATCAGCTTTCCTGGTCCCATCGCCGCCATTGACGCGGCGCAAGTCACGGTTGATGGGAAAACGCCGGCAAACTTCCAGATCGCCCACACCAAAGCTTCGCACTTTTTTTCCGTTCGCGCGCTCGGCAAGAAAGCAGTCACCAACGTAAACGTCCGTTGGAATGACAAAACCTACGTGCTCGAACTCGTCGAAAGCGACGAGCCGCTATACTCGGTCATATTCAATGTCGCCGATGAACCGCGAATGCCGCAGCGCATCGCGGTCACTCCGAATCGGCTACTCGCCCTACTCGACAAGGCGAAAGCATATCCGCTCCTAAAGGAGCACCATCCCGAAGCCGTCGCGCAGGTTGAATACCTCAATTACGTGCAGAAGCCGCGCGTGATGGATTACAAGGCGTATGAGGTGCAGATCGAAGAAGTGTTTCGCTTCGATCCCGAAGACACACTCGTCTTCCGCGTTCTGCTTCGCAACAAGACCGACCAACCGTTGCAATACAGGCCCGACGGTTTTTCGCTCCATGTTGGCGAGCGCGTTTATCCGCAATCCGTAAGCGACGCGAGCGGGACGATTCCGCCGAAAACCGAAGCACCCGCCTATTTCGCGGTCACCGGGACGCCCAACGGCGGGCGCAACGACATTTCGCTGAAAAATGAATTCATCGTCGTGATCGATGCGGTTGCCTCTGAACAACCAAAGCCGGAGCCACCGAAGCCGGAGCCGCCGCCAGGGCAACCGCAAACCGCACCGCAGCCGCCGCCAGACGAGCAGCAGAAGCCCGACGAACCAACAGGACCGCCGCCATGAATCCGCGCAACGCCATCAATTTTGTTCGCAGCCCCATCGGTGCATTCATCGCGTTCTGCTTGCTCGTGGTCGTCGCGCTCACGGTCGCGAACGGATTTAAGCGACCGACTCAGCAGAACTCCGCGAGCATTGTGACACCGGCTGCCGGTGCCGAAACCAAGCCCCAAATCGTGCAGACGATTGAGAAGGCCATGCAGCCGTTCAATCCGCCGAAGCCAAAGTCGAAGCCGGAACCGCTCGCCGTCGAGCCTCCTAAGAAAGAGCCGAAGAAACCGGAGCTACCGCCCATTAGCCTTTTCGGCGACACGCCCTCGACCGAGACGAAGCCATTGAGCAAATACTATGCGCCTTACGGCCGTCTCATTCCGTGCGAATTGGTCATCACAATCGATTCCTCCACGATCCGCACACCGATCGTTGGCTTGATAACTGAGGACATTTATCACGCCGGTCGCCTCGTAATTCCAGCGGGAACAGAAGTCCACGGAGTTGCCCAGATTGACCGCGCTCGGGAACGCATCGCAAGCGGCAAGCAGTGGACGCTGGTCTGGCAGGACGGACGGGAACTCCCAATCAGCGGCATTGCGCTCGACCGCGAGAAAAACGGCGATGGCGAAGGTTGGGGCATTACTGACGGCAGCGCCGGCCTCCGTGGTCGGTTGATTAAGTCCGACAATCTCGCGGAAATAAAGCTGTTCGCCGCGTCGTTTCTCAGCGGCGCAGCAGGTGCGTTGACGGAGCGCGACCAGACTGTTTTCGGCCCCATCGCTACGCCGTCGCTGCAAAACGCACCGCTGAAAGGCGCGCAGGACGTGCTGGCCGCGTATGCCAAACAGATCCTCGATTCGATTCAGCGCGACGGCTTCTACGTCCGCGTCTCCGCTGGAAAGCAATTCTACCTCTACGTCACCCAAACACTCGACCGGGACGACGCGACCGTCGGCGGCAGTCGCGCCGAGGGCGATGCTTTCAATGAGGTAATGCCGACGACGACCGGTCTTTACGTGCCCGTGCAGCCGACTCCCAACCTGTCGGCAGCAGCGCGCGCGGTTCCAACCCAGCAACAGGTGAAGCCATGAAAGCATATCTCCTCATCCCCCTCATTTTCCTAACGGCCTGTGCCTCGCCCCAAAAGCCGCGCGTGTCCGTGATGAACATGATGCCGGCCAGACCACAGCCGACGCCGAGCATCGAATCCGTCCGCTTTCCCGAAAACCTCAAAGCATATCCCATCGGTCGCTACGTTGATCCAAACAACGGCCTCGTCATGCACGAGCGCCACACGGTTTATCGCATCGAAACAACGGCCCAATGGAACCTGAACCCCAACGTTCCCGTTACGGTGCCCCTCGGCCCCGCGGTCGGATTGATTGACCCAGCACGGCACGACGCGCCGGTGAACACCGAAGTTATTGCCGAGGTCAATCGGCAGAAGGCCGCAACCCAAGCGTTGCTGGATCAGGGAGCCAAGTTCGACCAAACGCTTTCGCAGCTCTCAGGCGCCCTCCAGGTCACTGCAAGACTTAGCGAGCAGAACCGCCAACTGAGAGATGAACTCACCACCACTCAGAAGCGGCTCGACGCGCTCGAAGAGGAGTTGCGGAAAAAGCAGGCCGACGCACTCGCCGGCACAAACGACAAAACCAAAACAGACGAGTGGTGAACCATCCCCACCCGTGGAAAGGAAACATGCTCAAACGAAACGGAAAACCTGTGACGGACGGTGCAGCCGACCAAAACGGCAACGGCGCGGCACCTGAGCCGCTCGAATACCGCGAGAACGATCGCATCAACGCGCAGATTGACGGCTACATCAAAGACAACCCCCAGCATTGGGATCGCATCAAAGCGATGCCTCGCGAACGACTCGAAAGAACCGTCGTCTGGCAGCAGCTTCGTTACAACAACCGCAAGCAAAAGCTCGACAACGGGCTGCTGCGCAGGGTCGAGGATAATCCCGAACTCAAGTCGGCTTACGACAACCTCCTCAAACACGTCCCCGAAGATCAGCGCGAACGCGCCCGCGTCAGTATCGCGAGAACACTCGTGCTTTCGCAGTCGCGGAGCGAACGGCCGAAAAACGCCGTGGCCGTCTGAGAAACGGCGGCTCTCAAAGACTTCGCGGCTTTCTCGTGCGTTTTCTTGCCACTTCTTCCATCCAGCGCGCACGAGAAACCGCGAAGACTTTTCGGACAGGCCCATCGGTCAAACAAATGCCATCGCGTCGAGCCTCCTTCGTCGTCCTCGCGACAGCATCAGGAAGAACGGAAAACTCGAAATCGGCCAACCCGTGACGCGAAACGAAAACCAATCTGTCGCCTCGAAAGGCTGGAAAATCGAACGCGATGGAGTAAGTTCCAATGGCACTCAAACGGTCAAAACCAAGAGCGGACGATAACCAACTCGACCTTTTCGCATATGCCACAAGCAACGCCGACAACACTGACGCAATACGGGATGATGGCCGAGAAACATTGGCGGCAGTTCCTTCCCAAAATGGTCAAGGAGTTGGAAGCAACGGGGAAACTTCAGACCATGCTTCTCGAAGCGGAGGAGAAGACGGAGGAGGAACTGTCCTCACTCCGACGCAAGCTGATCAACCAAGGATTAACGGCGCAGCAAGCCCACGACCAGGCTTGGGAGTCAGTGCGAGAGAAATACATCTTCATCCGGCCCGAAACGGAGAACGGGTAGAGCCGCCACGCAACCAGGCCAACTATCGCATCACGCCGACCGATGCGATTGGCAAAGGCTCGCTCAAGCAGAAGTGTCGCGCAAACATCGAGGCCATTCGGCTGCTTCGCACCCTCGAAACTGAAAAGCGCACGGCCACGGCCGAAGAGAAGTTCGACCTCGTCAAATACGTCGGCTGGGGCGGCATTCCGCAGGTTTTTGATCGGTTCCCCGGAACCGACTGGGCCGGCGAACGCGACCAACTCACCGGCCTTCTGACAGCCGAGGAATTCGAGGCGGCGCGGTCCTCAACCCTCAACGCACATTACACGTCGCCCGAAGTGATCCGGGCCATGTATGCGGCGTTGCAGCGATTCGGCTTCAAACATGGCCGCATCTTGGAACCGGCGTGCGGCATCGGGCACTTCATCGGCTGTATGCCGGAAGAGATGCACTCGCGCTCGATCATCACCGGTATCGAAATTGATCCGCTCACCGCGCGCATTGCCAAAGCCCTTTATCCCGACGCCGACATTCGCAATCAAGCGTTCGAGGAAACGAAACTCGCAGAAGGATTTTACGATGCGGCGATTTCCAACGTCCCATTCGGCGACTACAAGCCATTCGACGCGCGTTTCAATTCGTTCGGATTCCCGATTCACGACTACTTTTTCGCCGCCACGTTGGAGCGTGTCCGTCCGGGCGGGGTGATATTGTTCATCACGTCCAAAGGCACGATGGACAAGCTCGATTCGACCCTGCGCGATTATCTCGCGCAACGTGCGGAATTCCTTGGCGCGATTCGTCTGCCCAACGACGCATTCAAACGCACGGCCAATACCGAAGTCACGACCGACATCGTGATGCTGCGCCGTCTGGCCGAAGGTGAAATGCCCAAAGGCGTCGCGTGGAAGAACACCGCGCCGCACACCAACTCGAAACAGGAGGCCATCCACATCAATGAATACTTCGTCGAACGTCCTCACATGATGCTCGGCGAAATGCGCCTCGCCGGGCGCATGTATCAGCGCGGCGAGCCGACGCTGGTCGGCGATGGACGCGACATTGCGGAGGCACTCGCCCAGGCAGTTCAGCGCCTGCCCGAAAACATTTATCAACCGCTCAACCGCCGCGTCGCCACTCCCACGCTCGAACAGACCATTCCCGCGCCCGGCCACGTCAAGCCGAACGCCTATGCCGTCGTTGACGACCAAATCGCCATTCGCGATGGCGACCACTTGAAGGTTCTGACAAACCTTCCGGCGCAGACGAGGGTTCGCATTCGCGGCCTAATCAGGATTCGCGACGCCGTGCGCGAATGTCTCCGCACGCAGATGGACGCCAGCGACGAGGCGACAGTCAAACTCGCCCGCGACCGCTTGAACGAGACCTACGACCATTTCGTTTGGCGCTATGGCGCGATTTCCGACCGAGCCAACGAAAAGGCGTTCAAAGGCGATCCCGACTTGCCGTTGCTTCTCTCGTTGGAGAACTACTACGAGGAAACCAAGAAGGCAGCCAAGACCGCCATCTTTCGCGAGCGAACGATTCATCGTCATGTTCCCGTCGAGTCGGCAGATTCGCCCAAGGCCGCGCTCGTTGTGACGCTGAACGAAAAGGGCCGCGTAGATTTGGGTCATATTGCTTTTTTGCTCCGAAAAACGCCCGCCGAATTCTTGCCCGAATTAAAGGGCGCGGTTTTCCTTAATCCGCAGACCAACGAATGGGAAACGGAAGACCACTACCTCTCCGGCAACGTCCGCGAAAAGCTCGCTGTCGCGGAAGCCGCAAGGATCACCGACGAGCGATTCAAGGAGAACGTCGAGGCGCTCCGTGCTGTTCAACCCGAGGATTTGAAGGCCAGCGATATTGACGTTCGCTTGGGCGCGTCGTGGGTTCCCGCAAGCGACGTGGAGAAATTCATTCAGGAAATGCTCGACGCCCGCGATGTGACCGTGAGTCATGCGCCGCAAATCGGTTCGTGGATTGTAAATGGCGGCTACACGGCGCGCGCCAGCGTCAACAACACGACCGAATGGGGAGCGAACCGCGCCACCGCGCTCGAGTTGATCCAGGACGCGCTCAATCTCAAAACACCGACCATCTATGACAAGGTGCGGTTGTCAGGCGAAGGGGAGAAATTCGTCGTCAATGCGGAGGCGACGGAGGCAGCACGCGAGAAGCAGGAAAAAATCAAAGAGCGGTTCAAGGAATGGATTTGGCAGGACGACGAACGGCGCGAGCGGCTCGTCCAAAAATACAACCAAGAGTTCAACTGCATCCGTCTGCGCGTCTTCAACGGCGAACATCTGACGCTTCCCGGTGCGAGCCAGAATATCACCCTGCATCAACATCAGAAAGCGGGCGTGTGGCGAATCCTGCAAACGCCCAACGCGCTACTCGGTCACGTCGTGGGTGCGGGCAAGACCTACACGATGGTTGCCGCCGCAATGGAGCTAAAACGTGTGGGGCTGGCGCGAAAGCCGATGTTCAGCGTCCCGAATCACATGCTCGGACAATTCTCGTCCGAACTGCTCAACCTTTATCCCGGCGCGAACATCCTCGCCGCCACAAAAGAAGATTTCGAGAAAGACAGACGCCGCGAACTCATGAGCCGCATCGCGACTGGAAATTGGGACGCCATCATCGTCACGCATTCCGGCTTCGAGAAAATTCCCATGTCTGCGGAGACGAAGCATGAGTTCTTCCGCGAGCAACTGCACGACCTCGAACTTGCGATCATCGAGCAGAAATCGGCGCAGGGAAATCGCCGCATCGTCAAAGACCTCGAACGCGCGAAAAAACGGCTCGAAACAAAATTGAAGCTGCTCACGGCGGACGAGAAGAAGGACAACACGCTGACGTTTGAAGAGCTCGGCGTAGATCGCCTCTTTGTGGACGAGGCGCACTACTTCAAAAATCTTTTCTACATCAGCAAAATGACGCGCATCGCTAGCTTGCCGCAAACCGCGTCGGAGCGCGCGTTCGATATGTTTCTGAAAGTGCAGTTCATCCAGCGAACGAACGGCGGGGCTGGCGTGGTGTTTGCAACGGGCACGCCCATCGCGAACAGCGTGGCAGAAATGTTCACCATGCAACGCTACCTCCAAATGGGCGCGCTGAGGAAACAACGGCTCCATCATTTCGATTCGTGGGCCGCGACATTCGGCGAGCCAGTGACGGCGATGGAGCTTTCCCCCGACGGTGCGGGCTACCGCCTCAACACCCGATTCGCACGGTTCATCAACGTGCCGGAACTCATGCAGCAGTTCTGCCAAGTTGCGGACATCCAGACAGCGGAGAACCTCAAACTGCCGGTGCCGGAGATTCAAACCGGGAAACCCATCGTCGTCCGCGCCCCAGCCAGCCGTGAATTGAAGGAGATTGTCGCCGGCCTCGCCAAACGCGCCGAGGCACTTCGCAACGGCAGAGTTGATCCTAGCGAAGACAACATGCTGAAAATTACGTCCGAGGGGCGGAAGGCCGCGCTCGATTTGCGGATGCTCCGTTCGCGTGCCCCCGATCACCCGGATAACAAAGTGAATAAGGCCGTCGAGAAAATCTTCGCGATTTGGAAAGAGACCGCCGGCTCTCATTCGACCCAACTCGTCTTCTGCGACCTCTCCACGCCGTCACATTTCCGCGGACGCTTTTCCGTTTACGACGACATGAAACGGAAGCTCGCGGCACGCGGGATTCCTGAAAACGAAATCGCCTTCATCCAGGACTACGAAACGGACGCGCAAAAGCTCGCCTTGTTCAAAGAAGTCCGAGGCGGGCGGGTTCGCGTGCTTTTGGGCAGCACCCAGAAAATGGGCACTGGCACGAACGTCCAAGAACGGCTCATTGCTTTGCACCATCTCGATGCACCGTGGCGACCGGCAGACGTTGAGCAGCGCGAAGGGAGGATTCTCCGACAGGGCAACCAGCATTCCGCCGTTCAGATCTACCGCTACGTCAGCGAGGGCAGCTTCGACGCCTACATGTGGCAGACGCTCGAAACGAAGGCCAAGTTCATCAATCAGATCATGACTGGCGACACTCACGTTCGCCGCATCGAGGATATTGACTCGCGCGCGTTGACCTACGCGGAGGTAAAGGCCATCGCCTCGGGCAATCCGCTTGTCATCGAGAAGGCGTCCATTGACACGGAGATTGCGCGCTTCACTCGGCTCCGCTCGCAGCACGCGGAAACGCAATACCGCATCCGCTCCACTGTGCGACGACTCGCCGAAGAACTTCCCCTCGTCAGCCAGCGATTGGAGAATCTGAAACTCGACATCGCCACGCGAAAGGAAACAAGCGGCGACGCGTTTGAAATCCGCATCGCGAACACCTCATTCAAAGACCGGGCGCAGGCTGGCGAGGCGCTCAACCGGATCGCTGCACAATTCAGCGGACGCGCCTCCGAAAAGGAAATCGGGGAATTCGCCGGATTCCGCCTATTCCTCCGAACTGCATTTCTGGAAAACGTCGAAATCTTGCTGAGAGGAAAAGGCACTTATCCGGCAAACGTCTCGGAGTCAGGATTGGGCACGATTCGCTCGATGGAATACACCATTCAGAGTCTAGATGAGTGCAAGGAACGTTGCAGCCGCGATCTGGCGGACGCTGAGAAACGGAAACGCGACCTTGAATCGAAAATCGGCCAGCCGTTTGAGCACGAAGCAAAACTTCAGTCTCTCACGCTGCGGCAACAGGAGATCGTGAAAGCTCTCGACCTCACGAAAAATCAAGCGGCAAACAACATGGACGCCGCCAATCCGTCGTCAGACCATGAAACCGTTTCGGCTCCCCTTTCTGTCAATCACACCAACCCGCGTCCCCGCCAAGCTCCTTCCGTTCGCGTGTGATCGGCTTTTTCATCTGGAGCTCTCTTGCTCATCGTCGCACAATAGCTGCGGGAGTATGAGCAATGTCGTCATATCGGAGCCTGCACCCGATCCCCGATGGTAGACGTGACCCAAAGAATGGCTCTCCAAAATATCCAAAATACTGGGATCCTTCTCGTAGAGCCCGAGCACAAAGTCAGTCCACTTCCACGGGTCGAACGCAATGGTCTTATCGTCGGGCGTATCAACCAAATAATAAGGCATTGCTGGATAGTCGGCTGATACCGACCAGCCATACTTCACGCCCTTCGACTCGAATGTCTTTGGCTGGAGATAGTGCTGAATTCCATCGCGAAACATCCCCCAAAACTTCTTAAACAAATCTTCGTCCAGACCGGCAAGCTGAGCCGAGCGGGCGAAGAATTCGGGTGGAGAACCATCGCGACCCGATCGCTTGAGGTCTGACTTTACATAGCGCTCAAAAAGAGCGAATGAGACCGAAAGGGCAACGAAGGCGCCGTCCCCGCTTCCGATCGCGCTCAACAATCTGATAGGGCCAGCAAACCAGCGTTCGAATTTACTTAGGGAATGACTCATGTTTTGCCGAACATCATTCGGCTGCACGCGCTCCCGACGACTCCGCGCCGCCTGTTGCAGAGCACATGACGCGCGGCATCGTCGGGTTTCTCCACCGCTGCAACGTGCGTGTGCCGGCGTTCATCGCGGTTGCCGAGCCTTGCCTTGCCGTCGTCGAGCGCAAGCGCGGACCGAGAGGTGAGGCCGAATGAAGCCGGTGCCCTTCTTGCCCCTGTTCGCAAGGTTCGCTTTCTGGCCAACTCGCCATGCTGCCAACATCGGGCGTCACGACAAAACTCGTCGTTGATGATGCGCTACTGCGCTCTCGAACCGGCGTGCCTCGTGCCTCAATTGTATGGCGCGCCGTTCGCCGTCAAGGTATTGCTCGAATGGCTGCCGCCACGCTATCGCGCCCTGCGGGTTCTCCGCTCCACCTTGACTGCGCCCGCCGCGCCAAAGACCGGCACTTATGAGGCACGCTCGGTCTCTGCAATGCCGGAAAGGATTGGGGTGTTCGGTGCTTGTCGTGTCCGCGCGCGTTCCGTCATCACTATCGCTTTTTTCTCGTTGGTGCCTTGGCTGCGTTCGGGCGGTCGAGCACCTTGCTGTCGCGAACCAGTTCCGAGAAAACCTGAACCGGATCGTTACCAAGCGCGGCGATGTATCGCGCGAATTCGATTACATCCAGCAGCCGCTCGCCACGCTCAACCTTCGACACGAAGGATTGGGGCATTCGCAACTTCTCGGCCAAGGCCGTTTGCGTAAGGTTACTCTCGCGACGTTTCGCCACGAGTAACTCACGCAGAGCAAGGTGTTCGTCGCTGTGGATTGTTTTCTGCACTTGGAGGAAGTGGCAGAATACCAACCCGAAACGGGTTATCCCAAAATCGGTTATTGCGTGACTGGCCGCCACTCTCAATATCCGGTCAGCCAATGTTCTGAAAGAACTCGTGAGCACTACAGCCGAGCCAATCGCAAATCCACACACGATTCTGGTCGTTGACGACCATGAGGGGGTGCGTGTGACCCTGGCATTTCTGCTCGATCGAACTTACCGGGTGATTGCCGCCGAATCTGGACCGAGGGCTATCGCGCTCGCCGGAGAAGAAAACTTCGAGGGTGCGCTGATCGACCTGCACATGCCTGTCATGGATGGATTCGAGACGTGTCAGCGATTGCAGGCACAAGCTGCCGCAGCCGGCCGAACCTTGAGAGTGTGGTTCATGAGCGCGGCGTTCACGGCCGAAGCGAGACGTCGCACCGAGGAATTGGGCGCAGTCGGCGTGTTCACGAAGCCATTCGATCACGATCAACTTTTGGATGGGTTGAAGCTGGCATTTTTGTCGCCGCCAACGTCGGTCTCCAGCGTGGAATGCATTGCGATACCTGCCGAATCCAACGCACCACAATGAGCAAACACCAAATCGCGCCGACCTCCTCGCATCACGCAAACCCGCAGCCCAAAGCCCTGCGGGTGCTCTGCGCTGATGACCATGAGCAGCTCGCCTTGGTGGTGAAATACGCCTTCGAGCGAGCCGGCCATCACGTTGAGTGCGTCAGCGACGGCCTGAGCGCGTTGGAGCGAGTTATGGAGGATTTGAACTTCTTCAACGTCCTCGTGACCGATCACCAAATGCCGCGCCTCTCAGGTCTCGGGCTGGTGTCCAAATTGCGAGACACAGAGTTTTCAGGGGCGATTGTCGTCCATAGCTCACACCTGACCAAAGCAGAAGCGGACGCCTATCGCGCATTGGCCGTGGACCATATTTTGGGTAAACCCGCGCCGCTGCCGATGCTGTTAGGTATCATCCACGCCCTTGTCGAAGCGCCGCCATGACTCAGCGCTCGCCGCGCAAAAACATCAAAAGGGAATTCGACGCCTTGGCCAAAGAGATTCGCCAAGTGCGCACGCGACTTGACTTGACCCAAGGACAATTTGCAGAGCGGCTCGGCGTTTCCCAACAAACCGTTTCGGATTGGGAAAAAGGGAAGCGGCTTCGACAAATCCAGGTCGCCTTGCGGCTCGCGCGGCTATTCGACCTTTGATCGATTTTGTCCGCAATTGTGGACAATCCCACTGGCGGAGTTGGGCGAGTGTTCCGGCGTGAGACCCTTCGCGCCCACTAGCGAGGATGAGATTTCGATCACTGACGCCTCGCAGATTCTCGGCTTGGAGCCGTTCAACGTCTATTCGCTCATCCAACGTCGAAAGCTCAATGCCGACCGAACGCTCTCGGGAGAACTCGTTATCCAGCGCACGGAAATCGACCGCGCATTAGGTAAGCGCGTCGGTCCCGAGATGCCGGAGACCTGACCTATGCTGAAGCGAAACGGCGAACCTTATGAGCACGCGGGGGCGCAAGCGTTGAATCGCGGCGAGACCGACGCCTACAACGAAGCGTTCGAGAACATCAGAGCGGAATTGGAAGGCTTGAAGCGCGCGCGTGACCACGTGCGGGAGGTGACGAACAATCCGGTTGCCTTCACAACTTCAGGAGAACCGGCAGCGGGCGCGGTCATCACGACGCGTAATGTGCCGCCGGACCAATGGGAGATTTGCTCGACGCTTCTGAATCTGCGCAACAGCCGTGTCTTTCTCTGCAAACGCGCCATCGCGGGGAGGACCGAGTTCGCCATCATCCAGACCTATCCTTCCAACTCACCGTATGCTCAGGCAAACGGCGACACCGAGCTACTGATGGCGGGCGGCGACGCCGTGGCGCTCGTCCAAGACTGCGCGCTCGCCGCCCAGCACACCTTGCACCTGATTGCGGGCAACCTCATCGCGAAGGCACACAAGATCGTTTGGGCGCGCTTCGCCAACACGAGCCCCGTCCGGGTCGTCAACGCCATTTCCGTGGCGTGCGCCCAAGCCGCCTCGCTCCACGAGGCGGAGCAGCGACAGAACCCTTCGGTTGAAGCCTCGCGCCCGGTCGCAATGGGACAACGCGCTTGAGTTCAGGCGTTCACCGCGGTTTGCTCGTCTCTCGCGGTCTCCTTGTGAGGTCCCGGGACACTTGGTATCCTGGGATCGGTTGCGAGCGACCCCATAGCTCAAATGGATAGAGCTACTGCCTCCTAAGCGGTAGATCCCGGTTCAATTCCGGGTGGGGTCACCACTTCGATCGTTCCGGTTACCCGCTTATTTCGTAGGCAACTGGCGGGAGCTTACTCCTTGGGATGGGAATCGACGCTTGGCTTGTGCCCGACCATTTGCGCGTCCAGCACCCGCTTTTCGGCATCCGTTAAGACGGTGTTTGCGATATTCGCGATGTAAGAGGCGAATCCGCGGGGACTGCTCTTGGCGTTCACGGCTTTGGTGTAGGACGCAAAGTGATTCGACAATGCCGGGTCTCGCGGCGGAATTTGCCCGACTTGAGCGGTTTCATGGCGGCGGTGTCGCAGCACCTTCATAAACACGACGTCCGGTTGGTAAAGGATGGGCTGCGTGAAAGTATGCAGAACCGTGCCGCCATCTGGCTGTGGAATCTCTCGCACGATTTGCCGATCACTAACTCGCAGGTGTTTCACCTGCGCGAATTCGTTAACGTGACGCACGGCTTGGGCTGAGTCGCGATGATAGACGCATTGATCAGCGTGAAGGAACAGATGGTTGTTCAACGCGGCCAGGTCTCCCAACGACCCGAGCGGCACCGCAGACTTTCCCGCTGCGCCGACCCGATAGCAACGGTTGTCGTAGAGAATAAGGAGACAGTCGGGGGAGAGCGGGAACAAAACGACGGTGCCGTCCAAGGCAACGCCCGTCACTCCGCCATCGAATCTTCCCAAGTAGTGAGGATTGAGCAACACCACTGGGTTGTCACTGGTGACAAATTCGCCGAGCCCATTGGAAAGAACCAGCTTTGCCTCCAAGTCCCAAAAAAAAGGGATGAAATCCACACCTTGTGCGACCGAGTCACGCGGGCCTTCCGTCCGATGGATTTGGACGTCCGCCATATCCGCATCGGTTAGGCCCTTCGCTTTGAAGTCCTCGCGAAACTTGGCCTTGAGCATCTCGGAGAAACCGGAATCGAAGCTCTCAGAGAACTCGCGAGTTCGGATCCATTGGATGCAGACGAAAGTTTTTAGAATGGCATCCGCTGCCGTGCCCAATGGCGGAAGCAAGCCGGTTCTCAGCACGTTGGCTACAACGGTCCGAGACGTGCCTTCGATTGTGCCAAGAGCCTTTTCGATTTTGAGATTCTTGCCGTAGAAATAATCATCCTGACACTGGCCTGCGACGCCGATGCCACGAACCGCTTTCAGCTCATTGATTCGGATAAGGTTGGTCTGAGCTCCCCCGTTAAAGGAGAAGTTCGACAGATAGAACCTCGGGACGAAGTGTTGATTCTTGTTTTCAGCCATTCTGCTCCACGATTGGACTAATCGGATTTAGAACGTTATGGGATTTGCACGAGTGTTTCGGTGGAGGTCCGACAGCTTCCGTCCACCCCGCTACCGACTTGACCGGCGGCACGCAAGCGGCGTTGGATTGCGGGTGTGACGACCCTCAAAACAAATCGAGCGCGTCGAGTCGCCCCGAAAACGGTGCGCGAAAAACTCGAAGCGGCACGCGCGGAAGCCTTGCGCGAGAGGTTTCGGGCTGGCGGAGCGATGCAAGACCTTCAGCGCGCGGCTGACGAGCTTCAGGTCACCATGATCGAATTGGATCGGGCCGTCTGGAAGACTGGCCCGCAAGTGTGACCGCTTCTCTGGTATCAAATCTGATACCGCATCTGATACCGTTTTGGGTTTTTCGGGCCAAAACGGGCTAAAACCAGTCAAACGTCGCCCGACGTTTTTTCGGACCGAAGACGGCGTATCTCCCGCAGAATCAAAGGGAATCAGCGATAGCCAAACGTGGCAAAAATTCTTCGATCACCCCTTGATTTCGTTTAGGAAACCGCTGCTCTATCCAGTTGAGCTACGGGGACTAATAGCTAAAAAAGGTTTACGTATTCAGAGAACCAAAACGAGGCCGGAGTTCTACCAAAAGTTCTACCTTGGCGCCACCGTTCACGTTTGTCCTGCATGTTTCCGAACGCTCACGCAAAGGTCAACGGCATGGAAGCAACTGAAGTCACGGAAACAGTCTGACGACCTCCGGAATTAGCTCCGTCGTGTGGCGCTGGAAGCGGACTAGAAGAACCAACCGAATGTGTTTGGGCGTCGTCTTACGAAGAGCGAGTCGAAGCGCCTTCTCGGCTAGATCGGGAGCATGATCGTCCCGCTGATCGAGGAGCAGGACATCGTTGCCCGGGACGTCTTTTGATTTTGGTCCACCGATGACCTTCCCGAGAAACGCGCCACCAAGCGCCGCGATCTCATCGTCCAGTGCGACGAACTTCGGATAGGCCGTGAACGGAATTGATTGCTCGCGAATCTTCCGAATGTCGGCGCCCGTCTGTGAAAAGCCGGGAACTACCATCCCCATCGGCCCATTTTCCCTGTGCACCTTGCGCGTGGCCGTCTGATTCGGTGGGAACTCCGTGCATTCCCAGCCCAACCCCAACGCTGAGAGGTCGGGCGGATCGTCTGCTCCCGTGTTGTGGGTGAGTTCGAATTGCGCCGGCGCTTCGATTCTCTGACCAGCTAGCCAATCCCGCAGCGCCGCCGACTGAAGAGCACAGGTAAACAACGCCAGCTCCTGATCCCTCCCCGGCGGCCGTAGATCGTCACGATTGATCTTGTACGAGGTTTTCATCCCAGCTGCGCGCGGGCACGGCGTCCTAGCTGGCTTCCTTATGGAAACGCGTCAGCCAGTTCAATGGATCAGATCGCGTCGGGATGATCGCGCCGAAGATCAGCAGGTCGGTCGTGTTGCCGTAGAGGACAAAAAAAGGGAAGGCGTTTAAGTTCCGGCGCCGGAACTCAGACACGATCGTGGAACCGGTGTTAACGAAATGGCCGGCTGCCGTTGGCGCCGCTTTGACTGCCGCTATCGCGTCGTCGATCTCCGTCCGAAATCGCGCAGCCAATCCCGCCGAGATTTCCGCGTAATCCGCCTCGAACTTCCGCTGGTCTCGCGGAAAGTCCGGGTGAAATAGCACTTTCATCGCATCGCGGCGCGATACTGCTCCTCCGAGAGTCCCGTGACGCGACCCGTGGCGATGTCTTCAATCCGTCGAATTCCCTCCTTAACGGCATCGGTCAGCGGTGCAGGCTCAACCACGCTCTCGACCAATCGGCGGGCAAGTTCAAGCCGGTCCTCAGGCGGCAAGCCCAAGGCAGTACGAGAGAGTTCGGTGCTAAGCATGAGAGTCATGTTAGTCGGCGGTTGGCTTTGCGCAAGCATCAGACGAGGCGAACAGCCCGAGCTGATTGACAACTGATTGGGCCAGCGGCTCGTGAAGTGACTTCGGTTTCACCGCATCCATGCACCGCCGGATGTAATCGACGACCGAATCGTATGCGACCAGTCGCACGCCACGGACAGCGCCGCGATTGCGGATTGCGACCATCTTGATTTCACCCGCCGCCGAGGCTTTGTAATACCAGCCACGCGATAGACCAAAGAACGGGTCGCGCTTGCCCGGTGGTGGAAGCCGGAAGAACTCGACTCGATGTGCCGTCGCCGGATTTTGCGTTGGGATCGGATTTCCAGTGTTCATGTTCGTTCCTTTCGTTGCTACTGTTTCTGATTGAGATTTCGGGCGACAAGCGCGCGGGCCTACCGACTTTGGGTTACGTCACCGGCCTGCATGTCCTCCCATTGGGGTATGCCATTTCAACCGGCAAGAGCGGGCACCTGCTCAAATCGCAGTAGGCCGCCTACACTGATTTCAGTAGATGCAGACGGTTGACTGCGGCACCCTGACTGGCGCGGCGCGTTGCGCTTCCTCACGTTGATTTGTGGTCATCGCCACACCTTATCGCACGTCAACCGCGCGAAATAGGGCCTGCCAGATGTAAAAAGTCGCCGCATTTTCGCGCCTTCAAACGACGCGACGAAAAGCGACACATGTGTCGCGTTCGACAATGCTGGTTATCAGCGCAATCCGCTACGGCTGAATTTTCCGGATCGTTTCGTGATCGCGAATCCACACGCCTCGCGGGCAAAATCTGAACAGGTTCGTTAGGCCCGGCCCATGCGGGTTTTGGACAAAGAGGAAATCGTCGCCGAGCTGACCAGCGGTGTGCCACGCCGTTGCTTTCGAGAATAGCACCCCGGCAATGTGCCGCACGCTCTTGCTTGGATCGCGCCACTGACCTTGGTCAAAATGTCCGACTGGGAACGTTCGTTCTCCTTTTTGCATTGCCGCAGACTGCCGCCAAGAGATACCGGCGCCCTCGTTGATCCATTCGTCAACCAGGCCGAACACTGCCCGCACGACAAAAGGCACTGCAATTGGGATGTCGTCGTGCGGGTGACCGTTAATCGCTCGATTCCCGTTCAGCGCGATCACAACGCATGAGTCGCCAGCCGCCTTCATGGTCGTCACCGCGGCCGGACGGTTCAACTTGCCGATCTTCTCGTCGAGGCACTGAGCCAGCCGTTGCAGGATCGCGGCGTCCGGCGCGATGCCTTCTTCGAAATCTGAGTCCGCCGAATTAGGCGCTGGGCGCACGAAATTGTCCGGATTCTTCGGGACACTGGACGCCACCGCCTCGATGAAAATCGTCAGGCCATCTCGCCTCACGCAATAGTCCGGCTCGCATTTCCCCGTTCCTCGGCTGACTGCGAGGCCAAATCTGTCGAGCGCCGCAGCAAGATAGAGCTCCCAATAAAGCTCGTGAAATTGGGTCGCGAGGTTGGCGTCAAAACCAGGTTCCAACAGCCTATGCTCATCCGAAAATCGCTTCAAAAATGCGAACTGTCGGGCAGCCGCAGAGTCGGGTTCGGCGGCCAGCTGTTCATAGCAACGCTCGTTTGAGGGCAGGATCATCAACGCCTCACATCAATTTTTGGGTTCAGCCGCCTTGGGTAGCAGGTGTTCGCCCGACGCGCGATATCGATCCCGGCTTTGGCGGTCGAGGGGATCGCGCCAACGAGCGCGCCCAATTGCTTTCTTGGATTACTTACCCCGCCGAGGGCGCGGGGGCGGCGAGCGCCCCGCATCTTTGCGGCGGATTACCCCCGAGGCGAAGCCGAGCCGACGCAAACCTGGACACGGGTGTGTCCAGTTTTTCGTTTAACCGCCCATCCCGGCCTTGGCGCGGCACCGGTCCGAAAGTTGCGCATACGAGCTGTCGCGGCTAGTGAGCCCATGTGCGGAAATGCCGACGCACGCGCATACCGCATCATCCCAGGCATCAGAAAAAAGTTTCGTAAGTGAAATCCGCCGCGTTTCGTCGCGCTGTACACTATCGTTCATCGACGACATAGCGGTTGCGTCGATTCGTTGCGATTCTTCGCAAGGGGTAATGCGTCCTGCAAAAACAGAAACGCGACTGCGTTTCTCAGAGGTAACGCGGGCGAATGACGAGTTACGAAACGAGGTCGTTTCGGAGGTAGAAAACGATTGCACAATCACACCCGCAAGATGTCTCGTGCGCACCCTTTCACGTGGTGAATGCGAAAATGCGCGATGCGCAGTTTCGGTTGACGGACACCAATAGTGGAGGGAGCGATCATGCTGAGACCAAAACCTCAATTGAACCTGCGCAACGCACGCGAATATTTCCGCGAGCATCTTTGCGTGGGCGATTATTACTCGGAAGGTCAAGAGGTCCGTGGCGAGTGGCTTGGTATCGGTGCTCAGAAACTCGGACTCGAGGGGCCGGTGCACGAAAAGGATTTTCTTGCGCTGTGCGAAGGCAGGAATCCTGAGAGTGGCAACCGGTTGACACAGCGTTTGAACACGGTCCGTACAGAAAACGGCAAGCTGATAGCGAACCGGAGAATCTTTCACGATTTCACGCTGAGTCCGCCGAAGAGTGTTTCGATTGTGGCGCTGTGCGAAGATAAGCGGGTCGTCGAGTTGCACGACCAGGCGGCCAAGCGCGCCATGACGGAGTTGGAGAAGTTCGCCGAGACGAGGGTGCGGAAAGGGAAGCAGCAGGACGAGCGGGTGACGGCCAACGTGGTGGCGGCGTGTTTTCGCCACGAGACGAGCCGCGCGTTAGATCCCCATTTACACACCCATTGCGTCGTGTTTAACGCGACCTTCGATCCGGTTGAGGGTCGCTGGAAGGCTCTTCAGACGGCCGGCATGTACCGCGCCCAGAAATTTGCGGAGAACGTGTATTACCACGAACTGAGTCGCGGGCTGCGGGCGCTCGGCTACCAGATTGAAAACAATGCGCGCGATTTTGAAATCAGGGGCGTGCCGCGAAGCGTCGTCGCGTGTTTCTCCAAGCGCCACGATCAGATCGAGAGCGAGGCGCAACGCCAGTGCGCACAAGGGTACGATGGGGACATGGGTGAACTTCGCACGCGAATCGCGCACGAACGTCGGCCGCGGAAACTGAAAAATTCGACGCCCGATCAACTGCGGTCGCATTGGGCAAAACAGATGTCGGGCGAGGAGCGTCGTGCGCTCGAAATGCTGCGCCAGTCGTCGCACCTGCACACGCAGAAGGCTGATGTTCGCGCCATCGTAGCGTGGGCCGATGAACATGTTTTCGAGCGTCGGTCAGTGGTGAATGACCATGAACTGGTGTCCGCCGCATTGGCACGAGGCCGCGGGGAGGATTTCGACCTTGAGGACGTGACTCAGGCAATTGCCGAACGCAGCTACGTCCGAAACGACAAGCAAGAGCTGGTCTCGCGGGAGCGCCTGCGCTGCGAGTGCGAGATCGTGTACGCGATTCGCGACGGTCGCGATCGCTTCCCTGAAATCAGTCCTAACTACCAGCCGCGAGCCGAGCTTTCCAAGGAACAGGCGCGCGCAGCGCAGCGCATTTTGTTGAGCCGGGACTTCGCCACCGTGTTCCGAGGCGGCGCAGGCACGGGCAAAAGCCACACGTTGAAGGAAGTAGAGCGTGCGATCGTCGAGGCTGGCCATCCGGTCGTTGTCCTTGCTCCGCAACGCCAGCAGGTGCAGGAGTTGGAGCGTGGCGGCCTGCGCGCGCAGACGCTGGCGCACACTTTGACGACGCGTGAGATGCCGCCGCGCTCAATTGTCATCCTGGATGAAGCCGGCCAGGTCGGCGGCAACGACCTCCGGGAATTGATCCGATATGTGCGGGCGCAACACGGGCGGCTGATTCTATCGGGCGATACGCGCCAGCATGGTGCCGTTGCCGCCACGGATGCATTGCGGCTCATCGAGAAACACGCCGCGCCTCGGATCGCGATCCTCCGCACAATCCGGCGTCAAAACCCTTCGCTCGCCCGCTCCAAGGAGGAGAAACGCTTTATTCGAGAATATCGGGCCGCCGTCCGAGACGCCGCTGGCGGGAAGATCACGCAGTCTTTCGACCGTCTCGAAAAGCTTGGCTGCATCCGTGAACTACCGGACGAACCGCGCCGCGCCGCCATTGCTGGAGAGTACGTCACTGCGTTGCATCGCGACGAGCGACCGTTGATCGTCGCACAGACTTGGACGGAAGTTCACGCGGTCAATGGTGCTGTTCGCGCGACGTTGAAGGAAGCCGGCGAACTCGAATCCGGAACGACGTTGACGACGTTTCAGCCGGTTGATCGCAGCGAAGCTCAAAAACGCGATCCTCGTTTCTACGAGGCTGGCCAGTCCGTCGTGTTTCTAAAATCGTACGGTCGCTTCGCGAAGGGCGAATTCTGCGAAATTGAGTCAGCCGACGAGAACGGCGTTCGCATCGTCAGGGACGGACGCGTGTCCAGAGTGGGCTATCGCTACGCCGACCGGTTCGCGGTCGTGCGAAAGACTGAAATGGAAATCGCTCCCGGTGATCGGCTGCAAATCAAAGCCAACTACCGCACGACCGAAGGTGAACGGCTCCACAATGGCGAGCTGGTTACCGTGAAGTGCATCGAGGATGACGGTACGGTGGCGGTCATGGATGAACGTGGAGCGACCAAAACGCTTGCTGCATCGCAACGGCTCCTCGTCCGGGGCTACGCCGTCACGTCGTACGCCTCGCAAGGTAAGACGGTGGACACTGTGATCGTTGCCGATGCCGGCAATCGCGCGGCCACCAATGCGCAGCAATGGTACGTTGGAATCTCACGGGCACGGAAAAACGTCGTGGTGCTCACGCCCAACAAGGCCGCATTACGGGAGAACATCCAGCGCAGCGGTGAGCGCCAGCTCGCGCTCCGGGAAAAGCCGCCGGTGCGCAAGGTCGTCGAGCAAATGCGGCTCGGTACCCGGCAGCGCATCCAGCAGGCAATCGAGCTGAATCGCCGGCATGAGTTCATCCGGCAACGAATCGCCCAACAGCAAACTCAAGGACGAGGAATGCGGATATGAGTCTTCGAGAACAATTCGACGCGAAAAATGCCGGCCTGCCGCCGCCTTGTATGGAGACCGCCACGCAAACGAATACGATCGTGGTTTATCCATCCGCCGACGAATCGTGGGTCTTCCCATGGGCGCGATTCGGCTGCGCCAATTTGCGAGCCGACGAGCTAAATATGACCTTCAGCGACCGCGAAGTCGTCGTCCGAGGAAGAAATCTAGAACGAGTATTTCAACAGGTTCGGGAATTTCACGTCGAAATCCTCCGAACCGTCGATCAACACTTCCTACCCTTGCTACAAGACAGCGATCCCGCCGTCACCTCAATTGAGGTCCGGGCCGCGAAAACGTAAAGACCCCTCGTAGGCTCCTACTATTCGTTGGAGGATAAGAGCACCTCCCAGGCAGAGGCTAAGGTTTACCTCGGCGGACTTCAAAGTCTCCGGTACTGATCAATGGCTTTCCGAGTTCACCAATGTTGCCCCCGATTTCGATGGCTGAATGGCGCCACGCAACAGGTAGAAAGAGGCCGAGAGATTTGAGCTTTAGAATCTCGTCCACGGACTTAGCGAGTGCGGCGTCTAATTCGGATTCATGCCTGACGCTGACAATGAAAGTCTTGGTCGATGAAGTGTCACTCTCGCCCGTGCTCTTTCTGTTCGAAATAGAAACCGTGAAATGCTTCATCGGTCGAATCGAGGCAGTCGGTTCGCAATCGATTGGTTCAACTTCGCTGACGAAGTTCTTTTTCCAAGTCGTCGATGATTTGCCGTAGACTTGGGCCATCGTTTCCATCTGGCACCTCAATCCCAGCAGCAGTGGCTCTGTCAAAAAATGCCTTAGTTTCTGCTGGTCTCTCGATCATCTCTCTAGCGCCTCGATGAAACGGGGCGAGACTTTGAATGGAAGCTGCCAGCAGCTTTGCCTCAGTCTTTCGGTAGTTCGCGATATACTCGAGTGCCACGGTCGGCTTCAGGACGAATGTCCCATAAAGAATCGCCATATACGCAGGGGCGCTCGGTTGCAGCGGATCGCACAGCGCGGCTGAGGTAAAGGCCGCATCCGCCATCATTCCTAGAAACCGAGCGTTTTCCCGGTCGTTTGAAGTGCGAGCATTTTGGAGCAGGTTTGATCCCAGCTGACAGAGCATCAGGCCGAACGACACCCTGGGCGGCCCTATCCCGGCATCTGGAGCTTTTGCGGCCGGTACAAATTGCGTTCGCACCAAATCAAACTTTTCCGATACGTAAGCGAACATCATCATCCGCTCACGGTTTGCTTGGGGTTCTTTCGCTATGTCGGCGAGCAGTGCGTAACCGATTTCGCTCCAATGCTTGCGTTTCGCCAGTGCGGCGACGAACCCAGCAAGGTCATTCGGCAACTTGCTTAGGTCTTCCGGCACCGGTTTGCCGATGATGCGGTCGAGCAAGCTCATCGCTCGACATAAACTCATTTAACCCCTGCGACTCAAGAGCCGAGTTCCCAGTGACCTTACCGCCATCCGCCAATCGCTGCTAATTTCGCCAGGGCGTCAGTTTGTTTGGTAAACGCCAGATGCGTGTAGCGCGCGTGCGCTTCGTCGGTGTCGTGGCCAGCGAGAACCTTGCGCACGTCGGCGGAAACGTCGGCGTTGGCTAGCCGCGAAACAAACGTGTGCCGCAGGCTGTGAAAGCTCTTCGTCCTTACCTGTCGGCCACGCCCCCTCTTTTCTCGACCGCGCGGCACGACGATACCGGCGCGTTCCATCAGCCGGCCGAACTCGTTCGAAAGGCCACCCTCACGGCCAGTGATGCGTCCACAGAGCGTGGGGAATAGTGGCCGTTTTCCTAAACCGGACGGCAAGGTGGTGAGGTACGCGCGAAGTTCGGTCGCCATCGGCTGCCGGATTGGTTTATCCGTCTTGGCAGGCGTGACGGTCAGCACGCCGGCATCCAAATCGACTTGGCCCCAGGTGAGGTTTGCGACGTCGGCGAGACGCAGCCCCGTCCACGCACCAACGAGAATCGCACCCTGCCATTCCGAGTCTTTGGACGCTTCCAACAGCCGAACTACCTCGGCATCACTGAACGGCTCACGTTCGTCCGACCGGGCCGCTACGTTCGCGATGGCATCGCACGGGTTGTGCAGGATTTCACCGCGCCGCTTGGCAGCATTGAACGCGGCGCGGAGGATGCCGAGCCCCATGTTGGCCGATTTCCCAGACATGCCCGACGCGAGTTCGGCGTTTCGCCAGCTCTCGATTTCAGCGACGCTGGCGGACGCAACGGATGCCCGTGCGCGCATCTCGCCGATATGGGCGAGGAAACGGTTAAAGAAAGGGCGATAGCGAATCACCGTGCTGGCCGCGCCGCCGGTGGCGGTGCAGGCGCTGAGGTAGTTGTCGAGCGTCTCCCTGATCGAGGGGACTTTCAGCGTCTCGCGTGTCGTCTGCTCCATCAGGTCGCGGAGGATTTTCACGCTGGCGGCTTGGGTAAGCTCGCCACGGCGCGCGGCAATCGTCGCGTCTTCCCACATGAGCGCGATCTTCAAGGCGTCGCGGTGCGCCGTCTTCTTTGTCGAACGCATCACCACGCGGCCCGTCGCGTCGCGGAACTTCGCCATCCAATAAGGCGAGTTGGGCTTTCGGCACAGGCACGGCATCGCTCAGCACAGTCCGGAGCGGCCAGAAAAAGTTCTACCAAAAGTTCTACCTTTTATGTCCGTTTCCTGATGTTCACCAAAATTCACAACGTTGTCAGTGAACGACTAATACACTGGTGAACAAACCAAACAGAAACCGCTGCTCTATCCAGTTGAGCTACGGGGACGGCGCGTGCGGAAAGCGTGACGAAAACGTCGCGTCACCTTCCATCCGAAAATGCGGCTTGTCGCTCAAAATCTGGAGACGCGCCTGCGGCTTGACCCGCGGCCGTTTGCGACGGACTCGGCACTCGCCGCCTCGAAAAAGGGCGGTAAATCCCATCACGCTGGGGCGCAGGACATGGATTTTTCTTTAAGTGATCTGCGCCACAGATCATTCCACGGCTTCCATGCAGGCAGCCGTTCCATCCCGGCCGATCGTCGTGGTCGATGACGACCCCGACGACCTTTTCTTTTTTCAGCGATCGATGACAAAGGGCGGGATCGGCCATCCGTTGCTGATCGCAAACGATGGCGAGCAGGCGATCGCCACGCTTGGCCAATTTCTTTTGCCCGCCAACGAGGCCAGTCCGAAACCGCTGATCGCGTTTCTGGATCTGAAACTCCCGCGCGTCTCCGGGTTTTCCGTGCTGGAGTGGATTCGAGCGCGACGCGCGCTCGATGCCGTGCCGGTCGCGATCCTGTCGTCGTCGGCGGAGCGCCGCGACGTCGTCCGCGCCTACGAACTCGGCGCGCTGATGTATCTCGTGAAACAGCCGCAGCGCGACGACCTGCTCGCTGCGATCGCCGCGGCGCAGACGCTGGCGGAAAAAGGCAGCCTCGCCGGCGTAAAGCTGCCCGGCCTCGAGCGTCCGCCGCCGACGTGAGTCGCGCGAGACTTCGCGCGGCGCACTCGTGAAGCCGACGTCGCGCTCGGCCAAAACTCGCGCAGAAAATGAGCTTCTCTGCGGGTCCCATTTTTCGTCAGGCTCATCGTTCTGCCATGCAATACCGCCAGCTGGGCCACACCGGCCTCGATGTTTCTGTCCTGAGTTTCGGCGCCTCCTCGCTCGGCGGCGTTTTCCGCGCGACGGATGACGTGGAGTCGATCCGCGCCGTGCGCACGGCGCTCGATCTCGGGATGAACTTCATCGATGTCTCGCCTTACTACGGCGCGACGCGCGCCGAAACGGTGCTCGGTCGTGCGCTGGCCGGCGTGCCGCGCGAGAGCTACGTGCTCGCCACCAAGGTCGGCCAATACGGCGAGGGCGAATTCGATTTTTCCGCCGCCCGCGTCGCGCGCAGCCTCGACGAAAGCTGCGGTCGACTCGGCGTGGACTACATCGACCTGCTGCAGTGCCACGACATCGAGTTCGCCGACCTCAACCAGATCGTGCACGAAACGCTGCCCGCGCTCGTGAAGCTCCGCGATGCCGGTCGCATCGGCCACATCGGCATCACCGGACTGCCGCTGAAAATTTTCCCGGCCGTGATCGATCGCGCCGCCGGCGGCGCCGTGGAAACGGTGTTGTCCTTCTGCCGCTACGAGCTCAACGACACCGCGCTCGATTCGCTGATTCCGTATTTTCAGCAGCGCGGCGTCGGCGTAATCAACGCGTCGCCCACCGGCATGGGACTGCTCACGGAGCGCGGCGTGCCGGCTTGGCATCCCGCGCCGCCCGCCGTGGTCGCCACCGCGCGCCAGGCCGTCGACTACTGCAAGTCCGTCGGCGCCGACATCGTGAAGCTCGCCGTGCAATTCTGCGTCGCGCATCCCGGGATCGCGACGACGCTCGTGGGCAGCGCAAATTCGGAAAACATCCGCAAGAATGTGCGCTACGCGGAGGAGCCGATCGATTTCGAGTTGATGGCCAAAGTGCTCGAACTGCTCCGGCCCATTCACAATCACAACTTCACGCGCGGCCGGCCCGAGAATCGCGATCCGATCGTTGCCTGAACCATGCTCCAAATCGTCCTCGAAAAACCCGGCCAGTTCGCCGCCACCGAAGGCGCGCCGCCGACTCTCGCGCCCGGCGAGGCACTCGTGCGCGTGCACCGCATCGGCGTATGCGGCACGGATCTGCATGCATTCGCCGGCCGGCAGCCGTTTTTCAGCTACCCGCGCATCCTCGGGCACGAGCTCGGCGTGGAAGTCGTCGATCCCGGCAGCGATCCGCACGGGCTTGCAGCCGGCGACCGCTGCTCGGTCGAGCCCTATATCAACTGCGGCCACTGCATCGCGTGCCGGCGCGGCAAGCCCAACTGCTGCGCCAATCTCAAAGTGCTCGGCGTGCACGCCGACGGCGGCATGCGGCCGCTGTTTGCCGTGCCCGCGCGCAAGCTGCACCGCTCCGCGAAACTCGACTACGAGCAACTCGCGCTCGTCGAGACGCTCGGCATCGGCGCGCACGCCGTGGAGCGCGCCGCGATCGGCCGCGACGATTTCGTGCTCGTCATCGGCGCTGGCCCGATCGGGTTGAGCGTGATCCAATTCGCTCTCGTGAGCGGCGCGACGCTCGCGGTCATGGATGTGAGCGAACCGCGACTCGGATTTTGCCGCGATCGCATCGGCGTGAAACACACGGTTCTCGCCGGCGCCGAAGCGGCGGATCGATTGAAGGCGATTGGCGGCGGCGACTTGCCGACGGTCGTGATCGACGCGACCGGCAACGCCAAATCGATGGCGGGCACGTTCGAACTCGCGGCGGCTGGCGGCCGGATCGTCTTTGTCGGCCTGTTTCAAGGCGACGTGACGTTCAACGATCCGAATTTTCACCGCCGCGAGCTGACGCTGTGCGCCAGCCGCAATGCGTTGCCGGAGACGTTTCGCGAAATCATCCGCTTGATCGAAGCCGGCCGCGTGAACACCGCGCCGTGGATCACGCACCGCTTCACGCTCGCGGAAACCCCGGCGGTGTTTCCGGAAAAAATCGCGGGTAATCCGGCCGTGTTGAAGGCGATGATCGAGGTTTAGAGCAGTTTCAAAAATACTGTAGCCGTCTTTGTAGGTCGGGCTTTACGCCCGACACGTCGGAGGATAAACCCCGACCTACATGTCTGACGCGGCCATGAGTTTATTTTAACCGCTCTAGCGTGCTCTTGCGCGTGGCATAACCTGCCCGTGCGCGCTCGCAGCGTGAGCAAGCGCGTCGCCCCTCTCGTGCGATCGCGCGAACGCACTGCCGGTTTTCTGCGTGGAGCATCGCATCGATGCCGTCGCCAATGAACGCGGCGGCAAGATCGCGAGCGCGAGCTGATTGCGGCCATGTCGCGAAAGATTGCCAACGTCGCGCAAACTGAGCTGCATCACCGCACCCCATGCGGCCCACCCCGCCGGAACGTTTTCAACCCGCCGATCCTTCGCGGCCACCTGCTACGCCGCAGCCCACTCGGGCGCGCCACATCGTGGTTGGCTTCGTGATCGCGCTCGCGATCATCACCTACATCGATCGCGTGTGCATCTCGCAAGCGGCGCCCGATATTCGGCGCGATCTGGGATTGAACGAGGTGCAGATGGGCGCGGTGTTTTCGGCGTTCACGCTCGCGTATGCGCTTTTCGAAGTTCCCGCGGGTTGGATGGGCGATCGTTTTGGCCCGCGCGGCGCGTTGATGAAAGTGGTGGTGTTGTGGTCGATTTTCACGGCAGCGACGGGTTGGGCGTGGAATTTCGTGTCGCTGGTCGTATGCCGGACGATTTTCGGCGTCGGCGAAGCGGGCTGTTTTCCGAACGCGACGAAAATTTTCACCATCTGGCTGCCGTCGCGCGAACGCCTGCGAGCGCAGGGGCTGCTGTGGCTGAGCGCGCGCTGGGGCGGCGCGTTCACTCCACCGCTGGTCGCGTGGGTAATGGGCTACGTCAACTGGCGCGTGGCGTTCATGCTGTTCGGCGCGCTGGGCATCGTGTGGGCGGCGGGATTTTTCAGATGGTTCCGCGATCGCCCGCGCGAGCACCCGGCGGTCAACGCGGCAGAACTCGCGTTGCTCGACGGCGCCGAGATCAACGCACCGCGACGCCTGGAAGTTCCCTGGGGCCGGCTCCTCACGAGCCGGACGGTGTGGCTGCTATGGCTGCAGTATTTCTGCATGTCGTATGGCTGGTATTTTTACGTCACGTGGCTGCCGACGTATTTGCGGCAGGCGCGCGGTGTGCCGCTCGCGCCGAGCGCCTGGCTCGCGGGGCTGCCGCTTTTTTTCGGCGGTATCGGCTGCATCGTGGGCGGCTGGCTCGCTCGCCAGCTTGCAGCGCGCTGGGGCGACGTGCGCCGCGCCCGACGAGTGTCGGCATCGGGCGGGCTCTTTTTTGCGGCCGCGATGTTGCTGCTCGCAACGCGAATCGAATCGCCGTTGTGGGCGATGATCGCGCTGGGAATGGCAAGTTTCGCGAACGACCTGGCGATGGCGCCGGATTGGGGCGCTTGCATGGACGTCGGCGGCCCGTTTGCGGGCTCGCTTTCGGGGAGCATGAACATGATGGGAAACATCGGCGGCGCGGTCGGCCCGCTGGTCGTCGGCTTTATCCTCGGCCACACGAAAAGTTCGCCGACGGCACCGCCCACCGCCGAAGGTTGGACGCTCGCATTTCTACTGGCGGCCGTCGTCTACGCAATCGGCGGCTTCGCGTGGCTGTTTATCGACCCCGCAACTCCCATTAGTGAGGCCGGCACAAAATCGTAGGACCCCAAGCAGCTGTAAGCGTGCCTAGCCTGAAGCGTTTTTTGAGGTGATCGCGAGCGGAGATCGTTGAACTCGGCTATATTGAGCGAATTGCCGCTCCGAGCCTCTCTTCGATTTTTTGAGCGCAACGAAAACTACGCCGTGATTAAAATGACCGTATGTGTCCGGCCGGCGACCCCCTATGATGGGAAGAGTGGGTCCGATATGGTGACGTAGTGGAACCCATCACAACGGAAGTAGTGGACGACAAGCAGCGGCGAGACACACGAGGTCGCCGGATCGTGGCGGCTGAGCGT
>DASZTF010000103.1:0-23255 GCA_035548315.1 Minisyncoccota bacterium
GCTCACCCGGAACGGTTCGTCCGCCAGCCTCCCAAACCCCCTTCTCTCCCTTCTGCGGTCTGGATCAATAGGCCTCCCGACAAGGAGAAAACTCCTTAAACTTTTACCGCGTGTGTCTCATTTTTATTGACACGCACCGCAGTGTCCAGGTGAGCACGACCGTTTCGATGCTGTCTGGGGGGAGCGGGATCGGCCGCTCGGCCGACTGCGACATGAAATCAACTTGCACGGGCAGTTTGCCGGCTCGCTCTCGGGCCATCTGCTGGAGCTCCTGTGAGGGGTCGAGCCCGTAAACGCGCCGGACCTGATCGGTGTAGAACGCGAGATTGAGCCCGGAGCCGATGCCGACTTCCAACACATCACCCGTGGCCCTCGGAATCCATTCAGCTCGCAAGCGAGTGGGGGCGGGATTCCTCATGGCGAGGTCGATGACGTGCGGCAAAATGTGTTTCGCGTAGAATCCCACGGTCTTTCAATTGTCCACGAGTCGGGGCAAGATCAGCACGGCCGGCCGGCGGAGTCCAGAACGTTCGCCGCTACAACGGATTGCACGGGACGATCCGCAAGGTTGATGATGATCGCAGTGAGCGTCGTGTCCTGCTCCGGCCTGAACTCCAGCGAATGCTGACACGCATGCCTTAGAGTCAGCAGGGCATCCTCGGGATGCTGCGTCTGGAGACCAGCATCGACCCATTCGTCGTAGGCGCCCTCGTCGCAGAGAACAAGATCGACTTCATGAGAAGCGGTGAGACTGAACGATAATTTCTGACCGCCAACGATTTCGAATATATACGGCAACTCATCGCCCCCCCAACGCTGATCACCTCGCAGATGCCGAATGCGACCTGCTGTTCAGTTACAAACAATTCCGCAGAATCCCACGAATCGAACGACGATATTTCCGGCTTTGACGCCATTGCCTTCGCCTCCCTATTGAGCTGAACGCTTTGGTGGCCCCAAGAACTTACGGAATTTGACATCGAGAGCGTTCGGTCTATACTGGGGACTTCGGGCTCTTCTGAGCGAAGGGTGAGCAGTCTACACCATGAAGCCGCGAAGAAAGATCCCGCTGGTAGGCTCAGACGGGCAACCACTTCCTGAACGAATCCAGCGCGCCCTCCACGACCTTCTCCCCAGGTTCAATCGCTGGTTCCCCTTGCAGGATGAAGCCGTGGTTACTGGACTGCTCGAACGAGCCGGTCAGCGGATCAAGGAAAAAGAACGGAAGTCCGGTCCAGTCGAGAGCCTGCATGGTTTCGCGTGGACAGTGCTGCACAACCTCGGCGTCTCAGAGTTGCGCCTCTCTCGCTCAAAGGTACAGCTAGAATCCATCGGGTCCCAGGAAGGCGAGCGGTTGATGTCGTATATGAGTTCCGATCAACATGCAACGGCGATAGAGGAACGTCTGGCCATCGAGCAGGCCCTTGCGCAAGTAACGGAATTGGAGCGCCGTGTGGCCTTGCTGAAGGTGGCGCAGTTCACGTCGGCTGAAATAGCGGAGCAGTTGGGGTCTACCGATCGCGCCATAGATCAGGCATACTTTCGTGTGCGGCACAAACTGAAGAAGTTGCTCGGGTCGCAGGGAGAATGCTGATGCCAGGCGGAAGACGATAATGTCGGGCATTGTTCCGGACCCTGTGCACGGTAAAGCGAGGGAAGACATTTTGATGGGCAGGGAGGACAGCGAGCGCGACCAGGCCCCGGTCGATCGGGAGGTCGACTGGTTCTTCAAGAATGCCAGTCCCAACCCGGATCGCGTAGATTGCTTGTCCGAGGAGACTCTCCGACAACTTGCCCAGCGTTCGCGGCCGATCAGCGATCCCGGATATGAGCACCTTTCCCGTTGCTCACCGTGTTACCAGCAGTTTCGCCGGTTTCAGGCAGACGGGTTGAACCGTCCGAAGCAACAGGCGCGGGGCAAATTCCTCGCAATCGCTGCCGGCATCTTGTTGGTTATCGGTGCGGTAAGTAGCCTTTGGTGGTTTAATCGGCATGACGCGCAAGCGAGAAGGATCGGGCCCGAGATCGCTGTCTTGGATTTACGCAGTTTCCTTGTTACCCGAGGGACGCAGACACCCGCCCGCCCTCCGATCAAATTATCGCGAGCCGATGTCCGGGCCGATATTCTGCTTCCGATAGGGTACGAACCAGGACAGTACGATCTGCGGCTTGTAAACGGCTCACTGGTAACGGTTTTCTCCACCAAGGCTGGTGCTGCTCTAGAGAACCAGGTGGTAACAGTCCACACACCCATGCCCCTCTCAGAGTTGCATGCTGGCCAGTACCAGCTAGCATTGAAGAGAGAGGGTGAGGACTGGCAGTTTTTCCCGACAACTCTCGAATAGTTTTTCGTCTGCAGGCGTCTACTTCAGGAAGCATCTTTTTCGCCCCAAGGAGATCCCCGTGTAGAGTGAGGCCGAGGAGTCCGGCCCGTCGGCGGGAGCAGTATCAATGTCAATCCGACTGGCCAAAGGTATCGGCGTTACGCTAATCGCAGGGCTTCTTGTTCTTGTGGCCAATTTCGCCCTCGTACGCAGGCGCGCCGCTCCTCCGGTTCCTGATTCTGACACCCTCGATTACGTTAAGCACCTGGTCTGGCTCAATAACTGGGCAGATGCGGCGGAGCGTCTCAGCCGAATGGAGGCACGGTCCGCGCTTCCGCGCGACGAAAAGACGACCGTCTTCTGTTCCGCGGTGAGGCGCCGAGGGAGGGTTGAGAGCGGCCGACTGGCTGACGTTGCGGAGCAACTACGGGCTCTACTGGCGACGCGGGAGGCTATTGCTGATCCGGAACTCCGGCTGCTGGTCCTATCGGCGCTTGGCGATGTCTTGTTCCAGTACGACCTGCAAGGGGCCGAGTCGATCTGGCAGCAGGCGAGTCGGCTCGCCTCCGAACGCCACGATTCCGTCTGGGCGGCTCGGGCTGATGGCGAACTCGGGACGATTGCCTTTCTTAACGGCCACGTTGTACGCGCGCTGCAACTCGTGTCCAGCGCCGCGCTCAAGGCCGGGCCAACGGCGATACCGCATCACGAATCCGCTACAGCACGGCCCTTGGAGAGGGTCTGGGCAAATTCGGCCGTAAGCCTGATGCAACGAAGTTCTTCGACCGCGCCCTTCGGTTGTACCGGGAGAATCCAGGCGCGTACTTCCCGTTCACGGCATTCGTCGGCAAGGCCAGACTACTCGCTGAAGCCGGGAAGGCGTCCGAGGCTGAGCAAATGCTGGAACGGGAACTTGCGACGTCACGCGAGCGGGGATATCGAGTGCGCGAGGCGCGCATTCTGTCGACGCTCGGCGATCTGCTGGACGGGTCCCGCCCGAAAGATGCGTACGAGGATCTGAAGCAGGCGGCAGACATAGCCGCGGCGGCCGGAATGTACCGAATCGAGTCGGACGTGACGACCAAACTGGCTGACTTGGCGCTCAGGTTGAATGGCGCTAGCGGCGCTCTGCCGTACGCGAACCGTAGTGTCGATGCAGCTGAGCGAGCGGGCGACACGTACGCCCTACCGCAGAAACTCGCCGTCGTCGCCGAGGTTCAGGCCGCTAGCGGCCACACGAAGGCGGCTGATTTTACCTTCGCCAAGGCGAGCAAGCTCATCGATGAGCTGGTCCAGACGGTTCCTTACTCGAAGGACAAAAGTACGCTCATCGGTGCGATGGGCCGGGTCTTCGTCGGCCACTTCGAGCTTTCGGTGCTGCAGCTTAATGATCCCGCAAAGGCGTTCCATGTGCTCGAAGCGGCAAGGGCGCGGGGGCTACTGGAAGTGATCCGCAGTTCGCGGAAAGGAAACGTCCCGCTGGGCTCGACTATCAACTCGACGCAACTCGTGGCATTGCAGACCAGGCTTACCTCTGAGTCGAATCCCGCGACTAGGCGGTCCTTGCTGGACAAGCTGTGGGAAACGGAAGTTCGGTCATTCAAATACCGGGCACAGCAACCTGCGGATTTGCCCACGCCGGAGCCCGTCCGGCTCCGAGATCTTCAGTCGATTCTCAAGCCGGAAGAAATTATCCTTGAGTACGTTCTCGGCCAAGACCGGTCGTTTGCGCTGGAGATTGGCCGGCGTCACGTGAAGAGCTATGTCTTGCCACCACGGCGCTTGATCGAAGGAGCTGTAGAGCACTACGTCGCGACGGCCAAAGATCTTGGCGATGTGGCTCAACAGGCAAGGCAGTTGTACCAAATGCTCCTGGCTCCGATCTCAGGAGCCCAGTCCGCACGCCGAATCGTCATCGTTCCGGACGGAGCGCTTCACGGTCTACCATTCGACGCGTTGGTCGATCCCTCCGGAGCCCTTCTTGTCAGCAGAGCTGTCATCTCCTACGCACCCTCAGCGTCGGTCAACTTTCTCCTCTCGCGAGCCGCCCACGGTCAGCACTGCCGTCGGGGTAAGGAACTCCTGGCGGTCGGTGGCGTCAGCTACGGAGGTGACCAGGCCACTGACAAGTTACGGATGGCCCTGAGAAGCGGAAGCGTGTTCGAGGCGGACGCCGCTCCAACACTTGCAGCGTTGCCCGGCACTTCGAAAGAGATTGCCGCCATCATGCCGCTGGCCGTGGACGGAGCGGACGCGCTAACCGGGGACGGCGCCACAGAGGCGGCGGTCAAGGCCGCAAACCTCGCACAATACCGCGCGATCCACTTCGCAGTTCACGCCAGTATTGATGAACAGTTTCCAGACCGCTCCGCCCTTCGTCTGGCGAAGAACTCGGGGCCTGGTCAGGACGGGTTGCTGCAAGCTCGTGAGGTCCTGGGCCTGCCGCTGAATGCCCAGTTGGTCACGTTGTCGGCGTGTGATGCGGGCAGCGGCAGGGTCGAAGGGCTCGCCGGCATGAATAGTCTGGTGCAGGCGTTCCTCATGGCCGGGGCTCGGACAGTGGTTGCCAGCACTTGGGCCGCGGAGGACAACGCGACGGCGGAGTTGATGCGGAACTTTTACCAGCATCTGAAGAACGGCGCCGATAAGGCAGAGGCCTTAACGCTTGCCAAACGAGACCTTTTAGCAAGATACGGATCGAACGCTCGGCCATTCCTCTGGGCTGGGTTCCGCTTGGTCGGCGATCCTCACGGAACCATTGAAGGAGATTGATCATGACCCAGATTGGGAAGACCGAACGCCAGGAAATCCTGAAGAACGTAGCGGAGACAGTGGAGAAGCGGTTCTACGACCCGAAATTTGATTCGGCGGCGTGGCGGGCCAAAGTCGAACAGCAGGGGAGGCCAGCTAATCGACGTCGGGCGGACCGACGTCGGCGCCACCTTGTCCGCGAACGCGGTAGAGAACCTGCCGCTCGTGTCCAGGAATCCGTACAATTTCGTTCTTCAGCAGGCAAATGTCAGCGGCCACAGCAACACCGAGTTCGGCGTGCCTCGCAAGGTCAACGCGAACGGGTTTAACGGCAGGATTAACTACCAGTTGGACGGCAGCAACAATGTGCAAAGCGACCGCGCCGGGATTCGGCTGCTGCCGATTTCGCAGACCTGGGTCCAGGAAGTTCAGGCTGTGAGCAACGGTTTCGCGCCTGAGTTCGGCAACACGGTTGGAACCATTTTCAACACGGTCACCCGCTCTGGAACAAACGCGCTTCACGGTGAAGGCGGATACCTGTTCCGGCGCACTCCGATGAGCGCCAGGCCAGCGCTGCTTTCGGAAAGTGCCCCGACGCCGGAGGTGAACGTGGACAGCTTCTTCGGCAATGCTGGCGGACGGATCATTCGTGATCGGCTGTTCTTCTTCGCGGGAGCGGAGCACGTGAAGCGAGACCTGCCGGCGCCGGTGACGGTTCACGCCGACACGCTATCTAAGCTCGGATTGCCCCAGAGCTTCGGAAACGCCATTCCGTTCAGCCAAAACGTCACGTTCTTCCTCGGCAAGTTGGACTGGCAGATCTCGGGCGCAAACCGCCTCTCCGTTCGATACAACGGGCACCGCAACGACTCACCGTACAACAGTTCTGTGATCGGCGGACAGTACCTGGTTGATCGGACCTTCACCTTTGCCGACCGATCTCATGCCGGCGCCGTGTAACTCGTGAGCGTGCTTTCCGTTAACGCGGTCAACGAGGCGCGGCTCCAGATTCCCTTCCGGAGCCAGGCCCAGAATCGTTTCCAGGCGACTGGCACTGGTCCGTCGATCACGATTCCCGGCGTGGCTTACTTCGGGAACTCCCTCGATGTGGGCTACCTGTTCGATGAGATGACACCTGAGTTCACCGACAACTTCAGTTGGAACCGGGGCGCTCATGCGTTTAAGTTCGGAGGAAGTGTACGCGCTGCTCGGGATACCCAGGTCCAGCCGACGATTGCGAACTACACCTTTCCGAATGTGGCCGCGTATTTGGCGGCAAAGTCCGGCGTGAACCCCAGAGCCTACCTGAACTTCATCCAGACGGTCGGGAATCCGGCCATGTCGTACAACTCTCTGTTCAGCGGTGCCTACGCTCAGGCCACTTGGAAGCCCCGCTCGAACGTCACCATCACGTACGGGATTCGGTACGACGTCTACAGCCCGCCGAGCGCGAACGAGAATTCGCCCTTCGATTACTCGCGACGTTTTCGAACGGACAGGAACAACTTTGCGCCGCGCCTCGGCGTCGCGATCGGGAAAGGGAGGACGGTTGTGCGGGCGAGTGGCGGGATCTTCTACGATCCTTTTCAGACGGACCTTTACCGCCGTGCACTGCTGAATGACGGGAGTCCTCAGTACTTCGCCGTCAGCCTGCTCGCGCAACAGCCGTTCGCGCCCTCGTTTCCGAACGTGCTGCCTACGAGCATCCAGGGCCTGCCGGCGATCACGCAGGACATCACGACGGTCAGCCCGGACTTCGCGACACTATACTCCGCCAATGCCAATGTTTCGGTCAGCCGAGAATTGTGGCCGGATCTGGCGGTGACTGCGACGTACCTCTTCACTCGTGGAAATCGCCTGCCGGTGTATCGCAACATCAACCTTGCCCCCTCCGGGTTGATGCTTGCCGACGGCCGCCCAATCTTCGGCTCAGGAAGGGTGTACCCCGGATTCGGCAACATCCTCGTCGCAGAGTCAGTTGGCCAGTCGATCTACAACGGCCTGAATCTGACGGTGAACAAGCGCTTCTCCCGCGGTTTGGAGGCCTTCGCGACGTACACCTGGTCGCACGCCATCGACGATGCGCCCGAGCAGAACAACATCGACAGCTCGAACCTGCTTCCGTCGGACCCGACGAACCGCCGCCGGGATCGGGGAAACTCGCTCACCGACCGCCGGCATGCATTCAACGGCAATCTGCTGTACGTGCCAACAGTCGCCTCGGGAAGTCGCTTCGTGCGCTCATTGGTGAACGGCAACGTGTTTGCGGTCATTGCCACTATCCAGAGCGGCGACGTCTTCAACATCGGCAGCAATCAACTCCTGAATGGCGACCCGTCCATCCCCGCCAGTTTGCAGCGTCCTTTGTTCATCGGCAGGAACACGTTACGCGCCCCTCGCACAGCTGAAGTGAACGTGCGTTACGTGCGTGCTTTCCCCTTGGGGGATTCGCTGCGGTTGGACATCATTGCCGAATCGACGAACATCCTCAATCGCACCAACGTCGTGGGCCTAAACAGCACGGCCTTGGTCTCCGCGACTGGCGCGATCTTAAACGAGCCTTCTCAAGCACAGACCGCTGCCCTGGATCAGCGCCTAGTACAGGTTGGTTTACGTGTCGTCTTCTGATTGGAATGCCAGCGGCTATACGAGTATGGCGAGTCAGTTTTGCGATGACTTTCGACGCGGGGCCTTGTCAGAAGCCCGTCTTACATGACAAGGCCACGCAATATCAGACACCTGCTGCGTTCGCTCATCAGCGATCCGGGGACAAGCCCACAAGGCGATCCGTAGCTTTTCCCCCAGTCCTTCCTCACACAAAGGCGCTGAAATAACCGATGTGGGGCTCCCCAGGTGTTCCGACCAGCAACGCCCTATCCAGGAGCCGGTTGCCTTCTTCGCATGAGGTTTCGGGCAGAAGGCAGCAACTGTGGCAGGCAGACAGGTTGCAGTTTTCCGCACCCTGGCCCAGGCTCTCGATGCACACGGGGTCGGACGAACACCACCCCGCTTTCTGAATTGCTCGCAGGACAATGTTCTCAAAAAGCCCTTCCTTGGCTTGACGAACGAGCCCGCCCATCGAGCCTTCCGAATCACCCGAGGCCGTATAGATCAGCACGCCGCACATCGCATCGGCTGGGTCGGTCACGTCGCAATAAAGCCGCTCACGCAGAGACGCGCTGCCGTACCCGCACTCGTAGGCCAGTTGATTGATGACGACGTGAGCGAACGTGTGCAGGAGGACGAACTGGAGCGACACCTGCCGGGGCGGTTGTCCCTGACTGATGCGGCGCTGATTGTAGTGGGTGTCGAGGTCACCGATTCTTGCTGACACGACGGGGCTGCGGGCAATCCAGGCGTCCATCTGCGCAACATCAAACTCCAGAAAAATCCCCTCACCCCTGACAATCATCGCAGGCAGCCAGTCGAGGCGTTGATCGAGTGCAAGTCTTTGCAGGCGCGGGCTGGTGAGGTTACCGTCCGGGGGCAGGAGGCGGGTGAAGCCTTTAAGCACGCGCGTTTCACGAAGCTTGTGAACCAACGCCAAGTGCGAGAAAGCCATTGAAACCGGTGGCTGGTAATTATCGGGGGATGCGGTCTCGACAAGCAGATCGCTTTGGGCTGCGCCCCTGCCACTTTTGAGTGCGTCGTATTCGCTGCGGCGGAAAGCTTCTTCGGTCTGCCCCACGAGCGCTGAGGTTTCCGGTATGCCGTCAAGCTTGCGTTGAGCCGCCGCCATGAGCTCGTTCGCATCGAGGTTGCGCATCGAGGCAACCATCTCGCAGCGGTCCTGCGAAATCTTCCCACTGACGAGTCCTGAAGAGAGTGGCCCCCAGACGCGCGGGTCTTCCAGCGCTTTGACGATACCGCCCGTTGCGGACTCCGCCCAGAGCGGCAGATATATAGAGCTCACCACATGCGGGAAGTACACATTGGATGCACCGCGCTGAACCACCTGAAGGAATTCGCCGCAGCCCGGTGGGTTTTCCCATTCTCCGAGCCACGGCCTGAACCCCTGGCAGTCGCGCCCGAGGCGATGCAGAGCGCCACCATTGGTATCGTCGAAGTCGAAAATACCTCCCAGACTTCGCATCTGGCCGCAGGTACAAGTAATCTTGATGCCAGTGAGGCCTGCGGAGGAGCGTCCGGCGAGCATGCGCAACTGACAGTGATCGGTAGCGGGCGTTGTGCGATGGACCCATTCCCGAAAGGGGAAGTCCTGAACATGCCCTTTAACGCACGCCGTGACGAAGCGCACCGGGATAAGCCAGGGTTTGCGTTTTCGCTGGATGCAGTTGCGTGTCGGCCAGGGCAGCGCCCTGCATCGCTGGCGATTGCCAAACAGCGGGAGTTCTTCCATGCCACCGCAGAAGTGGCAGTAATGCCAGCATGGAAAACGCACAAACGGCACATCCTGGTTGGGCAGTTGTACACCCACGCCCGGATCGCGGTGATCGGGTGGAAGCCGGAAATGCGTGACGCCGAGGCGCGCCTCAAGCCGTTCTTCGCGCACCAGCCAGTCCGCAGGACACTGCTTCTTGGCGTGAGCCGTCCAGGCATCAAGCCCCGCCGTCATGAGGGATTCATCGCGCGGAAAAGAGACCATGGCTCCCACACCGAAGGGTGAGATGAGCTGGCCGCGGCGAATGGGTCTGTCCGCAGGCATTTACTCTTCCTCCGGCTGCGGGAAGCGGTGCAGCACATGGGCATCGCAGGTCGAATCGACATTGCGCATGGAACTGGGCGTCGGATAGGTGGGCTCACCCCACTCCGCCAGCTTCTGCGTGCCTGCGGGATACATCAGCGGCGTGTCCGGCGACGGTGGTTTGAAATCGCCGTAGCGCGGCGGCGGATTGCGCCGCCAGTCGGTGAATATTTCCTTCAACTGCTTGCGCGCCGCGCTCTCCTCCTCTGGGTCGATCCCCTTGACGCGCGCGGCGATTACGCTTGTCACCTCGGGCACCAGCTCCTCAACCGGTTTCCAGGGCTGTGGCCAGGTGCGGGCGGCATCTTCTCCGAAATAACGAATAAGCGTGACAGCAAGAGCGTGCAGCGCGCGGTCGCGTACCGGGACGGCGAATGGGGTCACCGAGGTCGGTTCCACCCAGCGGTAGATGGTCTCGTGATAAGAGCGGAAATGCTCGAAATGCGATCGGTCGCGGGGCTTGGATGGATTGTAGACGGTTACCACGAGACCCGGATGTGCGCGTCCGACGCGGCTGGTGGCCTGAATATATTCGGAAGTGGTCTTGGGCTGACCCACGACGGTCATCAAACCGAGTCTTGGCACATCCAGCCCAACCTGGATCATGTTGGTCGCCAGACATACATCGATAGGCAATGATTCCTTCGTGCCGTCATATTTCAGAAAGAGTTGCTGAAGCACTTCGGGAATTTCGCTGCTTTGCACACGGCTGGTGAGTTCCCGATCCGCATTGATGAACCGCCGGGGGTCCACTTCGCCGTCTTTGCGGATTTCGAGGCGATCCCACATGGCATTGAGATAGTCGGTGATGTCGGCACGAATGAGGGTTGCGGCATGACCGAGTTCGCGGAGGCTGTTGAAATATGCCATCAGCGTCCAGTAGGGATCGAGTTCCGCAGGTGATTTCTCAGGCAGACTTTTGACCGCTTGCAGAAGCGCGGACATAACGCGTATCTGCGCGGTTACATGGGACGACAGCGCGGTTGCGAAAACACCAACGTAAAGTCGGCCCGGAGCCTTATTGTCCTCGCGGGCAAAAAAGGATTCTCCGGCTCTTAAGCCCTGCGGGGGAAACAGAAATACGTCCCGCCCATAGAGGCTGCGCACCTGCTCACCGGCACGGCAAATGGTGGCGGTGGAAGCGATGATTTTGGCGGAGCTCTTTGTGCCGTCGCGGTCCCGCGTGCATAGGGCGTCGATGGCAGTCTCGTACAAGCCCACCATGGAGCCGAGCGGCCCCGAGATAAGATGCAACTCATCTTGAATGACAAGGTCGGGGGGCGAGGATTGGCCGCCCGTATCCAGTCCAAAGAGACTACGGGCTTCTGGATACCAAGGCAGCAGCGCAAATTTGTCCACGGTGCCAATCAGCAGCGTCGGACGCTCTGTGTATATGGCCTGATCCACGACGTGCAGCGGCAGCCCTTGCCGAAAATCGCAATCGGGGTCATCGCAGCAGAATTCCACCCGCTTCGGATTGCCACGCTGACGATAGCCTTTCACCTGATTGCCCCTGCCGAATTCCACCGGCCCCATCTGCGCACCGCACCACGGGCAATTGAGCATGATGAACGGATTCTCGCGGCCTCCGGCCAGCAGGTCCTGGTATTTGCGGGCGGCTTCCTCGTGGCGGATGGGCGTGACGTCCCCTCCGACCCACAAACCAATGGATATCGGTGTGGCGCCCAGATCGTGCTCCCGCTCAGCGCGCAAGCGTTCGCAGGCGCAAATGAGCGATGCCGCCCTCTGGTATTGCTGAGTGGTAAGCAGGCGCAGCGTATAGCGCATCAGCGCGGTGGTGCCGTCGTTGTCGGGGTTTTCCAGCCTGCGCCAAAAAATCGTGAAGGCGGTTAAGCCCAGATAGGCTTCTGTCTTGCCGCCACCGGTGGGAAACCAGATGAGATCCACGACGCGGCGCTCGCTGCTTTCGCGATCACTGACTGAGCGCAGGTTCATCAGAATGAAGGCAAGCTGGAACGGTCGCCATCGGCCCCTCCCTTCGGGCACATTCGTCAGATCGGGCTTTGCGTAGGGCCGCTCCAGAACCAGGGCACCGGCCTTCTTTACCCACCGGCGCTGCTTCTGCGGATTGGAAGCGAGGTCGTAGTGAATCTGCTGTGCGAGCATCGCGCGATTCATCAACGAGAAGGCCTGGCTCACAAGTTCTTCCGTTTCAAGCAGATCGATCCCACCACGGATGCGCTTCAATGCTTCGGAGCATTCCTTCAGGTGTCTCGTGGCAGCGCCCTGGTGTTCTTGAGGCAGATTGGCGGCTTCCTTCACCCGCTCTTCAATCCACTGCTCATAACCGTCGGCAAGTCTGCGACTGAGCGCGACAGCCTCCGCATTCGAGTCGGCCAGCGCCAGCATGGACAGATCAAGACCCTTCATCTGGCTGGGCACAATGGGCCTGATTTCATAACCCGGCAGCGAGCGCGTGCAGATCCGTGTCACTGTGTCAGCTTCTGAGCCTTCCCAGTCAGCAGCACACCCGTGACCGACAGCAAAGGTCTTCAGATGCGAGAACAGCAACCGCAACGATTGTTCCTCTTCATCCAACGCCAGGCCGATTCGGTCGGGGTATTCCAGGAAACAGGCTTCACCGCCTGCCGCGCTGATCTCCAGACCACACTGAAAGAAGCAGTCCTCATCGCGGGGGCGCTGTGCCTGCGTGCTGCGGTTATTGAGCAGCGTGAAGGTGACAATCCGCTCACCCTCCCTGCCCGTCCCAGCCAGATGCGGACGGCTGAAGACGTGCACCATGAGAGGTGTTTCCGCGTCACTGTTCTTGACCGGATACCGACGCACCAGCGACTGAGCATTTCGGAAGTCCGCGCAATCGATTTCAACAGTCGAATTAATCGGGTGGCGAAGCCAGTGAGCCTGCCAGTTGCCATTCTTGTCGGTGCGGCCGAGCCCTGGGATGACCGCCTTTTCATAGAACCCAGCCTGCACCCGGACAGTGAGTCGCGCGGGCAGGCGCACCAGTGCCGAAATGCCCATTGCGCTCGGCAGATATTCGTTTGCACGGTTGACTTCCTGGTCGGTGGGGATTTCTCCTTCGCCGCGGGCATCGGCGCGCGAGTCCCCGAGGCCGCCGTCTTCGTTATCCAGCGGCGTGGCTTCCGGCACATCACTCGCCTCCGCATCCGTCTCAGCTTCGGTCGCCGTTTCGGCAATCGCAATGCCGGCCCTGCGCGGAAAGAGAACGCCGGCACTGTAACGCAAACGGGGGGGGTCCTGGGGTCTTAGGATTTCCTCGCGATTGAGCTGCTGAGCGGGAAGGCCCGGATCGGGACCAACCAGCTCACGCGTGAGGAAACCTACGATGTCGCTTCGAACGCCTGCGCTCATCTTCATGACCTCCACAATTCCGATAGGCGCTTCTTGAACGCTTCCTGCACCGCCCCTTTTGTGCGAACGTGAAGCAGGACGATAAGCAGGCTGCGTGCGCGTGACATCGATACATATAGAAGCGACCGGTCTTCGTCGGTCTCTATCCGATCCACATCAACTAGCACCACAATTTTGCTCTCCATGCCTTTGAATCCCTGAGCAGTGGCAAACGCAAACGTCGGAACCCTCGTCTTTGCCTGACCCGGTTGATCAACCGGGCGAATGCGAAATGCGGCCTCATTGGCGAGTGCCCCTGCTGCGGATTGTTCGAAGCGGTACCGGGAGAGAATGATCACGTCTTCGGGCGCGATCCCGGGCTCTGCAGCAAGGCGCGATAACGCAGTGCTGAGCGCGGCGCGCTGGGAGCCCGCGTCGGTATATTCCAGATAATCCACGGGTGAGCCGTCGATCTGGCCCATACGGTAGGGAGGCGCATCAAAGCCGGAGAGGAGCGCGGTTTCCTCGCCGATACGGCGTGTATTGCGACAGTTCTGTCGTAAGCTCGCTCGGGTGTGATACCCACAGGTCGAATGCACGAGCGCAAGAAGCGCCGGTGCATCCAGTCCGCCATAAATGGCTTGTCTGTGAAAGTCGCCAAAGAACGCCCAGCGACCTTCGCGTAAGCCCCCTTTAAGCCAGATGTTGACGAGATTCAGCACGGCGGGGCGCATGAGGTCCTGGGCTTCATCCATAACCACCACGTCAAACCGCTCGGCCGAGGCATCGAGCGCCATCTCCCCGTAAAGGGGGAAGACACTGTTGAACAGGTCCGATTCGCTCGCTCCGCGCTCGGCCCCCTGGAACTCGCCCGCGATAGGGGAGCGCAGGATGGCGTCACGCAGGCATTTGTAGAAGCGGCCTGCGAGTATGTTCGTTACTCCACAGGTTGCTCGGATTTCGGCGGCAAACCATTCCCCCAGAAGCCGGTTAAAGCAGATGAGCAATACGCGCTCCCCCTGTTGCGCACAACGTTTCGCGTATTCGAGTGCAAGCAGGGTTTTGCCGGTTCCAGCGGCCCCCTCAAAGATGCAGCGGTCGTTGCCGTGCAGTAAATCAAGCGTTGCGTACTGTTCCTCGGTCAGCGTGAGGAGGCGGCGCTCCGATTCGCTCACCATGGTGCTACGTGCGACTATGCGCTCGAAGTCCGGCCGGAGCGCATCGCGGATCGCGCGCATGAGATCCGGCTGTGGCTGTGCGGGGGAGCCATGCAAACGGTACCGCACCCTCTGGTGCTTGGCTGCCCGAAGTAAGTGAGCCGCAATGCCGGTGTGAAGATCGGAGCGGTCGATGACTTCCCACGGCTCGGTCCCAATGTCGCGCGGGGGTGCGTCGATGTCGGTGAATACAACGGCAAATCCAAACGGAACCTGGTAAAAATCCGCCGGCCGGCCCAGTTTTGACTCCAGGGCCTTACGCAGTTCGTGCATCCCAACTTGGCCTTGAGCAAACGGACTGCGCTTCAGTGTGTGGGTCACACCCAATGCGTCGGTTGTCGTCCAGATACCGTCTTTGCAGGCGACACGGCCTCCTTTCACTTCCAGGCAGAAGACCCCTGCTGCTGGAATTAGCACCACAAAATCCACTTCGCCGTAAGGCCTGTTGCCGGATTGGCGGAGGTTGAGCGAATGCAGAACAGTCCAGTCTGCGGTCAACGGATCGTTCTTCAATCCGTTGAAAACCCGTTGTTCGCTTGTTGGTGTGTTGTCGTGCCAGTGCGGCGGAATCATTCTTGCCATCAATGCACCAGAGAGTCATCGCTATCCCGAAGCAGGGAATTGACCCACGACCGGGGTCTGGATTCAGATCGGTCCGCGATTGTTTCGACCTGGACGACCCACGCGTTTGTCGCTTCGTCAATGTCGATACGTGTCCTGCCTTCCTGAATCTGCCCCATTCGCTGCGGCAGTTTATCGAGCAGGATTTTTGAAAGCCGCGTGCCGGCACTTAAGTGCTCGCTGTGCAACCGGTGGATGGCTTCCCAAATTGCAGGGACTTCCTCCAGCAGCTTTTGATCGCCCAGCGCATAGGCTATCGCTTCGAGATCTTCCTTCCTTTTCGGGCCGATCATAGAATCATCCGCCAGCCAGCCGCGGACTGTCTGGAGTGTTCGCGGGCAGTTCACTTCTTCCAGTTCCGCGACGAGTTCGTCTTCACTAAGGCCGGATGCACGCAGTGCCCTGTGCCATCGAGCGGCCCGCTCGCGAATAATGGGCGCTTCCTGACCAAGCTGCGCATCGGCGAGCGCCTGTATCACGTCACGCCTCCCTGTCTCACGAAACACGACTACGTCACCGGGGTGAATCTCCGCGACTTTCCGGCGGGGGACTTTGTAGTCGGCTTTTGCATCGCCTGTGGCAAGATCGGTGACGACCGGCAGTCGGAACGTGTCGGTTATGAACGCGTAGGAGTCGCCCGAGAAACTCACCAGGCGCGCAGCTACGGTTTCCTCGCCGTTCACGGCGGGCAGCAGCCCTTTGCGCGCCATGCGTTCTTCCAGATCGACTTGGGCCTCCCTGGCGTAAGCGGCAGCTTCGGGCGCAAAGTCTCGCGGCTCGGGTTCGCTCGGCCAAGATGCACCCGACGGCAACCCCAGCATCCCTGACTTTTCGTCAGCGGTCATAGCCGGTACCCGCCCTGCGGCTCTCTGTTTGCGCCTGAAGAGATCAAGCCAGCGGCATTCGAACGGATAGGCAACCAGTGATACCACCGGTGCGGCGAATCGGTGGACAATCCGGTTGAACGCTTGAGAGTTCGGCCACGCGGTGCAGATGAGGTGTTCAAAGAATGCCCCCTCGCCCAGCGTGGCGGGTAGCAATACGGGATAATCGAGGTCTTCTCTTTCCAGCCACTGCGCAACGTTTTGGCGGTTAGAAGCAGAGCGTGCCACCAAAGCCACTGGAGCTACCTGGCGGCTGCGTAAATCCAAGAGCAGGTCTTTCGCGGCCTGCCCTTTAGAGCGCCCCAATGTCTCGTCCGCTATCGCTTCCTGCATTGCGCAACAGGCTCGCTTTAGGGCGGTCGCTGTGGCCTCGGAGAGCCATAACGTGCGCTCCCCTGCGGCATCTTTGAGCCGCCCTGCCCTCTCCACCAGTCGTGCGCGCTCGGAGTCATCTGGTGGCGAGAGCAAACCGCTACAATGCATGAGAAGGCTATAGATCTGGCCAAGCAGCATCTGTGTTTCGTCGCCGTCTGACTCGGCAAGGGTCGCCTGACAGGCTTCGAGTGCATCGGCTGCGGATTCGAGATGGCCGTTGCCGCAGGGAATGAGTTCGGCTTTGAAGTGGGCCTCGTTACGGGCTGAGCGGAAAACACCGTCGAAATAGCGGCTGTGCTCCTGCGGCGTTCCCATTTCCAGGTCGGCGAGTGAAAACCGCCAAAAGCGGCAACCGCGATCATGAAGCTGCTGGAGCTTTTCCTCCTCGTCCGGCTCGGCAACGATAATCAGGTTCTGCGACTGTGCGATGGCGTCGAACTTCGCAAGATCCGTGATGCGCCGGGCTCCATCGACGACCACGACTTTGGAGCGCGATGGTGCGAGCGCGCAAGCGGCGGCGATATGGTCAAGTCGCGAAGTGATCGCCACCAGTGGTTCTCCGACCGCCTGGTAATTATCCTGATGTCGGATGACCCCGGACTCCTCGATGTCCCCGGCCGCAATTAGAGAATCCATCGTGGCCCGCACTTCGTCGTTCGGGCCACAGAGCGAGGTCTCAGCCAGAAACGTCTCCACCTCAGTGCGCCCTCCCAGGTACAGCACGTGATTGACGGCGAGTGATGCGTTGCCGAACGTCTTGGTGCCGATGAGCCGGTCGAAGGGGGACAATGGCATCTGCGCCCGCGCGTTGTGCGCATCGATTGGGCGTCCCTTGGGCATCTTGCGGTGCGTGGGCTCGATGCGCAGAATCTCGGAGACGGGCCATGTAATCCACGCGTTTTCGCCCAGTAGCTTCAGGCGGAAGCCTGTTTCGAAGCCCGGCCAGACGCCTGCGAACTCGAACACCTTGCCTTCCGGAATCAGGCGGACATTCTTGCCAATTTCAAAGCTGCTTTTGGCGTAGGCTTCCGCAAGCGCCGGGAAATCTACGGCAAACCGTCCCAGCGCATAGAGGACCGCACTGAGCGGAGCGATGCCAGCCTTGCGCGGAAACACAAAGCAGAATGAGGAATCATGCTTTCCTTCCATGGCTGCCAGAAGGATGCCCACAAACGCCGACAGATCCTCGCTTTCACCTGAGCCGCGGAGAATTCGCAGGGATGTTAGCAGCGGGAAGCGCTGTTTGAGCTTCTCGCGCAGCTCATCCATTAGTTGCGCCCTCCGATGCTAAAGCGGGAATGGCGGATTGCGGAGCGGATTCGCTTATGCCGAGAAGAAGCGTTGCGACAATCCCCGCAACTTGGCATGCCAGCAGCGGCGGCACGGCGTTTCCGACCTGGCGGTACTGGTGTGTACGCTGTCCGCAAAAATAATAGTTGTCTGGGAAGGTTTGCAGGCGGGCCGCTTCGCGCACGGTTAGGCTGCGGCATTGCGATTCGTCGTAATGGATGAAGTAGTGACCGTCCTTGGCGATATGGCTGGTAATCGTAGTGGCAGGCCGGGAGGATACCTGCACGCGAAACCGGTCGTCAAAATAGCCCTTGTCCAGAGCGTCTTCCAAATTGCGATGGTCGGGGAGGAGTTCAACCGGAAAATCCCTCAACTCCGGGGAACGTCCGTGAATCCTAGCGTAAGTGGCAACAAACAGATAGCGATGCAGGTCTGCCGCCATATGCGGCCGCGATGTGTGGTTGCAGACGCCGCCGAGGGCCGGATCGATGAACCAGTCAGGCCGGTAGTCAACGCTGGGGCGATAGGGAATGAATTCGTTGCCGCGGTCAGCGCTAAATTCCCGCATACCATAAAGGGTCCTAAGCACGCGTTCACGGACCCGCTGCTCATCCCCGGTGCGCCGCGACCGCATGAAACCGAGATCGCGGATCGCATAAAGCGCATCCTGCCACTGGATCTGCCCGTCCTCGGTGCGACTCAGCCCGCTGCGAATACGCGGTAAGCCGCATAAAACGGAATGCGCCGACACTGGCTTGCCATGCCGCTTGAGCGCCGGTACGGATGCGCAAACCACATCCTCGCGAACTCCCAGCAGAATAACGCGGTGACGTGACTGCGGAATCCCGTAGTCCTCGCACCTAACCACGAATTCGCCTGGCTCCCAGGTATCACGGGGTGCTTTTGCGGGATCGGACGCTACCTGATCGCGCACTAGAGGATAAAGTCTATATCTGGCACCGGATTTCGTTCGCACCTTCCCGACCCCTGCGGGGTGACGAAGGTCTTCGATCATCTGCTGAAAAATCTCGCTGCCCTTCAGTTGTGAAGAGAGAAGCCCTTTGACGTTCTCCATGATGAAGACCGGAGGCTCATGCACCGAAAGAATCCGCAGGTACTGGCGGTAGAGATATACACGGGTGTCTGTATCGGAGATGCCTCCGTTGCGCACGCGCCCTACAACCGAGAAGGCTTGGCACGGCGGCCCGCCACAGAGTACCCACGGCTCGTGCTCAGGCACGGCAAGACGAATCCGGCGATCGACTTCGTCCGGATCGACAGACCCGAGTTCGGCTTTCCAGGCCCGTTGCGCCGCTGCCGCCGCTTCTTGCGGGAAGCGTTCAAACAGCGTAACGCGGGTGATTTCTCCGCGCAGATGCGCGTAATACTCAAGCGGCACGCTGCCACGATCGAAGGCGTGGAAGAAACTACGCAGCGTGAGAGTTTGGTGAGCCCACTCTTCCATCTCAATGGAGAGCGCGATGCGAAACGCAGAGGAGCCGTCCTGATGCCGGAACGCGGAGAAGCCCTCCCCGAGCCCACCCGGACCGGCGAATAGGTCGATGATTGGGGTTGGCTCAGTCATGGCGTAGCGGGATGAGTCTGGCTGCCAGCCTTGTTGCCAACCTGGATTCATCCTGGGCTTCACACTCCCAGATAGTAAGGACTTGCCATCCTCGCTTCTTGAGTTCTTTCGTATTGCGCCGGTCCCGTTCCACGTTCCCGTTGAGCTTCGCAGCCCAGAATTCCGGGCGCGTTTTGGGCATCACCGCTTTGGCGCAACGCTTGTGGCGATGCCAGAAGCATCCATGTACGAATACCGCGATCTGGTAGCGGGTCAGCACGATATCCGGGCGACCCGGCAGATCCTTTCGCCGGAGCGAGAAGCGAAAACCAAGCCGATGAATGATGGAGCGCACCCGTCGCTCCGGCAGGGTATCTCTGCCTTTGATCTGGCTCATGTTCCAGCTGCGATGCGCGGGCGAAATTCGATCCATAACGAGTTGCTACAAGTTCAAGTCTGGCAATGCCTTGGATCTTATATAAGATCAATTTTCGCCCAATCATGCAATGATCGGCACCGACACCGTCCGATGCTGCGCGCTCAGACGCTCAGACGAGCTCAATTCGGAGGGTCGCGCCGGATTGCGCGGGCCGATCTACTCATCATCTGCAAGGTGACGGACGCGATTTCCGGAGGCCCGGAACCGGTCGAGCGCTGCGCGACTCGCCTTCATCCCTCGCGCCATCTCGACCGTGCTGATGTTCCCCGCCTCGATGCGCCTTTTTGACCTGGAAAGCGCCGGCCTCTTTGATTGCGACGGCCCGCGCCTCCTCAAAATGCCCTCGCCGCGGAGGAAGTTGCCAAGCGATGATCCAATGTGCCGATTTGCGTTCCTCATTTCATGACCTCATTCATTCTCCGGATTGCAAGCACCATGTCAGTATGCCCAACGATGTTCGAAAAATTCGACTGTTTCGAATAATTCGTTTATGGTACGATTGGACGAGGACAGTATGGCTTCGACTCTTTCCGACCCGATTTCAATTCCGGAGACCCAGGGAGCCCAGATCCGCGATCTGCGCCGCCTGGTCCAGCGGGGGAACGCGAAACTCGTGGGGCCAGACGGGAATCAAATCGCGATTCCAGAACCGGTCCACGATCTTCTGTTGATAATTTTGAAGAACTTGCAGGCCGGAAAGGCGGTCTCGATCGTTCCGGAGCATCAGCAACTCACGACGCAGCGGGCCGCGGACATCCTCGGCGTGTCCCGGCCATTCTTAATCCGGCTGCTGGAAAACGGCGATATGGCGTTCCACATGGTCGGTTCCCATCGCAGGATCTACCTGCGCGATCTGCTCGACTATAAGCGCCGGCGCGATGCCGCCCGCCATGAGGCCATCAACAACATGGCAAGAGCCGAGATGGAGGCCGGCACATACGACAAGGTCGTACTTCCCGAGGGGGCCGAAGACGAGTGACCGCCGACTTTCCTGCGGTTCTGGACGCGTGCGTCCTGGTGCAGGCACCCCTCCGGGACACGCTGCTCAGACTCGCTGAGCCCCCGCGGCTGTATATTCCGCGATGGTCGGATGAAATCATCGCGGAAACGGTTCGGACGCTCGAAAAGCGGATTGGCCTGTCCGCACAGAAGACGGCATACCTCGTCGCTCAACTTCGCGAACATTTCGGAGATGCCTGGGTACCCGGCTACGAACCGCTGGTCGAGCATATGACCAACGATCCCAAGGATCGTCATGTGCTGGCCACCGCGGTGAATTCCGGGGCGACTGTGATCGTCACTTATAACAAGCGGCACTTCCCACCCGCCACGACCGCGCCCTGGGGAATTGAGATCCAAGGCCCAAGCACCTTCCTGAAGTATCAGTACGACCTCAATCCGTCGGTCGTCGTAGACAAGCTCCACGCTCAGGCGCGCAACCTCGGGCGCACCTTGGCTGAGCAGCTTGCTGTTTTGCGGCCAGCCGCCCCAATGTTCGTTGATGCAATCTGCATCGACTTGGGTGTCAACCTATAACCTTGTGAGTCGACCCAGCGAAAAGGCGGCGAACATCAGTCGAACCCAATGCGGCTAGGATTGTCCAGACGGCGTCTGAACAGTCCCTCGAACTAGCGCATCCGGACGACATTGCTCGGGGGAGACGCCTTGTCCAGACGACGACGCACCGTCAGCAGTCCGTCGTTCGGGCTGCGAAAAGGACGGGGTGCCGATGGCTCACCGAACGGCCGATTGTGAGGAATGCTGTTCCCGTACGGCTGTCGCATTCCGGATCTCGATGCTCTGGCAATTCGACGCGATCGGGGCGGGACACTGCGGCCAGATTGCGCGAATGGTGTCGAGCCATTGTTCGAAGTCACGCGGAACCGCCTCAGCCGGTACTCGACGCAGCCGAGCTGATTCGCCAAGCCGAACTCGCCGAAGATGGGGATCGACTCCGTTCCTTTCGCCTTGAAGCTGCGATAGCTGAGCCACATGTACAGGTCCAGAATGGCCGGCGACGCCGCAAGGACCTTCACCCCCCAAGATCGTTCGGGACGGGGTGGTCTAGGATCTCCTGATAGAAGTCGTCACTTAGGACGACGACGTTTTCGAGCTCACTGGAAATCGGTCGCTGCTCAGGAGACCGGCTAAACCAGATCTGCGCCTCACGAATGAGGTTGAATCGCGAGCGTTGGACCACCTTGGCCGAGCCTTCAAGGCGTCGGTGCCGAAGAAGATGGTTGCGCCAAAAGCCTCTCGAATGCACCGACAAGTCGCCGGATTCCTTGTCTCCGGTCTGCATTGCATGCCGACCAGCCTTCTAATCACCACGACGAAGACGTCCTATACCGTCATCGTCCACGGCCCCATCATCGTGAGCGCGACGCCACGCGCCTCGCCACCGGCACCAGCGCAGCGGGTCGCGCCCCCGCCGGGCGTCGCGTACACGGAGAACGTCCTCCCCGTCTCGGGTAGATGGGGCGGAACGTCCGACGACAAGCGCCCGAAATAGGCGCCCTATTTCAGTGCTTTCAGCGACAATGTGATGGTGCAGACCATTACCGCAGACGTCGTGACGATCGCCTTGGAGCGCGTCGAAGGAACCCCTTTTGAGGACTTCGTGCAGGCGTTCTATCCGGCGGTCTCCGGTTCAACCTACGTGCCCCTCGGCGGAACACATGACGGCGGGGCTGACGGCTTCTTCGAGACCGGCGTGTCCGAGGTGAGGGGAAAGACGGGCGCGTTCCTGCAGGCGAGCATCCAGGAGGATCATCGGGCGAAGATCCGCGGGACGATCAAGCGGTTGCGCGAGTTTGGCCGGACGCCGACGAGCCTGACGTACGTCACGTCGCGAGTGGTCCAGTACATCGACACGGAAGAGGAGCTCCTGTCGGAGGAACTGGCCGTCAACGTCCGCATTCGCGATCGGAAGTACATCGCGACGCACATCACGACGAGCCACATCACGACCGACGCGTTCAACCAGTACCTACGCCCGTACCTCGTTTCGCTGAGCACGGCCGGGAACATCCCGTTGATCGAGCCGTCGCAGAACGTGAAATCGCCGGCCGTTTACGTCTTCCTGCGCCAGGAGGTCGAGCGGCGGCTCGGCAAGAGCAGCTTGATCGAGGCGGTGAGCGACGGCCTCATTCTGTGGGCGCTCGAGGGAACTGATCCCGACAAGAACATCTTCATGAGGGGGGGACGCGATCCTCGCGAAGATCGAGGAAGCAGTCCCTCCCGCGCGCCAGTTCATCCGGGGAACCTACCGGCAGCGCCTTGAGATCCTGGCATCGAAGCAGAACCCGTCCGGGCGCGAAGTCCGGTGGTACATGAAGGATGACCTGTTCTGCCTGCCCTACGAGACGCGGCAGATCGTCGAGACCGAGAATGTCGAAGATGAAGCCCTCCGGGTGCGCGTGCTCGAGACGCTCGCGGCGCGGGCATCGAGTCTCGTGAAGGACCTCACGCCGGAGGATGCCGTCGCCATCGCCGGGGTCGCCCTGCGTGCGCTGCAGCTCACCTTCGAGACGGAGGGACTGGAGTTCGCCGCGTTCCTGCACGGCACGGACAAAGCCGAAGAGGATTACAGCGTCGGGGACAGCATCGACACGGTGCGTGTCAATAAAAATGAGACACACGCGGTAAAAGTTTAAGGAGTTTTCTCCTTGTCGGGAGGCCTATTGATCCAGACCGCAGAAGGGAGAGAAGGGGGTTTGGGAGGCTGGCGGACGAACCGTTCCGGGTGAGCC
>DASZTF010000104.1:0-1514 GCA_035548315.1 Minisyncoccota bacterium
AGCCGCGCACCTTTCACCCGGCGCTGCTTCATCTCTCTCAGTTCGTCGCTGTCGCTCATTCCGGCCTCGTCTTGGAGCATCCGGAATCCTTCGACCGCGCGCAACCGGAAAAGTGTCACCCATTTAGTGGATTCTCAATAGGTCGGTAGAGTAGCGTCGAGACGCCGTCTTACTGTGAGACTCGGGACTTGTCATTGGTGAAGTCTTAACCTTGCTGTAAATCGAAGACGGGATGCATCCTCAAGATTCGAACGTTTGGCGACGTTTGGATCGAAGCGAAAGGAGCATCCCGTGAAGCGAAGGGTACGCGCGTCCACGAAGACGCGGAAGGCATTGGAAGATTTGTTTTCGGGTCGTGGTGATGGCGCGAGCGAGCGGAGTGATCTGGTGAAGCTGGCGACACGACTGATCGTCGAGGAAGCCCTCGAAGGCGAGGTCGATGATCGGCTCGGGCGTGGCTACTACGCTCACGGTGCCCAGACAGGTCACCGCAACGGCTATCGTACCGGTCGAATGAAGAGCGCAGAAGGGAGCATCGAGTACGCGGTGCCGCAGGTGCGTGGCGCGCGCAGTCCGTATCGCTCGCAGATTCGTCAGGCGCTCTTGAGTGGGCGCAGCGAGGAACTGGAACGTCTGGCGATCGAGATGTACGCCCGCGGGCTTTCGGTGCGCGACATCGAGCGCACGTTCACCGATCGGCGTGGCGAGTGCTTGTTGTCGAAGTCGGCGGTCTCGGAGCTCACCGAACGGCTGTGGGCGGATTATCAAGCCTTTGCGGGTCGCGATCTCAGCGAGCATCGAGTGATCTACCTGTTCATCGACGGGCTCGCCGAGCGGCTGCATCTGGGACAGCCGCGCGAAGCGGTGCTGGCGGCCTGGGGCATCACGCGCGCAGGGCAGAAAGTGCTGTTGGGTCTGGCGCCCGGGACGAAGGAGGACACGGCCACGTGTCGGGATTTCCTGCGCGATCTGAAAGCGCGGGGTCTGAATGATCCACTGCTGATCGCAACCGACGGTGCTCCGGGGCTGATCCGAGCGGTGGAAGAAGTCTTTCCGCGAAGCCTGCGCCAGCGATGTCTCGCCCACAAAATACGAAACTTGGAGAGCAAGGTGCCGGCCGAGTGCTGGCGCGAGGTCAAGGCGCGTGCGCTGGCTGCCTATCAGGCCGCAAGTCCCATGCTCGCGGAGCTGGCGCGCGAGGAGTTCGTGAAGCGCTTTGAACGCGAGCTGCCCTCGGCGACCGCGTGCTTCCTCGAGGACTTCGCTGCGTGCATCGCGCACCTGCGCATGCCTATCGCACACCGCCGCGCTGTGCGAACGACGAACCTGCTCGAGCGGTTGTTCGGTGAGGAGCGCCGGCGGACCAAGATCATCCCGCACGCTTTCGGTGAGCGTGCGGTGTTGAAGCTGATGTATGCGGCGCTGATCCGTGCGAGCCAGAGCTGGCGCCGGGTCGTCATCAGTGAGTTCGAGTTGAAACAGCTCGAGGAGATCGAGCGCGAGCTCGATCAGGA
>DASZTF010000105.1:0-2536 GCA_035548315.1 Minisyncoccota bacterium
TTCATCAAGACGCGCCGTATCTGGCGCTGCAAGGAGTGCGGTAAGCAGTTCACCGTGAAGATCGGCACCGTGATGGAAGATAGCCCCTTGGGCCTTGACAAGTGGGTAGTGGGCATGTGGTTGCTCGTGAACGCGAAGAACGGCATCAGTTCATACGAGATTCACCGCGCACTCGGTATCACTCAGAAGAGCGCTTGGTTCCTCTTGCATCGCTTGCGGTTGGCGCTGAAGACTCGCAGCTTCAGCAAGGTGTCGGGCACGGTCGAGGTGGACGAAACATACATCGGCGGCCTTGAAGAGAACAAGCACGAACACAAGAAGCTGCACGCGGGCCGTGGCGGCGTGGGCAAGGCTATCGTGATGGGTATCGTTGAGCGTGGCGGCGTCGATGGCAGCCCAAGCCAGGTACGCGCAATGGTCGTCGGCAATACTGACGCTGAGACCTTGCAAGGTGAAGTGCTGAAGAACGTCAAGCATGGCAGCACGGTCAACACAGACTCGCACGCGTCGTACAAGGGCCTCGGCCAAGCGTACACGCACGAGACGATCAACCATGCAATCGAGTACGTTCGGGGCAACGTGACCACGAACCGCGCCGAGAACTTCTTCTCTTGCCTTAAGCGCACGCTGAAGGGCACATACATCTCGGTTGATCCGATGCACCTGCAAGCCTACGTGAACGAGCAGTGTTTCCGCTTCAACGCCCGCATCGGAACCGACCGTGACCGCTTCCTACTCGCCGTAAAGGGCATGGAAGGCCGCCGTCTCACCTACAAGAAGCTTACCCGCAATGGCAAGTAAGAAACCCGTCCTGCACAAGAAGAAGGCCCCGGAAGGGGCTTCCATGTCGCACGAGGAACCGGATACCGGGCTGGACAAGTACGGACTGCCGAAACCGCCCGTTGAGTCACCGGAGTTTGAAGACTTCGCACGAAGGGTGATGCAGGTGCCCAAGAGTGAGATTGACGCGCAAGAGAAGAAGGATCAGGCGGCGAAGAAGCGGAAGAAGAAGGTGAAGGGGTGACTCTTAGCCCTCATCAGAGCCATCTTCCGATTCGGTGCTTCCCTTTGATACTTTGGCGTCGCTGATTTTACCATATAGAAATGCGCCTAGCAAACTCGCAACTGCTAGCACGATCGATGCAAAACCTACCCCATCCTTACCCAACAGGATCAGCACAAATCCCAAGCATACGATGAGCGCTGTAACGCCCGCACCCCAGCGAAGCCCTTCCTTTTGCAAGCTAATAGTCCCCTCAATGACCATGTGCTCGCTCTGAATTCGGCCATTTACGGCGGCTTCACCCATGCCGACTATTCGGCCCGGTAGTTCCGGGTCTATCTTGGCGAGTCGCTCCATCTCAGAAGCTGGTGGGGTTATCCCACGATAAGATACCCTCGTCGTTGACGAAACCCGCGTCACGCGCATGGTTGCCTTGCGATTGTGCGGATCATTGGTGGGGGTGGCGGAGTCTGGTGCGGGTTGCTGTACTTGGCGAATGAGGGCGCGCGGCGCGCGCTTGCTATGCCGTTTCGAGGATCTTCGTCTTGTCATGTCCCCCCTTGCTTGGATGAGCGCTGATTACTCGATGATGGGCACGGCTCAATTCATTATATACCAGCGCCCAAGATTCGCAAACGATTTCTTCAGGGGTGACATCCATCAACGCCCGCACAGAAGAATCGCCGATAGTCGAACCTGCATCAAGGATGCGCCCGGCACCGATGATGGCCGCTACCCAGCCGCGGATATGATAGATAGTTTTCAGCATTGTAAGCCTCGTGTGACAAGTACAACTTACATCAATTGACGGGCCGGAATCAACAACTATTGCCTTAGAATCATCTTGAAGCGCTCATTTGCAAAGTGCAACAGCGAAGCAGAATCGCTCTTTTACGACGGGAATCGGCGAATCTACTGTAAACGCTTACAATAGAGGAGAAATGGAACACCCGGCCAACTTCATGCTGACCGGGTGTTCTCGCATCGTCCCGCTAGTTACCCGCCCCTCCCTCATGCTCCCTGACTGCCAGCAAGGCCCCGACCAGGTCGAAGAACTCACCGGCCAAGAGCAGGGCCGCGACAACGGCACCCTCCCGGACCACGAGGATTCGCCCTTCATCGGTCAGGGTGTCGAGAAGGGCCGGGAAGTGCTCTTGTAGCTGCGAGGCTTCAATCAGTCTCATGGTGGCCCTCCCGTTCGTCTACGTCGGCTCTGTTGTCCTTCTGTGCGTCTAACTCCGTAAGCCGGTCAAGATCGCCCACGGAGACAAGGGCTATCGCTGGGGCACGCAGCCGGGTGATAACGATGCGCTCTCCTCGCTGCACACGGGCAATCAGTCCGATGTAGTCAAACACGAGTTCACGGACGGTTGCGGTTGCGATCATGGCGTGCCCCCTTCAGCAGTCACGTTCCCCTGAAGGTCCGTGATCACTCCTTCAAGGTCGTCAACAACGGCTTTCAGTTCATCGTTCGCCAGGTCGAGCGCAAGGGCACGCCGTTCAATGTGGGAGCTGTGTGTGATCGAATCGATG
>DASZTF010000106.1:0-1898 GCA_035548315.1 Minisyncoccota bacterium
AACACCAGGCCATGCTCGATACACGCGCGCTTCCCTCGGGCGTCTACTTCCTGCGTCTCCGTGCCGCCGGGCATGAGACAACACGCACCGTTCGGGTGCAGCACTGAGACTGCGACCGCGAGGAAATACTCAAGAGCAGACAGGCCATGGTTCCAATCGGAATCGTGGCCTTTGCGTAGGTACATCACACCATCAACATTACGGAAACCTTCCCGCTTCGGTAATACGGTCGGCCGCCTTGCGTTCGACCTGAATGAGTGCGTCATACAGATTCGTTGACCCCATACAACAAAGTCCTTCCGCTCAACAACTGCTCCGGCGACCATGACTCCGACGGCATCCCGGACGGCACCGACCCCTGCCCGGACACTCCCGGCACCGGCGGCGGCGACCTGGACCACGACGGCATCCCGGACGGCTGCGATACGGACATCGACGGCGACGGCGTGCCGAACAACGAGGACAACTGCCCGTGGACGCCGAACCCGGACCAGAAGGATACGGACCACGACGGCATCGGCGACGCGTGCCAGTGCGACGCGCCGAAGGAAGGAGGGGGCTGCCCGGCGACGCTGGCGGAGCAGTATGTATACGGCCTGGAGAGCGACGGGCGCGTGGCAACGCTCTACCCGAAGACGGCTCGCGACATGAGCGATCACAGCATGGCGATGCTCTTCACGCGTGACCTCGGCGACAAGGAGTACGAGCTGAACGATCACCTCGGGAACGTGCGCGTGCGCTTCAGCGACGTGAAGCTGAGCCAGAACACCGCGGGGACCATACCGTACAAGGTGGACCTGCGCGGCTACACGAACTACTACCCGTTCGGCATGGCGCAGCCCGGGCGCGAGATGAACATCGCGGGTGGCCGCTACGGCTACAATGGGAAGGAGATGGACAACGACTGGAACAACGGGACGGCGGTGACGGGTGGTGAGGGGAATAGCAATGACTACGGCTTCCGCACCTACGATCCGCGGCTTGGCCGGTTCCTGAGCGTGGATCCGTTGGCGGGGGGGATCCGTGGTATTCGCCATATCAGTATGCAGGGAATACGCCGATACAGGCGGTTGATCTGGATGGAGGAGAACCGAAGTCGGCGCAACCAGGTCCGCAGGTAGGTGACGAAGGTCAAGTCTCCTGGGATCCATCAATGAGTGGAGCGCAGAATCGTGATCTGTACAAACAACGTCATCTAGACGTATCGCACATCAGCGGGCAGCAGAGCCGTCTAGTAGGGCTGCTACCAATTCTCCGAATGTATCCATCGGCTGGATCGGTGGAGCAACTACAACGGGGAGCACCTCCGCTGCTACAACAACGACAGTAGCGGAGGGAGTTACTACTGCGGAAAGTGTTGCTGGCAGTGCAACGACGACGACTCTAGGCGAATTGCTCGGAGTCGTTGCATCCAAATTTGGGATACTCGCTTTTTGTGCTACAACCTTCAGCGGAGATAATGAGCCTCCGAGGCTAGCACCCCATCCAGGCCCGGTTGCCACCCCGGTAACTCAGCCGAAATCGATACCTGCATCACCTCCAGGGCCTCCAGGATCAGGAGTGTTGCTGTCGGAGCCCCGTGTTACTCTATATAGAGGGGTCTCGCAAAACTCCAGTCTATATGGCGATGCATTGTTTGGTATAGTAATTCCCCACGGGTATTATTACGAGGGGCATTCGGATCCGCTACGTCATACCGAGGGTGAAAATTTTAGTATCTTTTCATCCTGGTCAACGGACTTATTCGTAGCACGCCGGGTAATTGATTAGCGAGAACACGTCGTATTTTGCGTCGGAATGGCAGACAAACCATCGATAGAATCATTGAGCCGTGAGGAATTGATCGCTCTGTTACTGCAACAGGCAGAGCAGATCAAAGAATTACGGCGCCAGATCGA
>DASZTF010000107.1:0-1946 GCA_035548315.1 Minisyncoccota bacterium
CCTTGGGCTCCGTCTGTTTGTAGGCATCCGGTTTCAGGTCTCTTTCACTCCCCTCGTCGGGGTGCTTTTCACCTTTCCCTCACGGTACTGGTTCGCTATCGGTCGCTGAGGAGTACTTAGGCTTGGAGGGTGGTCCCCCCGTGTTCAGACAGGATTGCACGTGTCCCGCCTTACTCATGGATAATCCTTCGCGTTACCCGTACGGGGCTGTCACCCGCTAAGGCGCGTCATTCCAAACGCTTCCGGTTGTCTCTGGATTATCACTGGCCTGGTCCGCGTTCGCTCGCCACTACTAGCGGAGTCTCGGTTGATGTCCTTTCCTCCGGGTACTGAGATGTTTCAGTTCCCCGGGTTTGCTTGAAACCTCCTATGTATTCAGAGATCTCATTCCTTCTTGTGATAACGGAAGTCCGAAACCTCTCACCCGCTGTGCACGGGATCTCTGTCTCGTATCCGAGACCAAGGCCTCGGAATTCCGTTATCGAAGGTGGGTTTCCCCATTCGGAAATCCACGGATCAAAGCTTCTTCGCAGCTCCCCGTGGCTTATCGCAGCGTAGCACGTCCTTCATCGCCTCTCAGCGCCAAGGCATCCACCAGATGCCCTTACGACACTTGATCGCTCTCATTACTCAATGCCCATTTCCACTCGGCGTGGTCATGGACACATCCATTAGGTCAGTCATTCGTCACGCGCGTTTCGTCGTAAGGGTTGAAACGCGCACGACAGAAAGACCAGCTATTCTTCTCAGGATCGAACCGTACAACGAAGCGAGATGCTTCGCTGACAAAGACGAACGGCTTGCGCCGCCGTCAGGGATGTCGGCTTGCGGCAGCTGATGCCGCAAACACATGTACGCGCGGAACGCGATTGCTCGCTTTTCCGAACGCTCGGAACGATCCTCTCTTCACGATGTCAGACAACATGCGCACCCCGATCGATGATCGAGTGTGTGCAAACCGTTTTGCATGGACGAACGAAAAGCCCGGCTGGTGGAGCCAGACGGGATCGAACCGACGACCTCCTGCTTGCAAAGCAGGCGCTCTCCCAACTGAGCTATGGCCCCGAGCGCGCCCGCTTCAGCGGCGCGGCGCCGGACGCTTCAAGATGGTGGGCCTGGGAAGATTTGAACTTCCGACCTCACGCTTATCAAGCGCGCGCTCTAACCAACTGAGCTACAAGCCCGAGAAAGGTCCCGATGACCGGCCGTGTCGCGCGCGACGGATTTCGCAGGCGTAACGGCTGGGCTCGTCCATGAAGAAAGAGAAACGTAGACGGCGGCGTCCCGCCTATGGACCAGACCGATCCTGAAACCGGTTGGCCCTGATGTATCTAAGCGACCCAAGAGAGAAGCGTGAGCGTCTCTAAAGGATCATCCTTAGAAAGGAGGTGATCCAGCCGCAGGTTCCCCTACGGCTACCTTGTTACGACTTCACCCCAGTCGCTGACCCTACCGTGGCCGGCTGCCTCCTTGCGGTTAGCGCACCGTCTTCAGGTAAAACCAACTCCCATGGTGTGACGGGCGGTGTGTACAAGGCCCGGGAACGTATTCACCGCAGCGTGCTGATCTGCGATTACTAGCGATTCCGACTTCGTGGGCTCGAGTTGCAGAGCCCAGTCCGAACTGAGACGGCTTTTTGAGATTAGCTCAGGCTTGCGCCTTTGCTGCCCATTGTCACCGCCATTGTAGCACGTGTGTAGCCCAACCCGTAAGGGCCATGAGGACTTGACGTCATCCCCACCTTCCTCGCGGCTTATCACCGGCAGTCTCCCTAGAGTGCCCAACTGAATGATGGCAACTAAGGACGAGGGTTGCGCTCGTTGCGGGACTTAACCCAACATCTCACGACACGAGCTGACGACAGCCATGCAGCACCTGTGTTCCCGCCAGCCGAACTGAAGGGTCTCATCTCTGAAACCCATACGGGACATGTCAAGGGTTGGTAA
>DASZTF010000108.1:0-11203 GCA_035548315.1 Minisyncoccota bacterium
AAAACGCGCCAGGGGGTACCCCCTGGCGCATTTGCTTTTACTGGATGAAGGTCAGTGCCTTCCCTACCTTGCCCGCGCGGCCGGTGCGGCCAATGCGGTGCACATAGTCTTCATACGACTGCGGAAGGTCGAAGTTGATCACGTGCGAGACACCGCTGATGTCGAGGCCGCGCGCAGCGACGTCGGTCGCCACGAGCACCTGCACCTGGTCGCGCTTGAATGCCTCGAGCGCCTTCAGACGACGACCATGAGTTTTGTCGCCGTGGATCGCTTCAGCAGCGACACCCTGGCGCAGGAGGTCTTTGGCGAGACGCTCCACGCCATACTTGGTGCGGCCGAACACAAGCACTTTTGACATCTCCGGATTCTGGAGCAGGTGCACAAGTACCTCGAGTTTGTTCTGCCCCGGCTGGATGTGTACTACGTCCTGATCGATCGTAGCTGCCGTGTCGCGCGTCTTCACCGAGACCGTAACCGGGTCATTGAGGAAGTCGCCGATGAGGCGCTCGATCTCACGCGACATGGTCGCCGAGAAGAAGAGCGTGTGACGCGGCGTCGGCATCTTACCGATGATGAAACGCATGTCGTCGATGAAACCCATGTCGAGCATGCGGTCGGCCTCGTCGAGCACGACGGTGTCGAAGCTCCCGAGGTCGAGCGCGCCGCGCTCCATGAGATCCTTGAGACGTCCCGGGGTGCCGATGACGAACGCTGGCCTGCGGCGCAGCGTCATCATCTGCGGAACGATGCCGGCGCCACCCACGCACAGCACTGCTTCAAGCGAAAGCGTGCGCGCAAATCCGCGGAACTCGTCCTTGATCTGCACCGCGAGTTCACGAGTCGGCGCCATGACGAGGACACGCATCTGTGGATTCAGAATTGCGCGGTTGATAAGGGGGATGAGGAACGCGCCGGTCTTTCCGGTACCGGTGTTCGCAAGACCCACGATGTCGCGGCCCGTAAGCGCTGCCGGAATTGCCTGGTCCTGGATCGGGGTCGGCATCGCATAGCCCTTGTCAGCGAGGTTACGCTGGATGCGCTCGTTGAGCGCGAAATCAGCGAAGCTGTGCTTCGGGATATAGGGGGCTGCCTCCGCCTGGGGGACGGCTTTGTTGATGAATTTATTAATATCGATATTTTCTCCTGGATTGTTGCGGCCCCTTCCGCCGCGGCCGCGGCCGCCGCCACGATACGGACGGTTGCCGTGCGGACGATCGCTACGCGAGCGGCTGCCACCACCAAAGGCCGGCTTGCCGCCACGACGATTACGCCCGAACTTATGCGGGTTTACTGCTGCGTAGTTGCTGGGTTCGCTACCCTTCCAGGGCGTGCGATAAAACGTTGCCATTGAATGAATTGATTGGTGGAGAATCGCTCTCGTCAGCAGGCAGAGATTCTCGTGATAAGCACAACGCGTCTGTGAGAGTTTTCACCCTGAGGCTGACGAAGGGTGGTCTCGAGAAACCTCTCAAGACGGCAAAACTGGAGCCGAGTTGTTAGCCCTATCATAGCGCGCCTTATACGCTGTGTCAACTAGCGGACCGTCTGGTATCCACCGGGCACCCCGCCCTTAGAGAACACCACCTGCACGTCTGAAATGAAACGAGAGCGGAACAGCCCCGCACACTGGAGCAGGTAGTACTTCCACATACGGTAGAATCGCTCGCCATACTTCCCCTTAAGCGAGGGCCACGCTGCGTCAAAATTCTTGAACCATTCGACGAGCGTGCGGTCGTAGTCTGCACCAAAGTTATGAAGATCTTCCATCATGAGAAGCCGTTCAGACGCCTTGCCGAGCTGCTCGACCGAGACCAGCTCCCCGTTCGGGAAGATGTAGCGGTCGATCCACGCGTCTCCACCGGTCGTGACCGCCTCCTGATTCACGATGGCCTGGAGGAGAAAGAGGCCGCCCGGCTTGAGACAGCACGCCACGACTTCAAAATATTCACGGAGATTCTTGTGCCCCACCGCCTCGATCATTTCGATCGATACGACGTGATCGAAAAGCTCATTCACATCCCGGTAATCCTGGAGTCGCAGCTCTATCGGAAGTCCCTTGCAGCGCTCTTGCGCCAGTGCGAGCTGCTCTTTCGATACTGTGACACCCACCACGTGCGCACCGTATTTCTCTGCGGCATATTTAGCGAATCCGCCCCACCCGCAGCCAATGTCGAGTACCCGATCCCCCGCCTTGAGACCAAGTTTCCGGCAGATCAAGTCAAGCTTTGCGTCCTGTGCCTCGGCGAGGTTCGTCGCGCGCGGAGTGCCACTCCAGTACGCGCACGTGTAAATCATCCGCGGGTCGAGCGTCGCTTCGTAGAGGTCGTTCCCGAGGTCGTAGTGCTCGTGTGCGACTTGGTATGCTCGCGAGCGCGACTGAAGGTTGAACAGCCACGCACGTAGAAAGACGAGTTTGTCGCGGAGCGAGTAGTTTTCCTTATCGAGATTCGCGCCGCTTACCTTGGCGAAGAATTCGGCGAGGTCGGTCGAGTCCCACCACCCGTCCATGTAGGCTTCCCCGAGCGCGAGCGTGCCGCCACCGATGACGCGCTTAAAGAGCCGTTCGTCGTGCACCACCAAGTCTCCGGGTGCGGTGCCATTAATGGTAATGCCCGCCTTCCCGAGGAGGCGTTCAGCGGCGATACGTGCAGGGCTCATATCCGGCACTCTACCGTCCATTACAAAATTGTCGAGCGAATTATGAACGGCGCATCTTACTGCGGTCGTTCTCCGTGAGACCCTGTTTGCGCAGGCGCACCGACTTCGGAGTGATTTCGAGGTATTCGTCGTCGGTCATGACTTCGAGCCCGCGTTCGATCGTAATTTCATACGCGGGGACGAGCTGAATCGCTTCATCGGTACCACTCGAGCGCACGTTCGATTGCGCCTTTGCCTTGGTGGGGTTCACGATCATTTCTTCGCCCTTGCTGGTGTTACCCACCACCATGCCTTCGTACACCTCCGTAGCCGGGGTGATGTAGAGGAGACCGCGCTCTTGCATCGTCGCGAGCGAGTAGCCGAGCGCCTTGCCGGTCGCCATGGAGATCATGGAACCCACCACGCGCTTCTTAATTTCTCCTGCGTACGGCTCAAAGCCGATGAAGCGTGAAGAAAGAATGCCCTCGCCGCGCGTATCGATGATGAACTGGTTGCGGTAGCCAAGCAGGCCGCGCGTCGGGCCCTTGAGGGTAAGGCGGACCTGGTTCTGATGCTGGGTAAGGTTCTGAAGCTGGAATCCGCGGAGGCCCAGCTTCTCGATGATCGCGCCCTGGTATTCGCTCGGCGTGTCGATAATCGCTTCTTCGAATGGCTCGAGGACTTCGCCATCATCTTGCTTACGCAAGATGACCTGGGGCTGGGAGACTTGGAGCTCGTAGCCCTCGCGGCGCATGTTTTCGAGCAAGACGGCGATGTGGAGCTCGCCGCGACCGGACACCTTGAAATTGTCGGCAGAGACAAAATCTACTTTGAGACCCACGTTGATCTCGAGTTCTTTCTCGAGGCGCTCACGAATCTGGCGACTCGTGACGAACTTGCCCTCGCGGCCCGCGAACGGAGAATTGTTCACGAGGAACGTGAGGCTGATGGTCGGCTCGTCGACTGCGATCGCCGGGAGCGGTGTGGCACCTTCATCGGACGCGATCGTCTCACCGATATAGATATCCGGGAGCCCCGCGATGATAGCGATGTCACCTGCGGACGCACTCTCGGTCTCCACGCGCTCGAGACCCTTGAACGTGAAGAGCTTGGTCACCTTCCCCGAGCGCGTGCTGCCGTCGGGCTTTTTCACGAACACGCTCTGGCCGTTCTTGATGGTGCCTTTGTAAATGCGAGAAATAGCGAGGCGACCCATGAAGTTGTCGTAGCCCAGGTTAAAGGGCTGCGCGAGAAGTGCTTCTGCCGCATCGCTCTCTTTATTAGCTGCCGGGACGTGCTCGAGCACGGTATCAAGAAGCGGCGCAAGGTCCATCGCGCTGCCGCCGTTGCTCGGCATGTCGTCGAGCTTACGCGCCGCCACGCCGTCGCGACCGACCGCATACACGACCGGGAAACTGCTCTGCTCGTCGGTGGCACCGAGCTCGAGGAAAAGCTCGAGTACGTCTTCTTCGGTCTTGTCTGGATTTGCGGCCGGCTTATCGATTTTATTGATGACCACAATCGGCTTGAGGCCAAGCTCGAGCGACTTTTTGAGTACGAAACGCGTCTGCGGCATCGGACCCTCCTGCGCGTCGACGATGAGCAGGACTGAATCAATAGAGCGGAGCACGCGCTCAACCTCAGAACCAAAGTCTGCGTGGCCCGGGGTATCGACGATGTTGATCTTCGTGCCCCTGTACTCGATCGCCGCGTTCTTCGAGTAAATGGTGATGCCGCGCTCCTGTTCGAGTTTGTTACTGTCCATGGACACGCCCGCATCCGCCGCGCCAGTGAAAGCGAGGATTTTGTCGGTCAGCGTGGTCTTGCCATGGTCCACGTGCGCGATGATGGCGATGTTGCGAATTTCCATGCAATAAAAATGGGCCTCGCGGCCGATATGTTGAATATACCTTTTATTGGGGATTATTCAACCACGGCTACTTGAGGTACTTGTTCACGTTCGCCACCTGGCCGGAGTAGGTCTTCGAGCAGTGGATCTGGCCGTGGGGGTCATGCAGGTAGTAGATGCAGTTGGTCGGCTCGGGATTGAGCACGGCATCGATCGCCGCGAGCGAAGGCTCGGCAATCGGGTGCGGCGGGAGTCCCACATTCTGGTACGTGTTGAATGGCGAGTCGAGGTATTTATCCTCAGAATGGACGACCGGCCACCACCCGGTCTCTTCATTTCCCTTTATGTACTGGAGCGACGCGTCGAGCTGCAGCTTCATACCGTCGTCGAGTCGGTTCCAGATAATGCCCGCGATGAGTTTCATATCGGGACCGGCAGCCTCCCGCTCGATGAGCGATGCGATCGTAAGCACGGTGGTCCACTTGATGTTCTGCTGTTGCGCTTCTGCAGCATACGGCGCGAACACTTCTGCGAATCGATCGCGCAGCCGCTGTGCGACATCGACCGGCGGCTCGTCCGATGGGATCAGGTAGGTGTCTGGGTAGTAGACGCCCTCCGTATAGCTCGGGGACGGGTTAGTATCGGTCGCCACCCACTCTTCTTTCTCGGCGTTGGTCCAGGAAAGGTCTTGCGCAAGGAGGTCGGCGATCTGCTCCTTGCGGAGTCCCGGCGGGATAGTGACCCAGGCAAGGTACGGCGACTTCGCGAGCGTCGAGGCAAGCGTCCACACATCCATGGTCTTCGCGAGTTCGTACCCTCCGGGACGTGCATCGCGACCCGCAAGATCGCTCAGATACGCGACGCGGAATGCAAACTCACTTCTAATGAGTCCCTGCTGCTTGAGGCGCGCCGCGATATCTCCCGGCGTCTCGTTCGGGCTCACGACGAACGATACCTGCGTGCCATCATCACCCGCCGGGCCAAAGTAGTGGGCGTAGACAAGCACGGCCGCTGCAAGCGCGAGCGCGGCAGCGGCACACAGAAACAGTATACGACGACGAGAACGGCCCTCCATGCGTCGTACTATTGTACCCTATTGTGCATTACGGATGGATGTTGATGAGGGTTGTGGGATGCACACTGCCCGAGGTACTGGGCACCCCCGTAGTCGGTGCACGGCTTGAGGTAGTGGTGGTCTGCATAAGTGCCGTGAGTTCGCGGATGGCACGATTGTAGTCGGTCACCGCTTCGCTGCTAGAACCGATGGAAAGTTCTGCATCTGCCCGCAGGATGCGGTTCTGGATGACGGCGGCGCGCGCCTTAGCCTGGGAGAACTCGGCCTTACTAAGTCCAAGCGTAGGGAGCGTGCTCGTGGCACCGGCGAGTGCGGCGTGGGCCTCCTCCGAGAGACGGGTCGCCTGCGCATCGTCACCGGATGCAGGCGGCGTCGTGCTCTTCATCATCGCCATCATGGGCTGCGCTGCTGCCGGCGCGGCCTCATCAGACGCACTAGTGTCCTCGTCGCTCGCGATAGCAAGTACGAGCGAACCCGAGGTTTTCGCCGAAGACGCACCCGTGGTCGTCTTGCCGGTGGCGAGGATCGCTGCACCGTGCGCCGCAACCGCGCCCGAGAAATCTGCGCTGATGTCGCTTGCGGCAGCGGGATCGCTCGCGGAGATGCTTTTAGCCGCAGCGGTGACTGCGCTTGCGTGTGTATTGAAATTGGCAGCGAGCTCTGCGCTCACAGCCGGCGTGAGCGTACCCTTGGCCGCGAGCGCCTGTGCTTCAACGAGGCGCGTGGTCGCGATGTGTGCATTCCAGTTGGCCTTGGCGGTGTCAGAGATTTGGAACGCGCCCTGGACCGGCTCCACGATGCCTACCTTCACCGGATAGAGCAGGTCTCCGGGGAGCGAGCCCTCAGCAGCGAACGCGGTGCCGCCCGAGCCGATGATGAGTACAAGCACGAATGCACCTACTGCGCGCAGCGTGAACGAGTAGCGAGTGAAAAAGGGAGACGGTACCGGCGCAGCGTGCATGCGTGCAGTGAGTGCTGCGTGGACACGGGAACGCTCCGCATCGCTCATGCGGATTCCCGTGCCGTTCGTATGAAATTGTGTTTGAAAGTTGGTCATGGTGTTTCAAGTAGGTCTTTGAGCGACTTGAGTGCTCGGTGGATGCGGACCGAGACGAGGTTCTGCGTCACGTCGAGGCGATCAGCAATCTCCGCGATCGTGAGCCCGTCGAGGTAGCGGAGCGCGAGGACTTCTGCGTACTGTCCCGGAAGTTCACGCAACCGCGCGGCCGCTTGAGCCGCATCGAGGCGATCCATCGCCGCTTCGAGCGCGTCGTGCTCCTCAGCGGGAACCCGCACATCCGCGGCGTGTTCGTCCTTCTCTAGCATAGCGTCAAGTGAGACACTTTTCTTCTTCCGGTACTCATCGATGATGAGGTGCCGGAGCGTGCGATAGAGAAAGGCGCGCATATTAGCGATGTCAGCGCCCTTCGCGTATTCGTACGCGCGCAGGTAGGTGTCCTGGACCAGGTCCACGGCGCGCTCGCGATCAGACACGTGGAAGAACGCGTGCCGGAACAGCTCGTCTGCGTAGGCCCCAAAGGCGTCTTCAAAAGCGCGGTTCCGTTCCTTCATAGAAGACGATCTGACCTCACAAATATTTCAGGCAGGTGATAAGGGCCCATAGAGGCATTTTAGCGCGGAATTGCAGAACACGCCGCCTAAAACCCGATCGCTTGGAGTATGCTCGAATCTGCGGAATAGGCGTAGTCGTATGCCTTGCGCAAGTCAAATCCAAAAAAAGCAAGGTAAAACAACACCACGATGATGAAAAGTAGAAGAAGCTTCGGCGCACTGCGGTCTCCGGTACCACGCATAGCGATAGTATAGCGTCGCAGCGCTACCCGTGTACACTTACCCCATGGAACAAATGCTTCCACCAACTGCGACGACCGAAGAGCGCACGGTCTACGACTTCTTCCGCGTCGTCGTTTTCCTCAAGGGTGCCCAGGGGATTTTCGAACTCTTCGCGGGTCTTATCGTGGCGCTCATACCGCTGCGCGCCATCGTGGCGCTCGCCGACCACTTCACCGAGGGCGAGCTTGCGACTGATCCCGACGACTTTATCGCGACACACCTCCATGATTACGCGCATGCACTTTCTATCAGCAGCAAGGAGTTCGCCGCTATCTATCTCCTGCTCCACGGTATCGTGAAGCTCGGGCTCGCGCTCGGTCTCCTTTCCGGAAAACGCTGGGCCTACCCCGCGGCGCTCGGCGTCCTTGGGCTACTCATCCTCTATCAGGTCTACCGTATCTGGCTCCATCACTCGCTCCTGCTTACTGGCGGGACACTCTTTGATTGCGTGGTGTTCTACCTCATCGCGCGCGAGTATTTGATTGTGGAAACCGAGGGAAGCGCCGCGCCGCGCGCGGCGCACGACTAGCCCGCAATGCGCACGATAAAGTAGAGCGCGAGCGCGCCGCAGATCGTCATGACCGTAGTGAGCGCGCGCGGGTGACGGTGGTGGCTTTCGGGGATGAGGTCGCTTGCGCCGAGGTAAATGAAGGAGCCCGTGAATATCGCGAGTACAATCCCGATCAAGTGCTCGGGGATACGGATCACGAGCGTAGAAAGGATACCGAGTACTGGGGTCGCGGCGTCGGTGACGAGCCACTGGAATGCTTCTCGCCGACTACCGCCATTCTTGAGGATGACATTCACGGTATTGATACCGTCAGAAAAGTCATGGGTGAGCACCGCGGCGGCGATAATGATACCGATAGCCGATGAGATCTGGAAGCCGAACCCTATCGCCACACCGTCAAGAAAACTGTGGGTGGAAAGTGTGCTCGCGCCGAGTATGCCGCGGTGCGCGTGATGCGCGTGGTCTTCGGCATCTTCGCCATGAGTGTGGAGCAATATAAGACGATCGAGAAATAGGTAGAGCAGGAACCCGAACGCGATCGCAAGCGTCAGTACGTCTACCTCATAATAATGCGTACCAAGACTGATGGCCTCAGGAAGCAGGTCGAAGAAGGCGACTCCAACCACCGCGCCCGCAGAAAATCCGAGGATGAGATGGAGCTGGTCACGAAACTTGACCGCAAAATATCCGCCGATGAAGGTAGCGATGAACGCTGCAGCAGCAATAAGAAAAAGAATCGACATACGTTACGTTTTTTGCGGGTGATCTCTGAGGAGCTGCGCGTAGTACATGAGGTTCTTCCCCGTGGCCGCCGCCATGTGTTCTACTGCAGGATTCTTGCGGCGGCGCTCGGCGTCGGTCGCGGGATCGAGTCCCACTTCCCCCACCCAGTAGGTGCAGCAGTTGGGCGGGAGGGTGAAGTTGAGGAACGAGAGTGTGCTCATGATGGAAGCCATCACGGCCTGCGCGCCGTCCTCGCTGCCGGTGATCACGATACCTGCGACTTTATTTAGGAGCACGGCGCGCCCGCCATGGAGCACGTCTTCATCGAACGCATCCATGCGCTCGATGATGCGCTGCATGAGGCTTGATCGGCCTCCCCACCAAATGGGCGTCGCGAAAAGGATCACGTCGGCCTTCTTGATCTCTTCCACTATTGCCGGCCATTCATCGTCGTCAGTCATTTTATATTTAAGGCCGACAGGAATGTTCTTATCGGCAAGACGCACGTGGGTCTCGGTGACCTCGCCGTGCTTCTTCATCTCGTTGAGGACCATATCGGCGACTTCCTGGGTGTTCGATTTCTCGGGCGCGTGCTTGAGCGAAGCGTTCAATACAAGGACGTTGGTCATAGGATTACTGGTACTGGATAAATGAGGGCGACGGGGTGAGTTCGAGTACCTCAGACGGGGTGAGCATACGGGTCGACGGCGGGAGGAGGTCGTTCTTGTAGAACAGTTTGAAGCCCGTGAACTGCACCGGTTCAGGATTGATCACGGTGTTGTAGGTGTTGATCTTCTTTGCCCCGAATCCCCACCCGTCCATGTCCATCACCACCTGCACCTCAGGAAGCGGCGTGATGTTCTGATAGTTCTGCACCATGTTTTCCGTAAAGCGGTGGATCACGAGGATTTTGGGCGGGAGGTTATGCTCACGCACAAGGTTCGCGAGGTAGTTCGCCGCCCAGTTAATTTCTGTGGCTCCCATGGTACCGATCACGGTGCCCGGCTTCACGCCCGGACTCATGTCGAACTCGGGGTCAAGCGCGAGGTGCACGTTCGGCATGGCGAGGTACTTCTCGAGGAGCGGGACTTCGGTCTGCACCGTGCTGTCACCCACCTGTACATCGAGGACCACGATGCCGTTCACCTGGCTCGCGAGATCGAGCGCGTGGTCGATCTGACTATCGGGCATCCGGAGACGATACATTTTATCCGCACCGGGACTTCCCTGCGCGGTCACCGCGATGTAGTCAATCGCGGGAATGACCGGGGTCAATGGATCGGCCGCTTGCCACTCGCCCACCGCTTCCTTAAGGCGGGTGATCATTTCATCGGCCGGATACTGGCCGAGCACTCCCATGCCTTTTGAATAAAAGTTGCCATAGTACGCGACGATGCGGTTGGCCGGCAGGAGCGCGCCCACATTCGGGTACACCGTGGAGACAGGCCAGAGCTTGTGCGGCGCGGAGACGCTCGTCGAGGCGGTACCGGGTCGGATCAGCGTGAGCCCCGGCGGCGTGGTGGTGGAGGTATCTGCGGTGGTCGACGCTGGATTGATGTGTGCGAGGAGCAGCATTTTATTGTTGTAGGCCTTTATATCGAGCGAGGGCTTGGGCGGCGCGACTGGCTTCACTACTTTTGCAATCGTGCTCGTGGCCACCGCTGCAGCGTCCGCAAAGGTATCGTACTTGAGGAAGAAAAAACCATACGCAGTCGAATAAAGCACCAGGAATATGCCGACGCCGATCAGGATGCCGCGAAAGAGGAATGAAAAACGGCCGGTGTCGCCGTCTTTCTTCGCAGTCTTTTTTACTTTCGCGCGAGCCATGCATCCATTTTACCGCACACCGAGAGGTGCGTGAACAGCAAGCGGCCGCCCAGAGGCGGCCGCTTGCGAAGGAACAAAAGAACGGTGCGAGGAACTACTGCACCAGCACCGAGGCGCTCACCGAGGCAGAATGACCATCGTCATCCGTCACGGTGAACTTCGGGCCGTAGGTGCCTGCAGAATCGTAGACGTGCGTGAAGGTCGCGGATGCCTGGGTGGTGTCGCTGTTCATGAAGAGCGCGAACGGCATCGGTGCCTCGTCACCCCACTGCACCGAGTAATGGAGCGAACCCTCATCGGTGTTAGCGTGGACGGTCCACGTGCCCTCCTCACCCACGGCGAGGGTGGTCGGAGCATCGATGCCCGAGATCGAGAGATGCGGGGCGGCTGCGGTCACCCGGAACGCTACTGCGTTACTCTTCTCGTCGCCGTTGTGGACTCGGATGTTGTACGAGCCATTGGCGAGCGACGGAATGGTGAACGAGAGGGTTTCATCATCATTGAACGTCACGTCGGTAGCGTCAGTGCCACCCACGGTTACTTCACTCGTGGAAGCAAAGCCGGTACCGGTAATGGTCGCCGTGCTGCCCACGATGCCCGAAGTTGGCGTGATCGAATCGATGTGTGCGGCAGTCGTGCTGTCGGATGTGACCTGCACCGTCGTGGACTTGGTAGCCGTGTGGCCCTCATCGTCCTTCACGGTGAAGGTCGGGTGGTACGTGCCCGC
>DASZTF010000109.1:0-44367 GCA_035548315.1 Minisyncoccota bacterium
TCGAGTGGCCCAGGGTCCACGATGGTGAGCAGTCCGCCGACATGGCACCGGAATACGTACGCCTTGCATTTCTCGCACTGCGCCAATTCCATTGCCGTATTCAGCATGGGTAATGCCTCCGTGCCGGTCCCTCTTGCCGAACGGTAATGAGTTTCCTCATTACCGCGTCCGTGATGGCAACGGGCTGCTTCTCTATGCCGTAATCCCGGTAGAGAATGCGCCGCAGCTCACTGGAATTGATGCCAGGGTGTTCGCGCACCACGTCGGCCACAGCCTCAGCACCACCGGACGCCGAGGGTTTCCCCTGCCATTCGTCCAGGGTTGCGACGCAGAACCGATCCTCCCCGAATATCTCACGCCAGAGGCATACGCCTTCCGGGTAGGCGATTACCGGCTCACGGTCCACCCACCCGACGAGGTGGTACCACTCGTTGGGATGATCTTGCTTGACGGGGACGATCACCCATCCGGGTTGCACGGGCCTCAAGTGGTTCTCCTTCATGATCGTAGAAGCTTACGGTTCGGCGCGGGAAGCCGCGTGGTTCTCCGGCTCCCTATCGGTCGCCGGAACCACCACCACACGCGTAGCGGTTCCATGTGGTTTTGGAACCAGGCGGAACCACTAGAACCACTCAGGTTGAGGGATCTTGAACCTGGCCGTTCAGGGTCGGGGGGAGCGTCGGGTACGTGGCCCGGTCGAAGTGCTCCCGCTTGTTCCCTGCGCCTTCCCGCACTATGACTTTCTGGTCGCGGATAAGCCTTTCCAGGCCAGCCGCAATCTTCGTATTCGAGCCGGTAACCGAGTCCCGAATAACCCTGGTCGAACAACCCGGATTCTGCGTAATGCATTCGAGAATAGCGTTTTCCATTTTGCTTTCCTCGTGCCTTTCCGGGTCGATATCCACGAGAGCGACGCTCATATCCTCCGCCTGATAAGACACAAGCATTTTATCCATGCTCACATCTCGGCCGTCGGCGTGGAACCAGCGGGATTTCACTCCGCCCTTTTCTTCGAGCGTCAGGAACCAGAGAGCGTCCGCCCAGGCTGACCACGCCTGCGCTCCTAGGGCCCTTTCTGCGCTCTTATCGACAGCGGCAGCATGGCTCATATGGATATTCAGGACCATATCCCTGACACCCGCCATAGCCTTGATTTCGTCCAGCCATCCGACGAATAGGTTCACGTCCTTGTTGTCGGAGCCGTCACCCATGCCAGCCATTGCACGTGACGCAGGGTCAACGATCCACAGACCGGTACGGCTCTCGCGGAGCCACCCCGCGACGCGCTCACGGACGGCCGGGAGTGCCAGCACCAGCGACAGTCCCCGCAGGTGCACGACATTGACGTTGTGCGTGTTGCGGATGCCGACGCGCCGCAGCCACCGCCTGAACTGAGCCTCTGACATCTCATAGTTGAAGATGGTCACTACGGGGCGTTCAGGGTCGGGGTAGCACTCGAATTCCCCCAGGAACTTAGCGCCGTGCTCTGCGTCGGCCCACGCCTTGAGCAACTGCCCGTTGAACGTTGTCTTGCCCGCCTTGTACCGACCGGCGAACAGCGCGTTGCCGCCGAGGGGGAGCAGCCGGTCAATCGCGTACGCCTGTTCTTCATCCGGTAGCGCCAACTCGTCCGAGAGCGACCGGATTACGGGCAGACGGTCGTCTTCGTGCTCCAACGCGTCTGCCATGCGCCGGATTTCACGCTTGAGTAGTTCGTACTCTGCGCCCTCCATTACGCGCCTCTTGTGCGCGTCAGCCTCTATTAGGGCCTCTATCTTCTCGTCCGGTGTGAGTTCGTCCGGGTCGCACGATGCGGGCTGATCGAACACGTGCGACCCTCCTAATTGATCGTGAAGTACGTTTCAGCCGTTCGGGGGCCGAGGGAGTCGAGTTGGCGGGTACCGTCCGGGTTGTTCAGGTACCGGGTGAGGATGAGCCGGTTCGGGTACATCCTCACCTCCGCTACGTCGACCGGGTCGATTCCCAGTGATTCCAGGAACTCGGTTACGCGCTCACGGGTGACGAGCCCTTGAATCTTGCGCAGGTCCATTACTGCTCTTTCTTGTAGCGTTCGACCGTTCGCGTGGACAGCCCGAGTTCAAGGGCGATCCAGGTCACTGCCTTGCCCTCTGCGAGCCACGCAAGGGCCTTCTCGCGCCCTTCGATGCGCCGCTGCTCGTACTCGCTCTTACGCTTCTGCCGAGCCTCGCAGCAAGGCGCACAGAGTACACGTACGCGCGTGCCGCCAGCCTTGAGCGGCACCTCTTCCACGAAGATGCGTTCGTTTCGGTGCAAGTTGTAGCCGGTGACCGTGCCGCACGCGCCGGTCCACTCGGGGAAGGCGTCGGGGTCGTCTATGGTGTCGCTGTCCCAGCAGTGATCGGGCACATAGCCGTGTTTCGCTGCAACCTTCGCGGTGTACCGCCGACCGTGCGCGCTGACTCCCATTTCCTCGGGGTCCTGGTAGATCAGTTTGTCGTACAGGGCCTCGATCTCCCGATGGAACGTGACCCGTACGCGCCCGCGCCGGTCCGTGACCAGCTTCCGATGGAACACGGCCAGCCCTACGCCGAGTTGCTGCGCCAGGAAGGCGTACGAGTAGCCCTTGCACACCAGAGCGCCCACGCGCCGCTGTACGCCGCACGCGTCCACAAGGAACTGATCCTTCGGGCCGAACTTGGCGGACAGAATGGCCTGTTCGAACTTCCACCGGCATTCGGTGAGCGGCTTGCCGTAGTTCCCGCCCGTCCGCCCCTTTCGGTGGTAGTGGGCGAGAACCATGACTTCCGTGACGCCCGCGCGCTTAGCGATGTACCGCGCCGGTACGCCTTTCTCGTCAATCAGGTACTTGAGCCGTTCGTGTACGCGCTCGTTGGAGACTAGACCACCCTGGCCGCGTGCCCTGTTGATGGCGGAACGGTAGTCACTCGCCCGAACTGCCGCCAGTTCCTCGGGAGTCATGTCGGCGCGTCGTTTCTTCGGGGTCAATTCCGCTCAGCCTCCGTTCCTGTTCCGCTGTGAGTTCCTTGGGGACGTTGAGCCACGGCTTGTACTTCGAGCCGGGGCAGTCGGCCGAACTCAGCGCCGTGGTGTGCGGGTTGAGGTAACCCTCTTCGTCTGTCAGTACGTATCGGTGGCACCGTTTGCAGTACCCCCAATCCCCCATGTCATCGAAGACGCTCACGTGCGCCCCCGAAGCGCCGTACGGCAGCCTGCGCAGAGTTCGCGCTCACTGGGGAGTACGGGCTGTGTCCACCGCTCCGGGAACGGCTTACGGCCACACAGGGCCCTGCCGTCCCCATCGAAGAACATGCCCAGCTTGACGATGTGGTCACGCGTGTCGCTCTCGACTTGCACGCGCCGTACGTCCGTCATGTGTGATCCTGCCGTTCGATCTGCACGTTGCCCCTGTATCGCAGCATGGCAACGTATTCCGCTATCCGGTCGTGCTCAGCCCAATTGGGCCATCGGTGGTCATTCAGCCACACGATTTCGAGCGGGCCGCCCAGTCCCCTGAGCCGGTCGGCCGTAGTCACGATGTAGACCTCTCGGGGGTGCAAGCCGTTGTCCCAGCACCACAGTTGGGCATCCCGCATGTACGGCGCGATGAGCACCAGCCGGGGGAGGGCCGGGAGGGGGGCCGGGCGCGCCGCTGTGAGGCCGCCCAGTGCCACCCGGAGCCATCGGGTCAGAGCCATGATTCGATCATCTCTACGAGCGGGTCAGGGGTTCGCGGGCCGCAGTCGCATATGCCTGCAAACCCTCCGGGACGGTGGCAGACGCCCGAGCTGTCATGCTCGCTCTCGGGGTGGTCGCACCGGCACCGGTAGACGCGGGACAGATGCGGGGGCCCCCAACTCGACGTGCCGAACGCCGTTGTGTAGGGCCCCTGTTGGCCGAAGGTGAACGCCTCGTCGTAGATCACGTAGTCGGGTCGCGGGCCCCGGAACGTCATGATCCCTTGCGCTCCTCTTCCAGCTTGATCGCACACATGGTGATCTTCTGCGCGATCTCGTACAGCTTCTCCGGTTCCGACAGGCGTATGGCTGCGAGGAGTTCGCCCACCTGCTGACCCTCGGAACCGGGCACGCTGGGGTGCCCGTTGGGGTGTACGTGGTAGATGCCGATACCGACCGCGTCCCGGTCGTCCGTCAGCCGCACATGGATCATGCGCAGGCCGGTCGGTCCGTGGTCCGCTTCGTGTTGAGTCATGCCAATCCGATCGGGTAGGCGGATTCGACCTTGCCGACTGCCGGGTCAACTGCCAGCAGCCATTGGGCCGGTGAGGACATCGCCGCGAGGGTTTCCTGTGCGAACGTGTTGTAGGACTCGGTCGAGCCGTTGGCCCACACCGTACGGTGGTTGAGCGGTACGGCCGCCATCTGGTGGTAGTGCCCCATGAACAGGTCATCGAACGTCACGCCGACGCCGAGGGCACCGGACGCCCAGCCGTGGACTTTCTTGCCAAGTCCGTACCAGGGGAAGCCGTTTGCTCCACGGATCTGGTCGCCGTGAATGAGCATGGCGCGATAGTTCCCGATGGTGGCGATCTTGTACCACGCCGCCTCGCCCTCGGGGTCCGCCATGTTGAACGTCACGCGAGGCTCATCCCTGAGCAGCAGCGACGCCACCCGGTACACCATGCGGTCCGCGTTGTCTTCCGGGCCGAACACTCCCCGCCTGCCGATCCTGCCGTGATTCCCCTGTACGGCTTCCACGGTGACGTGTTCGTACCACGTGAGCAGCTTCCGCACGAACTCCGCGATGATGACCGGAGTTGTGTCGAAAACCTGCCGGTACAGCGTCGAGTCGATAAGCCACTGCTGACCGGGGAAGATGTCCACCCCCTCGACCATGTCGCCCAGCATGGCAACGGTGATGTCCCGCACGCCGGTCTTCATGCCCTGCTCGATGACCTTGTCGGCGTAGAGCGCCACCCTCTCAGCGGCCACGGTGGAGTTGTAGTCAGGCGTGATCTTGCCCGTCTGGAGATCGGAGAGCAGCGCCACGTGATGCAGCCGGGCACCCTCGGGTACGCCGGTCAGCAGCGGCACCGGGTTGATGCTGATTCCCTGTATCGTCTCCACGACCGCGTTGTGCACGGTTTCCAGGTAGTCAGCGCGCTTGTGCTTCGTCTCGTACAACTGCCGCTGTACGCGTGCGAGTTCACGTTTGACTCGCGCCAACTCGTCCTGATTCTCCGCGTCTTCGGTGAGGCTCATCGTGCGCCTTTCAGCATGTGGGGGCGGGAGCCGTAGCGGCTCCGTACACGACCACGTTGCATTGGGTTTCCGTTACGGTCGGCCCCGGTACGGTCACCTTCGCGGTGACGGTCGGGGCCGGTCTGGTCACTTCAACCTTGATCGTCTTGGTAGGGCCGGGGGCCGTCCGGGTCGCCGTCTCCGTAGCGGTGACGGTCGGGCCCGGAACAGCCTCGCCGGGGGCCGTGGTGGTGGCTGTGACGGTCGCGGGGGCCGGGGTCGGGGTGCTGGCACCCTTGTCGAGCCCGATGCCGCCAGAGAGGACTACAGCCAATCCGACGCCGAGGGCGACCACCCACGCGATGAAATACCACCATCCCGGTATCTTGTGCCATCGCGTCTCGCGGTAGTACCTATGTCGCGGACTCACAGTTACAGTCTCCTCTACGGTGCCGAACGAACGTATATGCCGATGGTACCGAAAAAGTGCGTCCCGCGTAAGTTTCCGCCGACTTAACCAGCGCCTTGCGAATTGCTGTCGCCGGAATGTCCGGCCGGTCCTTGAGTACCGCCGTCACCTCCTCGCGTAGGCTCGGGTCGAGCCGGTCGAGCATCGCGCCAACGCCACAGCCGCGCCCGAGGTATCCCGCGCGCTTTTCCTTCTCGGCTTCGTCTGCGAAACTCACGGTGCACGATCCTCCCTAGGATCAATAGGGCCCCCGATACAGGGAATTCGGTCCATCTTCCCCTTGGGCCCGTTGCGGTAGTGGGGGAACGCCATCCATTCCCCTTGGCGTTGACCGCCGCACGTCACCTCATGGCAGCGCGGGCAGTAGACGCGTACGTGTCCTTGGTGCATGTCCAACTTCCCGCAGCGAGAGCAGTAGTCGGCCAGCCTGGTCGGCTCACAGGGCCCCTCGGTCGGAAGGTCCGACATTGCGTTCCCACTCCTCCCCTTCGGAGAGGATGACCCGCTGAGCCACGGTGTCCGGGGGTTCCTCCCACTCGGGGAACGAGCCACACGGGCAACTACGGTTGTGGAGCCACCTTCTCAGGGTGGCGAGGGCACGTGCCATCATCGGCGCTGAGTCCGTTCCTCTTGAGGCCGCAGCGGCAGGCCGGGCCGTAGCCCATCTCTGCCGCCCAATTAGTGCCCGCCCGAGCGTCGGCGCGGATCTCTTCCAGACGCTCGGGCGGAATCTCAACTGCCTTCTTTCCCTTGGCCATTAGTCGTACGCCGACATGATCCAGAGGAACAGCAGCACCGTGGACGCGATCAGCACGTACCACACCTGTGCGTTGCTCAACAGCCTTTCCCTTCTACGATGTTCGGGGCTCACTCTTCCGTGACCACCCGGACGGCCAGGAACGCCCACAGACCGGCGCAGGCCACGTTGACCCAGAACCAGAACCACCGGCCCTCGGAGTAGTCCAGAGACGCGCCCCAGCCCGCGTAAGCGGCCAGGGCGAGGCACAGCAGCACCAGGAACGCTCTCATGGCGAACTCTCCATTTCGATCAGGTAGTTGAGGAAGTCGCGGGCCTTCTCCAGGTCCTTGATCTTGGACTCCCCATCCTTCTTACCGGCGCGGGTCACGTACTTGATGATGTTTCCCTGCCAGTAGTCGAGCCCGTGCGCCCGTATGAACGTCCACGGGTCGATGCCGCCAGCGCCCGCGTAGTGCGTCGGAGGGGGCCGGTAGGTCGCTGCCTCTTCCGGGGTGTCCTGCGGGCCGTGGAGCGGGCAGTCAAGGGCGTTGTTCCACGTACGCTCGGGGCCGGTCTTCTCGCACCGGCAGTTGGCCGAGCCGTACGCGTGCGCCGGGCGGTTCTCAGCCATCGGCTACCTTCCTGTAGATGTGATGGATGAACCAGGCAGAGGCACCGGCAAGGACGATGCTTCCGGCGCGCGTCTCGCCCGCCCGAAGTGCCTTGCGCGTGTGGTGACTCAGGGGAGCGTGCGGATGCTTCGTCCGCAGAGCGATCGTTTCAGCGACGATGAACGCCGCTACCCAACCGGCCCATACGAGCCGCCACTTGTCCTCTGTGTCCATCATTCCTCCGATGGCTCCGGATCGTTGTGAATGATCCCAGGGATGTTGTCGATGTTGAGCGAGAATGACCAGCGCTCGGGGTGAACCAGGCCGGGGATGCGTTCCTTGACGCCGTCCGTGCCGGTCACGTCGATGTAGTCCGTCTCCGCCTTGTGCAGGCGCAGTTCGGAGTTACCGTCACCGTGGAAGATGAGCGTCTGCCCGTTGTCCAGGGTGAGTTGGACGTGATCCTTGCCGGTCTCCGGGTCCGTCTCGATGACGATGCGTCCCACTACTGAATCAGCCTCCGGTCGTACTCTTCCTTGGTCATTTCCTGCCGCTCCCCCGACTTGAGCACCCGGTAGTACCGGGTCCGTACCGTCACCTTCGGCTCACGTCCCGAATGCTCCGCGCACGATGTGCAGTTGGGGCACGGGATGGTCTGCGGCACGTAGCAGTGATATGACACGTCGTCGCTCATATGCCCAGCTTCCTTCTCTGGTTGCGGTACGCCGATTTGATCGTCGCCTCCGCTTGCCGGTGCCCGCCGTTCCCGCCCAACTGGACGTATTCGGGGGCGAGTAGCGTGATGCATTCCTCTTCGCTCATGCCGTCCGTACACGCGGCACGTGCGGCCCAGAACAGGCCGTTGTTCAGGTTCCCATCGGGGGCGGACCGCACGGTCTCTACGAGTCCGTGAAACGCCATATGCCGTGGTTGCTTGAAGGGGGAGCGAGGCGGACGGACGGGCTCACGGTATTGGCAGAGGCGAACGAGCCACCCAGGTGCGTTGCGAACTGCCGCATGAACTCCATCACCGGGGCCGCCATCTTCCGTATAGCGGCCGCTAGTTGTGACACTCCCAGCCGCAAGGACGTAACCGCCGCGCTCTCCGCCGTTGCCCCGCACGTCGAGCAGACCGCGAACGATGCTGTCTTGCGAAGACTGCACTTCGGGAGGCCAGCGGTAGTAAAAATGCCTGCCCCCGCTACCCGTTGCCACCTGATATGTGTTGAACGCTCGTTGGACAGCCGAGGGGTCGCCGCCGTAGCGTTCGGCCACTTGATCCCAGACTGTCTCACCGTCGACACGTGGGCCGAACAGCTCATGCAGGTACTCCCATTGGGTGTCCTTCAACAGGTTGTCTTCCTTGGGCTGGTCGCAGTCGACCACGAACAGCCCGGACGGCTTGCACGCAATTCCGATGTTCGCCATCGGCGCGTAAGTCCACCACTGCGCAACCTTGTTGGGGTCGTTCGTGGCCACCTCTGACCACTTGATCGTCCAGGGGGCGTCTTCCTTGGGCCGGTCCTGGTAGATGCGAATTGGGGTCTTGCCTCCCGGCTCCACGGGGAAGATGTGAAATCCCTGTGAGAGCGCCTGCATGGCGAACGGGAGCAGGCTAGGCACCTGTGCCACCCTCGCCCTCCCGTATGCTCTCGCCCCCGCTCTCGTCGTCGGGCGGGGTGGAAATGACGCCGGTCGGGTCGCCGTCCACGTCGTCACCGGCCAGCCAACCGGCCGTGTCGAGCAGTTCGGAAATGTCCGGGTCCATCCCCAGCTCGGAGAGCACCTTGTGCGCCGCCCGGAGAATCACCAGACGCTCGAAGACGAACGAGAACGGCTCAGGTTCGTCGGGTTGCTTGTTCATGTCATCCTCCGGGCAGACGAAAGGGCCCCCCGCATGAGCGAACGGGGGGCCCTAGCTTGGGAGTTGGCGAGAGGGTTACTCCTCGTCGCCGCCGTCGTCGTCGCCGTCGACCGAGGGGACGGAGTTCAGCGACGCCTCGAACGCCTCGCGGTACTCGCGCTGCGCCTCCTCGAACTCGGCCTTGGCCGCGTCGAGTTCGTCCTGTACCGACTGCACCTTGTCGGCCTTCTTCTGCGCCTTGTCGAGCCGGGCACGGGCCTTCACGAACCGCGCGTTGGCCTGACCGACCACGTTGGGCCGACGGCCCCTCTTGGGCTTGTTCTCGTCGTTCTCGGGGGTCTCGACCGTTTCGGACACTGCGGGTACCTTCTCTTCCTTGACTTCCACCGGCTCGACCACCGGGGGCTTGGGGGGTGCGACCGGGCCGCGCTTACGCGCGGGGGTGGCCGCCTTCTTCGCGGTGCGCTTGGCCGGGGCCTTACGCGCGGGAGTGGTCTTCTCGGGCACGGATCAGCCTCCGTACGTCGCCAGGACGGACGCGCGGGTCTGCGGGTCCATCGCGCGAACCTGCGCCTCGGGGAGTCCCTTGGCGATCAGGGCCGCGATGCTGGGGTCTTCCGGTCCGGCCGGGGCACCCTGCGGGGGGCCCTGTACGGGCGGCTGAGCGGCGTACTGCTGCTGTCCGGCCCAGAGGTCCGGCTGACCCTGCGGGGGCTGCTGAGCGGGCGGCTGCTGCTGCGCAGGGGGGAAGCCGGGGTTGCCCCACTGCTGCGGCGGGGGCGTGCCCTGAACCTGCGGGGCGTACGCGCCGTTCGCGGTGTGCTGCTGCGGAGCCTGCGGCTGCTGCACCTGAGCGGCGAACTGTCCCGCCTGCCACGCGGCGTGAACGGGGGCCGCCTGCGCCTCTTCCTGGTCGCTGTGCGACTGGAGCACCCACGCCGGGTTGCCCTTGTTCGTCGGCACCTGACCGAGTCGGCCGAGGACGACCGAACCGATGCTGTCCCGGACGGAGTTGGCGAGATTGCCGAACAGCCGGGCGTTCCGCTTGATCACGGGCTGGCCGGGGTTCTGCGGGTCCTGCCGGTCCACGACGACGATATCCACGTCGGCCGAAGTCGACGGGCCGAACGTCGTCGTCTCGTTGGGGTTGTAGGACTTGGGGTAGATCAGGAGCAGCGCGCCGCCGAAATCCTTCGGCTCGAACTTCTCGCCGCCAGCGCTCGGCTGTGCGAACGGTGAACTCACGTGGAACTCTCTTTCAAGAGATTGCGGATCTCTGATTCCCTGTAGCGACGATGACCGCCCAGGGTTCGTATGCTGGACAGCTTACCAGCACGCGCCCAGCGTCCGAGCGTTTTGACGTCAACGCCGAAGTGGGCCGCAGCTTCGCGCGGCGGCATGAGCCGGTCCTCAGTTTCGGCCATTGCAAATCCCTCCTTCCGACTTGGCCGCGCCGCGCATGTAGAACGGGCAGAAACGGCAGTCCGTGTTGTCCATCGGCAGCGCGTACGCTGCCGCGACGGTATCGGGGCAACCGCAGCCGTCGTTGTGCAGCCCGTACGTGTCGGTACAGCCTGCGAGTTGAGCGCCGATGTTGTCGACGCGTTGGAGTGCTTCACGAGCAATATCGGGGTCGTACGGCTCGGTCCACACGTAGAGATCATCGAGCGATCCCTTGTCACGCGGCCATCCAACGATGGCAACGTGTTTCACAGCCTCGCCCCGGAGTTTCGCGCCGTAGGCGTAGGTGTGAGCCTGTACCCGGTAAGTCCGGGAAGGGCCCTGCGACTTGAGCTTGTCAAGGCTCCATTGCCCCATGCCCTTGTGGTCGACCACGCACAGCAGTACGCGGTCAATCAGGTCTGTAGTCCCCTTGGGGACATGCTTGTTGGGGAACGTCAGCCGGACTTCGGGCGCGTAACGACCGCTACCCGCATCCGCCCACAGGAACATTTCCTCAAGGCCAGCGTGGATGCATGTTCCAACGAAAGAGGCCCAGTTATCACCACCGGGGTTGACAGGCGGGTACCGCATGAGCGACAGCGCAATGCGTCGATCGCACGGAGTGCCGATCTCTGACGGCCCCAACGTCGACTGCTGGTTTCGTTCCATCCGGTTGGAGTAGGCATGGAACATCTCTTTCAGTCGGTGGGCAATCTCCGCCCCCAGGTCCGACATTGGCTTGGTTTCTTCCCAAACCTTCGGAGCCCTACCAGCCGGGGACGGCTGATCAAAAAGCCGTGGCTGCTCGGGCTCCGGAAGGGGTGGCGCAGGCTGGTCGAACGTGAGCCCTGCGTTCACCTTGGCGCGGTATGCCTCCAACTGCTGAGCGGCCAAGTCGCCCAGCTCCCCCGCGTAGTCGTCAACACCCGGAATAGTCTCCACTGTCCGAGGGCTTGGTTCGTCGGGTGTGAGGGAGGTTGCCGCGTCGCTCATCGGCTTCCCCTGGTTCGTAGGGGTATCCGATGTGGGGCGGGGGGTCTCCGATTGTGGGGCCCCAGTGTCCGATGTACTCGAACATGTCGCAGAGTTGGCAGGTGTCTCGGGGGTGTCGTCGCATTCCGGTGCCTCCGGGGGAAGTTGGGTTACCGCTCGCCCGGAGCCGTCACAACGTTCTCCGTTCGCCTTGTGGAACCGTAGCTTACCCGCCAGGGTTGCGCGGATGTTGTCCGCGTCACACTCGGGGCAGGTGTACTCAGTCCGTGGATCGGCCACGCCACGCCCCCTTCGCCTTGTGCTGGCACCCGCAGTCGCCTGCGCAGTGTCCGGGGGCCCGGTAGACCGGGGTTGCCTTGCTGCCGTCGCAACGGCCCCCCTCGCCGTCTCCGTGGCTGTAGAGGGTCTGTTCGTCGGCCGGTATGTCGTTCCGGTAGACCTCGATCTGCCGGTCACACACGGGGCAGTGAGGCCGGGCCGGTGCGTCCGAGTCGGCCGCCGCGCGGCACTGCTCGCAGATCATCGGTTCGGGCTCCATATCGTAGGGCCACAGGGGCGCGAGGGGTTCGGGGTCGACCTGCGGGAGTTCCACCCGATCATGGAAGACGAGCACGCCGACGCACTTAGGCGCGCGCTCCCGTACGTACTCGGAGAACTGCCCCAACTGCCGGGCGAATTCGTCCTGATACTCGGGGCCGCCGGTCAGCATGTCCACCACGTACACCCATGTGCCGTCCGGGTTTTGCAGTGTTCGGAGTCGCATCGTTTCGGTCACGTGTGACCGCCTCGCTTCGCCGCCAGCACAGCCGGTGCCGGGGGGTCCTGTAGATATCGGATGGCACGGGCCAACATGCGCCAGTCGTCGCGGCAGTGGCCCAACAGATCGTTGCACGGTCGGCAGAGCAGCCCGCGAACGCACGCGCCACAACTCACAGGCCCATTGCAGCACTTGTGATCGTGGTCGACGGACAGCTTCCGGGTTGCGCCGTTCGCGCGCTGGCAGATGAAGCACACGCCGTTCTGAGCCTCATACAGATGCCCATAGTCGTGCTCGCCCAGCCCGTACGTCTTCTGGACGTAGTTGCCGTGCCGGGCCGCCTTGCGCCGGTTTCGCTCCATGCGCCAGTGAGTCGCACAACGGGGGCCGGGGTTCGGGGCGTTGCGCCAGAGGCGTTGCGGTACCGACCGTTCGTAGCCGAGCAGCTTGGATTCGGGCGTTGCCGCGTCCAGCCATTCGGCCACACAGTCCTTGCACGGCTTGCTCACGGGCTTACTCCACGTCGCCGTAGCCGAGGGCCGCCAGTTCCTTGCGCGCGTTCCTCGCGGCATCCTCGAAGGTTCGCGCGAGGGCGAGGAGTTCGCCTACGGCGGGGGTGCGCGGGTCGCCCTTACGCCGTCGCGCCGTACCCTTCCCGATCGCCAGCGGGGCCCCGAACGGGCCCTTCGCCGTGATCTCCGCCTCCGTCGTGCTCCCGTCGCTCAGGACCACGATGTTGTACGCGTCGATGCTCACCAGTTCGGGACGTGCCATTTGTTTCTGTCCATTTCTCTCGCGGGTCGAGATAGCCGGGCCGAGGTTCGGCGCAGAGTACGCACCAGTCGCACTCAACCACCTTGGGTTGTGCGCCAATTGCTGAGTTCCACAAGTGTGCGCACACTGCCCACCTCGGTTGTGGTCTAGGGGAGCTTGATGGATACCGTCGCCTTGCTCGTCTCGTACTGAGCGAGGATGTCCGGCCGTTCGTCCTTGAGTGCCTTGATGTTGGTACCGCGCCAAGTCCCCACGTTCACGCGGAACATGACCACGCCCGCGATGGCGTCGACAACTTCCATCGGGGACGGCTTGGGGTCTTCGGGGTCGTAGCCGAGGGCTTCCAGGATCTCTTCCTTGGCCAGCTTCTCTTCCGACTCCCAGCGGAGCCGGGCCGCCTTCGCCTTCTGATAGTCCGCAAGTCGATGCAGAATCTCAGGAGTTGCGACGACCCGGTCAACCTTGCTTTCGCTCATGCTGCCTTCCTGAACCAGACTTCGGACTCACCGCGTATCTCGGCCTCGAACGTGCCGGGCGGGTACTTGGCGAACGCGACGATGCCCTTGCCATGTTCCACCATCCACACGATGGCACCTGCCGACTTGGGGTTGCCGTAGGTGTTGAGCATGTGGAAATGGCGCGAGCGCGAGGACATCACCTTCTCCACGATCTCGTCGTAATGCCCGTTCTTCGCGCGCCCGATGGTGCGGCGAACCTTCGTCTTCATGCGTCGGCCGTTTCGTGCTTGACAGCGACGGACCAACCGTCGCCGAGGAGTTCGGGGAGATGGGTGCGGTAATGGTGCCCGCAGAAGTCGAGAACGCCCTTACGCAGCGGGTGTTCCTCGGTCGGGGGCCGGTGCATCCGGTAGAGTGTCTGCGCTCCGCACGCGTCGCACCGGTCGTGAGCCGTCAGGGGTTCCGTGGGGGGCCGGTAGGCAACGAGGATGCTCTGAGTCAGATCACGCTCTAGAGCATCCTCGCGCTGCCGGTCCGTCCAGCCGCTCATGCGGCGTAGTCCATCCCGTGACCCTGCTCGGAGGCGATCAGCTCGGGGAGCCGGTGCCGGTCGGCCGCGCGCTGCGCCTGCGGGTCGCCGAGGACGGAGACCAGGGTTTCGAGTTCGACCTGTTCGTGGTGCGTGTCGACGGTGTTCCGCAGGGTCGCGCGGGCCGCGTTGATCTCGTTGTGCGTCATGATGTGGTTTCCTTCCATTCAGTCCAGCGGCTCGACTTCCAATGCCGGGTCACTCGGTGCCCGTTGGGGCACTCTGTCTCTTGGGTGTTCTGGCCGTAGTCCAGATGGGCAACAGCCACCGCCTTACCGCACGTTGGGCAACAGCCCTTCGGGACGGTAGGAAGATCGTGTGTGCAACGGCCGGTGAAAACCCAGCGGTTACAGATGAACTCCATTCCGGAGCAGTCGCACTTAGCCATGTCGGTATGCCTGCGATTCTGCGTGATGCCCGTGCGCTTCGTACACGTCGCGCGCGGGGGCCGGGGGGAACGACGTACGTTCCTTTCGGGCCTTGATCTCGGCCCATACCTTCTCGTACTCGGCCTGAGTCATGTCGTCACCCCTCCGGGGCGTATAGGTCTGAGATGGTGGGCGGGCCCCCCGGTCACGCGCCCCCGCCTGCACGTCGGAGGGAGACTCGGGGGGGCCCTACGTGAGCGCTTGCCGGACCGCTCACGCCTCCCCAGCCGGGCCCATCACCTCCGGGCCGGGGAAGTAGGCAGGGGGCCCCCAGTCGGCCGCAGGAGCGCCGCCGAACGGCCCGCACGGCACCACCATTGGGGAAGGGTGCCGGGGCCGGGGCCCCCTTACACCCAACGGAGCGAAGTGACGAACTCTCCGATGGGTTGCTTGGGGCCGGGCCGGTAGCGAGTCGGGGCCGCACGGTTCTGCCGCGTGCGGGGTGGTCGCTTTACCGGCCCGGTGTCTGTGTCAGGCCAGCGCGCCGATGAGTTCCAGCGTGCGCGCGTCCTGCTCGTCGATCTTGCCGTTCAGCGAGTTGAGCATGTTCCGCTCCGCCCGCTCCGTGTTCTGGACCGTGGCCACGTGCTGGCCGTAGGTGTTCACAGCCTGGTAGGCACCCCACGCCGTCCCGTTCCACGGGGCAACGCGCTCGTCCTGCCGCCACATGTTCCAGAACGCATCCCGCTTGTTCTCGGCCAGCGTCACAGCGCGCTTGCTGCCGTCCGGGCCGGGGTGCGGGGCGAGTTCGTCCACCAGCCGCTCAAACGCCTGGTCGGTGAAGGAAGTTGAGCACAGCCGGTGCGCCTCTTCGCTGAACGCGTCGGCCACGGCGTGAACCATGCCCAGCGCCTCGCGGATCTTGACGACCTTGGCCTTGCTGTACTTGGTGGACTTGATCTTGACCTGGGGGGTGTCTTCGTCCTGCGCCGCCCGCATCGTGTTGTCACACACGATGTTGGTCACGCCCAGCTTGTACGTGCTGGCGAACGTGCCGTCGAGCGAGGAGAACGCGTTGAAGAACGGCCGGAACTCCACGCCGTCCACGGTGGTCACGTTGTCCGGCATTTCTGCCTGAACCCACGCGACCGCGCCGCCCTTGAGCAGCCCAGCGGAGCCTACCGCGAGTTCGCCGCCGAGGACGTTGGACACGTTCGTGACCAGCCACTCAGAGAACCCGTGAGGGTTGTACGACTCCTTGAAGACGCCCAGCACGCGCCCGGTGTCCGGCCGCCGTACCGCGATCCGTCCGGGGACCTCCACGAACCCGCCCTCTTCCGTGCCTTCCTCGAAGGTGGGCACGTACAGGGGCGTGATCTCCGGTTCCCAGGAGAACAGCCGCTTGAGCACGTCCTGAACGGGGACGGGGCCCACATAGTGGTTGTCGTCACCCTCGCGGTAGTGCCACGCCTTGCCCCGCTTCTCGGTGAAGCCGACAAGGACGTTGTTGGACAGCCATTCGTGCGTTTCCTTGGACATGATGGGTTCCTTCCCTTACAGGGATGCGGAGTTGACTGCCACGGTCCCTAGAGTGTCCAGCTCATATCCCTTGGAGTTTTCTCGTTCGGGGTGCGGACCGTGGCAGAGTGTCGGCCGGTAACCAGCCTCCCCGATCCCCCGGCGTCTCAGCCGGGGAACCAGAGAGATAGGATCACCACCTAGTACGGGAGCGGCTTACCGCTCGGAGTGCGCGTGTCCAGCGGGAGCGGGGGCCGCTTGACCCCCGTCCGCTTGATCTGTTCCTGTTTCACAGCGCCTCCCGAAGGGTCAGGAAGTCCCGCGCGATTGCGGCGACTTCACCATGATTCGCGGGCCGCCCGACGTACATCCGTTCGGGCTTGCTCCAACTCCCCTTGTGGAGAGTGGAAATCATCCAGTGCTCTTGGCTGTAGCGCCGCCCGACGGTGCCGCCGCCGACCTTGTCGACCGCGACACCATCGGGGGACACGTACTCGTGATCACTCACCGTTGATCAGCTCCGCGCTGAGCAGCACCTCGAAGGAAGAGGGCCGCACGTGGAAGAGGACGTTTTCGGGGTCGTCCGGGGAGGCCAGCACCCACCGGCCGGGGACCTTGTTGTCTTCGCCGACGACCACGTACAGGCCGTGGTATTCGTCCTTGGAGCCGTGGTACATGACGCCGTCACCGATAGCAGCCATGATCGTCACTTCCTTGGGTTGTTGTTGTGTGATGGGTTGATCAGCGCCGTTTCAGGTCTACTCTTCCGGACTGGTTACCGGGGCCTCATTTCTATGACCGCGAGCGTTTGCTGTGTCGACTGATCGCTGCGAGGAGTCTGATAGGCGGTTCACGTGCGCACCATGCGAACGCGCCGCCGACCGACCACCCGTAGGTGTTCGTGTGATCCGATGCCCTGTAGAGGCTTACGGCCGCGCCCTGTGACGTTTGCGGAACGGTTTCTTCGGAGTCGGATGCCCCTAGCCGGTTCGTACCCGGCGACCCTCTGTTCTGTTGTGAATGTCCGATCCGTAACGGTTCTTCTCGGTTTCCCGATCCGCTCCGTTCGGCGTGGTTCCAATGTGGCGCATGGCACCCGTCCGGCGCAAGTCCTACGGCCAAACAAGTTTGCGCGATCATGCATTTCCGCAGGTCAGAGCCCGAAAAAAAATCCTGGGAAACCCTTGCGCTGCTGCCTATGGACGCCCAGGGCGAGCAAGGGTTGCGCCGGTATCACTGTGAGCCACGCCACGTACGCATTTAGTGCAAGTTACCGCCCGGTTAGAGATCCAAAGCGCTGTGCGCCGTTCTAAGGGCCTCCCACGGGCATACGGGTACAACCACCCCACCCCATGCCTGAAACTCAATCTCAGGGCATTTCCGCTGCTCAGAGGGGGGTCTCACGCTTTAGCGAGTTGCAGGCGTATTAGATGGGTGCTACGCGAAGAATCTTCGGGAAGTTCTTGCAACGATCACGTTTAGGGGCGCACGCTTGAAGCACACGTAAGGCAGCACCGCAACCCCCCATCACACGGAAGGAAGGGATCATGGACCGCACCGGGCCGGACGCTTTCGGCCAATGGCTTGATCTCACAATGTCCAACCGAGGGATCAAGGGGCGCGCTCTCGCTAAGGCTCTCAAGGTCCACGAGTCGGCCGTCTCTCGCTGGCGCGCGGGAAACGGCGTACCCTCGATGGATAGTTGCCTACGGCTTGGGAAGTACCTCGATGTAGAACCGATCCGACTTGCGGTAACCGCAGGGCTGATAGATGGTGAACTCTCAGGAGTGGAGCCGCTGCCCCTGCCGGAACCGACCGCGTACCGTAAGGCGGTAAAGGAACAGATTCTAGCCATCAAGGGTCTGACGCAACGGGAGCGTCAGAAGTTGCTCGACTACTACGACGAAATGAGGGTGGCAACGCCATGAAACAGGAAACCCACCAGCGGCTTTGGTCCGTTGTGTTCTACGGCAGTTGGCTCGCCGCAGGGGTGTTCGCATGGCTCCGGGTGATCGGCACTGTCGGCCAGGAGTGGGGGGCCGTTACGGTTCTGCTGCTCGGGTTCGCCATCTCGGCCGCCGTGCGCCTGTCGCGTATGCGCCTGACTCAGACCATGCTCGACGTGTACCGCGCCGGGGTCGAGACGGCCCGCGTACAGAAGATCGAGCGCGACGAGATGGAGAGCCGGATCATGGAAGCATCCGCCCAGTACGACGCCAGGGGGCGCGACGATGCCTGAACTCCGCGACCGCGTATGGGACGTTATCCACGAGACGGCCCAACTCCCCACGCCCGCAAGGATTGACCGGCTGGTCGAGCTGGTCAATGACGAGAAAGCCAAGTCGTACGGTATCGGATACCAGGACGGTTCCCGTAAGGTGGGCCCGTTCATCGCACACGGATAGGAACTGCGTATGCTGCTCAACATGATTCACTTCGGACAGATCGGGGATGTCTACCTGTTCGCCGTCAAGGCGTCAGAGTTCTGGTTTCTCGCGTTCGCAACGCTGCTGCTCGGGATCGCGTCGGTGTGGCTCGCCCGTCGGCCGCAGCCTACGCCCAACGCCCGCGCGTGGGCCCTGCCGGACGCGAAGCGTCGGCACCCCTCGAACTCCCGCTAGAACAACGACGAAAGGGCCCCCCTCTCCCGAACTGGGAAAGGGGGGCCCTTAGTTGTGGGTCAGCTCTCGTCGGTGTTCAGACCGACGTACCGGAGCAGACCCTGAACGGACGGCAGCGCCATGACGCGCGCGAAGCCACCAGCGACCGCGAGAGCGCCGACGACAACGCCGGTGTCCTGCGGCACCCCGGAGGCTGCCACGATGCCGGGGAGCGCCACCGCGAGCGCCACAGCGGCCTGAATGCCGGTGCGCACCGCGCGCCGGGTCTCGATGCTCAGAGCCATGTCTGAACTCCCTTACTGGTTGTACTTGTCGGCCCAGTTGGGCCAGCGCCGCTCTGCATCGTCGGCACCGTTGTTGGCCAGGCCGTTCCTACCGTTGAAGTAGGACTGAACCTGATTGCGCGCGCCGGAAGCCATCTCCCGGTCGCCGATCGCGCACGCGTGGATGTGGTAGCTGAACCCCTGCGCCGGGGTCCGCAGCCACGCCGCGAACCCTGCCTTGCGCAGAGCGAGCACCACCTTGGAACGGGTCGCGGAGGACCACGAGTTGACGTTGATGTCCACCACGCCGCCGCCGTCGTGCGTGCCCGCGCTGGCCGCCACGCCCGTGTTGTACGAGCCCTGCGTCAGGGAGATCGAGACGCCCGCCCAGGCTGCTGCCAGCTTGAGCATTTCCCGCGTACGGACGTTGACCGTGCGGCCCCCGTACGTCACGCGGCTGTAGTTGTGCGCCGGTTCCGGCTGCGTCAGGTAGTCCGCCACCGAAGGCGTGCCCGTGGCCGGGGGGTTGGTCACAGGCGGGGGCGTGGTGGTGGTCTTCCGCTTCACCGTGAACGGGTAGGCGGAGCGCTTGCCCAGCTCCGTGAGCGAGGAGACGCCGGGGATGCCGTCCGCGTCCGGGCCCGCGCCGTAGAGGGACACCTGCCACTCCTTGTACCGGGCCGAGGTCTTCGGGCCGAAGTCGCCGTCAACGAGCAGCGCCGGGGACGACTTCCACTTGTTGAGCGCGGTCTGAACGACCTTGTTGGCCGCGACAGTTCCGCGCGCGCCGACTTCCTCGAAGTAGATGGACACTGCGGGAACCTCCGGTTCCGGATCGGGAGTTGGGGTCGTGCCACCGGGGCCCTGCGGGGTGCCGGTGATGTCCGTGGAGAACCCGTACTTCTTCGCCAGCGACCAGAGGGAGTGCGCGCCCGGCACGCCGTCGCCCGGCCAGCCAAGCGACTGCTGCCACCGGGTGTACGCCGCCGCCGTCTGCGGGCCGTAGTCGCCGTCAACGACGACGCCGCCGAACTCCCGGTTGAGCGCGTCCTGAATGACCCGCGTTGCCGCAGGCGTCTTGGCGATGGCGTCCGCGAGCTTGACCGTGGCCACGTTGCCACCTCCGTTGTCGGGCGGGGGAGTTGTGCCCCCGGTGTAGTTCGGTCGCCCGTAGCCGACGATCGTTGCCGACGAGCGGGTCTTGCGGCGAACCGCGTTCTCGATGTTGCCCTCGATCGTCTGGACCGTGCCGTCAGCGTTGACGCCAACGCACAGGCCCACGTGGTCGATTGCCGAGATGTTGTTGGAGCCGTCCCAGTCGAAGAACACGATGTCACCGCGCCGGATACCGGCCGTGTCGACGTGCCACTGTCCACGGGACTTGAAGGCGTTCGCGTGGTCCACGGTGTACGCGAACGCGCCACCGAAGACGACCGCTTGCTGCTGGCCGGTCTGCCACGCGAGATACGTGATCCAGCCGTCGCACCAGTCCCACGCGTACTTGCCGGGGTCGGGGTTGCCGAACTTGGCGTTGTACCACGTGTGTACGGGGGTGCGTACCGTGTTGTTCTGGTCGCTCATGCCGAGGGTCGTCTCAGCGAAGGCAACCATCTTGTCCGCGCCGGACAGGGGTGTTGTCACCGGGGGTTCCTCTTCTTCCGGGTCGGCCGGGGGAGTTGACTGCCCCCCGGCAGCAGCGATCAGAGCCGCTGCGTTAGCTTCCCCCTTGGCCAGCCGCTCGGCCGCCGATTCGATCGGCCGCACGTTCGAGCCGGGGAAGACGATGTAAGTCACGTCTCGGCCGTCCCAACCGGAGTAGGGAATGCCGGGCACGCCCAGGGCTTTTGCCGCCGCGTAGGACGCTTCACCGATGATGCTGGTCGGGCCTTCGTCCCCGAACACCGCATACACCATGCGCCCGTTCAGGATGACGATGCACGAGTCACCGCCACGGATGCCGTGGTCCCTGTACCGGAACCGGTCCGAGGGGAGCGGGATGACGATGAACGGCAGCGTTCCCGAGTTGAGCGGCTTGCCGTCCGACTGCGTGAACGAAGTCTGCGACTGCCGGTCCGAGTTGTTGTCGCTCTCGGGGAACCACTGTCCGTCAGTGTCGATGTCCATGTCCGCCTTCCACCAGATCGCTCCGGTAGAAGTCTTGTTGACGTAGATGTCCGCGCGCCCGCCTGAGTCGGTCGCGTACGGTCCGCCAACTCGGGTGGACGGGAGCGCCGCCAAAGCGGCGAGGATCTGTTCCGGTGTGGGGCTCATGTCGGGTCTCCCAACTTGTTCCGCAGGTCGTTGAGTTGGGCTTCGAGCTGGGAGCGGACGGACTTCCGTACGTCGGCCAGGAGTTCGAGATCCCGCTCAGCCTTGTACGCGGCGGCTTCCGCGTCGCGCTTGCGCCTGTTCCCCTCCTCGACAGCGGCGTTCAGCGTGTCGCGCGCGTTCTCGTCCGCGCGTCGCTGTATCTCCACCGCTTCGGCCTGCGCCTGCGCAACGACTTCGTCCGCCGTCTTCTGCGCCAAGTCGAGCAGCCGACCGGCCGCCTCCGTAGGCGCGGGGGCCACGACGGGGAGTTGAGTCGTAGGCGCATCGTTCGCCGTGCGCTCCAACTCGGCCACGCGCCGCCGCAGCAACACGATTTCGTCGTTGGCCTTGTTCAGTGCTTCGTTGCGAGCCTTGAGCGTGTCAGCCACCCGGTCAAGGTAGTTGTCGACCTCATCGGGGTCGTAACCGGCCTTGATCCGGGTGGTACTGAACTCCACTCGCTCGATGTCGTGCGGGTCAACCATCGAACTACCCTTCTCAGTTGATGATGCCGTGAGCCGTCAGCCACGCCACCGGGTCAAGGAACACGCCCGCGCTGAACGCGGTCGGGTCCGTCCGCACCTCGAAGTGGAGGTGAGGCCCGGAGGAGTTGCCGGTGCTGCCCACTGCACCGATCGTGTCGCCAGCGGCCACGGTTGCGCCTGCGCTTACCGCGATGCTGGACAGGTGCGCGTACAGGGTGTAAGTGCCGTCCCCGTGGTTGAGGATGACGTGATTCCCGTACGCCTCACCGGCTCCGCCGATCAGGACGGTTCCGGCATGGACCGCGCGAACTGCCGTGCCCTCGGGGGCCGTGAAGTCCGCACCGGAGTGCCCACCGCAACTACGCGAAACGCAGTCGCCGTTGGCTATGTAGCCGTCCCCGAGGTTGGACATGTCCACCAGGGGGGAGCGGTATTCGGCAGTGGACGGGGCCGGGGGTGCCGGGTCCACGGGGGCAGGGTCGGCCGGTGCCGGGTCCTCTGCCGGGGGCTGCTCGGACGGGGCCGCCCACGGGAGCGTGAGCACCTGGCCGGGGTAGATCAGATCCGGGTTGGAGCCGATCACGTCCTTGTTCGCCTCGTACAGCGGCTCCCAGTTGTCGAGCGCGCCGTTACCCGTACCGGCCAGCGTGAGGCCGTACAGCGTGTCCCCAGGGGCCACGGTGACGGTCTCCGCCGAAGGCTCCGGGGTGGACGCCGGGGGAGCGTCGTGCCGGTGCCCACAGCCCTTGTGGTGCCGGTGCTTGGGCTTGTCGGCCGAGGGGTGGCTGTCACCCGGAACCGGGTCGACGGGGGAGGCCGGGGGAAGGCTTCCGTCGCCCAGGTACGGGGCGTAGTCGCCGCCGCTGTAGCCGTTCAGGGGGCCGCCCTGAGTCCCGTTGCACGTCCACGCGCCGGGGCCTTGCAGCTTGAGCAGCGCCTCGCCCGCGAGGATCTGCTGATACTTCGTGGCCTGGTACGGCATGGACGGGAACGCGCTGGTGTCGACGCCGTCAGCGCGAAGCTGCGCCAACGCGTCGTTCCAGGACGCCACTTGGAATTGCAGCCCGCCCGTGGAGTCGGCGTCGCCGTACGGGAGATCCCACACGCCGCCCGACTCGCACTGAGCGATGCTGTCCCACGCCGACTCGGGGGCCGCCGACGCGGAACCCGTAGCGGCGAACAGACCACCGAGTGCCAGAGCACCAGTGGTGGTAGCAACTGCCGCACCGGTGTGCGACTTGGGTTCTATCCTTCTGTGCTTACCGCGAGACACGGCGCACCTCGTTTCCAACTAGTGTGTCAGCAGTATCCCTACAACAGCAGCTATCAGCGCCGCTGCTGAGATCAGCACTGCCATTACTTGGAGGGGAAACCTTCTCTCCTCCAGCTTGCGGATACGGGTCTCGTGGTCCTCACCGCGCGTCTTGTTCAGCTCGATGAGTTGGTCCATCTTCACGCGGAGCACAGCGAGTTGGGTCTCAGTGCTCACCGGTCTGTCTTCGCCTTCGCCGGGCATGGCTAACCCCCGCTCGCTCATAGGAAATACTCCACTCCGTTCAGGGACAGCCACGGAGGGGCCGTGATGTCGTGCGTATGGCTACCGCCCGAACCGGACGTACCGAGGCCGTGGGAGTGGCCGAGGTCCGTACCGGCCTGTGACAGGTAGCCGGACAGCCGAACGTCCGAACTGCCCAACCCGTGCGTGTGGCTGCCATCCGAGGGAGTGCTGAACGTCGCACCCCAGAAGGTAGCCGTCCCGTCCGTATCGAAGTCCAGTCGCATGGTAGGCATTCCGCCAGTGAGAGAACGAGCGATAGCGATAGGCCGGGACTCGGACGGCCGGAAGTCGGCCGCCAGCGCAGACGCCAGCAACGACGTATTGCCGTAGTCCATAAGGCCCTTCCACTGCATCTTCCAGCAGCCGTTGTCCATCACCCTGCGGTACATGACCGCAGAGCCGGACCGGTGCCCGTTGCCGGACGCGAGGGTTGCCTGAGTCCAACCGCCCTCGGTATTGACCGACTTGGAAGACTGCGCCGTGATGCGCATGGACGCCAGGTAGGAAGTTCCCTGCCGCAGCAGCAGAACCGTATCCCCCACCTGCGGAGTGTAGTTCGACTCGATCGCCACGCCGGGAATGAGTATCCCGCCGAGGTTCACCGTGACGGTAGGGGGCGTTCCTGATCCGCCCAGCGAGATAGCGGAGATGACCGCCTTCTCGCCCGACATGGCCGTGACCGGCTCAGGGGCGAGCGCCGTAGCCAACTGCCGTATCTCGTCATCGACGTTGCCCTGTCCCTGCGGTGCGCTGACCGGAGGCTGCGAGGGGTCGACGTTCGGCTGAATCGGGGAAGTCATGAGATCAACCTCTTTCGCCGGACAGTGACGGTCGCAGCCTCATGCGCTGCGAGGGGAGTTGTTACCGCGTCCACGCCGTACAGCCCGGTAGCGCCGGACCGTTCGCGCTCCACCTGAACGATGCTCTGCGTGTTCAGTGCCGGGTTGGGCCAGCACGTGATGATGACCTGATCGGAGAACCCGAGGTAGCCCTGTAGCAGCGACTTGGCCGCCGCCGTGGCTTCCGCCTCTGTCTTCACGTTCTCGTCCGTCTGGAAGTCGGGCACCTTGCCGTAGGGGCCCAAGTAGTACGTGGGGCTTGTCGGTTCGGTGTCCCACACGACTACGCGCACCGGGGGCTTGTCGTCGCCCAGGGATGCGCCCACCATGACGATCCCGTTGAACCCAGGCTCGTCGGTGAACTTCGACTTGATGTTGGTCATCGTGCACCCGCGACCCTCGATGAACTCGAAGTCGGGGCCGGGCAGTGCGTCGATGTCCTGCGGCGGGGCGATGACCACGCGCCCGCGCGCATCGAAGAACACCTCACAACCGAGGGACTTGGCCAGGGTGTTGACCGCCTCCCACGGGGACGTGTTCGCGTCGAACACGCTCGGGGAGCTGAGCGTCATCGTGGACGTGATTGCGTCGAACTCCGCGTCAGGGAACGTACGTCGGATGATCGCCTTAATGGCGTCAACGATGTTCGTGTCCTTGGCCACGGTGTACGGTTCCGCGAACTTGTCTCGGGCAACCGTTCGGGAGCGGTCGAACGCTTCGATCTTGATGTCGGGGGAGCCGCCGACCGAATCGTCCACGTCCACCTGAGAGATGCGGAACACGCCGAGCGGCATAACCTCGGTCCGGCCGTCCGCGTACATCACGCCACGGTACGGCCGGACCTCGGTCCCGTAGGGAGTCAGCAAGTCCTCTGCCGACTTGGGGGTCAGGTCCCCCGTTGCGTCGTAGCAGGAGAGGGAGCAGCGCCGCCGAACTTCCGCCGTAGCGTCCTCGGTTACGCTGCCCCCAGTGGCAGACAGCCGCTTCGTCTCGCCGGTCGAAGAGACAACGTCCACCCACGAAACCACGTGGTGCGAACGCCGAATCTCCGCCAGGAATTCATCCGTTGCTGTCTCCACTGTGTTCCTCCTACTCCGGGTCAACTTCGGTGAACGTGAGCTTCACCATTCGGATCGGGTTGCTGTGCCGGTCGTACGTTTCCAGCGTGTCGGCCCCGATGTCACCGATGGGGCGAACCCACCAGGCATTGTCGAGATTCGACTGCAAGAACAGCGTCTTGCGGGAGTTGAGCAGCCGCTTGATCGCTGTGTACTGGAGCCGGTCACAGATGACCGTGATCGTGAAGGTGTCACCCTTGTACCCCTCGGTGAGCACCACTGGCCGGTCCGCGCCAAGAGCTTGGAACACAGCCGCAGTTGACGCCGTCGTGACGCCGAGCGGTTCCGACTTGACCGTGATCTTCAAGGCCGCGTCGGGGTCCGTCGGGTCCTTGATCCACCAGTCCTGCCCGACGAGCGAGATTTCCGGAGACTCCTCGCCGTACCCGGAGGCGAACACGTCGCCGCCGAGCCCGTACGAAATCGTCTTCGCCCGGTACTTCCGCTTCGCCAACGGCGTGAGCATCTGGTCAACGAACGTGACCAGGCCGGTGAGTTGGTCGTACTTGAGCAGCGCCTTCTCACTGCCGCCCAGGGTCTTCCACTCGCCGTAGCCGTCGCCCGCATCCTCCGCGTACTCGATTGCCGGTACGTTGAAGATCGGGTGTTCCGCCCGGCCGGTGCCGCGCCGCCACACCGTGCCGTCCCCGAACGCCAGGGAGATGCGATCGAAGTACACGTCATCATTGATCTCGCGGTCAATCGACGTGACGCCACATCCGATACGGGTTGTGCCCGTCGGAATGTCGAACGTCGCAACCGACTTGACCCACGTCGACGTGTTGAACGCCTGCCCTTCCGCGATGCGCGACGCGATAAGTTCCGTCCCGTTGTAGAAGAACACCCGCAGGAACGGGGCACCCGCCGTGCTTCCGAGGAACGCTGCCTGAACGGTCACCTTGTTGTCCGAGCGGTCGAGCACCGCCTGAGCAACTTGGGTTATGTCCACCGGAGTTACCAGCGACGCGCCGACTTCACCCGCCGTCTGCGGAGCCGCAGGCAGAAGGAACCCGATCCACGCACAGGATGCGTTGATGCTCGTCCCGCTGCTCGGGGTGTACGACTCGTAGACCCGCTGCGAACCGACAGACGCCGTGTTGTCGTAGACGCCGAGGTGAATACCGGTAGAGCCGGTGAACGCCCCGCCGTCCGCGCGCTCGTTCTCGTTCGCGCCGGGCGACACCGCAGAGGTGGGCTTGAGCAAGCCGATCCAGCCGATGCCCGCCCAGGCGTTGTTGCCGGACGTGACCGATCCCCAGCGGACGTGCGAGCCGGTCGAGACCGGGCCGTTGGAGTCGTACACGCCTATCTGAACGTCGGGGTGCGCGCCTACGTCCGTCTTGTTGTCGGCTCGCTCGCTCACCTCGTTGGAGGACGTGTTCTCACCGTAGTTGGTGGTGAACGTGAAACCACAGACACGCCACGCCTTGGCGTCCGTGTTGGTCACGGTGCCCGAGTTCGTGGAGTTGTCGAACGCCGAGTCAAACGACTCTGCCAGGATCGGCGTTGTCGTGTCGACGTTCCGGTATGCGACCGTCTGCGTCATGAGCGGGGTGCCGGTGCCGGTGTACGTGGAAGTCCACGACGAAGGCTCCGAACTGCCCGCTATCTTCCGCCAGATGACGAACGTCACCGAACCGGAGTGGTCGTCGCCGCCGTTGGTCGACTTGGTGATACGCCGGATCTGCGTCCAACCGGTGCCGGGGGTAGCCGGGGTGGCCGTACCCGAGAACGACGCGAACGCCAGGATCAAGTCATTCTGCTGCAAGCCTGACGGCTTGTTGACCTGATAGCTGGACTGCGCGCCGCCGTACCACCAGTTCGCGCCCTTGCCCACGTACGCGATGGCCGGGGCCACGCCGGGCGGGTTCTGGTTCGCCACCGACGATCCGGACGTGGCCGTGTCGTCCCGCACCGCGAACGCGCTCAGCCGGAACGCGCCGTTGATGCCGTTGGACAGAGCCGGTGTGGTCGGGGTCAGAGCGCCCGAGGTTGCCGACACAAGGGACTGCGAGAGCAGTTGGGCACTCGTGGCCGCCGCGCCGCTGTAGCGCACGACTACGGCCCGCCTACGCGTTCCGGTCGCGGAGAGGTTACCCACCCACGTAGCCGGGTCGGCCCCCTGTCCGTCCCGCATGAGGATGGACAGGGTCGCCGCCGCTGTGCCGCCCGAGTCGATCGCGTTGACCACCGTCCAGCCTGCGGGGGCGTTCGCCTGCGTCACCACGCCAGCGTCGGCCGCCACGTACGCCACCAGAAGGTCCCCATCCGCCACGCCCGAGGGCTTGTTGAGCGTGAACCCTGTACCGCTGGTCGTCTGCGAGTCGGCCGTGCCGGTCGTCTGGTAGGTGACGGCCGGGGTCGTCCCGGTGTACCGCATCCGGAACATCTTCGAGCCCTCGGACCCGGTACCGGTCGCCGCCACGCGGGAGACCGTAGAGGCAGCGTTCGCAGCCTGCCACGGTTCCACGCTCGCCGGGTCATCGCCGTCGGACGCCACCGACGAGAGGATGTTCCGGCTCATGTGACCGCCGTGCGACCACTGCGAGTTGACGCCGTACATGAGCCCGACCTGATCCACGTTGTGGACTTCGGCCGCGCCACCGGTCGACTTGACCTCGATCTGCACCTGAGCGTAGACCGTAGTGTCCGTGGCGTTCGGTGAAGTCCCGTTCGCCACAACTTCGGTGTACGTACCGGTTGCGTCGGTTATCGTGCCGGTCGCCGTGGACGCGCCGACGAGAGTGTAAGTCTCGTCGTAGAACTTGATGTAGAGGTTCACCGTGCGCGCGTTGGCCGCAGCCTTGAGCTGTGCGCGAGCGGTCAACGCCGTATTCGGCGCAACCTCGATGAACGACGACGTTGCCCTCATGTCGCCGGACGCGACAGAAGACATCTTCATAGAGCCGACACCCTGGTAGAACTCCGTGGTGTCGTACGTCAGGGTTGCGTTCGTTCCGGTGTAACCGAGCGAGTCGGTGTCCGTCTCGAACGAAGCCTGCTGCACAGACAGCAAGTTGGAGCCATCCCGCAGGGTGAGGAACGCGTTCGACGTTTCCGAGTCGGCAATGACCGATTCGAAACCGCCGCCGCCTCCCACGCCGATACCGCCGACGCCACCACCGGGAACACCGGGGGCCGCGCCGGACACCGTGAACGCACGGGAACCCCACGCCGACACGCTGCCGAACGTGGAAGTCACCCGCACGTACAGGTAGTAGTTATCCGGGGTGAGCGCCGTCGGGAGACCGAACAGCGTCTTGTCTCCCGTAACCGTGCCCGCGTAGACCGGGGTTGACGTGTCCGGGTTGAACGCCGTCTGCGCCACCTGAGCAGCGGTGAATATCTTGTAGTCCGCCGACTTCTGCAAGTCGCCGTCCGCCTGTGAGTACGTCCAGGAGAGCGCCGGGGAAGGTGAACTCACCGTACCCGTGGGGGCCGTCACCTGAACCGAGGGCCGGTCCTTGTAGTTGATCGTGGCGTACAGCTTCGCCACGCGCACGCCGTCGTTCGGAGGCACGCTGTACGAGAACACCTGAACGGCCAACTTGTTGAGCCGTTCCTTGTCCCACACCTTCCCCACGGGGTCCGTGGTGTAGGTGCCCACTTCGTAGTCAGTGAACGTGGTGGTCGGGTACAGGGTCCGCGACGTGTACCGCGCCGTGTTCTCCGTGGAAAGCACGTTGACGGTAACCGACTTGGAGTCGGACACAGTCTTGCGGACCCTGATCTTGATTGTCACCGAAGTGATGACAGACCCGTCCGGGATGTTGCTGGACGAGATGTCGACGGGGAACCTCACCGCAGCGCGGCCACGGTTGCCGGGGCAACTCGCGTACTTGTTGTCGTCGTTGTTGTTCCACGCGCCAGTCAGTGACACGACACCACCGCCGAGGGTCCAGCCCTCGTTTCGGTAGTCCGCATCCGCAACTACGGTGTAGGTTCCCATCACTTAGCCTTTCTTGCCGACGCCCGCCTGAACCGCTTGGCGCAGCTTGGGCAGAAGGTTGTGTTCCATCTCGCGTACAGCCTCGACCGTCGCGCCGCGCGCGTCGATCTGGAAAGCGCCCTTCTCGAAGACGACACGATCGCCGCCACCGGAACGGGACAACTCCCCGTAGGTCTTCCGCGCGTTGGCCACTCGCTCGCCGCCACGGAAGTACCGCATCTCCGGGCCGTTCTCACCAACAAGGTGCCAACCGCGCTGAGCGTTGTTGGTACCCATCGCGTACGGGGAACCGGGGACGTTGCCGCCGTACACGTGCTTGATGTAGTTGGCCGCCGCTGCCATGTTGGCCAGCGGATCGAAGATGTTGTTCGACGTACCCGGAACGTGGTACGCCGCGAACGTGGTCGGGATTACCTGCATGAGTCCCCGACTCGCGTTGCCTGCCATCGCGTTGGAGTCGTAGGTGTTAATCGCCATCGGGTTACCACCCGACTCCGCCGCCATGAGTGCGAGGAACTTCGGGAGTTGGCTTGCCGAGAGGCCCGCCATTGCGAGCGCCTGCGCCGCCAGCCCTGCCCACTGAGCAGTGCCACCGGAGCCGAACGCCCCTCCGAAGTCGATCGGTCCCGCCTCTTCCTTTTTCTTCAACAGGAAGTCAGGCATTACCGATTCGAGAATCTTCTTACCCATGCCGAGGGCGATCTCGAACATGCCGCCACCGGCCTTGTCGAGCTTGCCGAACTTGTCCTTCGCATCCGACAGACCCTCAGCGATGTTCCCCTTGTCAAGGAAGCTGAGAACCATCTGCGGGAGCAGACCGCCCAGACCGCTCATGCCAGTTGCCGCACCCGCGACACCCTTGACCGCGTCTCCGACCTTGTCGGCTCCGGGGATGTCCGGACCGAAGTCCGGGCCGATACCCGTACCGAAGAGGCCGCCGCCGTCGTCGTCCTTGTCGTCACCGCCGAGACCGAAGAACTCAGCGATGCCGCCGCCGATGCCCGCGAGAGCGGACAGACCCTTGTAGACGTTCGCCAGGATCTTACCGACGTTGTCCTTGATGATGCCCATGAAGTCGATACCGCCAGTGTCCGGCCCGCCGTTGGCGAGACCGTTTCCACCGGCCAGGTACGAAGCCACCTGAGCCCGCGCCTCGGGGGACAGGTCCGGGTGGTTCATGAGCACCGCGTGAATGTGGTACGCGAACCCTTCCGCAGGCGTACGGAGCCACGCCGCGAAGCCTGCCGCACGAAGTGCGGAAACCATCGCGTAGTCGCCCGGTCCGGCCGCAATGTCGATGACACCGCCGCCAGTGTGAGTACCCGCCGACAGGGAGCCGTTCGAGTATTCGCCCTGCGTGATCGTCACGCCGGACAGACCCGCACGCGCGAGCGCCGACATGACGAGACCGCCAACTGCGAAGTTCTGCACCGGAATCACGCCGCCGAGCGCGTACCCGTTGGCGTAGTGGTTCAGCTTCCCAGCACCGCGACCCGCGCCCCGGTGACCGGCGAACTGACGGTTGGCCGAGTGGACGAACCCAGGGCCGCCCAGCCCGCGCACCGCCTCGGGGGTCAGCACACCCTCGCCGGGGGACAGCATGGCCGGAACGGTGTCACGGCCGGGCGAGTAACCCGACACCGTGCCACCGCGCTTGAGGTTCTTGGCTCCCGCCATGCCCCCGCGCGCGAAGTGCTCCATGCCCGCAATTCCCCCTACAGCGTAGGGATATACGGGCACCATGCCGCCGTTAGCGAAGTTGAAGTTGACCTTGCCGATTTCGCCGATCTTCACGTCGATCTTGAGGAAGGACGTGATCTTGTTGAAGCCCTTGATCAGGCCGTTGATCACCGAGATAACGGCGTTGATCGCCTTCTCGATGATTTCACCGATCTCGTGCCACAACTTGCTTGCAGTCGACTTGACCGAGTTCCACGCGTCGGACAGGTGCTTCTTAATCCACGAAGTGAACTTGCCCGCGATGTCCTTGACGCCGTTACAGAACTTGTTCCACAAGTCCTTGATCGCGTTCCAGATCGTGTTGGCCGAGTTCTTCACCGCGTTCCAGCACGTGTTCCACGCGTTTCTGATCCAGGACCAGAAGACGTTGAAGATGTTCCGGACGCCGGTTATGAAGTTGTTCCACAGGTTCTTGATCGCGTTCCAGATGTTCTGACCCGCAGTCTTCACCGCGTTCCAGCACGTGTTCCAACTCGCCCTGATCCAGGACCAGAACACGTTGAAGATGTTCCGGATGGCAGTGATGAACCCGTTCCACAGATTCTTGATGCCGTTCCAGATCGTGTTGGCCGCGTTCTTGATCGCGTTCCAGCACGTGTTCCAACTCGCCCTGATCCAGGACCAGAACGTGTTGAACACGGTTCGGATTGCGTTGATCGTCGCGTTCCACGCTGTCTTGAGCGCGTTCCACACAGCAACGCCCGCCGTACGAATGGCGTTCCAAGCCGTCGTCCACGCCGTCCGAACTGCGTTCATGGACGAAGTGGTTATGGTCCGGATCGTATTGATGACCGCGTTCCACGCCGTGCGAATCGCGTTCCACACAGCCTGACCGGCCGTCTTGAGCGCATTCCATACGGCGGACCACGCCACCTTGAGCGCGTTGCCTACGGCGTTCCACGCCGTGACGATTCCGTTGACGGTCGCGCGCCATGCCGTCTGGAGGAAGTTCCACACAGCCTGAGCAGCGGTACGGACGCCGTTCCACACAGCGTTCCATACGGTCTGGAAGAACCGCGTCTGAGTGGCCAGGTAGACGATACCGGCGACGACCGCGCCGATGGCAAGCACCAGCCACCCGAGGGGAGTTGAGGTGAACGCCAGCGACAGAATCATCCATGCACCGCGAAGCGCGAGGAACGCCGTCCGCAGAGCGTTGACCACAGTCACGACCGTGGAGATGATCGCCAGACTCAGCATGACCGCTCGGAAGGCTACGAAGCCAACCACGATCGCCTGAATCCAACTCGGGGGCAGGGCCGCGACGATGCGCAGCAGCGCCGTTGCCAGACCGAGCGAGAGCGGACCAAGTCCGTTCATGGCCGTGGACACGTTCTTGAGCGCTGCCCACAACGCCTCGAAGAACTGCCGGACTTGGGGCGCGTTCTGGTTGACCGCCGCCAACCACCGCGAGAACCCGCCGCCTTCGGCCCAGGTTCTCAGCGCCGCCGATCCTCGTTCGAGCGCCGCCGCAACCTTGACGCCCTCACCCGCGAACGTGCGGAACCCGATCCCCAGTACGGCCAGGACGTTGCGCCCGGCAGCTATCAGGGAGTTGAGCGCAGGCACGCCGCGCACGATCACGTCGTTGATGAACCGCTGCAACCCCTCGCCCTGCATCCAGTTCTTGAACGCGTCCGCGACGCGCTGAATGCTGGGGGCCACGGCGTCAACTACGGGCTTCATGCGGCCGATTCCGGCCGTGATGCCCTGTACGACGGTGGTGGCTGCACGGAGGGTCTGGTTCTGCGTTCCCGCAACGAACTTGTCCCACGCGGCCCTCATGCCGTTCGTGGAGTCGATGAACGACTTCTGGACCGGAGACAGCGCCTTGCCTGCGGCTGCCATCTCCTGAGTGCGCTTGATGGCACCCGCCATTGCTGCGCCGTAGATTCCCAGCGCAGAGCCGGAACTTACAGCCATCGCAACTGTAGCGGCCCCCACGCCCGACGCCACGGTGGCGATGGGCATGAGGGCCGGGGCCAGCGCGAGCGCCGCCGCAGCCATGTTCTGCATGGTGGCGCTCGTCGCGTTGAACTTGGTGGAAGTCGCCTGAGCGACCGCACCAACCGTAAGAAGACTGCGAGTTGCCCCGCGCGTGCCCGAAGGGTCGAACGAAGAACGGATGGTGAATCCGAGCGTCGTGATCGTAGCCATGCCTACTCCTCGTCCGATTCCTCGGGTAGCTCGCCTCCCCTCGGATAAGGAGTGGGAGCCGGTATCGGGTTCTCGTCGCCGTCTTCGCCTGCGAAGTGGGCTTGCCCCAACATGTGGTTCGTGAGCTGTAGTTGCTCGTGGATTGAGGCCAGCACCTCATGCAGCTTCTCGTACCCGAACCCGTACGTTCGGTCGTAAGCCTCCCACTCGGCCAGCTCGTGACTCGTGTGGGAGGCCAACAACTCTCGTACGGACATGCCGAGATGACCGGCTAGGCGGAAGTACCGCCTTCGTTCGGGTCGCTGTCGAAACCCTCGGACAGCTCCTCGATGTCCTGCTCCGAGATGCCGTTCAGCTCGTTGGCCGCGTTGATGACGCGCTCCAGAGCACGGGCCGACTTGCGGCCGAGCAGCTTGATGTCAGCCCGGTTGAACATCTGCTCGCCCTGCTCGTTGACGATGCAGAGAACGAGCAGACGCGCGCGGACGTTCTCACGGTTCGCCTTGGTGGTCCCGTCCTTCTTGAGTTCCACCATCGAAGCCTCGAACGCGTCCCGCTCCTCGCCGGTCAGCATCCGGATACGGACCTCACCGCCCCACTCCGGAACGGGGATGTCCTCGGTCTTGAGGTCCTTCGCGTCAAGGATCTGATTACGTCCCAGAAGCGCCATGATGAACTGCCTTTCCTCGCGGGAGATTACGGGTCTGAGAGGGGGCGTGGAGGACCCGCGAACTCCACGCCCCCGGTCTAGATTCGGCCGGTTATCCGGCCCGCGTTGGCGATGTTGTCTGCCATCTGTTCCAACACGTTCGTGAGGCGACGTTCTATCATGTCGCCCTCTTCCGCGATCGGTTCCTTGAACCAGGACCCGCCGCGCTGGTGTACCCACACGTCACGGTTACCGTAGACCGGGTGGCGGAACCCTCGGGGTCCGTTGTCCATCCCGCGCGGTAGTCCGCGTTCGTCAGGCTCCGCAGTGGCGACGATGCGCACGGACTTACCCGGAGTGGGCTGCACCCGCACGCCTGCCGCCAACCTGCCGCGTAGGCCGGTGTGTTTCGGTCCGTACGCCGGAAGAGACAGGGCCGCCCGCTGCACCTTGGCAACGATCGGCCCTGCCGCGTCTTCCACCGCATCGGAGAGCTTGCGAGCGGCTGAGCCACCCTCACGCTCCAACGCGGCCCGAACGGTGCGCCATTCGGGCCCCATCTCCACCCAGACGAGATGCTGACGCCGAAGCGCCATTAGCTCGTCGCGCGGGTGATGCCGGTCCGCTGCGTCGGGATCTTGACCTTCGTCTCCGAGAGGTCACCGACCTTGCCGTCCAGCGGGCTGTACTCCATGAGGATGCAGTCACCGGTGTAGGACGGGTTCGTGGCGGAGACGGCCGAGGAAGTCGGGCGCACCTCGACCTCGAACTCGTCGCCGGTGTCGTACAGCGGGTAGAACACGGAGTCGACGGAAGCCGCGTCGAAGTCCTGCTGGAGCGTCAGCTCGAAGCTGTCGTCCTTGAGACCCTGCATCCGCTCCCGACCGCCGCCGCTGAACGACGTGGTCTCCACGTCGTCCTTGGACAGGTTCACAGAGACCGCCGAGACGTGGTCGGACAGGTTCGTCCCGTTGACCACGATGTAGCAGTCCTTGAGAATGATCTTGTTGGCCATAGCCGCTCATCCTTCCTCGTCGGCCGACTTGAGCGGCCGGTCTTCTGTTTCGACGCGCTCAAGCACGCCGGACATCACAAGGGTTCGTTCCCTGTGACCGAGGGCGAGTTCTACGATCTCACCCTTCCGTCCCCAGATGCACCGCTTGGAGAGGATGCGGTAACGCACCTTCTCCGGTTCGGGCTTGGGGACGGGAGCACTGCGCGGAACGGCGCGTCGACTCATCCGAGCCTCACCACCGCCGCCGTGACGGAGCCGAGCCCTCCGGTGCCGGTGACCGCGATGTCACAACGGCCGGTGCCGTCCGCCTTGTCGTACTCCTTGCGGAGCGGAATCCACCGCTCACCGGACGCCGGAACGGTGATCGCCGGGTCCGGGTTGGGCTGGCCGTACGAGTTGGTACCGGAGACGGTGATCGTGACCGTCTTGGCGTTCACGCCGTCCCCGTTCTTGATGACGTAGAACGTGTTCCGCCCGTTGCCCACCTCGGCCGTGTCGGCAGCGGAGACCGCGCCGAAGGTCGGGGGAGTGCCCGCGTCCACGAGATTCTGCGTCGAGAGTGCAGCCATGTCGTCCCTCCTACAGGACTACGACGCAGACGCGAAGCACTGCGCCAATCTGATTGGTCATCGAGGTCTTGAAGTTGCCGCCGTATCCCTTGAACCCCTCAACGTGGCAGTCCACGTCATCAAGGCCCAAGTCCGAGTTCCTGAACAGGAATTCACGGATGGACTTCTCACCCTTGCCCGTGACGAACTGGTCCAACTGCCGTTGGGCGTCACGGATGTTGTGGGCGGCTACCAGCACTGGGATGTCGAAATGGTACTTGTCGCCACCCATCGCCATTGCCGTACCGAAGTTGGACAGGTCCGGCATGATGACCGCAGCCGGTGAGTTCGTCACGTCGGCCACGGTCTCGTAGACGTGCAGCCCAGCTTGGCTGATCGTCTTCTTCAAGGCGTCGCGGATCTCGGTAAGCGAACTCACGCTACCAACACCTTCTCACGTACGAAGTGCTTGAGCTTGGCTTCCACAAGGGAGTTGCTACGCACGCGCACGATGGTCCCGAACTGGTCGGAACCGGCAACCCCCATACGGGAGTCCTTGACTTGGAACGTGTCGGAGGCCAGCATCTTGACCGCTTGCTTCACGTCCTTGGGAAGGGTTTCCCATCCCCACTGCGCCGTTACGCGTACGCACGCGCGCCGGGAGACCGGGAGGCTGGTGTTACCCACCATCTCGATCTTCCAGTACACCCAGTCGACGCCGTCCCGCATCCTGTTGAGCGGAGACAACTGGTAGTCGGATGCCGGGACTTCCGTCCAGCCTGTACCGTCCCCCATCGTGTCCACTTCCAGCTTGAAGCCGTCCGTGGTCCAGAAGTCATCGACCGCGATTTCGTCGCAACGCTTCGCCTTGTAGACGCGCGTCGTAACCGCCTCGCTGTCGTTGAACTGCCGGTGACAGTGACGTTCGATCTCGCGGGAAGCCGACGAAATGGCTTCATCCACGTTGTCGTCCTGATCGTCGCCTTCCAGGCTCATGTAAGCCTTGAGTTCTTCGCGCGTCAGGTAGTCAGCGCCGAGAGCCATTTCGTCAACTCCCTTCCTGGGATCAGGCCGCGCGAGTGACGAGCTTCCACGCGGGAGTCGTCTGCGTACCGCCGTTGATGTAGAGGTTGCCGTTCGCGTAGTCGATGCACAGCGCACCCTTGGGGGCGAAGCCTGCGCCGTCGCCCGCACCCGGAACGCCGTTCTTCGTGAGAACCCGCTGGAGCGCGATCTCAGTCTCGTTGGCCGGGTTCTGAACCTTCTGAGGCATGTCTGCCTCCTCTCAAGTGAATTGAGCCGGAGGGGCCCCAACTCCGAAGAATTGGGGCCCACAAGCGGACAGGGCCTATCAGGTCAGGCCGGTGACCGTACCGAACGCCTTCGGGCGGACGTGGACCATCACACCGCGCATGTCCATGCGGATGGCCTGCTTGCCGTTGATGAAGTCGGTCGAGTGCGAGTTGGTGACCTGCACGTCGATGCCGCGCTTCACGCCGAAGAACGCGTAGTTGGCGTAGTCGCCGGTGACCAGGACGCCGGACGGGGCCGCCATCGTCTGAACGACCGGGACGCCCCAGAGGACGGACGGAACGCCGCTCGCCGGGTTGCTGTAGATGTAGACGCCGTCCGTGGTCTTGAGCAGCGCGACGGACTGCCAGTACGTCGGACGCACGAACGCGACGGAGGGCTCAGCGAAGCCGTCCGTGCGGATCGTGGTGAACAGCTTGTACGAGGCGTCGATCAGGGTGTCGGAGCCGACCGCCTGCGTCTGGATGCCCGCCTTGTTGACCGTGCCCAGCAGGTTCGGGGTGGAGCCGTCGCCCGCGAGAAGCTGGAGGTCCAGCCGCTGACGGATCATGTTCTCCAGACGCGCTTCCACGTAGGCGCGCGCACCCGGCTCGTCTTCGAGCTGCTCGTCCGTCATCGGGAGCCAGACCGCGATCTTCTCGACGGTCTGCGAACGCTCCGTCAGAGCGAGCGCGGCCTCACCGAAGGTCGAACCTTCCGCGACCTCGGCCGCGTTGTTGGTGTAGGTCGTCTCCTCCATGTACTTGTACGCCGCCTGGGAGACCGGGATGGTCACCAGGTGGTCGATGACGGAGGGGGCCGGGACCATCGGCTTGAGGGTCACCAGGCCGGAACGGGTGGACTCGGGGGTCCAACCGGCCGTGCGCTGGAACAGCGTCTTGAGGTCCACGTCGAACGACGCGCGCTGACCCTTGGACTTGAACGCCGCCGACTTGACGAACAGCTCACCGAGGGACTTGCCCGCGTCCGCGCCGCCCTTCTCCTCGTGAGCGTCGTTGCCCTTCTGCTCCGAACCGGCGTACTCGGAGGCGAAGTTGGCGGCAGACGCGACGGCCTGCTGCTTCTCGACCTCCTTCTTGAGTTCGGCCAGCTCGGCGTTCTTGGCCTGAATCCAGGCCAGCTTCTCGTTCTTGTCGCCGGACACGGACTTGATCTGGTCCATGTCGTAGACGCCCGGACGGGAGGTCTTCGCCTCCTGCATGGCCGTGGCCAGCTCCTTGCGAGCGTGGTCCAGCTTGCCCTGCGCCTCTTCGAGAGCGGGGAACTTCATGGTGGTTTCCTCTCAGAGTTCCATCGCAGCGGCGATCATCGCCATCTGCGTGTTGATGTCGTCGGAGTCGGCATCCGAATTGCCGTCCTCCGCCTTCGTGTTGAGCAGAGCGTCGAGCCGTGCGATCTGCGCCTTGAGCCCGTCCAGGCTCTCGACGTTGACGTTGCTCAGACTCTTGCCCTTCTCGGCACGGAGGGCGACCACCCGTTCCGCGCTGTCGATTGCTGCCTTGACCGCGTCCACGGCCTCGGCCACCTCGTCCTTGAGGGACTTGGCGTAGCGGGTCGTCGTTCCGAGACCCGCACCCCGGAGAACCGGGGAAACCTCGTGCACTGCCATCTTCTTGAGGACGCGCACGCTCTTACCCTCGTGCTCGCCGGGTTCGCTGTCAAGGACGTTGAAGCCGTAGCTCCATTCCTGACGCGCCCCCAGTTCCTTGACGACCTCGAAGGTGTCACGTCCGGCCGTGGTGTTCAGGAAGAACCGGCCCTTCATGATGACCTCGTTGCCCACCTCGTGGATGGTGCCCTTGCCGACCGGCAGGGCCCCGTCCCAACTCTTGTGGTTGTACGCCGAGATGACGACTTCTGCGCCGTTCTCGAACGCACCGGGCTTGGTCACGTCGTCGTCGTGGTCCTTGACGTTGAGCGTGGCGAAAACCGCCTCGACTTCGCCCTTCGTCTCGTCCTTGACCTCGAACCGTGCGAGGGACTTCTTATCCATTGCTCGCCCCCTTCGGCGGCTGTGTGCCCGAAGCGGGCGGCTTGGCACCGGAGTTGGCGGGGGGCTTCGCTCCCTGAGCGGGAGGCTTCGCCCCGCCTGCCGGTGTCCCTGGCTGCGCGGGTGGGATCGGGATACCCGAGGGTGTCCACTGGTCCTCGACCGGGGCCTTCTTGAGCTTGCCCAGGTCGTTGGTCCTGATCGCCTCGACGGCCGATTCCTCGGTGAACCCTGCGCTTGTGAGCGCCTGTAGCGTCTTCGCGTGGATTCCGAAGATGTTGGCCTCTTCCAACTCGTTGTCGTTGTCGACGGGCGGTTGCATCTGAACCGACACAAGGCCGGTGTGCTTGCCTATCAACTTCCGCAAGTCGTTGGTGAATACGGCGTCAGTCACGGCGTCCGGCTCGTAACCGGCCAGGATGCCGGTGTTGATGGCGGACATGTCGATGCGCATGATCTCTGCGCGGTCGCGCTGGTCCTCACGGAGGAACGCAACTCCCGATTCATCGAACCAGAGTTCGGAGTCTGACGGGACGTCGACAAGGACAGCAAGGCTTGCAGCAGCCATTCGCCACAGGGGGCGGATAGTGCCATCCGCGAACCGGCGACGGTTGGCCGCCATGTTGCCCGTGTTGAGCGCAGATCCCTGCATCCCTTCCGAGAACCCGACCCAAGAGGGCGGAACTCCCGCAACAGACGCGATTCGAGACTCGCCCTTGCCAATGACCGCCGAAAAGTCCATTGACTTGAAGTCGTGAGACAGTGGCGTGACATCCGCACCTCCCATGAGGAACAGCGTCTTGTACGCCTGCCACGCACCCTGGTGCGACCCGTTGAAGTTGGAGACGAATTCGTTGAAGTCGTCTTCGTTGGTTTCCTTGTCGAACGTGACCGCCATGTTCGGGACAGCCGCGTTGTCGAAGAACGCACCCTTGTGCTTGACCGCCGACTTGTCGGCTTCGATGTCCCGCAGCACAGGAGTTATCCAACTCATGCCACGGAAACGGGCGATGGGGTCGGGGTTGGGCGAGTAGTGCACGACCTCTTCCATCGTGAGGAAGACTTCGTCTTCGTCGCCCGCGACACCCGAACGCCTGCCGCCAGGCTTGTACTTGATGCCCAACAGCGTTGCGTCGATGTCCCGCACGGAACCACCGGGCCGCTTGGTCCCGATCACCATAGTGACCCAGTCGGGCCGCAGGTGCGCGAGCCGCTGGCCGGTGCCCTTGCGCTTCGCCGCGTTGCCGTAGTCGCCCTGGTCGTTGGTGACGGTCCACCACGAGTTACCGGCCAGGGAGGCGTCCTGCTCCATCTTGGCGAGGAGTTCGCCAGTGGTGCCGCCCGGCCAAGGGTTCTCCAACAGGTCGAGCCGCGCGTCTCCCCACAGCTTCCCGTCGCTCTTGTTGCGGAACTTGAAGACGACTTCGGAGAACACGTACTGACGTGCCGTCACGCACGCGTACACGGGCCCGGACGCCTTATAGGCTCCGAGCACGTAGCCCTCGAAATCGTTCTCTATTTCCTCACGGTTGGTGTAGCTCGAACCCGCAAACGCCATCGCGCGGTTCAGGGGGTGGTCGGGGTGCCAGATCGACAGATTGTTGCCGTCCCAGCCACCGGACCGAAACGCCTTCATTGCGCCTCGAACGGCTTTCTTGACCTTGCCCACGCTTTTCTCACCTGCCCCACGCTGCCATCGGTTTCGGTTTCGGCTTGTTCACTGTCTGCCTGTAACCCCAGAGGGCGTTGGTGACAGCCACCAACGGACTAATGTCCGAAGCTGAGTTGCGCTTGTCCCAGGCCCAGAGGTCCGCCAACTCCCGCTTGCCAGCGTTGGCTACGGCAGTTGACAGTTCCGGCTGGTCGATATGCCAGAAGTCGGGTTTCTGGCCTTCACCGCGAGGAACCACCGCCGCGTAGAAGTCGCCGCAGGCTTGGGCCACTTCGCGCGTGGTGGGCGAGACTATCTTGAGTCCCGCCTTCTCCAACGCTGGTATGTAGGTACCGGCTTGAGTTCCCTTGTCGATAACCCAAGTTGCGCGCTTGTTCTTCTCGTGAATCTCTTTCGCGCGCGCAATCACCCAACGCGTACCGGGTCGGTAGTCCATGCGGACCGAACCGTCACCCATCTCGCGTCCGGTGATTTCACCGTGAACGCCACCTTCACCGTTACCGCCGACCGCAGCGATGCATGACCACTTCTGATCGGGGCTGGTGTCGATGCTGAACACCGGAGTTGTGTGTATGCTGCTCAGCTCGTCTATACGAGCCTTCCACGCAGCCTCGGGGATAACGGCCCAAGCCTCGCCAGTCTTCGGCCAGTTGCCCACGGAGAGGCGTTCCACAAGGAAACCCTCGGGGTCCGCCTGCCGCTCTGACTCGATGTTCTGCGGCTGAATGCGGTAGCCCAACGCCGGGTTGGCCTTGGCCCAGGTGTACGGGTCGGCCGGGTCGTCGTGGTCGGTGCAGTCGGGGCGACACAGGATGTCGCACACGTCCGCGCTCCACTCAGCGAAGAACAGCCGAGGGTCGGATTTCTTGATGCCACGCTCACGCACGCGCCCGAAGTGCTCTGACTCTTCGTCACCAGCGGAACCGGTGTAAACGATCTGAGCATCGGGCCGGGCAGACATGGCGTACATCATGGCCTTGACTGCCTCTTGCTTGAGGATCATGGCCTCATCCATGACGATCTTGTCGGGGCTGAACCCTCGGATCGCTCCCTTGGTACGCGTCTTGAAGAGGAGACGCTGACCCGTGGCCAGGGTGATTGACTCGTCACCGTGGCTCCACTTGATGCCGCCACGCGCCAACTCGCCCTTGAGTTCAGGCGTGTTGGTAATCAGACCCTCGATGCGCTGGAAATGTTCACGGGAAGTTGCGAACTCATGCGCAGAATGAACGATTGTCTTGATACCTGCGAGGAAAAGCCACGCAAGTTCGAGAGCTTCAAGGAACGCGCCCTTGCCGTTCTGACGTGCGAGAACGATGCCGATTTCGTACGCCGACGACTTCGGCATCCACGCACCCAACACGGGGTTCCAGTACGTCTCATCCGTCTGCCCCAACGCATTCCGGAGCAACCACTGTTGCCACGGGTCGAGTTCGAGTCCGGCCAGGCGGGCTAGCTCAATAGCCGCGTCACCGAGGGTAGTTGCGTACTGGGGACAGCATTCGATACGGGGCCGCTGAACTCCCATGAGATTCGCGGGTATCTCATAGTCGGTCACTTACGGCCCCCTCCCGGCCGCCTGTCGCCCGTTCTCCGCATCGTTGTGGGGTCTCCCCCATCCGTGCCCGTTGCGCTCTGCGGGACCGCAGCAAGGTTCCGAACGGCCGCCAAGCGGGATTGCCCCTCTTCCTTCGGAAGATTGGCAATTTCCTCAAGTACGGTCTGTAGCCGCAGAATTAGCGACGCTTGGTCGCCGGTCCGCAGCTTCGAGTTCTTGCACGTGTTACAGAGGTTTCCCTCCAACTCGTGCGTGATGTAGTCGCGTATGCCTTCGAGTTGCGTACGCCGGTCGGCCGAACGAACCGCGTTCTTGAGCGATTCGCGCGTGAATTCGACCGACGCCGCATCACTGCTGATGAACGGGTCTGGCATCGGTTAATCCTCACTCGGTATCCGCCACGAACGGTCTTCGGCCGGTATGGTCCACGCTCGGGACTCCCGTGCGACGCGCCACGTGCGATCCTCCGCGCCGATCCGCCAGCGTCGGGACTCGGGGGCCCCGAAGTACCCGTGACCGCCTGAGAGGGTCACAGACGCCGTTGCGTGCTCCGCCACGGTGGAGATAGCCACAGACGCGTTGAACGCGATTGCGCCACCGTTGACCGGGTGAATCACCCAACCGGCCGCGTTGTACGCCGTCGCCGTAGCCTGCGCACGTCCGGTGTTCTCCGCCGCAACGCCGGTAAGAACCGTGGCGTTGTTGGCAGTTGCGGTCACAGCGCCGTACTCGGCCGCCGTGCCGACCGTAAGGCTCGCCGGGGCGTACGCTGCCACGCTGGCCGTGGCGTTACCCGCATTCGTGCTGACCGGCACGATGTACTCAGTCAGTGCGATTTGCGTACGTATGCCGTTCGTTGGCGCGTGGTTGGCGTCCGCGTCGAACGAAATGCCAGTCTTCGAACCAGCCGAGACAACCGCGTCGGTCGAACTCGTCATCACCGCGCCGTAGTATTGGGTACCCGATCCACGGTTACCCTGGTTACTCCGGATGGTGTAGTTCGCAACCGCCGCGTATGTGCCCTTAGTTGCGATGTTCGTTGCCGTTGCGTACCGAGACACCGCGACGTGAACGAGCAGCGCCGACGCCGTCGTTGTGACCGTCGGGGTCGTAACGGGGTCTGTTGTCGTACTGGTGGCCGTTGCAGACGTGTTGATGGGGCTGGACGTGTCCACGCCCCGGAACGTCTGTATGGAGCCGTTCAGCGGCAGCGTGTTGCCGCTGTCGTCAGTGAAGTTGTACGACGCGCCCTCACCGTTGGCCACCTTGTACCACGTGACCATTTTCAGGTTGGACGAGTTGTCGACAATGTCGATTACCTGCCAGCCTGCCGGGGAGCTGACGATAGCTCCCGATCCGGTCACAATGACCGCAATCATCACGTCGCCGTCAACCGTACCCGTAGGCTTGGTAATTGTGATGGACGACGTATTGTTGGCCGAACCTCCGGGCCACGCCGGGGCAATGTTCGACGCTACGTAGCTAATCGGCATTGCCCCAACTCCCTTACGCTGCCGTCACTTCGAAGATGCCGTTCGCACTCCACACGATCGTGAAGGTGCCGCCGGTCACGGACTGTGCTCCACCGAAGTAGTTGAAGCAAATCCCCTGGTCAGCGACGTCGGTACCGGTCAATACCGTCGTGTCGTCGTAGACGAGAGCGCCGTACGCGTTGGCGATCGTGAGCGTACCCGCCCCCGCCGTGTCGGCCGCGTCGAACCGCATCACGCCCGTGGAAGGCACCGTGAGCGTCTTGGACGAAAGGGTCTGCCCTGCGGCAGGCCAGTTCGCGTGAGAGACGCCACCGGACGCCCAGACGCCCGAGCCGTAGCCGGACGCCGTGCGAGCAGCATCCTTCGTCGGCGTGATCGTGTTGTCGAACAGCGCCGCCTTGATCGTGTCCGCGCCGAGCCCTGCGTACGAACCTGACAGGGTGTTGTTCGACGCGCCCGCGCCACCCATCGAAGTACGCAGGAATTCGCGGAACATGGAACTTCCGGACCATGCCATTATGCCTGCCTCATCTCTACTCGTACGACGGGCGCGAATACGGCAACGTCGTTGGTGCCGTCAGGGTATTCCGTGACGGCAGCCATGATCGGACGGTTGTTCTCGTCGTAGACGAGACCCTTTTCTTTCCCCACGAAATCCTCGCGGACCACCGGGGTAACCTTGGCTTTCTTGCGCAGCATCGTTCCGTGCTCCGCTACGCGCGCTTTCTCCGTCATCGGGAGAGTGAGGCCGCCCAGCCCTGCGCAGTTGTGCATTCGCGTGTGAGGCCGCGCCTCTTCGGTCACGTCGACTGCATTGCAGTTGGGACAGTCCCAATCCTTGCGCGCGTTCAGGATGGGGACGTTCTTGTCTTTCGGGGGCATCGGGTCACCTGTTCAGTACGCGGATCGTCATGGTGCGTTCGTCGGTGCGGCTCTGATTCGTGGTGATCCGGCACGCGACGGTGTACGGGACGCCCGCCGTTCCGCCGCGAAGCCACACCGTTACCTTGTTGGTGGTGTTGGAATCCGAGTCGACGGTAATTCCGGGGGACGCCGTGATTACGTAGGAAACGATTTCCTCCGACGGAGAAAGCCATTCCTCGTAATTGAATTCGAAATCCAGAATGGCGTCGGAGTCCTTCACCTTCTGGCTCGGGTCAGTCGGCATGAATAACTCCTATGCACTCGATATGCAGTGGATTGACAGGGTCGAGCGGCCAGCGCTGCATAACCCATGCATAGCGGCTGCATACCCCCTCTGACCTGCGCTTTTGTCTATGCGCGAATTAGAGAGAGAAACGGTTCAC
>DASZTF010000110.1:0-2225 GCA_035548315.1 Minisyncoccota bacterium
ACCCTGCCGCCCCAGCGAAAAGACGAACGATGCCGAGTAGCTTCATGCAGAGAGAGACTTTTAAGCCGAAGCTTTTTTCCCGCGCTTTCCGTTTGCCGAACCAGTCGCTAGAGCCAACGCGGTCGCTCGCCCTGAGTTTTCAGAAGATCAATTTGACCTCGAACATCAACAGCCGCGTGGCTCATCTGTGACGTTAGGCAAAAAAATTTCCCCATGGATCTTACACCCCAAGAAAAATATCTTCGTGAGCGCTATCTTCGAGAACGTTCGTCCGATCGCGTAGCCGGATGGGTTTTCGACGCAGCGATCTTCGCTGTGTCGATCGGCGCTTTCGTTTCCGCTCTGGTTCGAGACAAGGGAATCGAAGCACTGATCGTGGTGGCCTACGCGCTAGCGTTGATCGGAGCCGCTCGTTACTTTTATGGCGGTCTCGTTTACTCGAAGCACCTGCGAAGCTTGATCGTGAAATACGAAGCTGCCTTGGCCGATGCGAAAGAAAAAGCCTAACCAGTCGCTAGAGCCAACGTCACCGTCTGTCACGGATCGTGCTGACGCACGCTCCGCGCCAGCCGCTGCCGTGGCTCATCTTTAACGTTAGGCAAAAATTGGCATGCGCACGACGAGCGAGATGATCGGAAAGGTTGAGCGAGCGATTCTGATTCGCAGCGACGCACGGCGCATCGGCGCGAAAAAACTTCGGCCGGTGAAGCGCGAAGAGCCGACGAGCGCCGGGCCGCTCGACGGCTTCATCCGGCGCGCGCAGCGTGGCGCGGCGAAGAAAAAGAGTCGCTGGTTGTCGTTCGTCCGATCGCGCACCAGCGCGGCGCTGGCCCGCGATCTCGTCCGGCGCAGCAGCATGAGCAAAAAAAGCCTAACCAGTCGCCAGAGCCAACGCCGGTGCGCGTCACGCCGGCTGCTGACGCACCCGTCGCGCCGCGCAGCGTCGTGGCTCATCTTTAACGTTCGGCATCGCAATTCACCTTTGTGAGAAATTTTCTGCGATCACGGAAGAGCTCGGCAGCGACGGCAAAAGTCTTGATGCGAGAAAAAGTGTCTGGCTTGGCGGCGAAGCTTTTGAAAGATTTTGGTCCCGAAACTCAGAGGTAATTTAACTCTACCGCCCCAGCGAAAAGACGAACGATGCCGAGTAGCTTCATGCAGAGAGAGACTTTTAAGCCGGAGCTTTTTTCCTGCGCTTTGCGTTCGCCGAACCAGTCGCTAGAGCCAACGCGGTCGCTCGCCCTGAGTTTTCGGAAGATCAATTTGACCCCGAACATCAACAGCCGCGTGGCTCATCTGTGACGTTCGGCAAGAAGGCGCACGTATGAAGATCAAGTGTCTTGATGGCGAAGGTGGCGGTGCAGAAGTGTTGAGCGAGCACACCGTCTGGGTCGTTGAGGATCGGCCGGATGCGTTCCATTTTCTTTGTCCCGGTTTTCCTCATCCATCCGAAAAGAAGAAGTATTTTGTTGGCGGACGTCAGATCGAAGTCTCGGTGCTACGCACGGACATCGAGGACGGCAGAGAAGTGATTTACTTTTCCGGGGTTTGTCTGCCGCAGCCATGACGAAAAAAGAGCCGAACCAGGCGTCAGAGCCAACGCCGACATCTGGCACTTCGGCTGCGGAGCAGCCTCGGGTGCCAGCTGCCGGCGTGGCTCACCTGTGACGTTCGGCAAAAGATGAAGCCAGAGTTCGCCGCTCTTCCCGAAGGTTTCTCGCTCCGTTCGCACGGCCGTTCTGGTTTCGTTTACTTTCGAGAGCGGGAACGAGTGCTTGAGCTTTATTGGGAGATTTCCGGCGTCGAAGACTACGATTGGCTGTTGTCGCTCGAGGCCACGAAGTCATGGGCACATCCCAAAGAAGAGAAAGTGCCGGAGGCGGAGCGGCAGAGGATCGTCGATGCGTTGGAGAGCTGGCTGGCGTCGAAGAAAATTCGCACCGATGCCTTTCCTCCGATCAAGCGAAATCTTTTTCCGTAGGCGAAATGAAAGAGCCGAACCAGCCGCCAGAGCCAACCTCCACAGCCGTCACGCCTCGTGCTGGCGCACGAGTCGCGCCGGCTGTTCCGGTGGCTCATCTGTGACGTTAGCCAAGAAAAGCCGATGCCGCTTCGTGACCTCAGTCTCGCAGACCAAGAGTCCATTCGGCGCGTGTTGGCCTATCAGCTTGCTGCGTGGGATTGGGAAGCGCCCACCGTGCTCGGCGTTCAGAAAGAAGAAGTCG
>DASZTF010000111.1:0-13441 GCA_035548315.1 Minisyncoccota bacterium
CGCGTTTCCGAAAGCCCGCGTAATGCGGGTCATCGTCGACACGAACATTCTGCTCAGCGCTCTGATCAATCCGCACGGTCTGCCGGCTCAACTCATCGATGCCTGGCGAGGCGCACGGTTTCAGCTCGTCACTTCGCAGGACCAGTTATTGGAGCTTGGCGAAGTGGCGCGTCGTCCGGCCCTGCGTAAGTACATCGTGCCCGCGCACGTCGGGCGATTCATAAATGACCTCCGGGAGCTCGCCGAAGTCATCGTTCGCTTGCCTCACGTCGATCGCAGTCGCGATCCAGCCGACAACTTCCTGCTCGCAATGGCTCAAGCGAGTAACGCCGAGTATCTGGTCTCCGGCGACAAGCGCGACGTGCTGGCTCTGAAGTCCCACGGCTCCACGCACATCGTGACGACGCGTCGGATGCTCTCAATCCTCGATCTTTGAAGATCGACGCGATTCGGCTTCCTGCGCCGCTCTCGCTCGGGCACCATACCTGCCCAGCGTCACCGCCGACCCCTGCGAAGTTCTATATCCTGCGCGCGCCACTTATCTAAGCGCGAGGACAGGATCATGGGCTGCAAATCCATTACCTGCGGCGTCATGCCCGCAGGCTCCGACCGCATCCAGTTCGATCTGCATATCAATGGCCGCCGCCTGCGCCCGACGCTGCCGTGGGCTCCCACCGAAGAAAATCTGCAGCGCGCCCGCGTGCACATCAAGACGTTGAAGGCGCGCATTGCCGCCGGCACGTTTCGATTGGCGGAAGAGTTTCCCGACTACGTGCGCCGACACGTGAAGACGATGCCGCTCGCGCTCACCTTCTGCGATGAAGTCTTCGATGTGTTCCTTGCCCATGAAGAAGCGCGCGTGGCACGCGGAGACCTTGCGCCCTCCACCCTTGCGTCGCACCGGCAGATCCTCAACTACACCTGGCGCCCCGCGCTCGGCGACCGGCCGTTTCTGGCGGTGCGTTACTCGCAGATCCAGCAGATTGCCGATGGGCAGGACTGGACCAAGAAGACCTACAACAACGCGATCAGTACCCTGCGCCGGGCATTCGCGTTTGGTTTCAAGGATCACCCGGAGGCGCGCGACCCGGCGGCGATGATGCGGGGTGCGCGCATCGGCAAGAAGGATCGGCCGAACCTGGATCCCTTCAGCGTGCAGGATGCGGAAGTCCTGATCGCGGCCCTGCGCCGTGACTGGGGCGCGGCGCAAGCGAACTACGATGCGTTCCGCTTCTTCACGGGATTGCGCCCGTCGGAAGAGATCGCGCTCGTGGTGAGCGACTACGATCGCGCCAACGGCGTCCTCTCGATTAGCAAGGCGCGCGTGGATGGCATTCAGCGCGATCGAACGAAGACGGGTGAGGATCGTCGGGTGGAGTTCTGCCCGCGCGCGATCACGATCCTGGAATCGCACTTGGCCTGGCGTACGGAACTCGTACGCGCAGGTCACATCGGGCACGACTGACTTTTCTTCACGCACGACCTCCAGCCGATTCCCGATGCGAAGTATCCGTTCGAGCGCTGGCACGCAACGTTGAAGCGTCTGCCCGTGCGCTATCGCAAGCCGTACACCGCACGCCATACCTCCGTGAGCTGGAACCTCATGCGGGGGAAAAATCCATTGTGGGTCGCCGAACAGCACGGGCACCGAATCGCGACGATGTTCAGCGTTTACGCGGCGTGGGTCCAAGGCGCACGTGAATGCGACATCGCCGCGATACGCCGCGCGATGGGCTACGACCAGCACCTGCCAACGAATCGAACCTCGCCGTCCGTCGCCTTGGTGTCGACGCCGGCGACGTCGATTTCACGCGTGGTGACCGCCAATTTCCTCACGGGAGCAGGTACGAAGTTCGAGCGCTTGACGATCCGCCTCCGCGTGGATGCGCCAGCGCTCCAGATCGCGGATTCAAAAGGAGAAACGCCGCCTCGGCGCGAACCGGCGCCGCCGCCCGAACCAGAACGCAAACGCCACACTGGCAAAAAATTCGCCAGTGAGCAGAAGCCGAAAGCGCCCAAGTGGTTGACGGGAATGAAGAAGACTGGCGGAGCGGACGGGACTCGAATCGCCGCCCGAGAATTCAGCAAGTTGCTGATTGAGCGGCGACTGCTTTCCCCATCACGCCCCCACGATCCCCACATCAGCCAGTTGATCTGCCAGTTGGCGGTTTGCGAGCTGTCGACCTGATGAACTGCTCAAGAAACGCAGTCGACATCGTGGCACTCTTCGGCGCAGGCAAATCTCGATTGTCCTCTGGATCGCTTCATTGATGTCCAACTGACGAGCAACGGCTTCCTTGCGGCTACTACACGTTCGAGCTCCCGAAGGCTCTTATGTAGTCGTCCACGGTCTTGATAGTGGCGAGGTCAAGGTTCAATCGCAGCCGCCGGGCACGGCTCGCAGCCAGCGCATCTAAGTTCTCGACTGTGGGGTCCATCAGACGCTTCGTGCTCAACTCGATTCCAAATCGATCAGAAGGAAGAATGCGTGCGGGATCGTACTGGAGCGTCCGCGCAATTTCGTTCCACAACTCAGCGACGAGCTCGGCTGGAATATTCGTAGAAGCGTAGAACCGTTCATAGATTTCTCTGTCGCTCAGCGCAGCACGGTGCTCGAACAACGCGAGTTTCCTATTGCGCTCGATCCACGCATCCACCGCAAGTCCGCACGCGATGGCGCCGACCACGGCAGCCACAACGAAGAACGGATGCATCCCGGCAGGGGAGGTGAACCATGAGACGACCAAGATGACGAGCACTGACGCCGCAAATAGCAGTGTGCCGAGACGGAGTTTCGATCGCGTAGTAATCACAGCCAATCTCCGCCCATTCACGAAGACGGCGCACATCCGTGCTGCTCTATGCACGCCCTGCATATTGAGCTACTTTTTCTGGCGGGACTCCGATTCCTCGCGCGCCATCGCGTCGTTAATTCTCTTCAATGAGTCTTCCTTGTAGAAGCCGACACGCCGTGCCGCCAAAGGAAGAACTAGGAGCACAACCAAGCCGATCACCGCAATAAACATCAGCACTTCGCGCGCGTTCGCCGACAACTTGTCGCTGACAAGTCGATAGAAGATAGCGAATACGAGCCCACCTACTGCCACGTAGAGAATCGACTTCTTCGAGAGATGCGACACACTCCTCCTCCTTCACGTCAGCGTGACTACGGCCCGGCTAGTACTCAGCACCGCCGGAAGCAGTACAGCGTACAGCGCAATCGCCGGCAGTCCCAAGGGCATATCCGCCGAGCGCAGCTCCTGCTAGCGCGAGTCCAGTGGATGCTCCAGCTCCTACTGCAACTCCAACCGACCGCCCAGCGACCCCAGCCACCGCGCGCCCAATGATCCCGCCGGTGTATGTGCCCAGCCGAGCAGTTGCCGTGACACCCCCAGCTCCGATCGATACCGGCGCATTCACAAGCAATGCCAACGAGTTGATGCCGAGGGCGTTGCCGAGAAAGTCCGCAGCGCCACTAAGTCTTTCATCCATGCAGGCAGCCCAGCACTCGCCGACGGTTCGCTGCTTCGGCATGGCCTGATCGCTGCACTGTCTCTCTTGGCCATCACGACCGCCGAGGTTTGCTGGATTGACCGGAATCTGGACCAGCACGGGTGGAACAGGGGCTGGGGGTGGGTTGGTCGGGCGTGTGCCCACGACCACAACCTCTTGGAGATCCGAGTCGTCGCCGCCACGCGCGCGATCACCACCGCGCTCGAGGGAACCACCGCCGCCTCCTCCGCTGCCCGGAGTACCGCCGCCGCCGAGCGGTCCAATGCGGGCACTCACGACCACTTCCTCCATGAAGCCCGTGGGATCGATGCGAGAGAGCGGCCCGTTTTCCACGTAGCTGTAGCGATTGAAGGACTGCGTCGAGTCTGGATGCGGGACGAACGGATCGGGTGAGAGAAACCGGCCGATCGTCGGGCTGTAGATGCGCCCGTTCATGTGGACCATTCCCACGGTGTCCAGCATCTCGTGGAACGTAAAGCCGTGGCGGCTCGTGTTGGTGATTGCCAGCCACTCCGAGCTGGTCACGCTACCGGACCAACCTGCCTCTTTGCGCCGCTTACCGAAAGCGTGGTACGACAGTCGCACTTGCACCGCGCCTGACGCATCGGTGATCGAGTCCGCGCTTCCCAGATGATCGCTGGTGAAGTAGGACGTGCTCTGCGTGCCATCGCTGCGGCGCGCGTAGAGCGCCACGGGTCCAGAAGGCGCTGTGATGTAGTGCTTCCACGAGGTGACACCCAGCAGTGTCACTTTCTCCAGCAGGCCGCCCACATAGAAGGTGGTTTCGGTGATACCGCTTGCTGTCGCGACCTGCTTCCAGCGGTTTCGCTCCGGTCCGTACCAGGTCTGGCTGGTGCCCGTGCCACTCGAGCCCGGTCCCGAGATCGTATTGGGCAGGTTATAGGAATACCAGCTTGCCGTGCCGCCCGCCCCATCGCTCGTGACGTTCCCATTGTTGTCGTAGGAGATCGTGTAGGGACCGGCCGTGGCGACCGCGTGTTTCTTGGTCGGGTGGTACGTGTATGTGCCCACGTCGGAGTTGTAGGTCACGTTGCCGAGCGCGTCATAGGAGAAGTCTCGGTTCGTGGTTCCGTTGAGCGTGGAGTAATCGAGTCGATACAGGTTGTCGTAGTAGAACGCTTCGGTGAGCCCCTGCCGCGCGTCCTGGCGCTGTGTGAGATTGCCCACCTTGTCCCAGGTATAGCTGAGATTCTGAATCGAGCTGCCACCGCCGGGGCCTGTCTGGACGTAATCGATCCGGCCGGTCACCAGATCGAAGCCGCGGATCGTGCGCAGGCCATTCCCGAGCGTCTCATCGATCAGATTGCCGCGCGGATCCGTGGCGTTGGCAAGCCAGAACACCGTGCTCGGCGCGTTGAAATCCTTCACTCGCAGAGGCAACCCATTCTGATAGTCGTACTGGACCTTCAGCCGGTAGCCGGACGTGCTCGTCGGATACGTAAGAGTGTCGAGCGCACCGATGCCGTTGTAGGCGTAATCGATCTGGTACGTCGCGTCCGACGTAATCGTCGTGGTCTGCGGGCGGCCGATGGAGTCGTATGAATAGCTCTCGGAATACCCGTTCCCCGAAAGTGAAGCGAGGCGCCCGATGTTCTTCGCGACGGCCGAGGTTCCCCACGTCCAGGTCGAAGTGACTGCCTCGGGCACATCCTGTCGTGTCGTCATGCGGCCGAGCGCGTCGTAAGTCATGTTCGTCGTCCAGGCAGGCGCAGTCGTCTTCGCGTCGCGGATGTGCTCGACCTCGCCGAGTGGATTCGGGGCGTAGGTCCACGCGCCGAGATCCGTGTCCGTGCGCGTGAGCAACGCGCCGGTGATGCCGTACGTCGAGGACTGCAGCGTGTTGCCCGTGCTGTCGGTCACGCGCACGGGATTGCTGAATGCGTCGTAGTCGAACGTCTGGTAGTAGCCGTCGTGATCGGCCGAACGTGCCAGCTGTCCGATAGCGCTCGCGATCTTCGTGCTCTGCTTGCTTTGCGGATCGACCGTGCGAATGGAGAGCCCTTCGTAATAGACGTACGACGTCTGCAGCGTGGGATCCGAGTCTCCAACCGGACGCGAGGTGGCCGTGCGGCGGTTGAGCAGGTCGTACGAGTGCGTCGTCCAGTAGTACGTGCAGCTCGACCACCAACACGGTGCGCTCTCGCGGTAGACGCGGCCGAGCGCGTCATACTCACGATCGACGCGGCTATAAGCGCCGGACAGCGTTAGTGCGCGAGTGACGAGCGGTCGATCCAGTTTGTCCAGATACGTCCACTGATCGCTGACAAAGCCGCCGCTGGTGTTGAGCTGCGTCGCGATGATCAGCAACTTGTTGTTCGAGTTCACGCAGCCGTAACTGGCGCAGTCGTTGTAACTCCAGGTCGTCGCCGTGCTGTCGGCCCTGTTCTCCCGCGTGCGGCGGCCGAAGTTGTCGTATTGCCATGACACCGCGATGCCATTCGGATCGGTCTCGCTCGTCGGAATGCCCAGGGTGTAGTCCCAACCTATCTGAGTCGTCTGAGAAAGTGCGTTTGTGACGGAGACCGGCAACTGTCCCGTCGTGCCCCAGTTCGTCTGAGTCGTGCGGCCACTCATGCCGACACCGGTGACTGTTCGCGAATTGACATTCCCGAAACTGTCGTAGCCTAGAGCCGTGGTGACCTGCCATTGAGGATCGCCGTACTGCGCGATCACTTGCGTCGCTCGGCAGTAGGCGCCGTCCCAGCTCGTATCGAACTGTCGGGTGAGGGAGGTGCCTCCGTACAGGGTGTGGCTGTTGATCTGCTGCGTCGTCGCCGGACGCCCTAGGCACCAGTTGACCGACGTGTCGGTAAACAGACTCGAGTGATACGTGCGCTGCGTGTAGCTCTGGCCGGCATTGATGCCGTTACCAGTCGAGGCTTCCGTCGTAGTCGTCGTTGTGTCGTAGATGGTGCCGCTGGTGCTGTCGACCGTGTTCGTCGTGACGGAGGTGGTGAGGAGGTTTCCGTTGTACGTGCCGCCGAGCTCATAGCGCGTGACGGTGCTTTGGCTCACGTAGGGGAAAGAGCGTGTGTCATAGCCCGATCCGTAGCTGAGCGCGGTCCAGCTATTTTGTACGCGTGAGATGAGCGTGGAACCATTCGGCTGAAGCAGGTCACTCTGGAAGACCGTTCCGGTCAGCGGAAACGAGCGGTTGAAGTATTCGTAGTCGTATAGGCCGTTGCGGCTATCGGAACTGCGCTGCGCGTAGAAGCCTTCGAACCCTCTGCCCTGCAGGTGGACCCGCGCACCCCAGTACCAGAACGACTGCGTATACGTGCCGCCCGCGCCGTTGCTCGCGCTGTACTGGCTGACGACGTAACGAGGGCCCTGATAGTCCTGCTCCGGATAGACTGCATCGCTGTACTTCGAGTAGTTGCCCTGCACGAGAGACACATAGTCGAAGTTGACGAAGTTGCCGAAACCATCGGTTGCCTGATCGAGGAGATCAGGCTTGACGCCGGCATGCAAGCGGAGCTTCCAGGCATTGCCGGCCGAGGTGTCGCGGCGCGCGATGTCCGCGAGTCCGTCACCGTTGAGATCCGCGACGATGGCGCGCCGGATACCGATGCGGCGCTCAGACCCGTGTCTGTAAGAGCTGTGTACCCATTGCCTGTCGAGTGCGAGTACCACCAAGTGGCAGTGGAAGAGCGGGCAATCAGCACGTCTGTCATGCCGTCGCCGTCATAGTCCACCATGACACTTGCGACCACATCTGCGGCCGAGGGGCCGGCGGTCGCCGTGGAAAAGCCGGTGCCATTGGCATAATAAACAAACCAGCTCGCCGGGCCGACCGCGACGTCGGTAAGGCCATCACCGTTGAAGTCACCTGCCAGCGGCAACGAGTTGCCGGACCAAATAAACGCACGGTCGTAGACACTGTTGCCGGCACCGCGAAAGGCGACCCAGTAGTTGTAGTCGGGCTCTCCGCCCTGACCTACGTCCTTGAGTCGCACGATGAAGTCGCCGCGACCGTCGCCATCGAAATCGATTCGCCGCTGCGCCGTGCGGTTGCGCGCGTAACGTTGTTGAGAGAAGTCAAAAGCGAGACGCGTGCTGTTGACGGGCGATGACCAGGCGTTGGGGTTCTCGGCCGCGAAGCCCGATCCGAAGCGCAGGCTCACTCCGATCCGATGTGGCAGGCTCCCGGTAATGATCCGCACCAGATCATCGAGCCCGTCACCGTTGACATCGACGGCCAGCGTTTGGGCTGCAGTGCCACCGATGCTCGTCCCCGTATTCGCGTAAGCGGAGAACCCGCTCCCTGTAGCCTGCATCACGCACCAGGTACCCGTGCCATTGCAGGGCACGAGAACGTCCATCCGACCATCGCCATTCCATTCGATGGCTTGGGCATCGGCGAAATTCCAGTTGGCTATCCCTGTATTGACAGCCGCCGCGTAGCCCGCGTCCGTCCCCAGCATGTAGTACCAAGTGCCGCTGCCGGAGGTCAGGCTCGATGAAAAGACAAGGTCGTCGCGCCCGTCACCATCGATGTCGCCCACCAGAGCGGTCGCATCGGTTGTGATCGCCTGGCCTGTAGAGACTTCACTTCCGAGTCCCGGTGTGCCGTTGATCCAGCTGAACGTGCTTGCGCTCAGGCAGTCTGCGCCAACGCATTCCCGAATAGACTGCAGGCGCGAGGTGGCGCCGGCGCCGCCTGCGGCTTCATAGGCAAGATTGTAGGTTCTCGTCGCCGCGCCGGTCGGAATGTATACGACATCGACCTTGCTCAGCCGCTTGAACTCCGTGATGGTGCCGATGATGCTCGATGTGTTCCCGTAGCGATACGCGTAGATGGGATCGGGACGCGTTCCAGTCTCGTAGGTGAAGACAATCTTCTGTGTGGCGGTCGTACCGGCAACGCTGTTGCCGCCGTAGCGGACTTCGGCCGGGCGATAGCTGCCGTTCGCCGTGTCCTCCGCGTAGATGAACTCGATGTAGTTGCCGGCGCGATCCGAGATCTTGTTGACAGCCCAGAGCCGCGGCGTACTCGAACCCACGGTCTCGATGCGCGAGTCGGTGGTCGCACCATACTCGTAGATCAGGCCATTCTTCTGCCGCACCTCCCATGAGGCCGGACCGCCACCAGCGGTACCGACGGCCGCAATCCGCGCGAAGCTCTCGAGCTCGGTGCGATAGAGCGAGCCGGCGACTCCGTAGGTTCCCGAGGTGAGCCGCAGCTTGTTGCCGTCTAGGCAGTAGCCATCGGAGGCTGCAAGCACGGGCCCACTCGCAGCTCCATCCTGCGCAATCGTGTGGTTGCAGCGTGCGATGACCGAGAAGCCGCTCAATGCCCAGCCAATGCCGAGCAGTCCATCGCTGCCCATGCTGCTGTAGGCGAAGGCTATATCCGGCGTGAGCCCGTTGACGCCTGGAGGCCGCCAGATCGGTATCGTATATTGCGCGGCGCCCGTGGGCGAAACAGATGCCGCGCCTGAAGTGCGGCCGACTGCCGCGACAGCATTCCCGACCTGAACGATGAGAAGCGCGGCCAAAAGGCCGTGCACGATGGTGCGCTTCATGTGAACTGCCATGTCCCGCGTGCGAGCGGAGCTGGATTGCATCCCGTCCAGTTATCCAGTGGACTCCTGAAACCCCTGCGCAGCGAAGGCGCCGCGCGAGACAAGCGTGGCAAAGGCGTACCACGCTGCGGCAGCTCATTTAACCCATAACGTGAATCTTTTCTAAGGCTGAGATATTTGGCGTGACGAGCGCAGTAAATACTTTTCGGATTCGCCGCAACTCGGAAAGTCAGTGTTCGGGCGAGCGGATCCACCGCTCAATCAAGCGCACGTTGAGTTGCAGGGCTTCTGCGACGTGCGTCGCGTGGATGCTTTCGCTGCCTTTGATATCGGCGCTCGTCCGCGCGACGCGCAGCGTGCGGTGGCACGAGCGCCAACGCCTGGCGAGGAGCACGGTCTCAGCTCGTCACTTCGCAGGACCAGTTATTGGAGCTGGGCGAAGTCGCGCAGTGTCCGGCCATGCGTAAGTACAGCGTGCCAGCGCACGTCGGGCGGTTCATCAATGACCTGCGAGAACCCGCAGGAGTCATCGTCCGCCTACCGCACGTCGATCGCAGTCGCGATCCAGGCGACAACTTTCTCCTCACAGTGGCGGCAGCGAGTAACGCGGACTACCTGGTCTCCGGTGACAAGCGCGACGTGCTGGCAATGGAGTCCCACGGCCGCACACATATCGTGACGACGCGTCCGATGCTTTCAATCCTCGATCTTTAGGGTCGACGCGATTCGCAGTCCCACTCCGTCCTCGCGGATGTGCTCCGCTTTCGTACGCCGTGCTGAACATGCATGTTCGTCGTCACGGTACACGTCTTCCGGGTGCTCTATTCTGCGCACTATCTATCAAAACACGAGGCACCTGATCATGGGGCGCAGATCCATCACCGCCGGGGTCATGCCTGCAGGCTCCGACCGCATACAATTCGATCTGCACATCAACGGCCGCCGCCTGCGTCCGACGCTACCCTGGGCGCCCACTGAAGAAAACCTGCAGCGCGCCCGAGAGCACATCAAGACCTTGAAGGCTCGTATCGCCGCCGGCACGTTTCGATTGGCCGAAGAGTTTCCGGACTACGTGCGCCGACATGTGAAAGCGATGCCACTCGCGCTCACCTTCTGCGACGAAGTCTTCGACGCGTTCCTCGCCCATGAAGAAGCGCGCGTGGCACGCGGAGACCTTGCGCATTCCACACTCGAGTCGCACCGGCAGATCCTCAACTACACTTGGCGCCCCGCACTCGGCGACCGACCGTTTCTGTCGGTGCGCTATTCCCAAATCCAGCACATTGCCGATGCGCAAGTCTGGACAAAGAAGACTTACAACAACGCGATCAGCGCTCTGCGGCGGGCGTTTGCGTTCGGCTTCAAGGACCACCCCGAGGCGCGTGATCCCGCGGCAATGATGCGCGGTGCCCGCATCGGCAAGAAGGATCGGCCGCACCTCGATCCCTTCAGCGTTCAGGACGCGGAAACCCTCATCACCGCCCTGCGCCGTGACTGGGGCGCGGCGCAGGCGAACTACGATGCGTTCCGCTTCTTTACCGGATTGCGCCCCTCAGAGGAGATCGCGCTCGTCGTGAGCGACTACGACCGCGCCAACGGCGTCCTCTCGATTAGCAAGGCGCGCGTGGATGGCATTCAGCGCGATCGAACGAAGACGGGCGAGGATCGTCGGGTGGAGCTCTGCCCGCGCGCGATCACGATCCTGGAGTCGCACTTGGCCTGGCGTGCGGACCTCGTACGCGCGGGTCACATCAGGCACGACTCCCTTTTCTTCACACACGACTTTCAACCCATTCCCGATGCCAAATACCCGTTCGAGCGCTGGCACAAGACGCTCAAGCGTCTGCCGCTGCGCTATCGCAAGCCGTACACCGCGCGCCATACCTCCGTGAGCTGGAACCTCATGCGGGGGAAAAATCCATTGTGGGTCGCCGAACAGCACGGTCACCGAATCGCGACGATGTTCAGCGTTTACGCGGCGTGGGTCCAAGGCGCGCGTGAATGCGACATCGCCGCGATCCGCCGCGCGATGGGCTACGACCAGGACCTGCCAACGAATCGAACGCCGACGTCCGTCGCCTCGGTGTCAGCACCGACGCCGCCGCTTTCACGCGCGCTTCCCGGCAATTTCCTCACGGGACCAGGTACGAAGTTCGATCAGCTGACGATCCGGCTTCGCGTGGATACGTCAGCGCTCGAAGTTACGGATTCGAGAGGAGAAATATCGCCTCACCGCGAAGCTGCGCCGGCGCCGGAGCCAAAACGCAAAAGCCGCACTGGCAAAAAAATCGCCAGTGAGAAGAAGCCGAGAGCGCCTAAGTGGTTGACAGGAATGAAGAAGACTGGCGGAGCGGACGGGACTCGAACGCGGTCGCCGGCCGAGAATTCAGGTGGAGTCGAGAAGTGGCGCGGTGACTACAGGAGGTAGGCTTGTCCGTTGCCGGCCCTTTCGGCTGCCGGTGCCCAAGTAGCCCCTCCATCGTCCCGTTTCCACTTCCCGCTCATCGAACCGAACGGGCGCTATTTACGCATTCGGCTCTCGGACAGGAACTCATGCTTTCGCCCACGGGAGGTTGCGGGTCAGTGCCGGCAGATAGACCAGCCCGAGCGTCTCGTGCAGGTACTTTTCCGGGAAGCGTGCCTTCCCATTGCCGCTGATCTTGTGCTTGTCGCACAACCACCGTTGGAGCCGTTGCACCGTGTGAGCATTGATCGCCCGGTACGAATTGCTGACGGGGCCGAGACGAAAATAGTTGGCCCAGCCCCGCAACTGCCGGTTCAACCGCTCCACGATGAGCGCGGCATCCAGACACACCGTCCCTCGTGCGGTTTGCGCGCTGATCGCTTTGACCATGCGCCGAATGCTCTTCTTCGAGGGACGTGATCCCAAATAGGATCGCCCCGTCCGCTGCGAGTAGCACCGCTCGAAGGAGTACCCCAGAAAGTCGAACCGGCTTTCCGGCAAGCGGCAAACGCGAGTCTTCTCCTCGTTCACCGTCAGACCGATCTCCCCAGCAATCTGCCGTAGCGCCGTCAAGGCATCTTCTGCCCCGTTGCGACAACAGATCACCAGATCATCGGCGTACGTGACGATGCGAGCGCCGAAGCAGCTCTCGTATCCTCGTCGCTTCCACCCCAGCACCAGCCTTCTCATATAGAGATTGCTCAGCAGAGGTGAAATCGGAGAACCCTGAGGAATGCCGCGCTTGCTGTCCTTGCTTCGGGTCGTGCGCTTCGTGCGACCCTGATCATCAGTCTCATCCACCGGGGCTTCCAGCCACATCTTCAACAGATGCAGCACGTGCCGGTCTACGACCCGGCGCGCCACCGATTTCATGAGCTGGGCATGCGGAATGCTGCCGAAATAATCCGCCAGATCCGCATCGACGATCTGAGTTCGACCCGCTGCCAGCAGATCGCGTGTCTCCTGCACCGCAGACAACGCGCTGCGTTCCGGCCGATACCCGTGCTGTTCCGCTGGCAGATCGGCTTCGAAGATCGGCGCGAGAATCAACGTCGCCGCCGTCATCACCGTCCTGTCGCGGATCGTGGGAATCGACAAGGGCCGCAGCGTGCCGTTCGGCTTGGGAACATACACACGCCTGAGCGCTTGCGGTTGGTAGGTCTTCTTCCTGAGTGTGTCCGTCAGTTCCCCGAGCCAGCGCTCCACTCCGTACGCTTCGATGTCTTCGAACCGCTCCGCGTCCACGCCCGCCGCACCCTGATTGGCGCGGCAGCAGGCGTAGGCATATTCCAGAACGTCCCGACGACACAACTTGTCGTACAGCGAGTAGAAGCGAAACTCGGGTTCTCCCTTCGCTTTGGCATGCAGCGCCGTTTGCAGCTTCTGGATACTCTCTGGAGTTGATAGGTTGCCCAATCTCCAATCCCTCGCCACGTCTTGCGCTGATCCTGAACCAGGGCCACTTCCCTCCACCGGAATTACCCGGCTTCAACGGTACTACCAGCCCCTCCGTCACCCCATCGAACCCGGCCTGTCCCTCGCGGGCGTCCGGTTGGGCTTCACGCTCGCCCGCCCGATGGGCTTTCCCGTGTTGCGCGGTCTTCCTCTTCCATGCATGCCATCGCCACTACCCCGGCGGAACCTCTGGGTGCTCTCTTCGCTCGCTTCCCCAGCGGTGGCAGCCTTCCCGTAACTTGGCCCGGTCGGCTTCCGCGTTAATCTTTTCGAGGCCTGCTCGGCGTTCACTCACGTTACGGCCTGCATGGTCGCCAGGTTCCTTACAGAACCCTCTGCACCGAAGGCTCCAGTCGCTTCGTTACCTCCACGACTGCTCCGATTGCTTCCGGCTGGAGCGACAGTTGCCGGGTGGGATTTGCACCCACTGGAAAGACCGTGCCTTTGCACGGCGCACCAAGTT
>DASZTF010000112.1:0-1614 GCA_035548315.1 Minisyncoccota bacterium
AGGTAGTGGGCAACTATGCCCTCGGTTCTTTGAACGAGACGTTGGCGTTGGAGGAGAAGCACCCCGAGGCCGAAATGCGGGTTCGTGCCGGGTTGCTGAAGCGGGCGCTTCCCTACGCGGAGAGTATGTCGATGACAGAGAAGACCCTGCGCCTGACCGGCGAGCCGGGCTTCGTGTACTTAGTGTCGGGATTGTGAGATTTCCGTTCATCCTTATTCGCCGCAGTGCGCGGGACCCAGTTCGGTTGGAGAACTTCACGCTGCGGGATGCCCTGCGTGAGGCGAACAACGACCTTCGCCGTCACCGTGAGTTGATTGTGGCGTTGAAGGACGGAACCGTGCAGACGGCGCGGAACTTTGAGAACATGCTTGTCCGGTTAACACACACAGTTTGCAATCCCTACTAGATGTAGATGGCAGACAATGACTGAAACAGCGGAACCAATCATCCTGGTCAAGGCGAATGATCCTGACCGCAAGCCAATGCTCTATGCCTGTCCGAAATGTGGGCAGTGCGTCTCACCCAATATTTTCGCGTGCAATGACACCTTGGCGCACGAGACGGCGCGCCGCATGGCCCTCGACTGCTACCAGTGCAAGACGCACAACACTTGCTCGGCTTGCGGGGAGCAGTGCGAAAAGCTCTACACGATGTGCCCGGCCTGCCGTCGCAAAAAGGCCATCGCTGGCGCTGAGATCGTCGAACCGTCCAATATTGAACAGTGTTTCGGGCTTGATAGTGGCCAATTTTACCCGAGCCCTGAGGATGCGGCCGATGATGGCGAGGAATACGTGTTCGACGCCACGTTCCGCCCATTCGAGGCGCCGGTAAATCTCTACGAGACGATCCTCGACGGTCATCACGACGATGCGGACATTTCCGATCTTGTCGGCCTCGACAAGCTTGAGGCCGCGATAGCCGAGTTCAACAAAGCCCAAACCAGTGGATCGTATGACGAAAACCGCAAACGCATCGCTTTGGTGCAGCAGTTAGCGACTGCGGAGGCGGATCAGTCATGATCGGCGCAAACACAAGGGGTAGTGGCTGTGTGTCTAAACCGGATAAGCATGTTTGAGAAGGTGTTGGAGCGTAGTAAATAGCCACCGCATGTCGCTCCTTTCTCAACAAGCTCCGGTCGATATTCGCGGTAAGAACGACATTGCCCTTCTCCATCAGTTGGAGTGTAAGGCATGCCCGCTCAACCGCACGGTGGGCGGTAAGATGCCCGCGACCGGCGCAGCGCAGCCTTTGGTCTACATGCTGGGTGAAGGCCCCGGCGAGAATGAGGTTGAGCAGCAGGAGCAGTTTGTAGGAGCCTCCGGCAAGCTGCTTCGGGCGCACATCCCCCGCGCCTTCCTCTCGAAGGTACGCTTCAACAACGTGGTGCGCTCGCGCCCTCCAAAGAACGCCACCCCGGAAAAGGTTGAGATTGAGTGCTGTCGCCCCTCCGTTCGGGCGGACATTGAGCGCTCCAAGCCCCGCGCCATCTTCGGCTTCGGCAACGTGCCGTTGGAGTGGGTCTCGGACTTCTCCGGTGTGACCTACTGGCGTGGGCGGCGCATGCCGATCAAGGTCGGTAGTCACACTTGTTGGTATTACCCAATGCTTCATCCC
>DASZTF010000113.1:0-5621 GCA_035548315.1 Minisyncoccota bacterium
GCGTCATCGCGCGCGATCACGGATTCGGAGCTTTCGCGAAATGCGGCCGTGAGCGCGCTGCTAGGCCTGACGGGAGACAACCCGGCCGTCGCGCTGGACGGAATGTCGAGCAAGGGCCTTTGCTCGACCAACGAGCTGACGGCTCAGGGGACTCGTGCACTCGAGCTGTTGCGGCAGGCGGCACCTCCGCCGGCCGACGTTAAGAACGACAGCCTCCTGATCGGAGACTTTCTCAATACTGACAGGACCGCAGGCAGCATTCGCCAGCGTCTGCAACAACTCTGGGGGCGAACAATTGGGCCCAAGATGGAGGAAGATCTCGGTCTCAATCTTCAAGATTTCACCGATGCTCGCGAGTACCTGAAGCAAGAGCTCCTGGTTTTTGCGCGCTCGCAGACGAAGACCTTTCCAACCGTGATGGGCCGGTTCGACCACTACGCGGCAACCGCGCAGGCGCCAGGCGACCGCGATCCCGCGTATTGGGGCGCGGTGGCGCGCACCCAGAGCCAGCTGGTGGGGGACCCGTCGGCTCAGGCGAAATACTTTGGCCCCTATGCCGACTTTAGATACTTCGTTACGAAGGAGAGCGCACGCTTCGCCTCACGCTCCTCGGTGCTACCGAGCTCGTTGCGGGCCACGGTTGACCAGCTTGCTCTTCTCAATGCCAGCGCCTCGGGCCAATCGCCGGGGTACGTCAAGTTCGACATCGCCGCGACTCACACCGACGTCTCCGTCCACCTCGACACGGATCCACTAGGCAGCGCGGCTAAGATCCGCGTGATCCGCGGCGAAGACGGCTTGCACTGCGCTACGCAGGGGGCCATCGACGGCGCAGCCTGCTCTTCGACAGACCTGGATACTGCGACGATCTGCAACACCACGGCCCCCGTTCCCGTCACGCGCACCTGCGTGAAGAGTGGCGCGCCTACCGCAGAGCGCATCTATGTGGTTCGCTCGAAAACTGGTCTGACTGGCCCCGGAGACTACGTATCGTTGCTTGGCGCGGCACCGTACGGCTTTCCGCACGCCCAAACGTTGCCGCTCACCGTATCCTTCTCGATTGCCCCCTCGGCCGATCGCCGCGTGGCCGAAATCCTGCGCCCCAATAAGAGGGCCTGCTCGCGTCCGCGGCTCAGTTGCGCGGGCGCCGACTTTGACGAGCGTATGCCGCTCGAAAATGAATTGTCGGACGACGGCGATGCCGTCGAATCATCCTGGCGGCACTACCTCACGCTTGCTGAAAACGCTGCGAAAGAGGCTGACGAACTCGGTCAGAACCTCATCGTTTCGCAGTTGGACGCGGATGTGCGCAAGGAGACCGTCGAGCTGCGCGAAGAAGCACGTCGACAAGAAACGGAGAGCGCGCTCTCGGAGCTCCAGGAGCTTTGCGGCACCGACGTGGATCCGATGAAACTGCTGCTCGCTCTCAGTGGTACTTCGGACCCCAAGGATCTTTCGAATCTCCGACAGAAGGACGCCAGCGGCAACACTGTCACTTGCAGCTCTGATTCGAATTGTCAGGGCAGCTCGAACTTCCACTGCACCAACGGGATTTGCTTGAAGGATTTGATGTCGCCGTCCACGGTTTTGGCGACGACCACGGACCCTTCGCTGAAACAGGCCCTCGCTCGACTGAGCGAGTGCATTGGCGACGACGTGAGCGCCCCGTTCGTCTCGCTAGGTTCGGAGCCGCTTTGCGTCTGGTATCCGAACGACGTTCCCAGCCAAATCTGCAAAGGCGCTGACATCAAGTCCGCGCCCTGCCCTACCTTTGCCAAGCAAAACCAGAGCGGTGTCTGGAATTGCGACTCCATGGCGCTTCCTACCGGCCAGACCACCTCCACCCTCACGGTGAAGCTCGTCGATAGGCAGTTGGGCTATTTCTCGAGTCCTCAAGAGCCCGACACGAAGCCCCGCCTCTGCCAAGACCTGATTGAAGCGCGAAATTCGAGCAGCCCGAACCTTGACCGCATCATCGCCAGCAATATCTTCCATCCGTACAACCTGGCCCAGCTCGTTCCGCACATCGGGTGGACGGCATACTTGGGCGGCGGTGGGGCCGTAACGACAGACGGGCGAGCGATCTTCGACGACTACAGCTTCACGCGCTGGTCCCCCACCATGCAGCAAGACTGCGGCTTCGGTGGAGATCCTCAATTTTGCGCGAACGACAAAGCACGGCTTGATGACCGAGTGATGCGTGCGGTCGCGACGATCCATGCCACGACGGATGGCTCGCTTCGAAACCTCACCCTCCCGTTTTACATCGAGAAGGACGCGGATCACATGCCGGAGTCGGGAAGATGGACGACAACCTACCCGGGAACCAGCGTGCCGATGGTTGTCCTTCAAAAGGGTTGGAAAGAGACGGATAAAGTTGGTGAGGCGGACCGCATCATTCCGTATCCCAACGTTTTCCTGAGCGACGACCCTTTTTACTACCAATACGAGATCGACACCACGACCGCACTGGCACCCGCTTGGCGTGCCCCAAAAGCCGACGGCTCTATTCAAGACTACAGCGCGAAGAAGTTGTCGGAAGATGGGCGCGATTATGAGTTCGCGCTCGGCCCGATGGCAATGTTCGTCGATAACTCAGATATGGGCTACGACAATCATGGGCTCGATCGCTACATCTGGTGGTCCGGGATGTCGACGGCCACCTCCCAGCCGGGCTTGGCGGGAAACTACTGGTGGGCTTACCGAGACTCGGGTGGCTCCTTTGACCCCAAGGTAAGATCTTACCTTCCGGGGGCTCCGGCGCGTGGTGAGGCCGTCGTCAAGAATTGCGAAAATCCGTGCGTCGCAAGCATCATCGTTGCTGCCGATTGTCACCGTGAAGTGAACGCGGAAGTGACGATCAAGCCTCCCGGAACCTGTCAATATCACGTTGTGCCCATGCACGAACCGCTGCGAGTGGGGGCTCAGGAGCTCGCGGATGCTGCGGAGATCACGTGTCAGGTCATCCGCGACGTTGACGACTACCAGTGCGATCTCCACAATCCACCCAAGATCGAGCACCCGAACGACTACGCGAAGGCCAAGTCGTTCCTGGAATGCACCGGACGTGAGCTCAGTCGCCGAGCCGCGCTAACCGTCTTTTCAGGCTTTCCCGAGCGCGCCATCGATGCTCTGCGGAAGGAATCGGCTGTGGGGGCCTATCCCGCAATAGGTGGTACCGTCGGCAGCGAGATCTCGGATCTGCGGGCGGCGCTCGTGGAATCCGCGAGCATTCAAGGCAAGATCGGGAAAGCTATCAGCGATCTTGGTAACGACTTCGAGGTGCTCGCGGCGGCCCTCAAAGACGCGAAGGTCAAGGACGAGATCGCTGACGTGCAGTTTCAATCGTCGGTCGAGAATCAGCTCTCGACCTGCGCGCAAGCAATCAACGGCGCTTTTACCATTGACTATGTCGCGGTCGCGCCGCGTGCCCATAGTGCTCAGATCGCTTGTGCCAACGCCTACGCGCAGATCGAGTTCAGTGGAACACTCGAAGACCTCACGAAGCAAGAAAATGACGTGAACCGTGGACTAGCGGTTGTCGAATTCCGCAAGCGCTTTGGTGATCGTGCGCTCACATTTTCTGGCTATGCGGATCAACTCCGCGAGCAAGTCGAGCACATCGATGCCGCGCTGGCCAATATCGAAAAGCACCGGCAAGCGGCGCGCCGCTCTCTAGGGCGAGCTCTGTTCAAGGCGTCTTCCGCAGCCGCAATCGAGTCGGCGATCACGAACGTGAACGCGAACGCGGCAGCCGTCGCGCGCGAGCGGTATTCGAGGGCCAACAAGAACGCCATTCATTTGGCGTTCCTTGCGAAGCGCGCCATCGAGAACCGAATTGGCGTGAAGCTCGCCGACATGACGACTGACTTGCCGTTGGTCGAGGCGCCTGCGACTTGGGAAGCAACGGTCTGCGCGTCGACCGGTGTCGACTACGCCGCCCTTAGGAAGGACGTCGAGAGCTTCCAGGCCAACACCTTTGCCGACCAATTCATTGGTGACTACGTGCGAAAACTGGAGAACTTGGTCGAGGCCTACCGGCTGGAGCACGATTTTCACGAGGGGGATGACACGGCCGTCATCTCGCTGAAGGACGACGTCTTCGGCGTACGTAAGGACTGCGAGGTTGCGAGCCGCAACTTGCTCTATTACTCGAGCGATCTCCTGCCGAGAGCGGGAGCGGGGGCGGCGCCCAATCCATGGAACGCGTACGGTTGCCAGACCGCGCCGTGCGCGACAGTGCGGCTCATGACCGAGCTCCAGGGTATCGCGACGGACCCCGATCTCTCCCAGGCTCTGGCCGACGAGATACGACCCGGCGCAGCCGGCGGCGGTGTGGCTCAAGACGTCTCAGTGTCCGGTGGCAAGTACGTGCTGTCTTGGTACACCGGTACGGCAAGCTTGCCGACGGTCGCGCTCATCGGAGCGGACGACCAGCCGATTAGCCCGGCGAGCCAAGGCAGCGAGGACCTCGGCGGATATGTGCGGCGCTGGCTCTCCTATGAATTCGCGGAGGAAACGTCGGTCAAAGTTGCAGTGACCGCAGCGTCGACCGATTCCGTCGTTGTGGGCGGCTTGATGCTCGAAGCCAGGACCGACGGCAAGGCCAGCGGCTACCAGCATACGACCAACTCGCTGATGAGGATGGAGCCGGCTTGTCCCGACACGGATGGCGACACCTTCCGACGAACGCGTTGGACGCGCAACTGCATGCGCTTGTGTGCAAACGGTTACGCTGATGCGTGCGATGACGCGGCGGCAAAGGTTGAGTGCTATCAGGAGGCGACGTTCGCCATCAATCAACGTGGCATCGAATCTGGCGACTTCCTGGGGCCCTCGGGCTTCGCGAAGGGCAACTTCAATTACCGTTTATCGGACTTGGCGGTGAACTTCGTCGGAACAGGTCTGACCGGCTGTGACGGCTCCGACGCGCCGAACAGCTGCTATGGCTCGGGTAACCTTCAATACTCGCTGGTGCACGGCGGCCCGTACTTTGTCCGCAATCACGAAGGACGGGATGCTCGCATCCCACTGTTCGAGGGACACATCGAGCACGCGCGCGGTCTTGCAACCGAACGTTACTTGACGAACCCACTCAGCGATAGCGACAGCTCGCTTGCGGATCAATACCGGCGTACCGAGTTTCGCGGGCGTCCCCTGGACGGGAACTTCACGCTCAGGGTCTGGGAGAAACCCGGTATGAACTTCCAAGCGCTGGAGGATGTGCAGCTGATGCTGCGCTACCGCTATTGGACCAGGTTTCAGTGAGGGGTTGAAAAATGAAAGGTCCGGCGGTTACCGAGCTCTCGTGGTTGGGTGATAGGAGACGGGAAATGTCGATTCATCGGGCGGTGAGGGCATCGAGTGCAGCGCTTCTCGCACTGGTCCTAGTTGGTTGCTCCGACAGTGGGCGCCGGGACCTCCATTTGTTGCAGGGAGCGCCACAGCAGCCCTCCGATGACAAGGAGCAGCTCCGGAAACAGGAGCTGCAGGGGGTACGTTTCTTCGACCTCTACACGCAAACGTACCAGACGCAGGATGCGTGGTTCGTTGGCGACTTGATTTATTCCGACTGCGTCAACAAGCTGGGCTACCGTGATTATCAAGGCTGTCGTTTTGAC
>DASZTF010000114.1:0-7366 GCA_035548315.1 Minisyncoccota bacterium
ACAGCAGCTCTCCGCGCTCGAGGACGCGCGCAACAAGCTCTCTGATGCCTTCAAGGCGCTGTCTTCCGATGCGCTGAAGAGCAATAACCAGGCGTTTCTCGAGCTCGCACGGACGGCCATGGAGAGTTTCCAGCAGGGCGCCCGGAGCGAGCTCGAAGCGAAACAGAAAGCCGTCGACCAGCTCGTGCAGCCGCTGCGGGAATCGCTGCAGCGGGTCGATGTGAAACTCGGGGAGATGGAGAAGGCTCGCGTTTCTGCGTACTCCGAACTGAATTCACAGTTGCGCAATCTGGTCGAGACGCATCTACCGCAGCTCCACAGCGAAACGGCGAGCCTCGTCAAGGCTCTGCGCCAACCGACCGTGCGCGGTCGGTGGGGCGAGATGCAGCTCCGACGCGTGGTCGAGATGGCCGGTATGCTCGAACACTGCGACTTCGTCGAGCAGGAGACCCGCACGACGGAAGACGGTCGCGTACGCCCGGATCTCATCGTTCGTCTGCCCGGCGGCAAGCAGATCGTGGTGGACTCCAAAGCACCTGTGGACGCGTACTTGCGCGCGGCGGAGTCGCAGGACGAGGCCATGCAGCGGCAGCATCTCGCGGATCATGCGCGGCAGGTGCGTGCACACATCGCCGCGCTCGGGCGCAAAGCGTATTTCGAGCAGTTCGATCCGACGCCGGAGTTCGTTGTTCTCTTTCTACCCGGTGAGATGTTCTTCAGTGCGGCTCTTCAACAGGACCCCGCACTCATCGAGTACGGGGTGAGCGAGAAAGTAATCCCCGCAACACCCACCACCCTGATTGCGCTGCTGCGCGCAGTCGCCTACGGCTGGCGACAGGAGGCGCTCGCGAAGAATGCGCAGGAAGTGGCAGATCTGGGGAAGGAGCTCTACGCGCGCATCGCGAAGCTCGGCGAGCACTGGATCAATCTCGGCGAGCGGCTCAGCAAGGCAGTCGACGCGTACAACAGCGCGACGTCGACACTGGAGACGCGGGTGCTCGTGTCGGCGAGGCGGTTTCAAAACCTTATGGCTGGAATGAACAGCGTCGAGATCGAGGCTCTGGCGCCGATAGAGCAGATGGCGCGGCAAGTCCAGTCACCAGAACTGCTTGCCCCAAATGATGTGCATGGTCGCGTTGGATGTCTGTCGCAAGTACTGGGGGAGTGATGTCCGCGAAAGCCGAAACGATGTCGCCAGTATGTGAAACTACATCATTCGAGGATGCTTTCGCGTTGCTTACTGGGGGCAACTATCCGTTTCCATGGCAGCGGGCACTCTACCAGCGCTTTGTTGCCGGCGATTTTCCGAAGGCTTGCGACTTGCCAACGGGTCTCGGAAAGACGTCGGTCATTCAGCTCTGGCTATTGGCATTGGCAAGGAATCCAAAGCTACCGCGTCGCCTCGTTTATGTCGTGAACCGTCGTACCGTAGTCGATCAAGCTACCAACGAGGCTGAGAAGATTCGCAACGTCCTGATTAATCCCGGGTCCCTGCGAGATGCGTTGGCGAAACTCTGCGCCGTCGAGCCGCGAACCGGTGAGGCACCACTGGCAGTCAGCACATTGCGTGGGGAGCGGGCGGACAACGCGGAATGGCGTCGCGACCCAGCGCGCCCAGCCATCGTAATCGGCACCGTCGACATGATAGGCAGCCGACTTCTTTTCAGTGGGTATGGCTGCGGCTTCCGTTCGAAACCACTCCATGCCGGATTTCTTGGTCAAGATGCGCTTCTGGTGCATGACGAAGCGCATCTCGAACAGCCATTTCAGCAGCTACTCGTTGCAATTCAGGAGGAGCAGCGCAAGTGCCGGGATGTGCGACCGCTCCGCGTTGTGGCGTTATCCGCGACCGGACGTGAACAACCGGACTTCACGCTTACACCCGAAGACGAGACGCACGAGATCGTGCGCCGTCGTCTCGACGCGAAGAAGGGGCTGCGGCTTCACTTCATCGACGACAAGAAGGAATTGCCTGATCGGGTTGCCGCGAAGGCGGCTGAGCTCCAGGGCAAAGTCATCGTCTTCTTGTCTTCGGTTGATCACGTCGAGAAGTGCGCAACGGCGCTGCGCAAGGTAAAGAAGAAGGCTGTGACGCTCACCGGCACGATGCGCGGTCGCGAGCGCGATGATCTCGTGCGAAATCCAATATTCGCACGCTTTCTGCCGAAGACGCCCAAGGATGTGGAGTTGCAGGACGGAACCGTCTATCTCGTCGCGACTTCCGCCGGCGAAGTCGGGATCGATATTTCTGCCGACCACATGGTCAGTGACCTGCCCCCTTTCGACGCACTCGCACAGCGGCTGGGTCGTGTCAACCGCTACGGTGAAGGAGACGCACAGGTTCACGTCTATTGCGAGAAGTTAACGGAATCTACAAAGGCGAAAGCGGAAACAGGAGATGATGAAGGAGACGAAGACAAATCTAGCAGCAGCAAGAATGACTACGAGCGGGCGCGGTTTGCTACACAAGAACTGTTGAGCAAGCTACAAGCTCGCTTCGATGATCAGTGCGATGCCTCTCCGGCTGCATTACGCGCGTTGTCTCTCGAGGACAGACAGGCCGCGTCTACTCCTACACCAAGCATTCGCCACGTCGACGCGCTGCTATTCGATCGCTGGTCGTATACCACCATCACCGATCAGCTTCCGGGGAGGCCGCCGGTGATCGAATGGCTGCATGGCGTGGCGGAGTGGGAACCACCTCGTACGACTGTCGCCTGGCGCAGAGAAGTGAGTTGGTTGACCGGAGACCTGCTGGGTACGGACTCATTGGACGAGTTTCTCGCGGACTATCCGTTGCGTGCGCGTGAGATGCTGAATGACGTTACTTCGCGCGTGGTGAAGCACCTGAAGAAGATAGCTGCGCGCGACAAAGATGGCACGCTGAAGGCGTGGCTCATTCGAAACGACGCGCCGGCGGAGTTCGTGCTGCTTACGGCGCTTCTGGATGAATACGACGCGAAGAAAAACCCACTCCTTGACGACGCAACCATTGTACTGCCTCCAGAAGCAGGAGGCCTCAAAGGTGGACTACTCGACGGCGATGTCGAGTTCGTCGAAGGAGAGGAGCTTCTCTACGACCTCGGGCCGCACGAGGGCGAGCGTCTCGTCCATCAGTCCGAGGACGAGAGCCACTTGCCAGCAGGGATGCGCCTAGTGCGCTCGGTACGCCGCGAAGCCGAGGATGACGACGTGCATTGGTGGCATCTCTATGCAGCGTCACAACGAGCGGATGACGAGGGCTCGCGTACAAGCTGTCGAAGATTGCTGCTCGACCAGCACCTCCAGCGAACGGAATTCTGGGCGCTGCGAATCGCGGAGCGCCTCGGGCTACCGGAGTGGCAAGTCCGAGCGCTGGGCAACGCCGGCCGCTGGCACGATCTCGGTAAGAAGCGGCGCGTGTGGCAGCGCTCCATCAAGAACTTCGCAGACCCGCCTCTAGCGAAAGGAGTGATGCAACCGTTCGAGCTGAGTTACTACCGGCATGAGCTGGGCTCCCTGTACGACGTGCTCGCTGAACCGGACTTCAATGGTTTGAATACCGAAGAGCGGGAATTGGCGTTGCATGTCATTGCTGCGCATCACGGCCGGGCGCGGCCTCACTTCCCACCACGCGAAGCGTATGACCCAGAGGTAAAGCAGGAAGTCATCGCGCCACTCGTGAGCGAAGTACCGTTGCGATTCGACAGGTTGCAGCACGAGTACGGCCGATGGGGCCTCGCGTGGCTCGAGTCTCTCTTACGCGCCGCTGATGTCATTGCATCGGACGACGAGGATCAGGCGGCATGATGCGCGTCAACATCGATCTCACAAATCCGGGGCAGTTCTTCGCATGCTGCGGTGTCTTCGAACTTGCCCAGCGGCTATGGCCCAATGCGACAGCGCACTTCGAGGGCGCATGCTTCGTTGTATCGGCGGGTGAACTGAAGGAGCTTCTCGAGCGGGCATCCCAAGCGTCACTTACGAACTTGGTTGAGAGCGATTCCGCGGCGTCACCTATGCAGCTCGGTCAGCCATTCGAGTTGCGGCTCGACTGGTGGAAGGCTGGAGCAGGAGACCCATCGCTGAAGCCATGGGCAGGAACCATGGTCGGATCACGAATCGCGCGAGCGATGCAGCGAGAACTGGTCGACACGCTGAATAGAGGGTTGTTTGATGATGGCCATGTCGTCGTCGGATTCGACGGCAAGAAGGTCGAGCCGTTCTACTTCGACGCTAGGCGCGGTGCAAGCGCACTTCCGCTCGACGTGGGCTTCTCGGCTGACGCACTTTCGATGGAGACAATAGCGTTCCCCGCGACGGAGTTCCTCACGCTCGTTGGTTTGCAGCGGTTTCGGCCAGCGGTACTGGCGCCGCGCGTGTTCCAGTACCGAGCCTGGCGAACGCCCCTGCCGATCACACTTGCCGCGCTGGCTACCGCAAACGTGTTACCGGACGCAGGCGCGCTCCTGCGATTCGAAAACGCGTTCCGGACGGATCAGCGCAAGCACAAGGCATTTTCGCCCGCAGTTCACGTTAACGGAGATGGGAAATGAGTGAAACGAAGTTCGCATCCTGGCTGGCCGAATCCGGCGACGCGCCGTCTGCACTTGTGCTGCGCGAGTACCTCGTCCCCGTGGAAGGAAAGGACGGCGTCTTCTTTCCGCCGACCTTTGCTGCAGCGGAGAACTCGAAAGAGTTCCCAGGAGGTTACAACATCAACGAGTTCGGCAACGGAGACAACGTGTGTCTCGTAGACTCTGTAGGCTCACAGGCCAACCGCATTGAACCGATGTTCGCGGAGCCTGACTACGTCTCACTGGTGCCGCAACTCGTCGTGGAAGCCGGATCAAGGAAAGTGAGCATTCTCGAAGCGGGGCACCGTGCAGGCGACGCGATCGTTCGCTGCACTCAGCTCAAAGATGAGCTTCAAAAGGCCTTCCAGGCACTGAAGAACGGCAATGCACTGCCGCTCGCCAAGCTGGCGCCCACTTCGCTAGTTTTCGGCGTGTGGGATTCGCGAGATACCCAGGCCAAGGCGCCCCGCCTGCTCGCGGCTACCATTCGGGCGTTCAATGTCTCACGGCTAACGCGCTCCGCGCAATACAACCCGGCCATTGAGTATGTCGAAGAGGGTGTTCTCGAAGAGACCGACGACAAAGACTCTTTGAAGGCGTATTCGGAGCGAGGTTTCCGTCACGTGCCTGCATCAGCCACGCATGGTGGCGTCATCGCGCGAGGCGACATCAGGCGTGAAGTGACCCTACACCTAGCGGCTCTCCGATTGCTGCGCGCGGAGACACCGGAGGAGACGAGGAGGCTTCGTGCGTATCTGTTCGGATTGGCACTGTTGGCATTTACCAAGCCGGCTGTGGGTTTTCTGAGGCAGGGCTGCAATCTCGTGCTCGACGACGCTCGTCGCGCCGAATCAAACGTGGTTTATCCGAGCGGAAGGCGCGAGCCGTTCGGGATAACGCATGAGGCGGCGCTAGAGTTCGCAAAGAAGTCGGCGGCGGCATTCGGTGTCGGCGATAACCTGACAGTGAAATTCGATACGCGACTTGCGAAGATCGATACGACTGTTGAAAAGAAGAAGAACAAGACGAAGGCAACGGCATGATGGCGAGCTATCTCGTTCTGTCATTTCGATTCCTCTCTGCCTGGTACCACGGTCGGACAGATAGGGATGAGCCGGAGTGGCCTCCCTCTCCACTCCGTATGTTTCAGGCGCTTGTAGCCGCGTCGGCGCGCTCTGGCTCAGGCATACCAAATCGTGCGAGTCTCAAGTGGCTTGAGAAGCTACCGGCGCCCCTAATCATCGCACCCGAGGCTGAGCGCACATCGGGATACCGGCTGTCAGTCCCAAACAATTCAATGGACATCGTAGGCGGGCAGTGGGCGCGAGGGAGTGAAGGCAAACCAGCCGAACATCGCACTATGAAGAACGTGCGTCCGTTGCGGCTGCCTGATGATACAGGCGTGCACTACGCATGGACATTGACTGACGGGAACGCGCTCCATGCAGACGAAGTGATTGCCGCTGCGCGGAAGGTCGTGACACTCGGTTGGGGAATCGACTTCGTAGTTGGCGATGGCGCGGTCGATGATGGAACGCGCCTCGCCGAACTACGCGCAACGCTCAAGGCTTGGGAGCCGCATAGCGAGGGTAGTCTGGGCCTCCGATCGCCTATCGAAGGTACGCTTGTTGATTTGATCCGCCGCCATGAGGCATTCCTGGTGCGCACGAGCCTTGCCGATCCAACGCTGCGACCTCCGCCAGCGCTGTCAGTCTTTGCTACGACATCGTATTCCAGGACGGATGAACGGCCCGCACCTGCACTCGCGACTTTCTTGCTGATGCGGCTTCACGAAGACCGCTTTCGCGTGTTCGACACTGCCCCTCGAGGCATGGTGGTGGCAGGTATGCTGCGGAACGCAGTGCGCATAGCAGCTGAGAATGCCGGCTGGTCCACAGCGAAGATTGGCGCGGCCATCATGGGACATGGTAACGGTGATGAGGCGCGCGTATTACTTGTGCCTGTCCCGAGCATTGAGTACCGAGAGGACGGAGAGAGGGCTACGGGTATCCGTCGTGTGCTGATGTTTTCGAGCGACGATCGAGCGCTAGACATATCTTGGGTTAGACGCGCGCTCGGAGGCGCAGATCTCGTTGACGAGAAGACAGGAAGAGTGGTGGCCGTCTTGGCAGCTACATCGAGCTCGGATCGCGCATTTGCACGCTACGTAACCGCAGCCACGACTTGGACAACCGTAACGCCCGTTGTGCTTCCAGGGCATGACGATCCCGCACGCCTGCGCAAACGGTTGCAGAGGACACGCGACAGCGAAGAACAAAAACGTTTGCTCGATACGCTCGCACGGCGTCGGGAGTCACTGATACGGAAGGCCCTCCGTCAAGCAGGGCTGGGTAATGAGCTCGCATTGTCGGCGCACGTAGAGACGCGAGTGGCTGGCTTTCTCGCTGGAGTCGAACACGCGTCGAGATACGCGGTGCCTCGACACTTGGCGATGTATCCGCGATTGCACGTGCGACTGACGTGGCCAAGGCCGGTGCGTGGACCGTTGTGTATCGGCAGTGGAAGGTTCACAGGCCTAGGACTCTTTGTCCAAGTGAGGCAATGAACTGATCCGTCGTCCGCTGAGTGCCCCGTGGAGTTGCTGCTCGCGACCTCCGATGGCGTCGGTCGCTCGCCAACGAGCGTCGCGCGGCCCGCATCGCCTTGTGCGCACACGCTGCCATTGTCGGTCTCGCCGGGGATCGCTCGAGACTGTAGTGTGATCTGGTCATCGATTCACTCAGTGAGGCGGCGCGCAATGCGCTGAGAAAGATGGACGCACGAGCGTACGAATATCAGAGCGACTTCGC
>DASZTF010000115.1:0-3088 GCA_035548315.1 Minisyncoccota bacterium
GCGTCAGGCCCTCCAGCAACCAATCCTCTTTATCCGTCGGGAGCGGGACCGTCGTCTCCGGAGCCAGAAAAGCCAAGCGCTGGCGCACCTGTGCGCATTCCTCCGGCGCGAGCTTCGGCAGCCGGTTCAACACTTCGAGCAAGTTCGAGCTTGTCACTCGTCATCCCCTCAATCAAGTCATAGGGCATCACGCCGTGTAAATTAAGGCGGTTCATACGTGGCGTAGCCCAACGCAAATTCGCTCGACGACAGTTGAATTCATCACCGTCGCGATGATCCGCAATCGTATGAAGCGGCGAAGGTGGCAATACGCCCGTGCGGCGTAGAATTTCCTTGTGGAGATAATACGACGCCATGCGCCCATCAGCCTGACGTGGGCGGCGACGCGCATAGAGCTTCGTTCCGTTTCGGGTGTGGTGTATTGCATTGACGTGCCACCGCCACTGAATCGCCCAATGGTAGTCGATCTCATCAACAACACACCAGTAACGGGCGTTGTCATCGAGGTAGATTCGGAACTCGCCTTCACCCCAATCCCAAGTGTTGGGGTCCCAGATATCATACATTCGGTCGCCAATCCGTCTCGTCCCAGTTACCCTTACCGTGGTTGCATTCTTCGCAAAGAATCTGCAAGTTCTCCTTCACCAAACGGAGCTCCCAGTACTTGCGAAGGGGCTTAATGTGGTCAACGTGAAACACGCCTTTGTCTTGCCCACAGAGCATACACTTACGTCCAAAACCTTTAAGAACTTCGTAGCGCAGCTTGCGCCAAGAGTAGGATTCGTAAAAGCGCGCCGCCTTGTCGGCTTTAATCTTCGGGGTCCCCAGCCCGCGAGGCTTTGGAGGACCGGCGACTACGTCTAACTTCCCCAAGATTTTAATGCCAACCAACGCCTCCACCAATTCCGGATTGGTTCGCTCCAGCGCATTCCGAGTTTCTTTCCGCAGCGGCGGCTTCTCTCCTAAAATAACCAGCGACCGCGCCAACCGGAACCGAAGCGAGGAATAAGGGTCGCCCGGCTTCGGAATAGGAATTCCTGCCAATTTCTCCAACTCCACAATGACCAAGCTCGACATCATCGGCTGAATGCCGTGTTTCTGAAGAAGAGCCAGCGAACGCTCTGTCAAATCCTCGATTTCCAATCGTTTGAGACTGAGAAGTCTCTGCTTTCTTGCCTTGTTCGTCATTGTCCGTCTCTCCCTCTTCCATAACCACCAGTTGGGAGCCTCGAAGGCACAATACCCCCGTTACTTGTGACGGGGGTATTGAGTTGAAGCCATAACCACTCAGAGATCACCTGTCAGGCACTTACGTTGTTTCTAATGCAGCAAAGCATGCACCCAAGAGGTAACGCAAAACCTCCCCGGACTATGGGCGCTCCCACCTGATCGTCCGATTCATAGGCCAGCACCAGCGGAGTTCAAGAAAGACTGTCAATGCCAACCCCGACGCAAACACGTGCGTCTGTAGCAGCCAGCTACAATTCCCTAATTCCCCGCACCAGCCCTGGATAGGCTCGCGGATAAGGGACCGACAGACGGAATGGCCTGCCGATGACTTTAAGATTTTGAGCCGGGGAGGGGTTTTATCAGCCAGTAAAAGCCGCTATATTCGGGCTCATTACGGTGGCCTTTTAGCACCCGCGCTCGGGTTCTCACATCCCAAAGGTCATCAGTGCCCTCAGAGCTTCGAACTCTGGGGGCACACTCATATTACGCGCCTGAACGCCGCGCGCTACTAAAATCATTTTCAGGGTTTAAGGCTTCCGCATTGGGAGTATGTTCTGTTTGCTTTATAAGTAGACAACTCAAGGGAGCACGAGCGGTGGCACTCAAATCATTCCGACAGGTCAAGGGCGGAAAGGATATTTGCTCGGTCCGGCGTGACCACTTCCAACATGGCGATTGGTCGATCATGACCGATGGCTACACGGTCTGGATTTCAAAGCAGAAGTGGGGCCACGAAAGAACCGATCACATCGCCGTCCCCAAGTCGGTTTTCGACAAACTATTCGATTCCTACGCAAAGCCGCAGCCTGTCGGGGTGTGGTACGGCGAGAAATTCCGCGTCTCGCGTTCATAAGCAGGAAAATGGATCACAGCATGACGATGACGCACTATCCCGATGGCAGCCCGGCGCTAGTTCGAGCACCGCACCCGCTCTACGGCGCTCGTTACCCGCATCAGAACTGGCTGCGGCGCTTGCTTTTTCGGTATTCCGGGGCGAGTGGCGAAATGGAGCAACTGCGAACAGCGCTCCACTACATCATCACCGATGCGGACACGATTGATGAGGCCCGCCAGATCGCGCGCGGGGTGCTTAATCAGCAGACAAGGGCCGCCAGCAATGATGCTTGATAGCTTCAACGATTTCCGAAAACCGCACATGGCGCGCGGTCAATTCATGTGGAGCGGCTATGCCGTGGTCGTGTCGCCAACGGTCCCGCAATTTCACGCGGGCGACGAGTTAGTGCCGGTGTGGCCGTGGTGGCGATTGCCCTACAGGCTTCTATTCGGTCGCGATCCGATGCCGCGCCGATTCAAGGCAGGAAACCCGATCATGGAAGAACAAGCCTTCCAAATGGCCGGAAAGCTATTTGTCTCTCCGAAGGGATGGGAACAGATGCGCGCCCGCGATGCTGCGCTGACTTAACACCACATAAACGATACTGAATTACGGCAACGGTATGAAGCTCGGCTTCACAGGAACTTCTAGAGGAGCCACCCGCGCGCAACTCTTGACGCTGCGCACGTGGCTCCTCTACCCTGTGGAACTTATCAAGGAGGCTACTATCCGCGAGTTCCACCACGGTCTTTGTGTTGGGGCCGACGAACAAGCGCACCGGCTGGCGCGGCAGCGCGTCCATATTTGGATTGTAGGCCATCCGCCGATCAAAAAGCACAAGCTCGCCAAGGTCGATTGCGACGAGCTGCGCCCGGAGAAGGACTACCTCGATCGCAATCAGGACATCGTAGACGAAACGGATGCCTTGATTGCGACGCCTCGCGAAGAGTATGAAGTCTTACGCAGCGGAACTTGGTCCACCATTCGAAGGGCGGTCAAGGCCCGCAAACCCGTTTATGTAAT
>DASZTF010000116.1:0-4393 GCA_035548315.1 Minisyncoccota bacterium
GCGGTGACGGTACGCTGCGCCGGTGCGAGAATCGCTCCAAGAAGCAAGGTCACAGCACGGGCAAAGACACGCTTGTCAAACAGGGGAGCAAATGCTAAGATTGCCGGTGCTAAATCGGCGGGTAGTCTGAGCATCCTGTACCTCGAGTAGCGTTGCGGTACAAGCTTAGGCTACCCGTTGCTTTTGACCAATCTGATCTCACACTTGGACAAAGTCGAGCTTAGGGTATCGGCTGCTTGAGAAGGGAGATCGATGGCGCGTTGAACCGGGGACAGGAACTCCCATACCATTTCCATGTTGCTCATGCTGACGCTCATGGCAATCCTACCCTTTCCCGAAACGAGAGGCGTTACCTCCGTCGTGATCGTGATCGGACGGTCAGTAATCGGCTTGTTCGTATCGGCATACATCTTCATGTGCAAACGATCGAAAGCCTGAACAGCATGATCGGGAACATCCGGACCGCTGCCGGAACTGCACGCCGCAACGAGCGGAGAGAGTCTGCGTGGAAGCAGGAGGTGTATTTTCATGGCATTTGGAAATATATACGATTCGATAGTTAAAAATATCGCCGTTGCGCGGACATACTGCCGCCCGACGCATGGAACAATACCCCATCGAGAGAAAAATCTTCGTCCCTCAACGGTTCTGAGCGAGACTCCGGGGAAGAGGGCGGTTACAATTTTCGATTGGAGGATGAGGCGGCGAAGCATCGGATCGAACGGGACGCACGGAGTTCCCGGAGCAAAGGGTCAACTCTGAGATGTCGATGGAAGTGGAATACCCGATTTTCGGTATGAACATGCGTACCCAATCGCACACCTGATGGTCGGGATCGAATTCTTCGGAGGGACGGATTCACGGAGAACCGTTCACGCCTTCCTGCGCCATTGTTCGGAACGTCACGGCACGGCCAGGCATGCAGGCAGCTGCACGGCCTGTAGTGCCGGCATCCCGGAGGAGCAGCACCCGGCGGTCCCTTCGGTGAATACCTGGGCCGGGATCTGTACCCTCCGCATGCGCCACTATGCGGTTCGGGTGTCAACACCCCGGCCCGATATGCCGTCGTCACGTATATCGTGTATACTGTCGCATGGTGGATCCCGGACAGTGAGAACAATGGTATGCTGCCCCGCCCGAGTGAATCTCGTGCAGATATCATGTTGGAAGCAATTCGTGGAGATCTACGCCTGAGATAGGGACGCGGGTGACGGCTTCCCATGTACCCCCACCCGCGCCATCGTCAGAATGTGTTCATCGGGAGGTGTGCCCAAGTGAACAGCCGCAATATGGCGTGCTGAAATGCCCGGCGGTATCACATCTTCGTGTGATATCTCGGCAGGTGATACTATCAAATGAGCCGAATGGGATGAGGCGGAGGCCTCGCACGGCCTGCGCAGAACGGATCTCCAACGGAAGCGTTGGCACCGGCCGCACGCACGTTTCTTCCGGCTATCGATCCCCAGGCGGACACCGATGGAACCATCCGGTTGTCGGATCGTTCGGTTGCGGTCCCGTCCGCACCCCGGCTGCAGTTGGCCTGAGCGCCCCGCCGCATCCCCGTCCCGGTACGGACGGATTCCGGTCGCGAGCGGATGGAAGGCCTGGACGTATCGGTTCAACCATCCACTCCCCTTCTCCCCCGAGTAAATGCCTGGAGCGGCGGCACAATTCCCAGGCGCAGCCGATCCGCCGGCAGTTCCACAGCCAGAGGGGGGAATGTAGAAGGAAGCTCCGATGCCCGACGATGGCTGCACACGGGCGGTGCCGGTGCCCGGGAGACGCCGAATTACCGTGAATCGGCAACAACGACGCGCTTCAACGGACCAAATGAGAGTGAGACCGTAATTAGTACGCGAGTATCATGCATCGTTCGATTGCGATTCATATATTTGGCCAGCATTGCAACCGCGTCTCGAACTTCGGTGTTCTCGTACGGCTTGGCACGGAGCTCCCACCAACGCTCGCTCTTGCGGACCCCTGCAATGCCCGAACGTGGCGCGAACAGGATTATGGCCGCGGCTACGTTCCCAACCCCCTCGAATCTCCCCAGAAATCGGAAATATCAACCACGGGTGAATTTCGTGACACGCCGGCGATGCTCCACGCTCTTCGCCCTTCTTTGTCCCTGATATGCGAGTACTGATCATCGAAGACGACGTAAATATTGCCGATGTCGTCCGCCGCGGACTGGCGGCGCAGCATTATATGGTGGATATGGCGAACGACGCGGCTGCCGGCGAGGATCTTGCCTGGAGCAATGACTACGACGTCATCATCCTCGACGTGATGCTGCCGGGCATGAATGGAAAGGATCTCTGCAGATCGTTGCGCCGCGAAGGACTCACCACTCCGATCCTGATGCTGACGGCGCTGGCGGACACGAGCGACATCGTGGACGGCCTGGACCATGGCGCCGATGACTACCTTGCGAAGCCGTTCGATCTACAGGTGCTCACCGCCCGCGTGCGGGCACTGGCACGCCGCCAGGCCGAACAGCGTGCGGCCGAGATCCGGATCGGCGATCTGGTGATCGATACGGCGAATCGAACGGTTGTGCGGGGCGAGCGCAAGATTCACCTTACCGCAAAGGTGTTCGCTCTCCTGGAATACCTTGCGATGAACCATGGCAGGATCGTTACCCGCGATGCGATCGTGGAGCACGTATGGGATATGAACTTCGACTCCCGGTCGAACGTGATCGAGTCCCTGGTTCATACGCTCCGCACCCGAATCGACAAGGATGAGGCGGTTCCGCTGATCCACACGATTCGCGGCGTTGGATACCTTCTGGATGCAAACCCACCAGGCTGATGGCCTACATCTCAGACTGGGCTCATCGATGTGCCGTAGTTTCGCGTCCATAATTCAGGCGGCCGCATTGCGGCGCGCAGCGCTACCCTGTAAGCACGGTGCGATCGAACTCGTGGCGCGGTAAATGTGGTAAGGATGCCGCGTACCGACCGATCGTCCCACGCATCAAGCCCCCCACACGGGCGGGGTGGGCGCAATTTTTCCGGCCCCGAGGTCGCTTCCGAAGGCTCCTCTGGACACACCTCCCGCGTCGATTGACGCAGCGTCCGCGACGATCGAGGCATGTGCAACCATACGGAGCCCCTACGCTCACGATGCCGGATACCGCCATGCAGGCCCCACGGATGCCTGCTGATCGCGGGGCCGCTTCTCGATGACGCGGGACTCTCCTCAGGCTCTCCGGGACCCCGCCCGGACAACCGTGGCGGGGCCCTGCGCTATTCGGACCACTACGTTCAATGCCCTCCTCCGTACGCTCCCCGAGAGCCACATTGCGTGCTCCCCGAGAGCCACATTGCGCCGGCGTCCCGGCTCCCTCATCTTTCTCTCATATTGATATTGTACGTTTGTAATGTATCATTTGGCTACAGTTGGCTAGCATGATCCGCCTCGATGCCTGATTTATCCGGGCGCCGGGAAACACTGCCGGAGAGTTCGCAAATCGCGTCGTCCAGGACACGAGACGCGGAAGTTACCGGACAACTTGTGAGCGCTCACAGGTTGAGGTTGAACGATGAATGCATGGTATGATGTCCAGTGGTGCCATGCTGTGAGGCTTGATATTCCCCGGATCGTACTCCCACGCAGTGCACTTGCACCCCTCGAGTGACACACCTGCATAGGCATGCCAACAAGCTGCACGACTTGTTACCTGCGGAAATTGTTCCGATCGGGTAGCCGGGGGAGGTCACCCTCCCCCAGCTCCCACACCACCGTACGTGCCGTTCGGCATACGGCGGTTCGTTAGAGTTTCTGAAGACGTTGATGCTCATCGAGCAGACTCGGCAGACCCCAGTAGCGCAACAGCTTCGTTGGGATTGCAAGGTGCATGTGGCTCGCTCCGGCATTGAACCACGGGCCGCGACGATTCAACGCCGCTCTCCATGCCTCGGCCGTCGCAATGCCATGCGCTCGTAGTTTCCGGTATCGGGTCCACCGTCGTTTCCACTGCTTCCACACGATGCGGCGCAGCTTCCGGCGTAGCCATTGGTCCAGATCCTCGAACACGTTCCGCACCTCTGCTTTGCGGTAATACCCAAGCCAGCCTCGCAGATAGATCGCTACCGTTGCGATCACCGTTCGCAGATTCTGCCCCCGACCCTTGCGCAACAACTCCCGCAGTTTCTGCTTCATTCGCTTCACCGACTCCTGTGACACTTTCAGTCTCGGACGTTTCTGCGTTGTCACGCTGTAGCCCAAAAACTTCCGGTACCATGGACGATCAACCGCACTCTTCGCCGCGTTGATCTTCAGTCGTAATCGCTTCTCCAACCAGACCTGCAACGACTTCATCACACGCTCCCCTGCCCGCCGCGATCGCACATACACGTTGCAGTCGTCGGCGTACCGTACGAAGCGG
>DASZTF010000117.1:0-6184 GCA_035548315.1 Minisyncoccota bacterium
ACGCTCGCCCGCAAGGTCCGCCGGGGCAAGGGCTCGATCAAGACTTATAAGAAAGCGAAGTGGATGCTGGAAACCTTCATCTTCCCGAAGCTCGGCAGCACGCCCGTTGCGCAGATCACGGCGTCCGACCTCTTGGTCGAACTCAAAAAAATCGAAGCGAAGGGGATGAACGAGACCGCTCGCCGCACGAAGCAGCGCTGCGGCAAGGTGTTCCGACACGCCATTGGCCTCGGGCACCAGGTTCGCGACCTCACGCCCGATCTTCGCGGACTCCTCGAAGCGCCAGAGGTCGAGCATCACGCCGCCCTCACCGACCCTCGCAAGGTCGGCGAGCTGCTGCTGGATATCGACAGCTATGAGGGCCGATTCATCACGCGCTGCGCGTTGCGGCTCGAGCCGCTCGTGTTCCTGCGATCGTTGGAGTTGCGCCGGCTTGAGTGGGAGCACGTCGACTTCGAAGCGGCGGAGCTCCGCATTCCGCGCGTCAACATGAAGGGCAAGCGCACCTATCACGTCGTCCCATTGGCGATCCAGGCACTCGCCATCTTGAAAGAACTCCATGCGGTCACGGGCCGCGGTCGTTACGTGTTCCCGAAACTCGGTGACCCGTCAAAGACGATGAGCGAGAATACGATCAACGATGCGCTGCGCACGCTCGGCTACGAGGGCGACGAGATGACGGGACACGGATTCCGCACGGTCGCCTCAACGCTCCTCAACGAAGACGGCACATGGCGCGCCGATGCGATCGAACGCCAGCTCTCGCATCAGGAAGACGATGACGTGCGCGGAGCCTACAACGCCGCTGAATACCTCTCCGAGCGCAGGCGGATGATGCAGGCGTACGCCGACAAGCTCGACGTACTGCGGGCCAAAGCGCGCCTGAAAAAGCTGAAAGCGGCGGCGTAAGCCCCCATAGTCAGACACGCCCGGCTAAATGAAGCTCCCGAGCAAACGTCGTGGTGACGTAACGGACCAGCTCGCCGCGAAACGCCTCACTCTCTTCCATCTCGTCGACAACCTGATGAATCGCCGCCTGCACTTCATCGAACAACCGAGCGACGTCGATAACGGGAAATGTGCCGTGCTCGTCCAGGGTGCGTCCTACGTCCAGCGCAAAAAAGCATCCCCGCTTCAGACGACGGAATTACCAGCATCCGCCGATGGCTGCTCAGCGCTCTAGAATGCTGCTGAACGCACCGAGCGGCAGGTTTCCCATTGCGGTCGTTACGGCTACGGGCCATTCTCTGCTGATGAGAGTGTATTCATGGTTGGTTTGCGCGAGCTTGGCGCTGGCAGCAGGACCCATAATGGCAGGCCCTTCCGAATGCGGGCTGCCGGAAATCACGGGCTCACGTGAACTGCATCGAGTCCTGAGCCTTCGCGCAGTTGAACTCGTCCGGCGGGCAGAAGACCCGGACGACGGACAGGTGTCGTTGGTTGCTCCATCCGCGAGATTCAGCCTTGGCGCAGGTGATGTGGGCCGTCCGTTGGGAACGGGAGTTTCAGGCGCTCGCCAGCTCGCGCGGACGATGCAGGCGGACACTTACCGCTTCCTTGGCTGGGACTACATGGACGGACCGGCAGATCCCTGTTCCAAGCACAAGGTCGAAGTCGAGTTCATCGACAGCCAAGCCAAGCGCGTGTCGCGTGTGGAGTTCACTTTCGAAGCGGGTCGCGTGGTGAGCGCCGTGGGCTGGCAACGGTCGTTCGAAACTGGCGTTATCAAGAATACTCTTGCCCATTGAAGGGCAGGTCAGCTCGAAAACGCCGGTCAGGCTGAATGACCGCTTCTGGCCCGAAGGCGGGGCGCCTCGTGGTCACCTCACACGTACCCGCACCGACACTGCAGGAACAGCGTGTAGCGCTTCTCCGGAAGATTCTACTGGCGGCTACGGAGCGCCATGGCGCGCCGCTTTGAAGCCGCGCAGACCGCGAGTCTCGACGACGTAGACGCGATGTGTGGATTTGTCGATCATGTATGCCTCCATGCGCCGTTCGCAAAGCGACCTCGAGATGACCGTGGATTTGGCAGCAATAGATCACTTGGAGTCGGTAGCTCGGATTCTCAGGGAGCTGGGGAACGAAGCGATCGAACTCTTCGAGCACCATTATCATCCGCAGGCGTTCGGAAGCTTCGAACTCGTGGTTGGTCGAGGCCATGAGCGCCTGAAATTCACCTGGGACGGTCGAGACTCGATTCTGTCAGTAAGTTTCGCGAGTTCCCTGAATAAGAATCGCCCCGCGCCGTGGATTCATGACGCCGACTTCAGCCTTCCGAAGGGAGAAGGGGTTTACGCAGAGATTGCATCCCAAACGGTGGATATGCTCTCGACTACTTAACTCGCATGCGCATCGGAACCGCAGGAACACAGACCGAATCGCTTTCGCCCCACCCAACGCTACGGACGTTGAGGTTACGATAACCAAATGACTTTCCCACCTGACAAAGTGGAGATTGCCAAGGTGGCCGTCGATTCAGCCGGCCGGCTTTTGGTACAGCCCCTAATGCCCGCGGGCACCGACTTCGCCCATATCTATCGTGCGGCCATGGAGGTCAGTTGGGACGCCTCGTCCAAACATCTCGTTGCGCCGGTCCCGCGAGAGTGGTCCCGAGCTGATTGGTTCAAGCAGATTGTCCGCGCGGTACGCAGCGAATACGGGACCCGGCTGTATCTTGGCCCGGCGACTCAGTGGGCGAATGTCTCGTCCAAAGACCGGGCAGAGATCGAAAGGTGGTCCCGCGACATTGACCAAATGACGTCCGGCATGGCAGGTCGATAGTCCGCTCTATCTGACGCGCACTCGTAAGCGGAGTGCAGGAACAGACCAAATCCCCTCTTCGGAATTACTTGCATCCGCTGAGGGCTGCTGAGCGCTCTGGAGTGCCGCTTGAACAGGTCCACTGAGCGGCAGGTCTCGACCCGAAGCGGACACTCGCCCCGACGCCGTTGATGGGAAGTCGAGACGCCTGAACAAGTACCGATATAATGCACTGGGTATACTGCGCACCGCATGCTCGGCGACAGGACAGCAGCTCTGCGGGGTCACAGATGACAAAGCGCGCGAAGATATCTGCCGCTCCATTTCTGATCACGCTCGCACTCTGGGGCGCCGCAGGTCACGCGGTAACTCCGTTGCATGCCGCCACCGACCCTCGGAGCATCGTCAGCGAGGCGCGACCCGATTTCATGCAGGCCCCGGCGGCCGCGCTCTCATCCATCAAGACGATCTCGCCGGCCTCATGGTCGCCGGACGGCCGATACGTTCTGTATGTGTCCGACGAATCCGGTGTAGACAACGTGTGGATCACAGATGTCGAGACGCGTGCGTCGCGCGCCATCGCCCCGTCCGACCAGCCCCAAAGCGGGCCTGAGTGGGCGCCGGATTCGAAACACGTCCTGTTCATCGCCGATCAGAAAGGTGACGAGATCTACGACGTCTTTGTCGCTGACATCGAAGGCGGTCGAATCCGGAACGTCACGCAAACGCCCCATACCTCGGAGAGCGATGCGTCCTGGGCTCCGGACGGACGCTCCATCGTATTCAGCGCCAGAGGCGCTCACCGCTCCGCCGGAGAGATCGGTGTCGTTGACGTGCAAACCGGACACGTCCGGATGTTGACGCATGGTGCGTCTGCCGAGCGCACTCGTGTCGCGCCAATCTGGCCCGTTCGCGGTGACTTCATTTACTTCAGTGATGTCGCATGGTCGTTCACGGACGCGAACATCATGCGCGTGCCGGTGCGCGGTGGGTCCGCCAGGAATCTGACGCCGCATCATGGCGAGCTCGTGTACTCGCTCGAAGACATTTCTCCCGACGGGGAATGGCTGCTCGCAACCTCCGACTCCAGCAACGGTTGGCGCAACATCGCGCTGATCCGCACACGAGACCGCACCCTGACGTGGATAACGAATGAAACCGCAAATCACTTCGCCGGTGTGTTCGCGCCAAATGGCGCCGCAGTGACCTTCGCGCGCGACGACGCGCTACAGACGCAGATCTTCTCCTACGATCTGCGTGCACAATCGACTCGCCAGCTGACTTCCGGAAACGGATTGCACGAGCTCGGAGTCACGCGTGTCGTGCTGCCCCACCCTCCCAGGCACACGTTCTCTCCTGATGGCATCAGCATCGTTTACCGATATCAGAGCGGCGTGACGCCACCGGAGCTGCGCGTATTGCGCATGACCGACGGTAGAGAGGAGACACTCGTGCCGAATCCGCTCTCCAGCGAGATCGCGCATGGTGTGGTCCAGCCGTCGCAGGTCTGGCTGAACAGCAGCGATGGAAAGTTCTCCATTCCGGCGCTCGTATGGGTTCCACCCAATCTGCAGCGTGACGGCTCGCATCCGGGGATCGTGGAAATCCACGGAGGTCCGATGGATCAGACGCGGCCGACTCTGCTCAGTCACATCCAGGTGCTGGCAACTCGCGGCTATGTCGTGATCAGCCCGAACTATAGGGGCTCATCGAACTACAGCCGGGAGTTTTTCGTTGCAAACCGCGCGGATATGGGCGGCGCGGACCTGGATGACGTTGCTCTCGCTGCCGATTGGCTCGCACACACCGGCTACGTGAATCCTAGGAAGATCGGGGGGTACGGCGCTTCGAACGGTGCGTATCTCACTCTGCTTGCCCTGGCGAAGCAGCCGCAGAGATGGGCCGCCGGCGCGGCGCTATACCCGTTTGTCGATTACCCCACAGAGTATGCGTCTGAGGCGCCTTGGATGCAGGCGATAGACCGCGTGCTGATGGGCGATCCGGTTCGGAGCGCGGCGCTGTGGCGCGACCGCTCACCTCTGACTCATGCCGATCGCATCGTGGTCCCGGTGCTGATGACGGCGGGTGCTAACGATCCTCGGTGTCCTCCGGAGCAGGCTCGGGAAATGGCACGCGCGATTCGCAGTCGAGGCGGCATCGTTGACCTCAGGATCTTTGGGGAGCAGGGTCACGGCGCACAGGACGTCGATGCGTACACCGATGAGAATGCTTTGGTCGTGAGTTTCTTCGATCAGCATCTGCGAGCGCGGGGGGCCACGGACAAGCCGCAGTGACTCTTGCGAAGAGCCGGAATACTCCGCCGAGCCGCGACACTCGCACTTTCCCGGCTCCTGGCCGAGATCGGTCACCGTAGGCGGACGCGCACCGAGACCGCAGGAACAGCGTGTAGCGCTTCCTCGGAATTGCCGGCATCCACTGAAGGCTAGGAGCGCTCTGGAGCGCTGCTCGGACAAGTACGCGGAGCGGCAGGTTGCGAGCCAAAGCAACCGCGCTGGTGAGATCACCGAGGCCGAGCTACAGTCGCTTGCATGCGTAAGTGCCAACGTGCCCCCCGACTCGGTAAGATGTGCCACCATTGCAGGAGAAATCGCGCACGTGGGCACACTGACTCCGAATCTGAGTGTGTCCGACGTCAACTAGATCTTCCGCTGGCGACATTTATTTCTGCCGGTTTTTTCGGGCTTCATCATCGATCCAGCCATAGAGGAGCCTGACGCCGGAGGCGTCAGAAGCTCCGATCTGTCTTGTATAGAAAGGGATCACGAGCGTTCTGCGGACGAAGCATCGCGTCTGGCGAGTGCTGCGCGTTGCTCGGCGGCCTCCGCCCGAACGCTGGGGCCGGTGAACTCGAGCACGACAGCGTGATGCACGACGCGATCGATGGCGGCCGCTGTCGTCATCGGATCCTTGAAGATCTGGTCCCACTTCGAGAACACGAGGTTCGAGGTGATCATCACGCTCTTGCGCTCATAGCGTTCAGCCAGGAGGGAGAAGAGCACTTCCATTTCCGCTCGGTCGTGCTGGACCGGCGACACTCGCGCGAATCATCGAGCGCACAGAAATCGCAAGCAATGAGCGTGGGGCTGTGCTCGTCACGAAAGAGATTGCAGAGCACTTCCGCACGTCGTTCACTGAACGACTTGCGAAGGCTGGCTTCGACTCGAACTATGAGCCGAACTACGAAGGCAAGTTACTCGAGGACCTGATAGATCGCTTCTACTTTGGATAGCGCACGTTGTCTGGCGCACGCGAGCAGCGCTCAGGGAGGTGGAATTCTCCGTTGTGCGTGCCCCGGAGGCCAGCAGGTGACGCGTGTTAGCTCAAAGCCCGTCCACGAACTGCCCGTCGATCAGGATGAAAGCGATGCGGCAGACCTTTCCAGAGCGGTTGGCCCAGGCGT
>DASZTF010000118.1:0-4584 GCA_035548315.1 Minisyncoccota bacterium
GACGTGTGCGAGGAGTGGTGGTGCGGCGGCGACAGCGATGGCGACGGCATCCCGAACTGCGATGACCCGTGCCCGTACGATCCAACGCCGACCGGCGACAGCGATGGCGACGGAGTTGGCGATGCGTGCGACAACTGCCCGAACGTCTCGAACACCGACCAGCACGACAGCGATGGTGACGGTGTGGGTGACGTCTGCGATAACTGCCCGTTCGTCTCGAACCCTGACCAGACCGACAGCAATGACGACGGGATCGGCGACGCGTGCCAGGGAGTGAGCTACGACTGCTCCATCTCGCGGGTGGAGCATCCGATCTACGGCCTCGGTCGTGAAGGTGTTGCGAGATTAACCAACGTTGATCTGGACAGCGTTCCAACCGGTAATCTCTATACCAGACGACTCGATGAACGGTTGTACGAGTTGAACGACCACCTCGGGAACGCGCGAGCCATCATCAGCGACCGGAAGCTGAGCGACGTATCAGGCGGTTCGCCGTATCACTTCCGAGCGGAGATCTCGAGCTACAACAATCTCTATCCGTTCGGGATGGAACAGCCGATGCGGTATCTGCACAGCGACCTGTACCGGTACGGGTACAACGGTATGGAGAAGGACTCGACGGCGAGCCAGGACCACTACAGCACGTACTTCCGTCCGTACGATGCCCGGCTGGGGCGGTGGTGGGGTGTGGACCCGGTGACGAACCCCGGTGAGAGTCCGTATGTGGCGATGGATAACGATCCGATCCTGTTGGTTGATCCCACGGGTGCAGAAGGAACCGATTCCACCGGATTCAAAAGTGGAAGAGGTACGGCTTCCAATCCCATTGAAGGGCCGGCGATATCTGTGAGCGCAACGCGATCGGGTGGTGAATTGGCAACTGGTGCTACAGAGGGCTCATCCAGGATGGGTGTAAACGCTTCGAATCCAGACTGGGCCGGAATTTATGGCCTGAGCGGGATCACCAAGGCCGGTGTCGCCGATTATCTCTTCGCGAATAACGCCTACTATTATTCATTGTCGACGATTGAAAATTTGAGCACCGTTAGAACGGGGGACTATCAAGTTAATGCTGTAGGTGTGCCCTCTTCGAACGGGAAATCTGGGACAATAGCATTCTATGAGGCGTACAACGTGTACGATGGTGATAACGCATTGCTACGGCGATCGTACGGACGCCGAGAATGGGTGATATCACCGGGCTCGCTGAACTACTTCATAAACAATGTGCATCTATATGAGAACGTTGCGTATTTTGCGCAAAGTACGCCAGCCCAGGATCAGACCATAGCCGGGGCGGAGTTGCAAGACGTCCACATGATGCTCAAAGGGATTGGGGCACAATGGGGCCAAGCACTACGAAGCCCTGGTTTCTGGCTCGCCGCGGGAGTTGCAACGGCGGGTGGCTTCGCTTCCAGCGGTACAACAGCGGAGGTCTCGACTTCTGCTGTGATAACCGAGGCGGAAACACCAGCTTCGGTAGCCGTAACCGATGTGGATGTCGGAAGTGCTGTCACAAACGAGACTGTGTCGCCTGTCGAAAGACAGGCCTCGGCTTCGACTATGAACATGTCACGAGGGCGAGCTTCTTATTCATTCGGTCCTCCGAAGATTACAAAGAAGTGGCCAGCGTACAGTGTCAACGATCCTGTTGTGGAGTTCGGGTGTGAGCGAGTGGCAAAGCAAATTCGGAATTTGATCGGAGGTGAAATTAAGACGATTGTGCCTAAAGATGCGAGATATTTACCCGAATTTCAAGGCGAAAGTACGGGGTGGTATAGCCACACGCTGGTTGTAAAAGACGGGCGCGTCTACGACGCATTCACTGGCTATGAAGGATTGCCAATTGAACAATATAAAGGGTTATGGAATGGGCAAGGAGAAATCAATTGGGGGTTCTGATGATTCAGAAAGCCCAGTTCTTCGTCATTGGAGGCATTTCAACGCACTTCGTAGGCATCCATCGATGTATCTTCCGGCGTATACATATGAGACCGCTGTGTCATACTTGTTGGGATACGACGCTGCGCTTGATCAAAGCGTGCTAAAAGGATTTGCTATGTGGTTGATTTGTAGAGCTGACGGATTTAATAATTCCCAATGGAGCATGATTGTTTTGCGAATCGCACTGCCTGAAAAGCAAGGCCTGAAGCCTGGCACTCCGTTGAATGCGAAGGAGGCAAGGTGTGCAGTCGATACACTTTTCGATTTGCTCGAAGAGTTTTTTGCGTATCGTGAATCCAAAGGATTGCGTGTAGTGTATCTTGACTATGAACGCTGGCTACGTAAGCAGGATTGGTATGACGAAGACTGGCCAGGCTGGTATTCTTTGGATGAGTAGGTCGTGCCCATCATTTTGATTGTTATTCTGATTTATTTGGATAGTGCTCCTGCTGATGGTGAATTTATAGCGTAGTTCAATATAACCCGAAATGCGCTTCCATGTCGAGTGCCTCAAACCTGGATACTGCAATGAATGTCTCAACAAGAATTCTAATCGTTGCTCTCCTGTATGGATGTATATCTATGCAGTTGATCGCTCAATGGCGCCAAATCCCCGGCACCGAAAGCGAGCGTGAGGCTGTTATTGCCGTTGATGGCCGGTACATCTATGCCGGAACTTATTTCGGTGACTTGCGGCGGGCAGACCTGGGAATACGTCAACACCGATCTACCAGATAGCTCCATCTTTGTCACGATGTACGGAGAACCTGGTCTTCTGTTGCTTGGTACTTGGAAGGGGGCGTTCCGCTCGATCGATTATGGCGGACATTGGGAGCCCATGGCGGAGAGTATTACGAAAGGGAAGACTGTGCACCATTTCCATCGGTATGGGCGATATATGTTCATGGTTTGCGACAGCGGTATTGCGCGATCGTTGGACAGTGGGACTTCATGGACACCGCTTCATGTGCCAATATTGGGACCACAAGGGTACTACTGTTTAGCTGGGCATGGTGGCTTCCTATTACTCGGTGTGCAAGGGGATGGAGTTTATCGGTCGATCGATAGCGGGGCAACATGGACACTTGTTAATGTTGTTCAAGGTGGTGAGTTTATACTCTCAATCTGCGCTACAGATAGTACTACGTTGGCAAGCGGTGCAGAACAAGGGGTGCTATATCGATCACTCGATAATGGTATTTCGTGGATAAATATTGACACTGCACTTCGTCCGTCTGTGAATGAGATCGTGACGCTTGCGCCTTTAAATGATGTTAGCATTATTGCGGGGGGAGATCTCCATGTACTTGTAACACGAAATAAAGGATTGCTATGGACCGCGATTGATGAGAATTTACCTCGCAGTGGAGCGGTAGGTACCAAAGCTATAATAACCACAAGGGATGAAGTTCTCATCGCGACGAGTCTTCGTGGTTGCTTCCGCCGCCCCCTCTCCGAACTCATCACGCCACCATCCGATGTCGAGGATGCAACTGCCGGAGCAGCCGCCCCGCCTCGGCCAGAGCATTCCCAACCCAACGAACGGGGAAGTGATGATCCCGTACAGCCTTGCAGCGAGCGGTCACGTGAGCATCACCCTCTACAACGGCCTGTTGCAGCAGGTGGGGGCCGTCGTGGATGAGGAAGAAAGTGCAGGCGCGCATATGGCCCGGCTCGATGCAAGCGCGCTTCCTCACGGCGCCTACTACTACCGCCTGCATGCCGGCAGTGTCAACCTTACCCGGCAGATTGTCATCGTTCGCTGACGCGATCATCGCAAGAACATTTCCGCGCCCGGCCTGCATACCTGCAGAGCCGGGCGTTGTTGTATGACGGAATTGCTTCGTCCCCCTCGTCGAGGGGGAGCGGTCCGGGGGGCGGCCGTGCGAAGCGCGGCGGAGCACGGACCGAGGGGGTGGTGGACAGTGACGGCGACGGCATCCCGGACAACTGCCCGCTGACGCCGAACCCGGACCAGGCCGATACCGACGGCGACGGCATCGGCGACGCATGCGACAACTGCCCATTGAAGGCGAACCCGCTGCAGGAGGACTTCGACCACGACGGCATCGGCGACAGTTGCGACAACTGCAAGGTGCACTGGAACCCGGGCCAGGAGGACAGCAACCTGAACGGCGTCGGGGACGTGTGCGAGGAGTGGTGGTGGTGCGGCGACAGCGATGGCGATGGCATCCCGAACTGCGATGACCCGTGCCCGTACGATCCAACGCCGACCGGCGACAGCGACGGTGACGGCGTTGGCGATGCGTGCGACAACTGCCCGTTCGTCTCGAATCCTGACCAGACCGACAGCAACGGCGACGGCATCGGCGATGCGTGCCAGGGAGTGAGCTATGACTGCAGCATCTCGTGGGTGGAGCATCCGATCTATGGACTTGGACGGGAAGGCGTAGTGCCCCACCCCCGCTTTAGTGGACACAGAATGAGGAGTAACGTTCCTCAGGAGGTGTTCGATGAGCAAACGAGCGCAGCAGAGCGACCCCGTTGCACGCACGCGAACAACGTACACGAAGGAGTTTCGTGACGAGGCAGTGCGCCTGAGAGTTACCAGCGGCAAGAGCGTCGCGCAGGTGGCGCGAGATCTTGGCGTCAAGGTGGCCACGCTTCACGAGTGGCGGC
>DASZTF010000119.1:0-1993 GCA_035548315.1 Minisyncoccota bacterium
AACGTGTGACCCACGTCCTCCGGGTTCAAGCTGAGGTGGAAAGGCGTCGCTCCGGTGGTCGTGCACAGCATGTGCGGCGCCCCGACCCCCGAGACCCGCGCGAGGTGCGCATTGTGGGGCTGCCCGGTCCACACGGAACTCGCCGGCAGCATGTGGGCGAGATTCGTGGTGCTGACCACGGGGCGGCGCACGTTGGCATACACGTGCCCGGGCAAGGAGCTCAACCACGCCTCTCGACCATTGAGGGTCTCGTCCTGGACGCAAAAGCCCTGGGACTGAATGGCTTGCTTGACGAGCTGGCGCTTCTGTTGGGCCACTTTCAGGTCACGATCCCAAACGGTGATCGTCGTCGTGAAGTACCCAAACGAGTGTGCGTCCGCGCCGAGCTCGCGCAGTGCTTGGCTCGCGTCCTCCGCCTTGTCGATGGCGGAATCGTTCTGTAGCCGGCTCTCCTCTCCGCCCGCGGCGTGCTCCTTGAGCATCGTGAGGATGCCCTTCCGGCGTTGCGTCCACTTCTTGCGGTAGCTCTCGAGGAGCTGCTGCGCCTCGGCCTTGTCGAGCGCGATGAAGCGCGTGACCCAGCGGTATTCCGTCTGCAGGTGATTGAGGGCATCGAGGATGCCCGGGCAGGTCACCGTCGGAAACCCACTGACGGAGGAGGTGAGCAAGAAGTGATCGCCCAGCATCGGAAGATCCCCCGTCGTCAGGGGCTCATCGGCGAGGAGGGCATCCAGGTACAGTGGGATGTCGGGGGTTCGGACCGGATGGCGCTGGGTGCTGATCGTACTGTGCAGGTAGGTCAGGGTCTCGTCGTCGCCGAGCTCGGAGACGCTCGGGAAGAGCGGCCCGAGCAGCGTCATTGGAGCTGATCCGGTTTCCCGGACACCAGATGGAGCCAGTAAGCTCCTGGAGTCCGGAAGATGGCAAAGCAGCGAAAGAAGTACACCGAGGAGTTCAAGCGCGACGCCGTGCGCCTGATGCGCAATCGTGGGGAGCGCACCGTCGCCCAGATTGCTGACGATCTGGGCGTGGCTACCAACCAGCTGCACCGCTGGGCGGCTCAATACGAGCAGGAGGCCGTCGCCAAGCGCAACGAGAAGGGCGAGACGCTGGAGGACGAAGTCCGGCGGCTGCGCAAGGAGAACGAGCGGCTCCGGATGGAGAAAGCCATCTTAAAAAAAGCCGCTGCCTTCTTCGCGAAGGAGGACGAGTAGATGTCTACCGGTTCATCCTGGCGGAGAAGGCGAGCTTTGACGTGCGTCAGATGTGCCACGTGTTGGGCGTGTCGGCAAGCGCCTACTACGAGTGGCAGCGAGAGCAGGAGTCGTCCCACGCTCGCAAGGACGCCGAGCTCAGCAGCCTCGTGCGTGGCCTGTTCGCTGCCTTCAAAGGCCGCTACGGGGCGCCTCGAATCCAGCGCGAGCTCGCCAAGAAGGGGCATCGAGTGAGCCGCAAGCGTGTGGCTCGGCTGATGCGCGAGAATGGCATTCGGGCGAAGAGTGCGCGGAAGTACAAAGCGACGACCGACTCCAATCACCGACTGCCGGTCGCGCCCAACTTGCTCGAGCGGAGGTTCACCGTGGACAGCCCGAACCAGGTGTGGGCGAGCGACATCACGTACCTGTGGACCCGGCAAGGCTGGATGTACCTGGCGGTTATCATCGACCTGTTCTCACGCAAAGTGGTCGGCTGGAGCCTGGGCGAGCGCATGCAGGCCTCGCTCGTCTGCGAAGCCCTGGACGCCGCTGCGCGTCTGCGACGCCCCGCACCGGGACTCGTCTTCCACAGTGACCGAGGCAGCCAGTACGCGAGCGCCGCATTCCGGCGACGGTTGTGGCGCTACCGCATGCGCCAGAGCATGAGCCGGAAGGGCAACTGCTGGGACAACGCCGTTGCGGAGAGCTTCTTCGCAACACTGAAGAAGGAGCTGGTGCGCGATCAGATCTTCGAGACTCGAGACAGCGCGCGCAGCCAGGTCTTCGAGTACATCGAG
>DASZTF010000120.1:0-2639 GCA_035548315.1 Minisyncoccota bacterium
TGACCTGCCCGGGGATTTTCGGACCAACTGATTCCTGAGAGGATGGCTTCCGGGCGACGAGGAAGCCGATGAAGAAGAGTCGATTCAACGAAGATGGTATGGACGCCGCCCGGATAATCACCAAGTGTTTGGGTGTCTTCACCACTTCCGGGAGAGCTGAGTCATGTCCATGGTTATCGGTCTGGATATCGCAAAGCGAGTCTTTCAGTTGCACGCCGTGGCGCCGGAGACCGGCGAGATTGAGCGATTGAAGCTGCAGCGGGCGGAGCTGCTGGAGCATTTCGCGAAGCTGTCACCTGCGATCATCGCCATGGAAGCGTGCAGCAGTTCGCAGCACTGGGCTCGGCGATTTGCGGCCATGGGACACGAGGTGCGCCTGATCGCGACGAAGTTCGTCCGGCCCTTCGTGAAGACCAATAAGACGGATGCGGCCGATGCAGCTGCGATCTGGGAAGCGGCCCAGCGCCCAGGCATGCGGTTTGTCCCGGTGAAGAGTGAGCAGCAGCAAGGGATTCTGGCGCTTCACAGCATGCGCGATCTGCTGGTCAAGAGCCGTACGGCTCAGATCAATCAGATTCGAGCGGTGTTCTACGAGTACGGCATCGACCTTCCCAGCGGCCGGCATTGGGGACTTAAGGCAATGCCGACGGCATTTGCGCGGGCTGATGGGCGGATTGCAGCAATGGTCCTCGAGGCGCTTCGCACTCAGCTCGATCTCATCCACGATATGAGCAGGCGCATCGAGGGATTGGAGAAGCAGCTCGAGGCGTACGAACGCAGCGACGAGCGGTGCCGGCGGCTTCGGGCTATTCCAGGAGTTGGGCCCATGACGGCGACGGCGATCGTGGCGTCAGTGGGAGACGCCCGAGAGTTCCGCTCGGGACGGGAGTTTGCGGCGTGGCTTGGCGTTGTTCCGCGGCAAAGCGGCACCGGGGGTCGCGTTCGTCTGCTGAGTATCAGTAAACGGGGCAACCTCTACTTGCGCGCCATGATCATTCACTCCGCTCGCGCTGTAGCGGCCCGTCAGAGAGTGAAGCCGCCTTGGCTCTCGAAGTTGCTCCAGGCAAAGCACTGGAACGTCGCGGTCGTTGCCCAGGCGAACAAGATCGCCCGGGTCGTATGGGCTCTGCTAGCCCATGGCCGAACGTACCAGGCGGACTGGGCAGCAGCGGCGTAGTACAAATTTCTCGAAGCACGCAGAAGGTTGCGTAGATGGCACTGAGATGATGGCGAGATAGGTCAGACCGGGGAGAGTGCAACCTGGATTTGTTCTGGAGCTTCGAGCTCGTAGCGAAGAGCAGGCCCTCTCCAGCGGATTCCATCATGGCCAGCAGGGCTGAAGATCCTGCAACTAACAGGCCGGATATAAGACTGCAGCCTTACCTACTCGCCGAAGTCGACGCGCCAGCTAGCAAAACGGGAGGCGTCCATATAAGAGCAAATGGTGAAGATCCTGCGGGAGGCGGACAGCACTCCGGTGTCCGAGGTCGCCAAGAAGCATGGGATCAGTGATCAGACGATCTATCAGTGGCGCAAGCGCTTCGGTCAGCTCGAGGCGGTGGACGTGAAGCGGCTGCGTCAGCTGGAAGCGGAAAACTCTAAGCTCAAGAAGCTTCTGGCCGAGAGGGACCTCGAGATCGACGTCATGAAGGAGATCAGCCGAAAAAAATGGTGAGCGCACGCGTGCGTCGACGCCAAGTCGCCTTCGCGAGAGAGCGAGGGATCTCGGTGCGACGGGCGTGTGCGCTGTTATCAGTGGCCAGGTCGGCGCTCAGATACGAGTCGCGCCTGATAGCGCGCGATGCCCCGGTTCTGACGGCGATGCGTGAGCTCGCCGCGCAGTACCCGCGTTACGGATACCGACGCATCCAGGTCTTCCTGGAGCGTCGTGGACAAATCATGAGCGCCGATCGGGCGCATCGAATCTGGCAGCAGGCGGGGCTTCAGGTACCGCGTAGAAGGCCGCGACGGCGCGTGGCGACGAGCCGGCCGCGTCCATTGCCGGCGACAGGTGCAGGAGAGGTCTGGGCGTACGATTTCGTGTTCGATGCGTGCGCGAACGGCCAGCAGCTCAAGTGCCTGACGGTGATCGACGAGTACACCCGCGAGTGTCTGGCCATCGATGTGGCTGGCAGCATCCGCTCGGCTCGCGTGATCGAGGTGCTCTCCAAACTTGTCAGCGTTCACGGAGCCCCGAAATATCTGCGCTCAGACAACGGCCCGGAGTTTGTCTCGAGGGCGATCCTGAAGTGGTTGAATGGCGCTCATATCGCCACCGCACACATCGATCCCGGTAAGCCATGGCAAAACGGCTCGAACGAGTCGTTCAATGGCAAGTTCCGCGACGAGTGCCTGAGCATGCAGTGGTTCAAGAACCGTATCGACGCGAAGGTGATGATCGAAGAGTTCCGGCGCGGCTACAACGAAGTTCGTCCTCACTCCAGTCTCGGACAGCTCACGCCGCTGGAATTCAAACGGAAACTGTCGCAGTCTCGCTTGGCGCCTGAACCAGAGCTTCTCCCGGCCCTCGCGGGCCGCGAGACTGCGTTGCGCTGAAGACGGTCGAAAGATCCATCAACAACAGAGCCCGGTAGGACCCGTCCCAAGTTATCAACGGTCCGAAGAAAGCCGGCAGGTCA
>DASZTF010000121.1:0-4644 GCA_035548315.1 Minisyncoccota bacterium
CGTGAGCGCCACGGACACCAGCCGCGTGAACGGCCAGGCGAGGACGCAAGTCACGACCTACACCTACGACGTGCAGGGCCGGGAAGTTCGCGAGAAGGTGGTGCAAGACGGCGTGACCTATGCGGACACGCACCTGGCCTACGACGCGCTCGGGCGCCTGCGCTGGGTGGGCAACGGCAGTGCCTACGTGCTCATGGACTATGACCGGGTCGGCAACCGCACGCACATCGGCACGCACGTGATCAATGGCGCCAGCGACGAGCATGACAACGAGCGCTACTTCTTCTACGACGCGATGAACCGTCAGGTGCTGGCCGACGTGCGCGTGGACGGGTCGCTGGGCGACGAGGGCCACGGCATCCAGTACGACAAGGCGGGCAACAAGATCGCCGACACCTGGCGCGGCACCGTGATCGAGAAAGTGGCCAACAACTACAAGGCGCAGCTGGGCTACACCACCGAGCGCTATGGGCGCGATGCGCTGGGGCGCATCGCGAGCATCACGCGCGACGGCACCCAGGTCGATGCGCGTTACTACGACATCGCAGGCAGGCTCGTGCAGCAAGGCGAGGCGGGGCTGAGCCAGGACTATCTCAAGGCGCTCAACGGCGCCAACAGCCAGGGCGAGGTGATCCAGGGCAACGGCACGGAGCTCAGGCGCAACGCGTATGACGGCAACGGCAACCTTCTGTCGCAGCGCGTGTACGCGAGCGACAGCAACAACCTGAAGTACTCGGTGTGGTACGACCAGGACGGCAACGGCTACGCCGACATCGACGGCGCGGGCAACGTGCAAGGCTACGTGCTGCAGGACCCGAATCAGACGTTGAAGTACGCCTACGCCTACGAGGCGGGCGAGGGCTACCGCGAGAAGACGGAAACGGGAACGCGCACGAGCGGAACCGGAACGGGAGGAGCGGGCACCACCACGAGTGTCTATGACGCCAACGGCTACCTCGTCGGGGTGAAGACCGACCAGCAGGCGAACGACCGCAAGATCGTGAACGACTCGACCGGCAAGGTGCTGTACGTGAACCAGAACGGGCACGTTCAACGCGAACTCATTGCGAACGGGGAAGTGCTCGGGCGATATGGCGAAGTGGTGAACAGCCAGGAGCCCAAGGATGCGAACGGCAACCCGGTGTTCGAGAGCATCGCGGACTTCGCCTTCGGCTTCGACAGCGTGGCGGGGAACACCCCGGACACGCCGGATCGCACGCACGTGGTGGGTGCAGGCGACACGCTGGAGGCGCTCGCGCAGGCGTACTACGGGGACAGCCGGCTTTGGTATCGCATCGCCGATGCGAACGGCCTGAGCAGCAACGCGGACCTGAAGCCCGGAGCGGTGCTGAAGATTCCGGGAACGGAAGTCAACGCCAACAGCGCCACCACCTTCAAGCCCTACGACCCGAGCGCGGTGATCGGAGACAAGACGCCCGTGGTTCCGGTGCCCAAGCAGCATCACAGCTGGTTCGGTGAGTTGCTGGTACTCGCCATCACGATCATCGTCGCGGCTTTCACGCAGCAGTATGAACTCGTCCAGGCCGGAACTGCAGCGGTTGCGGAAGCGGGCGAGGTGAGTGCGTCGGCGCTGGGAAACAGCATGCTCGCCGAAATCGGCGCAGCCGCAGGAGGCTCGATGACCGCGGGCGCCATTGGCGCGGCAGCGGGTTCCATCGCCGGACAACTTGCGGGCAATGCACTGGGCACACAGCACGGCTTCAGCGTCGAACAGGTGGCGTTGAGTGCCATCAGCGGCGGCGTGGGTGGCGCCCTCGGTGGAGTGGACCTCCTCGGAGATGTCAATCCCGCAAGCATAGGCAACCGGATCGCGCAAGCCGCAGCAGGCAGCGCGATCACCGGCGGCATTGCGGTCGCCACAGGGCAGCAGAAGTCCTTCACCTGGGCAAATCTGGTGTCAGCCGCGGTGGGCGCGGGCGTAGGTCAGGCAGTCGCCCCGAAATTCAACAGCATGTTCGGTGCGAATACGCTTGGTGCGCGACTCGCCACGGGCCTCACGACAAGCACGGCAGTGGCGGTGGCGCACGGTGGCCGGGTGAACCTTGAGCAGGTGGCGACAGACGCCATGGGACAAGCGATCGGTGAAAGCTTGGCGCAGGTTTCATGGGAGACCGGAAATGCACCGGGATACGACCTTTCGATGGATTCGCCGGACGACCCGGCACGCACCCTCGGCGCGGGACCGGTGACCGTCGAGCAAAGCTCGGGCTTGGGATTGAAGCTCTCAGGGCCGCAAATTGACAGCTGGGGCTCTCGACTAAGCGCGTTCAGTGCTTACGGCATGCAGGAGGAGACACCCGTCTACACAGAGCCGGACACGGGAGTACTGACATCGCCGGTGCGAGAAACATGGATCGAGGGCCGGCCGTTGCCGCCGATGCCGCCACTCGTCACGTCGAGAAATGCGACCGACGATCCGAGCTTCGGACAATATTTCGTTGGCAATCTAGCGCAGACGTTCGACGGGATCTACAGCGATCTTGATCGCATGGCAGAAAGCTCGGCTGCGTCGAGCGGCATGCGTTTCGCTGCGGCAATGGTGCGCAATCCCGCTCAATGGATCGGCGACGCGGTCGTTGGCGCGGGCGCGCTCGGTGCCTACGGAATGGATTCTCAGTTCCGTGGGCAAGTCAATGACCGCGTGATCGAGTTTCTGAGTAACGATCCTGTTGCCGCCACTGCCGAGGCCGTGACGCGCTATTGGGACGAGCACTCGGGTTTGGAACTCGCCCGCGACGCGTTCAACTTCGGCGCCAGCGGCGCGATCGGCACGCCACTTGCCAAGGGAGTGGGCTTTGTGCTGAAGGAAGGCGCCGGGATCGCGGGGGAAGCCGGCGAGGCGGCGGCGCGCTGGACGCAGCGTCTTTCTGACTACCATGTGGAATGGCCGCAGGCCTCTCAGGGCGTCTTCTACTCGGGCCTCGATCCGACCCTGCTCGTACCCACGGTGCGCAACCTGCGCGCCGAAGTCTCCTCGGTACTTCCCGAGGGCTTCGAGATCGAGCGCATCAGCCGTGGCGGCGCTGCTATCCTACGGTACGGGGATGACACCTACTACTCGGTGCCTAAGAATCAATATGACCTGATTCCCGAGCTGCGCTCGATGGATTCGATGGGGGACGTGTTTACCAACCGAGTGCAAGGGGTTGCAGACAGCTTCGACGCTCGCCTCAACTTGACATTTGAGCAGCGTGCGCGTCTCGACGTGACACCCGACGGCTGGTTGAAGAACAAGTTCCTCAGCGCGTATAAGGGATCCTATATCCACCAGGAGTTCGGCAACATCGTGGACAGCATCCCTGGCGCGACGGGCTTGCAGTACATGAGGGTTGGTCCAGACGTAGTTAATTCGAGCGGCACGGGCTTGAAGTACGAGATCACGCAGCTGACGCCATCCTTGAACGCGATCTATTCGCACACGAAGAAGTATCCGGGCGAGTTGCTCCGCTACGTGACGTACAGGTGATGAACATGACGTACCAACTCGATGTGACTCGCAAGATTCGCGACCAACACCTCACTGGAGAAACAGTTGTCTTGTCGGAAAGGGATAACGACTGCCATGGGATGGTTGGCTGCACTTTCTCCTCCGGGACGTTGAAGCTGGCACGCCAATTGAGTAAGTGGCCAGTCGGTATCTTGAGCACGGTGGTGACGGACAGTGACGTCGTCGCCGTCAAGCCTCAGAAGGCCTACCAGCTCTTCAGAGCCCACTTCATCAACTGCAAATTCCACGGGGTGTTCAGCGGCGTTTCCTTCGGCCGTTCGCCGAGAACGGAGTTCGACGGCGACTTCGGAGGCATCGAAAACTGCGACTTCACGGATGCGACGCTGGACGGTTGCCGCTTCTTCAACGTGGACGCATCGACGCTGCGCCTACCTGAGTGGCCGCACGTGGTGCTGCATGACTTCAACCAGCGCGCGCACGACGTTGCTGCGACGACTTGGCCAGGAAAGCTGGGCCAGTACATGCGAATCTGCGCGGATCAGCCCGAGTCGCTCAAGGTGTCTGTGATTCATGTGCCTTCAATAGCCGGGCTGGTCGCCTGTACCGAAGAAGAGATCCGTGAGGCCTTCAAGAAGTTCGGTCTGGTGAAGTAGCGACGTCGAGATCGAGGACAGCACTCGGCGCTTTCGGAGGACGACAGTTCGCGCTTGCCAACCGCCTCCTTTCGCTCGACTGAAAGAACGCCCAATGGCCGTCGGGTGGGAAATTGAGGGTCAGATTCCAATTTCTCACGCAGATCGACCAGAGCTGTGGGGCGCGACCGACTACGGCTACGACCATCTGGGGCGGCTCACGAGCACGCAGTACGCGGCCACGCAGACCGCGCACATCGCCAACTGGCAGCTCACCACGGATGGCTCGCAGCGCATGCGCGAGACCATCACGTATGACGAGGCCGGCAACCGAACAAGTGTGACCGATGCGCTGGGCGATGTGACCCGCTACCGCTACGACCTGCAGGGCAACGTGATCCAGACGGTGCAAGGCGGCGTTGCCACGCAGTACGCCTACGACGCGCTGGGGCGCAAGATCGCCCAGCAAGACGGCAACGGCAAGACCGCGAGCTGGACCTACGACTACGCAGGCGAGCTCACCGCGCACACCGACTTCGCGGG
>DASZTF010000122.1:0-2395 GCA_035548315.1 Minisyncoccota bacterium
CGCTGAAGCAGCACACGGCAATTGCGAAATCGCCGACCAAGACAATCCAGACGCAGGCCAATCATCTGTTTGCATCGATCGCAGCCTATATCAAAGTTGAGACGATCAAGCTGAAGCTCGGAGGCAATCATTTCAGCATCAGGGCAATCCTTGTCGCTGTCGCTACGAAAGCCGCATTTGCCGCACTTGGGCGACTCCTTGCGTAACGTCAGTAAGTAAGTTGGCAATGTCGGCGAATACCTAGATGCCGTGACGATTATCGCATTTTTTTGGCGCGTTACCGTGTCGGCCCCACTCGGATCCACCGCATCCACCGGATCATCCCCCATTGCCACATATGGAGACTCCCCAGGATGTGTCACCGGGTCCACGCCCCACCACCGTCCCAGCCGCGCATCGTACGGACGGAAGTATGTGCTGTAGTGGTCCTGGCTCGCCGTGCTGTCCTTCTCCATCCCGGTGTACCCGTACCGGTACAGATCGCTGTGCACATACCGCTTCGGCTGCTCCATCCCGAACGGATAGAGGTTGTTGTAGCTCGAGATCTCCGCTCGGAAGTGATACGATGAGCCCCCCGATACGTCGCTCAGCTTCCGGTCGCTGATGATCGCACGCGCGTTCCCCAGATGATCGTTCAGTTCGTACAACCGCTCGTCAAGCCGTCGCGTGTACATGTTCCCGGTTGGAACGCTGTCCAGATCAACGTAGGTCAGGCGCGCGACACCCTCTCTACCCAAGCCATAAATGGGATGCTCAACCCGCGAGATGGAGCAGTCGTAGCTCACTCTCCCTGGCATGCATCGCCGATCCCGTCGCCGTCGCTGTCGGTCTGGTCAGGATTCGAGACGAACGGGCAGTTGTCGCAGACGTCACCAACCCCATCGCCGTCGCTGTCGTGCTGGTCCCGGTTCGAGACGTTCGGGCAGTTGTCGCACGCGTCACCAACGCCATCACCGTCACTGTCGCCGGTCGGCGTTGGATCGTACGGGCACGGGTCATCGCAGTTCGGGATGCCGTCGCCGCCGCACCACCACTCCTCGCACACGTCACCCACGCCGTTCAGGTTGCTGTCCTCCTGCCCCGGGTTCCAGTGCACCGTGCAGTTGTCGCAACTGTCGCCGATGCCGTCGTGATCGAAGTCCTCCTGCAGCGGGTTGGCCTTCAATGGGCAGTTGTCGCATGCGTCACCGACACCGTCGCCGTCGGTATCGGCCTGGTCCGGGTTCGGCGTCAGCGGGCAGTTGTCCACGTTGTCCGGGATGCCGTCGCCGTCAGAGTCCACCACCCCCTCGGTCCGTGCTCCGCCGCGCTTCGCACGGCTGCTACCCGTACCACTCCCCCTCTTGATGGCCTTCCCCTTCCCACCGCCGGAACTGCCGCCACCGGCATTGCAATGCTGCTCGTAGATCGCTACCACGAGACCGCGTGCGTCGTACACGTAGTACGTGCTCACGATGCTCACGCCGTGCGTCACCTGGTTCTCGTCGCTCACTGCCTTGCGAACACAATGCCCCAAGCCATCGTACAGGTATCGCACTACGACGTTATGTCCTGTCCCCATCACCACCGTCGTTCGGCTGATCGAGGAGAGTTCCCCCCGCGACGTCCACGCCATCGTCATCCCTCCCTCGGAGGCGTCCGCGATCACATGACCCGTGGAGTCATACGTGTAGTTCCCGCTGCTCTGGTTCGCGATGTCGATCAGGTAGGGCTGCCCGGCTACCGCATCGCTCACATACGCCAGCTGGTTGTTCGGGTCGCTTCCCGTCGCGTTGTAGTGGAGCAGGAAATGGAATAGCGCGGCGAATAAAATGCAACGCCCGGCCTGCAGGTGTGCAGGCCGGGCGCGAAATGTTCGTGATGCTGGTGCGCGTTATCGCACGATGACCATCTGCCGGGTGAGGTTCACGCTGCCGGCATGCAGGCGGTAGTAGTAGGCGCCGGGAGGAAGCGCGCTTGCATCGAGCCGCGGTGTGTGGGCCGGACGGTTCCTCGGCATCAACGACGGTTGCAACCTGCTGGAGGAGGCTGTTGTAGAGGGTGATGCTCACGTGACCGCTCGCTGCAAGGCTATAGGGGATCATCACCTCCCCGCTCGTTGGGTTGGGAATGCTCTGGCCAAGGCGGGTTGCGGCTGCTCCGGCAGTTGCATCCTCGACGCTCGAGGGCGGCGTGATGAGTTCGGAGAGGGGGCGGCGGAAGCAGCCATATAACGTCGTCGCAATGAACAATTCACTATCTGCCAGATAGATGTCATTATGGACACTTACTTTGCTTGGTTAATTATGGGTATCCCAGCCCGAGCAAAGAAGCTCATGAGAAGCTTGGGTCGACGACGGATGCGAGTGAACTCTCGCTCGGCCATCAGCAGCAGTTCCTGAGCATTTTCTGGGGT
>DASZTF010000123.1:0-2119 GCA_035548315.1 Minisyncoccota bacterium
CCGTCGCCGTCGGTATCGGCCTGGTCCGGGTTCGGCGTCAGCGGGCAGTTGTCCACGTTGTCCGGGATGCCGTCGCCGTCAGAGTCCACCACTCCCTCGGTCCGTGCTCCGCCGCGCTTCGCACGGCTGCCACCCGGACCGCTCCCCCTCGACGAGGGGGACGAAGCAATTCCGTCATACAGCAACGCCCGGCTCGCATGTGTGCAAGCCGGGCGCGAAATGTTCGTGACGCTGGTGCGCGTTATCGCACGATGATCATCTGCTTCGTGAGGTTCACGCTGCCGGCATGCAGCCGGCAGTAGTACGCGCCGGGAGGAAGCGCGCTTGCATCGAGCCGTGCGGTGTGTGGGCCGGACGGTTCCTCTGCATCAACGACGGTTGCAACCTGCTGGAGGAGGCTGTTGTAGAGGGTGATACTGACGTGGCCGCCGGCTGCAAGGCTGTACGGGATCATCACTTCCCCGCTCGTTGGGTTCGGAATGCTCTGGCCGAGGTGGGTGGCTGCGGCTCCCGTGGTTGCATCGTCGACTCCCGAAGGTGGTGTGATGAGTTCGGAGAGGGGGCGGCGGAAACAGCCGGCACCATTAGTCGCAATCAGCATCTCATTGGTCACGATGCATACGTCGAGAACAGCAATATGGCCTGAATTAGGCAAGCCATCATTAACACGTTTCCAAGTGGCTCCGTTGTCCTGCGACAGGATAACCCCTACATCAGAGCCCGCAACGGCATAGTTAGGATCAATAGAATGTAAGACTGAAATTTCGGAAATTAGCCCGCTAAGGCTACGATTCATATTTACCCACGATGCCCCACTATCGACAGATCGATAAAGCAAAATATCTGACCCTCCGTGCGCAAGCCAGAAGCCATCGCCAGTACAAATTGAAGTCACCAAGTCTCCTCCATGCCGCAGATTAACGAGTCCCCATATGGCACCGCTATCGATTGATTTAAATATTCCGTCGCCATCAACACCAACGAGAAGATAGTCGCCATGCCCAGCCACACAGAACACACCTTCAGGTGCGCTTAGAGGAATAGTCAAACGTGCCCATGAAGCGCCAAAATCAGTGGACCTTGCCAACCCACTATCCGATGCTACAAATACAAAGCGACCAAGGCGATAGAACTGGTGAACGATTCTCCTTTTCGTAATGCTATCTGCGACTGATTGCCAGTGCTCACCATGATCGGTCGAGCGAAACACTCCCTTGCCAGTACCCAGTAGCAACAGCCCGGGCTCACCGTACATCGTGACGAAGATGGAGCTATCCGGCAAGTCAGTGTTTGCGTACGTCCACGTTCGTCCACTGTCAGCGGTACGGCGCAAGCTGCCGAGGTAGGTTCCGGCATAGAGATACTGGCCATCGGCAGCAACGACGGCATCCCGTTCACCTTCGGTGCCGGGGATTTGAGACCATTGCGCAGTCAACACGCTCGTTGCCCCAATGATCAGAAGCAACGACATGCAGTTCAAAGCGACCATGGGTTTCATCATTGGTGTAGAGTTCTAAGGCCGGAGCGAACGTCAACATGGGGCGAGCAATGCCAGGCCAACGAACTGCAGCGACCTTACCGTTCAATCAACCTGCTCATTGACATAAAGACAGTGCGATCCCCGCTACTCTTGTGCCTCACGTTGAGCTTCGGGATCTTCCATTGTCAGCATGAACCAGTACCTCCTTGGGATGCCTTCAAGATCTTCAATATCCCAAGCAGAATCGATTTCACGAAGAAATCCGATAGTACCGATTACCAAGGTTTCGTCAATTTTAATATTCCGACTCGGCAGATCAATTTCGGCTACGACGTGATGATCATCGCATCGTATTAGCGATAGCATTGGAAGATTGCGCTCAATTTGGTTCATGGGAGCGAAGTCTTTATAGGCATCTATTACAATCATCCCGATTTTAGTTTGGAGCTCTACGGCAAAGGCCTGGAGCCCCGTCACAGACGGAAGGACTCGCCGGACCCGGCAGATCCAACGCCGTATAGATCGATCAGCATCACCCTCCTTAACGATCACCGTCGGGAACGCATAACCGGTTAGACTTTTCATATACTGATCTGTGTTTTCCATATGCTTATCAGCAAGTTAATGTATCGGAGGCAC
>DASZTF010000124.1:0-1674 GCA_035548315.1 Minisyncoccota bacterium
TCTGGACACCTACATTCCGCTTCCTGAGCGTCCGAAGGACAAGCCGTTCCTGATGCCGATCGAGGACGTGTTCTCGATCTCGGGGCGTGGCACGGTTGTGACGGGCCGGATCGAGCGTGGGATGATCAAGGTGGGCGAGGAAGCCGAGATCGTCGGTCTGAAGGACACGCAGAAGACGGTCGTGACGGGTGTCGAGATGTTCCGCAAGCTGCTGGATGCGGGGGAGGCTGGCGACAACGTGGGCTGCCTGCTGCGCGGCATCGACAAGGACGCGGTTGAGCGGGGCCAGGTTCTGGCCAAGCCCGGGACGGTGAAGCCGCACAAGAAGTTCATGGCGGAGGCCTACATCCTGACGAAGGAGGAGGGTGGCCGTCACACGCCGTTCTTCAACAACTACCGTCCCCAGTTTTACTTCCGGACGACGGACGTGACGGGGATCGTGACGTTGAAGCAGGGCACGGAGATGGTGATGCCTGGCGACAACGCGGAGTTCACGGTGGACCTGATCTCGCCGATCGCGATGGAGGAGAAGGTTCGCTTTGCCATCCGCGAGGGCGGCCGCACCGTCGGTGCCGGCGTCGTCACCAAGATCATCGAGTAGGGTTCATGGGAAGCGGGAGGCTGCAAGGAAAGCCTCCCCGCCCGCGGGGCCGCGGAGTCGAGATCCTGTCAAGAGGAAAGTGCGATTTCGGGCTTGTGCAGGTGCAGCGAGCCCACTATAAGGGTGCTCCGAAGCAGCAACCACACACAGCTCGAGGTCGGCAGCACGGCGCGGAACGGTGGGTTCCGAGGCACGTGGAGCCGGCCGCGTTGTCTGTGCAGACCGAGGCGGGATCGGTGCCATCGAATATCAATAAAACTATGCGGCGGCAATAAGTTGGGTGAGTGAAGGGGTGTAGCTCAATTGGCAGAGCGTCGGTCTCCAAAACCGAAGGTTGGGGGTTCGAGACCCTCCGCCCCTGCCATTTTGCGGACGGCCTGGCTTTAAAGGCTCTGCACCCGGCTGGCCGGGGCCGACGTGGGCGGGACCTCGGGACGAGAGAGGCGATGGCTAAGCTGAACCCGGTTGAGTTCATTCAGGAGGTGCGCCAGGAGGTCTCCAAGGTCACTTGGCCGACCTGGAAGGAGGTGTGGATCACCACCGCCATGGTCCTCGTGATGGTGACGCTGGCGTCCTTGTTCTTTCTGTTGGCCGATCAGACGATCGGCTGGATCGTGCGTTTCGTGCTCGGAATGGGTCGCTAGAGGCAGCGGGCAGCGACAGCCCTTGAGGATCGGTAGATAAAGGCCATGGCGAAGCGCTGGTACATTGTGCACGCCTATTCGAACTTCGAGCGGAAGGTGGCGGAATCCATCAAGGAGCGCGCGAAGGCGGCGGGCCTCGATCATCTGTTCGAGGAGATTCTGGTGCCGGCCGAGGAGGTTGTGGAGGTTCGGCGCGGTCGCAAGGTGCAGGCCGAGCGCAAGCTCTTCCCGAGCTACGTGATGGTCAAGATGGAGATGACGGACGCCGCCTACCTCCTGATCAAGAACACGCCGAAGGTGACGGGCTTTCTGGGCTCCGACAACAAGGCGATCCCGATCTCCGACGAGGAGGCGATGCGCATCCTGCACCAGGTCAAGGAGGGTGTGGAGCGGCCCAAGCCGTCGATCACGTTCGAGGTCGGCGAGAAG
>DASZTF010000125.1:0-3109 GCA_035548315.1 Minisyncoccota bacterium
ACGTACGTGAAGGAGAGCTTCACAGCATTTGGCAATCGTCGCAGTTCGTGTACGTGGTCAGGCTCGCCGACCAACGGCAACCTCACTGCCATCAACGCGGTCACGCGTCACGGCTACACGTGGCACACGGCGCTCGGGTCGCTGGGATTAAACGATATGAATGGGCGCATTCAGGATGCAGTAACGGGCCGATTCCTATCCCCTGACCCGTTCATTCCTGACTTCGGCTCTTCACAGTCGTTCAACCGCTACAGCTATGTTCAAAACAATCCGCTGACGCGCACGGATCCCAGTGGTTACGCGGACGTGGTCATCGACAGCAAACGAGACAGAGGACTCGACGTTCATAATTTGTACGCGGAAGCGGCGAGGGTTCGGTTAGCACCCGGTTAGCACGATACTTAATGCTGATGGACCTTGCAGAGCAGGGAGGAAACTACAGAGATGCGAATTTCGCGTGTGGGTATTGCAGGATGGCGACGCTACTTGGTCTCACGATGGGCCGAGATATTCCTGCACCGATTTCATCGCTCGTACGTGGCCACACTTGGGCGCAGGGCTCGGCTCCGCGCGCGAGCGTTACCATCGAGTGCATCAATCCTGAGAACTGCAGGAACGATTCGCCGCAAGGGCAGCAGTACCCCGGATTACCAAGAGGTGTTATGCCTGGACAGGAGCCGGGCTTGGGGCAGCCAGATGCGGATTTGTTCGCGCTTCTCGCAGGTGGAGGAGCAAAGGCAGGAGCCACGCTTGCTGCGTTGGGGATCAAGGGGCTAGCCAGAATTGGAGCGAGGGATGCTGCAGCGGCAGGCGGGCGAGCACTCATCCCTGCTGTTGATGCAGTGTACGCCGGCGCTACGGAACGACTGGTTGCGGGTTACAACGTCTGGGGAACTGCTGGGCGCGTTGGTTCGACATACAACGTGAATGTCCTTGGGCTGTATGCGACGGAAGGAAGTCAGGGCCTCGGAGCGTTGGTCGGTGCATTGAGGGCCGAAGCTGCTGCGGCAGGCGCGAGCCGCATTAGCATCCAAGGGCTCGCGATTATCAACGAGGGCCTTGCGGGACTGAGCGCCCGAGCAGCTGCCCGATTTGGTCTGCAGTTGGAACGCGTGAACGGAAATACGATCATCCTGTCAGGAGGTCTCTAGCATGACTCCTGATGAGAATTTGAAATCCACGTGGTCGTCGATTTTTTCCCGGAAGGGTGGGTCAGGAGAGGCAACCCGGCTATGGGCTGATTGGGATGATGGCGCGCGTGCCACTGCGCTCGGCAAGTCTGCTCTTGAGGGCGAGGAATTACCCGTCGTGATGGCACGGTCGAAAGATGGTGGCCCGGTTCTCCTCACAACGCGGCGGCTGATATGTGACTCGGGCACGGCACAGGTGCGAGAAGTTGTCAGCATCAAGCCAGTGGAGTTCACCGAGAAGAAGAAAGATCAGCTCAATGAGCTGGACGTCGAACTCTCGTCTGGAAGATCGCTCCGAATCGCGGTCGAGCCTGGTGCCTCGTACTTCGCGCTGTGGAGTGTTCTTCTGAACATCGCGAAACGGAATGCGCACAGGCCGTTGGCTTCCTGAGGCAGGATAGGCCAGCGGCCGCTCGTGTCAGACAGCTCATCGGCCCGCAGGCAGAGACTCGTCCGCCCGTCACGCCGCGTGCAGTGGGCCCACCGTGCTCGCCTAGCGGCTCGCGCGGCAGCCGCACGCGGCGCGCCGGGCTGCGCCGTGCTGATGCGAGCGTGCGTGCGCTCGCTCGTTGCGGGGGTCGCCGGAGGAAGAGCCCCCATCCCCCTGGAAGGGGGCTTTTGGCGGGCACCCGAACATAACGCAAGAGCATTATGCGCACTCGGCCTGCCGGCCGAGTGTCCGGCTGCCGCCCGCATAATCCGCGCTATGTTCAAGTGCCCGCGGCAGCGTGCGCGAGCGCGCACGCTGTAAGGTGCGGCTCCCGCCGCGTTCTTTAATCCCCGCCCGCCCTCTGCTGTGCCCGCATCGCTCCACAATCATCTGCGATGGCGCGCCATTTACAGCGGCAGTGCAGGGCTTGAGACCACGTATTTCCTCGGCGGATTGCTTGAGAAGGCGGCTCAGTCGCCCCGCAATCAGCCCTCTCATCGTCGACGACTTGAACGCCTCGATTCACCTCCGAGCGCTCCTCACCGACGTGTTCCTCGTCGATCAGGCCCTGAAGCCCTAAGCGACACATTCCGGTCGATCGAAGCGGGCAGGCGAGTGAACGCGCAGTTGCGCGCGGCCCAGCGCTGCATGACTCCCGCGGCCGGCACATGGCGTCCAATGCCGTCTTTCCGTGTGGTGAGGCCGAATGGTTTGGCGATGAAGTGGAGTGTGCCGGCAGTGCGTGGTGCGTGGGGTTGGGTGTCGGCGCACGGTTGAGCCGTGTGAGATTGCTCAAAGAGTTCGGGGCTGCCGCCCAGCGGGTTTGCCGACGACGCCCGTTGGGTCTGCGTGCACGTGTTTGGCAGCGCGATAGCGAGGGGGGTCGCAGGGGCTTGTCAACCGGTTGTCAATGACAGGGCCCGGTCGACAAGGGGTTGTCAACGGCTACCCACCCCCCTGGCATGCGTGCTCGCAGCCGCAACCATGGGCTGGCCGGGGCCGGCCGAGGATTCGTGGCGAGAACGGAAAGATCCAGATCAAAACAGCGCCGACACAAAGGGCGTCCGCGGCACCGATCCCGTTCGGCATTTCAGCGGACGCTGGTCGATACGGATCTCGGCTCTCGAGCCGTGAGGTACAACGCGCTGGGCGAGCTCGTGAGCTGGTCGGACGGCAAAGATCCGAATGCCTCGGCGACACACGACGCGCTTTCGCGGCCACTCACCCGCACTGAGGACGATTTGTCAACGACGTGGACCTAAGGTAACAGCGCCACGGCGCACAATCGTGCAGCCGAACTGTATTGTTTCAAGGGCAGATGGCGTTGAGAGAAACGAAGACCCGCATACCGTGCCGTCATGCTCATCCCGGCACATATGAGATCAGAGGTCGCGAAGGATACGGAACATCGGATTGCTGCACTCGCACTCGCGCCCCGAATATCCGCCAATTTCAGCCCAATAACGCGTTGACCCCGTCTCCCCACCCA
>DASZTF010000126.1:0-1594 GCA_035548315.1 Minisyncoccota bacterium
TCGTCGCGCGGTCTCGCTCGCTTCGAGCTCATCTCACCCGCGTGCCCAACATGCCATTGCAGCTGGCGCCCGCAGCTCGACGCCACGGGCAACGTCCTGCCTGTCGCCCGTGGTGAAGTACCACGGGCTCGGTCTTGTCGACTACCAGCCTCCTCCTTTGATCGTGCGGCCGCAGCTGAATGGCGTTACGTTGGGCGGACGAGAACGAATGCGCGACCTGCGAGGGATGATTGTGACTCTGGAGGCGGCGCTAGCTAGCATTCCAGAGTCAGCGCTTCGCATCTTCGGGGACTGGGTTGCGCCGTTCGAACGAAGATTCGACTACACCTTCCGACCGGTTGCATGCAGCGCGACGGGGAGCGTACTCAACCTTAGCTTGGGTTCGGCGGGCGATCTCGTGATCCAGGACCCAACCGAGATGTCTATCTCACCAGCGGCCTTCCGCATCCCCAGCGCTTCATCGGTCCGGCTCAATGGCGCAGTCATCCCTGGTGGGCCTGGCACGCCGACCAGCTTCTACGTTATCGAGTACAGAGTTGACGGGTCTTCGATCACGAGACGAGATGGGACATCATGGCGCAGTTTCCCGCTCACTCGTCACGCGGACTCGCTCGCTTCGAGCTCATTTCACCCGCGTGCCCAACAGGCCATTGCAGCTGTCGCCCGCAGCTCGACGCCACGGGCAACGTCCTGCCTGTCGCCCGTGGTGAAGTACCACGGGCTCGGTCTTGTCGACCACCAGCCTCCTCCTTTGATCGTGCGGCCGCAGCTGAATGGCGGTACGTTGGGCGGGCGAACGTGACCACCGAGGGGCAAGCTTCACCAGCGTTTTCTCAGCAATGACCGAGAATACGATCAAATCCCCGACGCTCGTCGAGTTCGCGGTCGCCAACGGATCAGCCGCCACCTTTCCGCTGGTGCTCTTCTTCTCGCGCGAGCCCAAGTTTCTACTCACCGGCTTCGCCGCCGTTGTGGTCGTTACTCTCCTCATGTTCAGACCGATGCGGGCCTGTCCGGGCCCACGTTCGAGGGCTGCCGTTCTGCTCGTGTTCACGCTCGCCTACTTGATCCTTTTTGGCGCATTGCTCGCCTGGAGCGCCGGGGTCGGTGACAGTGAACCCGCCTCGTTGTCCGCAACACTCGCAGCGGGCCTCGTTATCGCCATCGCGGGTTTTCTTCCGGCTTTGGTCACCGCCTTTCCCCTCTTATTGCTCGCTAACTCCCTACTGTCGTGGCCCGCCGCATCCCCAAGCACTGCGTCTCGCTGAACTTATCGCGCCGCCACGCACACTCCCCTGCGAGCGCTGCCCAACAAGCCGTTGAAGACAGACGGCCGCACCTCATCGTGACCTGAAGCCTCCTCCCTCTCGCCCGTGGTGATGTACCACGGGCTCGCTCATCTCTACCTGTGAGGTCGTTGTTTCCTGATGCGGCCGCTGCTTAACGGCGCTACGTTGGGCAGGCGAATGTTGACGTGCGCGCGACCGATCCGAAGGCGCTGGGTTCTCGCAGCGCCACAGAGTCATTGGCTTGCACTCGTCCTGCTGGGCGGCCTTCTCTTCCTGACCGCGTGCGATCCACAGGTCAGCCTACG
>DASZTF010000127.1:0-4449 GCA_035548315.1 Minisyncoccota bacterium
ACGCTGCGCATCGCGCGAAGCAATCGAGCGGCGACGCCGGCCGCGCCCGCATCGTCGCCGACTACATCGCGGGGATGACGGACCGGTACGCAATCCTGGAGCACGGGCGCATTTTTGATGCGGGGGAACGGGTGTGAACGCAAACGAATTTCGAATTTCTGTCGGCCGGATGCCCGATCGCACCTCATCTATGAGTGAGTGCGAGACCTCGACCACGCGGAGTGATGCGGTGATTGAACCTAGAGGCTGCCATGTCACCTAGCTCCGCTTCTCGAACACAGCTTCTTCACGCGATTCGACGTGTACTGCGTCCTATCATCAAGGTGTTAATTCGGGCGGGGATACGGTTCGACGAGTTCGCTGAACTGGCCCGAGGTGTTTATGTGGAGAGTGCTCTCCGAGATGGACTTGAACACTCTGCAAAGCCCACGCGAGCTCGGGTGTCAATGGCAACGGGAGTCTCACGTCATCAAGTCGACTACTACGTTGACAACGAGGGTGCGCTCCCGATAGCAGACCCCACGCTGACGAACATCCTCACTGAGGTGCTCCAAAAGTGGCACACAGATCCACAGTATGTGGGTCCCTACGGGATCCCGCTTGAGCTCGAGTTCGAAGTGCCTGGCGGCGGAAGATGCATCCGGAATCTCGTCGGGATGGTGGACCCGAAGGTAAGTCCGGGCGTCGTGCTCGAGGAGCTGATCAACGTCGGCTCGGTGACGTATTCCGGCGAGAAGCACTTCCGAGCAACCTCTCGCTATTTCATGATGCCCGAACCAATGTCTCCGCCGCAGATCGAGTATTTCGGCAATACGTTGACTCGATTGACCGAAACGCTTGAGTTCAACATGAACCCGAAGAACTCAAGCAAGAGACTTGAGAGGTTCGTGGTCGCGGATCGCGGGTTGCCTGTCGACGTTGTTCCCAAATTTGAGGCATATGCGCGCGAGAAAACTATTGAGTTGTTGCTTGATCTCGATAACTGGCTTACCCCTTATTCCGCTGCAGGTTTGTCGGAAGAAGTGCCCCGGGTTCCAACGGGGTTAAACGTTTTCCTGTACGTGGAGCCAGCTCCCGATAACAGGTCGCTCAGTTCCCTCGTCCAAGACAGTGACCGACGAAATAGGTAGATACATCAACCTGTTAGGCGAGCGCAGCGCACAAACACCTTTTTTACAGAATACGCGTTTGCCGCATATTCCTGTGACAATTGCAAGCCGCAAATCTTTGACGAATTTCACAATTTGCTGCTAACTTCCCGACATAAGTCAAAGAGACAGAGCTTTTAGAACATAGGCTCGGTTTCGCGGGGAGAGTCGACATGTTTACCTGCACACGGAAAGCGCACCTGCGTCGAAGCGCGGTTGCGCTAGCGTTTGCCGCTTCAGCCTCGATTGCCACTCTTGGTCACGCCTCCCCCCTAGCTATTGGAACGGTCGAGAATTTCGACAGCAAGAACGGGTCGGTAGTCATCCTCGGGCAGCGCTACCCACTTGGCTCCGCCAAGCTCATCGCAGGTAGTAAATCTCTTCCAGCCGCACAAGGACTTCTTCTGTTGGCACCGGGCGCGCTTGTCTGGGCCGATGGCGAGTTTCGCAAGGACGGTAGTGTTCAACTCACTTCGATCACCGTATTGCCGGAGATCAATGTCCCCGGGTCAACACAGCTATTCGTAGCAGGAGTTGTCAGAGCGCTCGATCAGGTCGGACGAGCGAAGATCGGCGATTTGACTATTGATCTTACGCCTACGCTCGCAACGAGTACCAAGGCGACGCGAGTAGGCGATGCCGTTGAAATCCTAGGCGTGCAGCCTTCGGCTGGCGGGGTCTTGCTCGCCGCTGCCGTAGCACCTTTGCGTTCTCATGCAGTAGGTGGTGCCGAACTCAACGGAGTTGGCGGCACCGGGCTCAACGGTGTTGGTGGTACTGGACTCAACGGAGTCGGCGGCACCGGGCTCAACGGTGTTGGTGGTACTGGCCTCACTGGCGTCGGTGGCACAGGACTGACCGGTGTGGGCGGCACCGGGTCGAATTAAAGCCGCATCTCAGCGCTACATTTCTCGCGCCATCGCACGCAGGGGCATGTGCGGACGCACAAGCGCATTTTTCGCAAAAATGCGCAGATCACTCCTGTTTGCGACTTGCTGAAGTTGCAGTAACCCGCTACGTAGCTACTCCCATACGTCCGACGGTAAGGATCCGGGGGCCAAGCGTGACATGGCGCTCGGTCGGCATTTGCGCACCTCGTTGTAACTGTCGGCTAGCGCTTGGAGTAGCGTGTGAACCGCTCACAAAGAACGAAGATCGGCGGGCGAAGTGCAGAAGCTCTCTTGTACCCAATCGCTGCGTTTCTGCTTGCAGGTGGCTTAACGAAGACGTCTGCTCAAAGATCGTTTGCAGCAGCTCTGTCACGAGCCCAAGAGACAAATGGCCGCCGGATCGAGCACATCGGACATCCCGCGAGTTACGCAGATCTCATTTCAGTATGGACGCACGACGCGCGCTTCCTTGACCATCGAGGCCAGCCGCGGCCGTTGCTCGCAAACGAGTTCCGCACGTTGGTTCGGGCGGCAGCCCCCAGGCTTGATTGGAAAATCGCGCTCTCCGTGCTGAAGCGATATGGAAACGTCCGTAGCACCAAAGGCCGCTACGCGTTAATCCGACCGTTCTTCTTTACGAGCAGTCGAAGCAGTATGGCTTTCGAGCCTATGGCCTACTTCTTGTCCGACGCGAGTTCGACCTTAGGACGAATACTCAACCGAACGAAATCCACGAGCGCACCGGAGCTCTTCTGGCGCAAAGTAGAAACCACTGGTTTGTCCAAGCGTGCAGTGGTGGCGTTCACGAAGTTTGTCGCCGATCGTAGTCTGGAATTCTTGGAAGAGCTTGATGACTGGCTAGAGACGCACCGCAGTTCAGATAGGAAAGTCCGCGGTCACCGAGCGCGCCGAGTTGGGATAGGACTTTTCTCGATTTACTCGAAACCAGAGGTGATCGTGCCTACGCGCTCGACAGCGCTGTAGGTTTCAGCACCATCGGCTGCTTCCCCTCAATGAACCAAGCCATTCGTGATACTCAGGCAGCAATAGACGGTCTCGCGAAGGCTCTCTTGCCGATTTCCCGTGTGCTGGTACGCGGCAACTTGGGTGCGGGTCCCCTGGTTGTGGCGGCGAAACTCGCCTACTTGCGTGCCGCAATTGAGGCCGTGCCTCGTCGGGGCGGACGTCTGAACATTTCGCGTCTAGCTGTTGCCACAGGTATGACGAGAAAGGAAGTGTCGTCGCTAGTCAAGAATACGAAAACAAGAGGCGGCCGCGAGGCGCGAAAACTCGGATCTGAACAGCGAGCTTTGCGTGTCGTGCGCGGATGGCTCTCAGACCCTCGGTTCAAGAGTGCTGACGGGAGGCCGGCACTCCTCAGCTTGCGCGGTGGACACGCGGATTTCGCCAGTCTTGTGCGGACGTACGGCGGAGACGTGACCCTTGCTTCCGTGCTCGCCGAGCTTCAAAGAACGAACGTCGTGGAACTGACTGGGCACCGCAAAGTACGCCTTAAACGCTTCAATCAACGTTTCGGCGCACGATCATTGACGGGTCTTTCCGAATTCGCGCTCCTGTTGAATGACTTTGTCGACAGCACTAGCCAAGTGTTCGATAACACCAAGAGACCTCTCTTTTTCGGATTTCGCGATTGCATCGTTACTGGCGAACAACAGTCGGCCTTGTTCCACCGTGTCTTTGCGCGCAGAGCAGCGGCACTTTTGACGAGCATTGATCAATGGCGCGCACGTAGCCGAGCCCAAGAAAGGCAACGCGTGCGAAAGACAGATCGCAAGCTCGCGAGAGTTGGCTTGGGCATCTATTTGGTACACAGGGGCTGCGACCTTGCTGGTCCTTGCCAACGAAGCACCCGAAAGTAGCTCGAAAAACCGCGATGGAGGGAGGTTTGTTCGAGCGTGGTCTTCTTGTCATGCGTGATTGCACCTAGTGATTTGCGATTCGGGCCGTGATGAATCGCCGATACCGCGCATCCCTGAAGGGCGCCATCGCTAGAGCCGGCCGGGATCTCTGCGCGTGCCGGGGGCCAGCCGCACTCGCGCGGACGCCGTTCGCTCACACGACTGTGCCTACCCGCCGTACCCCGACCGGCGCGACACTCCCTGTCGCGCCGGCCTCATGCCCCAGCTCCATCCAGCGCACAACCCCGCGAAGCGCCGGAGCGTCCACCCGGCGAAAAAACTCGCCAAATCCGCAATTTACGTGCCTGCACAAGGCAAACGGTGCCGCGCCCCACGGCTATCGGCCGGACACCCTCCCTTGCCGCGAACGAGTTCACGCTTAGCTAAGTGGAATCAGCGCCTTAACGCAGTTTGGGGCACACTTGCGCCCCAAACGCGAATAAGCGAACCAGCAGGAATCTGACCACCATGTGCGGAATCGTAGGGGCGATC
>DASZTF010000128.1:0-9039 GCA_035548315.1 Minisyncoccota bacterium
TGATTCCGGATCACGAAGATTTCGTGAGCGCATGAAGAAAAAGCCGAACCAGCCGCCAGAGCCAACGTCACCGTCTGTCACGAGTCGTGCTGACGCACGCCTCGCGCCAGCCGCTGCCGTGGCTCATCTGTAACGTTGGGCAAAAATATGATCCCGACTCCGAAGACGGTAAGAAATCTCCAATTGTGGGAGAAGCATTGCCGACAGCTTAAAGCTTACGCGGATCGCGTAGCCGCTGGCGAAATCGACATCCTAGAAGGTTCGATCCGCATTCTCGTCTTCCAAGTTTGGCTGCATGCGCACGATGATCGCGACTTCGAAGCGTTCCGAAAAGTATCGGATGCGGCGATCGGTTTGCCCATCGGCAAAGAGCGGGCGCATTGGCAAGCGGACGCGCTCGCAAAAAAGGACATGCTCATCGATGCTATACGCCGCCGACACCAAGGAACAGTTCGCAGCGCAGCATCGAAGATCGGAGAAAAATACTGGTGCCCGAAAAAACGCCCAACCAGTCGCTAGAGCCAACGTCACCGTCTGTCACGGATCGTGCTGGCGCACGCTCCGCGCCAGCCGGCGCCGTGGCTCATCTGTAACGTTCGGCATCGCGATTCACCTTTGTGAGAAATTTTCAGCGATCGCGGAAGAGTTCGACAGCGACGGCAAAAATCTTGGTGCGGGAAAAAGTGTCTGGCTTGGCGGCGAAGCTTTTGAAGGATTTTGGTCCCGAAACTCAGAGGTAATTTAACCCTGCCGCCCCAGCGAAAAAACGAACGATGCCGAGTAGCTTCATGCAGAGAGAGGCTTTTAAGCCGAAGCTTTTTTCCCGCGCTTTGCGTTCGCCGAACCAGTCGCTAGAGCCAACGCGGTCGCTCGCCCTGAGTTTTCGGAAGATCAACTTGACCTCGAACATCAACCGCCGCGTGGCTCATCTTTGACGTTGGGCAAAGAAGGAAATTTTCATGGCTAAAACTACACTCAAAGAAGTTGTCCAAGACGGACTCCCCATATTGGCGGACATCACCGATATTGTTACGACTTGGAGCGCCAATGATGCTTCAGGGTTTTTGAAGGACGGCGCCATTCTTTTATGCGTGGCCAAAGTCGAAGGCGATAGCGACGACGGGCCGTTTCGGTTCGCGCTGGGTTGGCCGCGAAATGCTGGCGAACCTCCTGAGTTGTGGAAGCGATACGATCACGCCGCAGGCCAGCGGTAACGAGTCGTCCAAAAAATGCCCAACAAGGCGCCAGAGCCAACGTCACCGGCTGTCACGAGTCGTGCTGGCGCACGCCTCGCGCCAGCCGGCGCCGTGGCTCATCTTTGACGTTAGGCAAAGAATTTTCCGTCTATGAAAACCGATGATACCGCACGCACCTACTACAACAGCGCGCGCACGGAGCTGATAGAGCGGATCAAGCTCCGCGACCAAATCTTCGTTTTCTACCTCGCGGGTATCGTGGCGATATTTGGATTAGCGCTCGGCGCGTCGAACCGAGAGGACATCTTGCTCTTCGTGCCGTTTATCGGCTTGGGAGCATCAATTATCATCTCCCAGCATTTCGCGGTCATTGGCGCTTTGGCCGCCTATTGCGTCCTAGAAGTTGGCCCTTTCCTTCGCTCCGGTCGTTCCGCCGAAGACGCGCCGCAGTGGGATGCTTCGGGTGCCCTAAAAGCATATCATGATGCCGCCATAGCGATGCGGACTTGGGGCCATGTCTTGCTGATACTCCTACCATCTGTGTGCGCGCTTGGTGTTACTTGGCATCGCGGCATCTATTCGCCATTTCCGCTAGGGACGCTCTGGTGGATTGGTTTCGGATGCGTTTTGATTTCGGGTTTTGTCATGTGGCGGACACACAGATTTCGAAGCACGCTTTACGAGAGAATCTCGAGCCAAGAGCCTAACAAGGCGCCAGAGCCAACGACCACGTCTGTCACGTCTCCTGCTGCGCAGGAGCCGCGCCAGCCGTAGTCGTGGCTCATCTTTGACGTTAGCCAAAATAAAATGAAGCGCGTGCTCGTCATACGGTTGTTCACGCTGGAGCTGCTGCCCATGATTGCGGCGCTCGCGCTCAGCGCATATTCGCAGCGGTTCATGCCGTCAGCATTCGCCGCTGCGGCGATTGCTATCTTCACTTGCGTCTCACTTTCGCTCCGAGAAGGCGCCGTGCTCGCGAAGTGGGGCTTTGTTTGCGAAAAGAAGAAGGACCGTTTCGGATATTGGTTCTATGTCGGGGCGCATTCTTTTTTTGGTGCGTTTTACCTCATGGCCGCAGCTATCACATTTTTCCGCCCGTGAAAAAAGAGGCTAACCAGTCGTCAGAGCCAACCCGACCGTCTGTCACGGATCGTGCTGACGCACGCTCCGCGCCAGCCGGCCGTGTGGCTCACCTGTGACGTTCGGCAAAAAAACGAATTTTACCCATGAAAAAGTTCAATGCCACTATTCTTATTCTATCGGGGCTACTGCTTGCAGCCTGCGCGAATCCGGGAGTCGTCCAAGTGTCGTCAGGAGTTTATCAGCTAGGTCGTGCTGACCATGGAGGGATTTTCGGAAATAAAGATGCGTTAAAGGCGGGAGTCCTTCGTGACGCCAATGCCTTTGCCGAAGGCCAAGGGAAAGTTGCGGTTCCGATTTCCGCCAAAGAGCATCCAGTTGGGATTATGGGTGATTGGGCTTCGTTCGAGTATACTTTTAAGGTCGTGGACAAGAATGACCCGGAAGCACGAGTCCCGAAGACTCTAGTAGTTTCAAATGTTCGAACTAGCGCGGAAGCTCGCAGCCTTGGAGGAAAGGATATTTATTACATCGCGGAGACTGTGAAGTGAAAGAGCCGAACCAGCCGCTAGAGCCAACGTCACCGTCTGTCACGGATCGTGCTGACGCACGCTCCGCGCCAGCCGCTGCCGCGGCTCATCTGTAACGTTCGGCAAAAAAATTAACCTATGACGACTGAACCCCCCGCTCGTGGATCCTTCTTTGCGGACCCGTCATTACTGATACCGGTTGGCATGGCGATCGGCTCGCTGATCGGACAGGTCTTTCACGACTTCGTCTTCGGTATGTCGGTTGGCCTTATGGCTGGCAGCGTCGTCGCCATGTTCATCGATAGAAAGAGAAAGAGGACGCCCAGTCTTCTGATGATTTCGGTGGGTGCGCTCGCCACCGTGACGGTCGTGGCACTCAAAATCATTCAGCGCACATGAGAAAAGAGCCGAACCAGCCGCTAGAGCCAACGTCACCGTCTGTCACGGATCGTGCTGGCGCACGCTCCGCGCCAGCCGCTGCCGCGGCTCATCTGTGACGTTGGGCGAAAGATGAACCACCTTCACAAGCTTCAAGAGTGGTATCGCTCTCAGTGCGATGGCGATTGGGAGCACGGCTACGGCGTGAAGATTACAACGCTGGATAATCCGGGCTGGTCTGTGAGCATTGACCTCGTGGGCACGGCTGTCGAAGAAAAGAATTTCGAACCCGTCCTCTACGGCGTGGGCAAAGATGCAGTCGAAGGAAGTGACGAGTGGCTATCTTGCCGCGTCGAAGAAAAGACATTCGAAGGCCGTGGAGGCCCGCAGAAGCTCGAAGAGATTCTAGAGCTTTTCCTGCAATGGACCAAAGGCCCAACCAGTCGCTAGAGCCAACGTCACCGTCTGTCACGGATCGTGCTGACGCACGCTCCGCGCCAGCCGCTGCCGTGGCTCATCTTTAGCGTTAGGCCGTGCTTCGCGCACTGGGTTGAAGAGCAGCACGCAGGCGAAAGTCCAAAGATGAATCGAAGCGCTTCGAGAGCCGATGAAGCCGAAGAAAAGATTCGCAGCGTTTCTCTCTTCCGAAGAATTCTTGGCGCACAGAAAAAGCACGCCGGCGTTGCCGATGCCGCGAACGAATCCAGCAGCCGCGAAAAAGAAGATCGATCATGAGACTGCCACACGAATTTCCGCTCTCGATGTCCACGAGTGATTCGCTCATCGGGCCTAACCAGTCGCCAGAGCCAACGTCACCGTCTGTCACGGATCGTGCTGGCGCACGCTCCGCGCCAGCCGGCGCCGTGGCTCATCTGTAACGTTAGGCAAAGAAGCCATGCCGAATCCTCAGCTTACGCCCGAACAGCGCGACACACTTTTCGCACCACTCTTCCGTCGAACGAAAGAAGAATTGGAGCGGTTATCTGGCGGCGACGCTCGTCTTCAGTGGGCGCTCCGACGAAAGCTCACGAAAGAGTTGATGTATCTCGAGCGCAGCACACCCGCGGCGCGAACGAAATTGAAGATGAAGAAGTGGATTGAGCAGCGAGGTATTTGTCCGGTTTGCTCGCAGCTACTCCCGGAGAAGAATGCCGAGCTTGATCGTATCGAGGCGTTTCTCGGCTACATTCCAGAAAATACGCGGCTCGTGCATCACGACTGTCACATCGCTGAACAAGCGAGAAAAAAATATGCCTAACCAGTCGCTAGAGCCAACGTCACCGTCTGTCACGGATCGTGCTGGCGCACGCTCCGCGCCAGCCGGCGCCGTGGCTCATCTGTGACGTTAGGCGAAGAAAATGCGCGCTCTCACAGCTGCACTTGCGATCGGCGGAATCCCGTGGTGCTTTCTCGTCGGTATTCTTCTTTTTTCTTCAGTCAGCGCTTTCACCGCCGGCGAGCAGCGCGACATGGAAGTCATAGTTTTTTCGGCACTGTCGCTACTCGGTTTTTTCATCTGGGTCGGTTGGGTGATCCATGCGCTCAAGGAGCGATATTTGGTTCGCTCTTGGGCGTTTTGGTTTTTGTCAGCGGCGACTCACTTGGGGTGGGCGATGACTTTTCGGAAAGCCATTGGCGCGTCGATGGGAAGCTCAAGCGCCGGAGGCTGGCTTTTTTCATGCATGCTCTGCTGGATCCTCCTCAACGTCGCTTTGGGCGTCATCCTAGGCTTGGTTGAATATCTGGACCGAAAAAATGCCTAACCAGACGCTAGAGCCAACGCCACCGTCTGTCACGATCCATGCTGACGCATGGCTCGCGCCAGCCGGCGTCGTGGCTCATCTGCGACGTTAGGCAAAAGATCGCGATGTGGCGCAATGCACCGTTCCAAAAAGGAAGCAGCTATCGCATCCGAAGATCGTTCGTTTCGATGCGTGACTCTTTCCGCGAAGGCGAAGTCCTGCGATATCGCGAAAGCCTACTCTTGTCACGACGGCGTTTCCGGTTTTTTCTTCACCGACAGCGAAGGTAAGATTCGCTCTTGGGATGTTCACGACGATGAATCAATCGACGCATGGTCAGATCTTTTCGAGTCCCAAAGTGGAACGGTCTAACAAGGCGTTAGAGCCAACGATCACATCGGTCACGCCTCCTGCTGACGCAGGAGTCGCGCCCGCTGCGCTCGTGGCTCATCTTTGACGTTAGCCAAGATGAAGCGATTTACGCTCGAGACCTTAGCGAAAGCCGATGCGCTGGATTTGGCGGTCGAGCGCGTGGCGTCGAAATACGGTCTGCGCTGCATCCGCAGTCTCGATCCGGCTTCATCCCGGAGGCTTCAACCGCGTGAGTGCATTTTGCGCAAGGATCGAGGAGCCACACCGGTGTTGCACATAAGCGTAGTCGAGGCGGCAAGAGGAGCCGTCGTCAATGTCGTTATGCGACTCGACACGGCGTCAGTTGCTCTGTCCGCGGCTATTCCGGCCTTTCTCGTCAGTTTCGGGCAGTTCATGCTGTGGCCTGTGCAGGGCGTCCTTATTGCCGTTGGCACACTCATCGCACTGCACTTGGCATTCGCATTTCTGATCTACCGCTATGGGGACATCGGTTACGGGCGGCATGCTCGCCGCATCATCGAAGAAATCAAAGCAGAGGCTAACCAGTCGCTAGAGCCAACGCCACCATCCGTCACGTCTCGTGCTTTCGCACGAGCCGCGCCGGCTGGCGCCGTGGCTCATCTTTGACGTTAGCCAAGAAACCCGGCTTGCGCAGATTACTGGTTTTCGTAGCGTGCGTTCATGAGCACCGTTCAGGAGATCGAGAGCGCGATTGAAAAACTTAGCGATGAGCAGGTTGAAGAGATTCGCGTGTGGCTGTTTGATCGCGACATTGCGCGAGACGCGACGAGCGGCGTGCTGGACTCGCTGGCAGACGAAGCGATCAGCGATGCGCGTGCCGGCCGAGCCAAGCAGCTGTGACGCATCGCGCATCCGTCCGGTTTTGGGACGCCTACAACAAGCTTGCGTCCGACCTTCAGGCGCAGGCGGATAAGCAGTTCGAGTTGCTGAAGCACGATCCGCGTCATCCGTCACTTCAGTTCAAGAAAGTCGGGAAGATTTGGTCAGCGAGAGTGAATCAGTCGGTTCGCGCGTTGGCGGTCGAGGATGGCGATGATTTTGTTTGGTTCTGGATCGGCGATCATCGCGAGTATGAGCGCCTCATTCGCACGATCAAAAAGGGCTAACCAGACGCTAGAGCCAACGACCCCGCTTGGCACGTCGGCTGCGGAGCAGCCTTTGGTGCCAAGCAGGGTCGTGGCTCATCTTTAACGTTCGGCAAGAAATGAAGGCTCTCTTCGTATCAATAGCACTCGTCCTAGCTTCCGTCATGAGCGGATGCTTCTCACGTAGCGTCGCAAGCAAATACCGCGATATCGTAGGCCATGACTTCGTTACCGCCCGCGAGATGACGCTTTCGAAGATGCAGCAGTATCAGTATGTCCATGAGCCCTACCAGCTATTGATCGGAGGTCCTGGACAGTTTGGCGCGGCTGTGCGATCAGTCCCGGCGGGGACGCGCATTCATGTCGTGGACGTCAGATTCAAACCGAGTATCGATGCAGGCTTCGACTACCTGATCGCAGATTTGTATCTTGATAGCGGGTCTGCCCCCATTCGTTTTGAGCAGATCGCCGACGACGCTTCAGCACATGCGTTTTTCGTTCGCGATTACTGGCGGAAGATCGACTGATGAAGCCGAACCAGGCGCTAGAGCCAACGCCCGCAGTTAAACCTTAATTCGAAGATGATTTCTACGCTCCAGCTTTCTTGGTTTTTCGCACAGCGGTGGCTCGCCGAAGGGGCGAGCCAGCTTCCCCGCTCGGCGGGCGCGGCTCATCTTTGACGTTAGGCGAAGAAGCATGCACCGCCATGAATGACCCGAAATTCGAGAAGGCCGTGGAGGATTTCTCGTGCGTGCCTTCGAAGAGGTTTTTCACCGCGACTGGGAATATACCCGCTGCATGATCGACTCTGGCGCTGATGGCACTACGTTCATCAAGCCCGGCCTGAAAGATGAAATCGAAGATTGGGGCAATCGCGGCGATTTGCTTCAGAAGTATCGAACGCTCGCTACACTCATGAAGGAGCGAACCGGACGACCAACGCTGGATGATGCGCCAAAAAAAGCCTAACCAGTCGCCAGAGCCAACGTCACCGTCTGTCACGGATCGTGCTGGCGCACGCTCCGCGCCAGCCGCTGCCGCGGCTCATCTTTAACGTTCGGCATCGCGATTCACCTTTGTGAGAAATTTTCAGCGGAAGAGTTCAGCAGCGACGGCAAAAATCTTGGTGCGAGAAAAAGTGTCTGGCTTGGCGGCGAAGCTTTTGAAAGATTTTGGTCCCGAAACTCAGAGGTAATTTAACCCTGCCGCCCCAGCGAAAAGCCGAACGATGCCGAGTAGCTTCATGCAGAGAGAGACTTTTAAGCCGGAGCTTTTTTCCTGCGCTTTGCGTTCGCCGAACCAGTCGCTAGAGCCAACGCGGTCGCTCGCCCTGAGTTTTCGGAAGATCAATTTGACCTCGAACGTCCATCGCCGCGTGGCTCATCTGTGACGTTCGGCATCGCGATTCACCTTTGTGAGAAATTTTCTGCGATCGCGAAAGAGCTCGGCAGCGACGGCAAAAGTCTTGGTGCGAGAAGAAGTGTCTGGCTTGGCGGCGAAGCTTTTGAAAGATTTTGGCCCCGAAACTCAGAGGTAATTTAACCCTGCCGCCCCAGCGAAAAGACGAACGATGCCGAGTAGCTTCATGCAGAGAGAGACTTTTAAGCCGAAGCTTTTTTCCCGCGCTTTCCGTTTGCCGAACCAGTCGCTAGAGCCAACGCGGTCGCTCGCTCTGAGTTTTCGGAAGATCAATTTGACCTCGAACCTCAACCGCCGCGTGGCTCATCTGTGACGTTAGGCAAAGACGACGATGTCCATCGAGGCACTACTTTGGGGCGTGATTCCGACTGCTATCGCACTCGCGAGCACGGTGGTTTCTGTCGCGTGCGTCGCGAAAAGAAGAAAGAAATCCCAGATGTTCAGCACGGCTGTGGTGGCTGTCTTCACGGTGTTTTCGCTTTGGCTCCTGAAGAAGGTCTTTGTCGATGGCGCGTGGCCGAATTATCTTCCGCACATTCTCATTGTCGCGGCGCTGGTGATTGCTGTGGTTCAGATGCGCAGCCTGAGACTTGAGAAGAAAAATGCCTAACCAGCCGCCAGAGCCAACGTCACCGTCTGTCACGGATCGTGCTGACGCACGCTCCGCGCCAGCCGGCGCCGTGGCTCACCTGTGACGTTGGGCAAAGAATGAATCCTCGATTGTTTTCAGCCGGCATCTGTTTTGTTCTCGCGGCGGTCTTTGCCTGGAGCGCCGTGCGTGGCTATCAAAGTGGAGGTATGGAAGTCGGTGACGAAGGGCCGCCGATGGTCTTCCACAGAAAGCGCGCGCCGATTCGATTCTGGTGTGCAGTTGTAGGCGCGTCTGTTGTGGCGACCGGATTACTTTTAGGAGGCATCGCCGTCCTCACGATGACCCATGAGTAGAAAGAAGAGGCCCAACCAGTCGTCAGAGCCAACGCGCTTATCGGGGCCGCGATTTTCAACGGGCCGAGTCCGCTCGACCCTGCGTTTTCACTCGAAGAAAGCCGCTTGTGCGCTCACGCGCGCGGCTCACCTTTAACGTTGGCCGAAAGAGAAAGCGCCGTCATGAATCGCAGCAGTCCAAGAGCCAGCGACGATGCGATCATCCTCGAAGAAGCGCGAAGCGACGACCGAAGTGCCCGGCGTGATGCGATGATTTTGGAGGAAAGATTTT
>DASZTF010000129.1:0-1566 GCA_035548315.1 Minisyncoccota bacterium
TCCTGATGCTCAGGCCAAGCGTTTGCGTTCTTCTACGGCTTCGGTGACCTGCTCTTCGTCCGGTTGTTCGGATTGGGGGTGGCAAGGCAATTCGACCGCGCCAACGACTTATCGTTCGGCGTCCTACACGCCGGAGACGCCCGAGCCGCGTTCGAAGTACCGGCGCTTCCGTACACGTGAAGACATTCCTCGGCGTTCGGGGTCCGTCGCTATTCAGTGCGGACGTGGAACCATTCGCGTTGCAGCGACTGCTGCGGCGCAGTTCGAAGGTTTCTGCCGCGACCTCTATGCACAATACAAGTTCAAGGCGGCTGGCGGTATCCGTGCGGGCACCTGCTCGACGGGCAGCAAGCATCCTTGCGGTGGTGCGATCGACATCGACCAGACCTGCCGCTCGCGCGGTCCCGGTCATTGCTTGCCACGCAACTTCCCAGTCGCGTTGACTGAGCAGCTGGCGGACAAGTATTGGCTGCAGCCCGGCTCGCGCTGGGGCTACCGTGATGTGGGCCACTTCGAAATTCGTGGCGCGCTCACCAACAACGGCTGGGCCAATCGCTTTGCGAAGCTGAAGAAGGAAAAGCTGACGCCGAAGGAAGCGCAGCTGGTCGAAGCGCCGAAGCCGGAAGCAACCTACAAGGTTGCCTCAATCACGCCCACGTCGAAGCTGGAACAGCTCGCGGAGCGCGTGACGCCTTCGGATGACACCATGTTGTCTTACATGGCCTACAATGAATACCAGCCGACGCCGCCCGCGACGTTGGCGCTGTCAGCGTTGGCGCATCAGTCGGAGGGTTCTCCAAAGGAAGAGATTGCCCGTGCGGCCAAGCTCTTCGGCGTTCCGGAGAGCATGATGATGACCTTCGCGCGCATCGAGAGCGACTTCGACTGCCGCAATAAGACCGGCTCCTACAAAGGGCTGTTCCAGTTGAGCGACTTCGAATTCAATCGCTATGGCAAGGGCAGCATCTGGAACTGCCGCGACAACGCAATCGCGGCGGCTTACAAGTTCGTTGTGGAGGGTATCGACTTCTCCCGCGCGGTCAAACGCCCACCCAACTTCTTCGACCGCTATTGCGTCCACCAGCAGGGCTTCGAGGGGTGCATTCAGCATCAGACCAACCCCTCGAACTTGGCGTGGAAGAGCATGTGCAACACGTCGGAGGGGCGCGACAAGGGCGAGCGTTGGTGCCGTAAGGCAATCTGGGGCAACGTCACAGCCGCCTTCAAAAGCCTCGTGGGGTCGGTCGAGAGCTTGACCTCCGGCCAGTTCGTCGAGTTCTGGCGGGGCCGCGTGGACCGCATCGCGGCGGGGCTCTCCCCTGATGAGCCGCAGGTGAAGAAGGTGCGCGTGGTGAAGGTCAAGAAGTACCGCCACCGCTACGCGAAGCGCCACCGACATCATTACGCCAAGCGGCATCACCGTCGCCACTACGCGAGCAACTGGTAATGCAGAAACGCTACGCGATTGTTGTGATCATCGCCGCCGTGTTCTGGCTGTTCGTTTTGGCGCTGGCCTTGACGCAGCCAGCCCACGCCCAAATATCAAAAGCTTGTACGGTAATCTTG
>DASZTF010000130.1:0-2535 GCA_035548315.1 Minisyncoccota bacterium
CTCAGTTCGGATTGTCCTCTGCAACTCGAGGGCATGAAGTTGGAATCGCTAGTAATCGCGGATCAGCATGCCGCGGTGAATACGTTCCCGGGCCTTGTACACACCGCCCGTCACACCATGGGAGTTGGTTCTACCCGAAGGTGGTGCGCTAACCGCAAGGAGGCAGCCAACCACGGTAGGGTCAGCGACTGGGGTGAAGTCGTAACAAGGTAGCCGTAGGGGAACCTGCGGCTGGATCACCTCCTTTCTAAGGAAGATCACGATTGGATATCCGCGCTTCGGCATGGATCCTCGCGATCGACTTGGACAACGCGCCATCGGTTCGCCGATGAGCGCATTTTGCGGTTCGCCGCCGTCTTCGTTTCTCTTCTCTTTTCACTCCGGCCTCGACGCGATCCGCGCGCGATGGTCGGGGTTGCGAGTCCTGTTGGGGCGCGTGGGCGTTTCAGCCGCGCGGGCCGCCTGCGGGCTATTGGCCCGTAGCTCAGTTGGTTAGAGCGCGCGCTTGATAAGCGTGAGGTCGACAGTTCAAATCTGTCCGGGCCAACCAGCTCGTCTTCAGGATTGATCGGGGCCATAGCTCAGTTGGGAGAGCGCGTGCTTTGCAAGCATGAGGTCGTCGGTTCGATCCCGTCTGGCTCCACCAAGATTCGTACAAAGAGAGACAAATTTCATTGTCGTCGTGGCAAACACGGCGGCAATGGATCTTAGACATCGTGAAAGAGGGTTCGTCCGGTGCGCTTCGGCGCCGTCGTTTGAGACGCCAGGATGGACTTTGACATCGTCTAGACGCGTTTACGCGCGGGCGAGATCATGACGCTTCGGGGCTTGCTCCGCGGCGCGGTTCTCACCGTGTATGAACGTCGAAAGATCGATCAAGCGACTCAAGGGCATTCGGTGGATGCCTTGGCGCAGAGAGGCGATGAAGGACGTGGCACGCTGCGATAAGCTGCGAGGAGGGGCGAGCACCCTTTGATCCGCAGATTTCCGAATGGGGCAACCCACCTTCGAACTTGGATATCAGAGTTCAGAGCACCGGCTTCGGCTGGGGTTCTGGGCTTCGGTTTCCAAGTTCAAAATGAAGGTATTAAGACCTGAATACATAGGGTTTTAAAGCAAACCCGGGGAAGTGAAACATCTCAGTACCCGGAGGAAAGGACATCAACCGAGACTCCCGTAGTAGTGGCGAGCGAACCGGGACCAGGCCAGTGCCTCATCGAAACGAACGCGAACCGGAAGGAAAGCCGGGCCAAAGTGGGTGATAGCCCCGTAGCGGTAAAGTGAGATGAGGACTCGAGTAGGGCGGGACACGTGCAATCCTGTCTGAACATGGGGGGACCACCCTCCAAGCCTAAGTACTCCTCTGCGACCGATAGCGAACAAGTACCGTGAGGGAAAGGTGAAAAGCACCCCGACGAGGGGAGTGAAAAAGTACCTGAAACCGAATGCCTACAAGCAGAGGGAGCCCTTCGGGGTGACCTCGTACCTTTTGTATAATGGGTCAGCGACTTAATGTTACGAGCAAGCTTAAGCCGATAGGCGTAGGCGCAGCGAAAGCGAGTCTGAATAGGGCGTCGAGTTCGTAGTATTAGACCCGAAACGCGTTGATCTACCTATGAGCAGAGTGAAGGTGCGGTAACACGCACTGGAGGCTCGAACCCATAACTGTTGAAAAAGTTTGGGATGACTTGTGGGTAGGGGTGAAAGGCCAATCAAAACGCGTGATAGCTGGTTCTCCGCGAAAACTATTTAGGTAGTGCGTCGTCGCGATCACTCCAGGGGGTAGAGCACTGGATGGGCTAGGGGTTCTCACCGAGCTACCAAACCTAACCAAACTCCGAATACCTGGAAGTGCAGCACGGCAGACAGACGGCGGGTGCTAACGTCCGTCGTCAAAAGGGAAACAACCCTAATCGCCAGTTAAGGCCCCCAAGTAATGGCTAAGTTGGAAAGGATGTGGGTGTGCATAGACAACCAGGAAGTTGGCTTAGAAGCAGCCATCCTTTAAAGAAAGCGTAACAGCTCACTGGTCAAGCGCACCTGCGCCGAAAATGTAACGGGGATTAAGCCATTCGCCGAAACTGCGAGTTCAGTAGCAATACTGAGCGGTAGCGGAGCGTTCCGTAAGCCTGCGAAGGAGAAGGGTGACCGACTCTGGAGGCATCGGAAGTGAGAATGCTGACATGAGTAACGACAAACAGAGTGAGAGACTCTGTCGCCGAAAGACCAAGGGTTCCTGTCCAATGTTAATCAGGGCAGGGTTAGCCGGCCCCTAAGGCGAGGCCGAAAGGCGTAGTCGATGGGAAGCACGTGAATATTCGTGCGCCAGCGAGAATGTGACGAATGACGAAAGTGGTTCGGACTTATTGGATTGTCCGGGCCGCCTGGTCGTTCCAGGAAATAGCTCTCGCATAGACCGTACCCGAAACCGACACAGGTGGTCAGGTAGAGCATACCGAGGCGCTTGAGAGAACTACTGCGAAGGAACTCGGCAAATTGCCCTCGTAACTTCGGAAGAAGAGGGACTGATCTTGG
>DASZTF010000131.1:0-1658 GCA_035548315.1 Minisyncoccota bacterium
GGAGACGGACGTGGGGGTGCCCGCCGCAAGACCCGCCCACAGCGCGCTGGGGCGCGTCGGGGTGGCTCCTTGGAGGCACCAGTCAAGGTAAGCCTTCTCGAGATACGCGCTGATGTTAGCCATGGGTGGCTGCTCCTGTTAGTGAGCTGTTCTTCTCACGGAGAAGTTTGGCAACAAGTTCGGGATAACGCTGACTGAACGCCTGCCAAATGTGGCCTTTGGGGTTGCAAATGTAGGGCGACGCGACCATCAGACGCGCCCGCTCCTCCAGCTCAGCAGGTCCCAAAACCTCGCCGAAATTGAAAGCGGCGTGAAAGCCAAAATGCCGCGACGTAGGCGACGGGCGGCAACACTCGAACGCAAACTGATGGGCGACCCACTCAGGAGCCCAAACAAAGCCCTGCTCTTCTAGTGCAGGGCGGTACTTACGGCAAAGCAAATCGTCATCGACCGCCGTGTCGCAAGGGAACTTCAGGCGCTTGTCGCGCAGGTAACGCTTCAGCCGGGTGCTGACCCAAGAGAAGCCGCCGTTGCCGACGTTCTTGCCGTCCTTGTACCACCACGGTGCGCCGATATAGTCGTAAGCGTAGAAGCCGTAATTCCATTGGGTGGGATCGCAAATCCACGAGTCCCACTGGATATTCAAGGTGAAGGCGGTCTGCAGCAGCGGCGGCACGTCATACCACCACGAGCGCGACCAGCCAATCTTCTCCGGCCAGTTCGGAACCTCGTGAAAGCGAGGCTTGCAAAGCTTCTCCACCTCGGAGAACTTGTCGGGGCGATCGGTCAGGATCAGAACGTCGCCGAATTCCGCCGCCTTGAGGCAGTCCTGAACCGCCAACGAGGCGAGTGCGTGCTCCTGTGTCTCAACGAGGACAAGGGTTACATCAGGAAGCTTTAGCATTAACGTCCCCGATCGAAGAGCCAGTCTTCACGGGTGTACTCGTAAGGCTGCCGCCCCATCCAGCCGTCGCGGTTCAACTTCCGTGTCACCGCTTCCGCCACCTTGTGGCTGCCGGGCTGATCCGGGAACGTGCAAACAATGCGGGAGTCTGCATCCACAATGTCGAGGAAGCCCCGCGTACGAGAGTGCTCACGCAATTTTACCGGAAGTTTCAAAGCCAGTCTCCTCTCAAGACGCCAATAGACCCCGAGGGGTCATGTCGAACCACGCCATCAAACAAGGCCGACCCTCGGACACCGCCAACCAACGACCTTCAGAGGGCATATGACAAAGCAACTGGTACTTGGCCGGGTGGCGCGGTCCTTCAAAGATCATGTTGATGCGGTGGGTACCGCGCATCCGGTTCAGTAGAATCTTGTCCGTTTCCTGTCCCGGAAGGTTGTGAACCTCCAGGATGATATGCGCTGAAGCCAGCGCCGGGTATTTCTCAAGGTCAAGGTAGTCAACCTCCGCGCCCTCGCAGTCCATAATGATCAGCGCGGGGTCGTGGACAAAGACATCTTCGGTAGGACCCCCAAAATTGATGAGCACGCCGTTCAGCGCCGCATTGGTGCGGGCGATCGTTAGCGCCATTTCATTCGTGTCGATGGCGTAGACCTTGGCATGAGGAAGTCGCCGCTTCAACCCGATGGCGTAGTAACCCTCTGCACAACCTACCACCACGATAACCGGCGCGTCCTTGGCCTCCAACCGC
>DASZTF010000132.1:0-1828 GCA_035548315.1 Minisyncoccota bacterium
TCGCTGGCGGCAGCGGCGCCCGCTCAACCTTGAACCCGCACTCCTTCCGTCGCCAGTATCCTACTCCGGGCCGTGGGATGTGGAGCTTCTTGCAGACCTTCGCCAATGCCACGTCAGAAAGCCCATACTCACGTGCAACAATTCGCATCGGCTTGGCCCAGATCAGATCGTAGAGTTTCTCTCGATCCCAGTTGATTGTCCTCGAAGCCATCGCAACCTCAGATTGAGCATACCTGCCTGTTCCTCACATCTGCGGCGATCCCCAGCGATGCGCTGAGTCGTATTCGAAACGCAGTGGGGCCGAAGAACTCCGCCCGCCAGCCGGATTCTCTGGAAGTTAAACAGAAACGAGTTCGGATCGTCGAAACAACACGAACTGTCTCGTGCTGTGAAATCAACGGATTACCTTGAGTCCGCCTTGGCTCTCCAGAGATGCCCGGGCTTGATGCGGTCCGAGAATACTCGTCTGGTGATTATGGCGAATTGTGTCAACTACCTCGATTTTGCCCTACGGAGCCAATTTCATTTTCGGCTCTACACGGCTCTACACACTTAATGGGGGCGGACCCAGGCTCCGACAGATCTAAGAACACATTACCTTAACCCTGAGCCTGTAGTTTTCAAAGTTGCGAAACCCATACGCTTGCCGGTTGATGAGTTCCATTTTGTTGTGGAACCCCTCGGTGATGCCGTTGTTTTTCGTGAAGCGCCACATCGCGACGATCTCTTCGGACCAAGCCGCCAGGGTCTCGCCGAGCTGCACCAGTTGCGGCAAGCCCGCCTGACGAAGCTGCGCGACCGAACGCAGAAAGCGCGGGATCAGAGCCTGACACTGCCGCTGCGTCCGATGCTTCTTCAACAGCAGGTAACACAGACGCTGCTTGAAGCGATAAATCGCATCGAGCGCCGGATACTTCTCCAGGTAAGCCATGAGCCGAGCTTGCTGCTCCGGCCGCAGGTTGTGCCGGTGCCGCCGCATCAGCGAGAGCAGACCGCGATTCTTCGAACCCACCGGATCGATCTCGCGCCAGCAGTTTAGGAAGTGATGATTGACGAGGCGGATCACGTGGAAGCGGTCGGCCACAATGCGAGCTTGCGGGAAGTGCTTTCTCACCAGCGCGCGATACACCGAGGCCAGATCCATGCACACCACGCGCACCAGGTCCTTGCCTTCTAAGGAAAGAAGGTAGCGCTCCAGCGATGCCTCGCTGCGGCCGGGCACGACGTCGTAAACCTTGTGATTGCCGAGATCGCAGAGTGTAGTCGCGTAACCCTTCTTGCGAGTGAAGAAGTGTTCGTCGATGCCCAGCACGCGCGGGCAACAGCGAGAATGCCACTGGCGAAACTGGCGGTCGAGGCCGTGCCGGAAGTGGCGCTCGACAGTGGCCGCCCCGATGCCTTCCCTGCGGCCCAAGCGGCTGCGGTTGATCCCGTCGAGGTGTTGCTGGAAAATCCATTGGCGGAAGGCTTCGCTGGCGCGCTGGCAGGGCAGGATGCCGGGAAAGCGTTCGCGGAAGGAGCGCGCGCAGTCCCGGCACTGGAACTTGTGTCCTTCCAGCAGCAGCACGCAGCGCCGCAGTCCCCAGTCTTCGTGCCTCACACGGCGCTGGTAGCGCCCCTTGCTGCGGAGCCGTGTCCCGCCGCAATGCGGACACGGCTCCGGCTCGGTGCGCCGCGCTGAGATCCGCACTTCCCCCTTTTCTTGTTCAATGCCGGTAATCTGGTAGCCGGGCAGTCCAATCAGAATCTCCGAGTCGGTCAAAGCTTTCTCCCAAGTTGGTTTTATCAACTCGGGTTCCCGGCCTGCCCCCGTTTCTGATCAAGAGCC
>DASZTF010000133.1:0-9453 GCA_035548315.1 Minisyncoccota bacterium
CCGCTAGAATTGCGGGTAGCGTGCGCCGTGCAAAGGCACGGCCTTCCAGTGAGTGCAAATCTCACCCGGCAACTGTCGTTCCAGCCGGAAGCAATCGAAGCAGCTGCAGAGGTAACGAAGCGGCTGAAGCCTTCGGTGTAGAGGATCACTTGAGGTGATCTGGCGAGCACATAGGCCCAACGTGAGTGAACGCTGAGCAGGCCTCGAAAGATTTGATGCGGAAGCCGACCGGGCGCTATGAAGGGAAGGCTGCGATCAACTGGGGAAGAGAGCGACAAGAGCACCCAGAGATTCCGCCGGGGTAGTGGCGAGGGCATGTGTGCAAGAGGAAGGTCGATGCAACACGGGAAGCCCCTTGGCGTGATCGCCGGCGGCGAAGGGATCGCCAACGACGATAAACCGGACATCCGTGAGGACTCAGACCGGGCGCGGTGGGGTGGCGGAGAGGCTCGTAGTACCGGGGAGACCGGGTAATGCCGGTGGAGGGAAGGGGCCTTGGTTCGAGACGAACGTTGGACGTGGCGAGGGACCGGAGATTGGGCAACCTAACAACTCCACAAAGTGTTCAGAAGCTACAGAAGGCGTTGCAGGCGAAGGCGAAGGAATCTCCCGAGTTTCGCTTCTATGCGCTGTACGACAAGGTGTATCGGGCCGATGTATTGCAATACGCCTACGCCTGCTGCAAGGCCAATCGAGGCGCAGCCGGTGTGGACGCAGAGCGGTTCGAGGACATCGAGGCGTACGGGGAGGAACGATGGCTGGGAGAACTGGCGCAAGCGCTGAGGGAGAAGAGGTATCAAGCGCAAGCGGTCAGACGAGTCTATATCCCGAAGCCGAACGGCAAGCTACGTCCGCTCGGTATTCCGACGATCCGCGACCGAGTCGTGCAGACGGCAGCGACGATGATCTTGGAGTCGATTTTCGAGGTCGACTTGCTGCCCGAACAGTACGCCTACCGGAGCGATCGCAGCGCATTGGATGCGGTCAGGGAGGTTCATCGCTTGTTGAACTTCGGTCACCGCGCGGTGATCGATGCGGACCTGAGTGACTACTTCGGCAGCATTCCGCGAGCCGAGCTTCTCAAATGCGTGGCGCGCCGGGTGATAGACCGGCAGGTGCTGCATCTGATCAAGATGTGGCAGGAAGCTGCGATCGAGGAGATCGACGGGCGGGGACGCCGACATCGCACAAGGGAACACCGTCACAACCAGCGAGGCATTCCTCAAGGCGCGCCGATCTCGCCCCTGCTGTCCTCACTCTACATGAGGCGGTTCGTGCTGGGATGGAAGCGATTGGGGTATGAGCGGAAGTTCAGGGCGAACATCGTCAATTATGCGGATGACCTGGTGATCTGTTGCAAGGGCAGCGCCGCTGAGGCGCTGCTCGAGATGCGAGGGATCATGCAGAGACTGAAGTTGACGGTGAACGAGGAGAAGACACGGGTCTGTCGCGTACCGCAGCAGCACTTTGACTTCCTCGGCTACACCTTCGGACGGTGCTACTCACCGAGAACGGGGCGGGCCTATCTGGGCACGCGGCCGTCGGCGAAGAGCGTGCGGCGTCTGAAAGAGGCCATCAGCGAGATCACGCACAAGCGCACATTGCTGATGGAGTTCGATGATGTGGTAGCGCATGTGAACCGAACGGCGCGCGGCTGGGCCAATTACTTTTGCTTAGGTCCAGTCAGCAAGTCGTACAACGGTCTCGACAGGCACATCACGCAGCGGATACGCCGGTGGATCTTTCTGAAGCACAAGAGGAAGTGCCGGCCACCTCATCCGAAGACGTTGCATGAACGGATGGGAGTGATCTGGCTACCTGGGCTGACGAAGAGCTTTCCGTGGGCGAACGCTTGAAGTCTCGTCCGAGAGCCGGATGCGGGAATTCTGCACGTCCGGTTCGATGAGCGGGATGTGGAAACGGAGTAACGGTTACCCGATTGAGACACCGTCGATCGAAAGAGACGGCAACAGCCGAGGGAAACCTACAGCCACCGCGCCACATCTCGACTCTACCATTGCGGGCCTCCTATGTAGGCTCGTGGTGGTTAGGCGTCCGTTCGGTGTTAGCGCACCGGGCGGGCGCCGCTTCTCGGCGATCTGAAAATTACCTCACCGAGACCTGCACGGGAACTGCAGGAACAGTGCAAATCGGGTGCGCGGAAACTCTTGCGCCAAAAGCGTAGTAGATAACGCCGACGTTTAGCGGGGGGTGAATATGGACGCCGGCCTTGGAATTGCCTGAGAGAGATACGTCAGGCACTGCCACTCGCTATCACGACTCAGAATCTTGCGGCTGTGAGGGCCACTTTGATGAAACGCTCCTTTGATGAGGTCTACGACGCGTTGATGGACCGTGACCCGTCGTTCAATTGGATCTGGTTGTTTTCGTCGTGGTACCGGAAAGACTGCTTGGAGCGACTTCACAACGAACTGGCGGGCTACTCAGGTCGAGGCTGGGATTTCTACGGGCCTCCGTTCCGCATGACCGTCGGAGACTTTATAGACCATTGCAGCGGGCAGAACCTCAGCGAAAAGCACACAGCCTCCGCCGCGCGACGGTTGTTTGATCGGCTTGGCGAGCTTGAATGCCTCGACGAGTACTTGGACGAGCACGATGCAGCGCGTGTAGTGGTCGAGATCGAGGAGATGTTGACGGACATGGTGCTTGAAGCGACGGATTTTTTGATCCCATTCGTCGCCCGAGAGATCCTCAAGGACATCAACCAACGCAAGGCCAGTGAGGCGGGTGCGACGAAGCGTCGGGAGATTGGGGCGAGAACCCGGAAGCGCGTGCTCGCCGGCGAGCGCATCATTGTCAGCAAGCGTCACCGCCGACGGCTTCAGAAATCCACGTAACACGGACATATCCAGCGGATACGGCCGGAAAATTTCGGCCGGACATAGGATGTGGGTGTATACGAACATGCACCCCATACCAACGAAAGGTGCCATGTATGCCTGCCTCACACTGCTCACTCGCTGGAAGCGCAGCGCCTCCATCGGGGCCAGCGCCTCAGATACGAGGTCTTTGAGAAGATGCTGGTATTCATCGATGAGAGCGGTTGCCCGGGGTTCAAGTTCACGCGGGGATCCGATCCGGTTTTCGGACTCGGAATGGTGGTGTTCGAGAACAGTGAGCATGCTCGCGCGACCGAGCGATCCATACTCGAACTGCGCACCCGAGTGCGGCACAAGCCTGAATTCAAGTTCAGCAAGTCGAGCGATGCCATGCGAGACGCGTTCTTCGGCGCTGTCGTGAACTGTCCGTTTGTCGTGCGGGCGCTGATCGTTCGCAAGGACGTGCTCTACAGCCAGCATCTGCGGGCCCATGTGGACAGCTTCTACAACTACTTAGTGAAAATGCTGATGGCGCACGATGGCGGCGCGTTGAAAGCAGCGAGCGTGCGCATCGATGGCAGCGGTAGCCAGGAATTTCAGCGCAGCTTGGGTGCGTACCTGCGTCGTGAACTGGGTCACCGCATCAAGGACGTGAAGATGTCCGACTCTGCGCGCGATCCCCTCATGCAGCTGGCAGACATGTGTATCGGTGCAATTACTCGCGCAGAACGCGATCGTGCCAACGCATGTCGCTGGCGGGAAATGCTTGCGCCTCGAATCCGTGATATCTGGCGCTTTCGGTAAAGGCGGAAAAGAAAAAGCCCCTCGTGGGGGCTTCCTCTTGCGATCCCGCGCCCTAGCCGCAGGATTCTGCGGCAAGAACTCCGTACGGAGCCGATTCGGCGCGCGGGGGCGACTTGTCAGCGCGAAAGCATACTGGTGGCGTGGCGGATCGCAACCCGGATTTAACTTTTACATGTTTCATCAATCACTTACGCCATCCACCAGCTGCCAAAATCCGGCTTGGATAATCAGTTCGTGATGGTTGCGTGCGCCGGCCCATGACGGACACGATTCCGGAGTGATGGCGGACAGCATTCCGGCGGCATGACGGACACTGTTCCGATGCGATGACGGACACTTTGGTGGGCCAGCGGAATGCTGTCCGCCATCGCCGGAACGCTGTCCGGCATGCTCCGGAACGGCCACGCGGATCACTCGTGGCGGCTCGACGCAAGCCTTTTCCACCCCCCACTCTTCGCGCCTTTTGCAACGAGGAGCGAGCGGGGTGGCGCAAGAGAGGCTGAGCGTGAGAAAGATCAAAGACGTGCTGAGACTGCATCTGGTGGGCGGAGTGAGCAGCCGCCGCCAACTGGGTCGTGCGGTGGGCTGTGGCAAGACCGCCGTGTCGGATTGCCTGCGCCGGGCCGCGGCCGCGGGCTTGAACAGCTGGGAGGCGATCGCCGAGCTCGACGAGGCGGAGCTGGAGCGACGACTGTATCCGAGTGCTCGTGAGGGCGGCGCGCTGGTGCGAACCGTCGTGCGGCCCCTGCCCGATTGGGTAAAAGTGCGCGAGGAACTGGCCCGGCGCGATCATCAGGTGACTCTTGCCCTGCTGTGGCAGGAGTACAAGGCCGAGCACCCCGAGGGCTATCAGTACTCGCAGTTCGCCGAGCTCTATCGGCGCTTCCAGAAGAAGCTCTCTGTGGTGCTACGCCAGCCGCATCGCGCCGGCGAGAAGGTGTTCGTTGACTTCTGCGATGGGCTCTCGCTGATCGATCCCGATACCGGCGAGCTCATTCCGACGCAGCTGTTTGTCGGCGCGCTCGGAGCGAGCTCCTACACGTTCGCGATCGCCACACTCTCACAGGAGTTGCCGGTCTGGCTGGATTGCCACGTGCGGATGTACGAGTTCTTTTCGGGCGTCAGCGCTCTGACCATCTGCGACAACCTGCGTGCCGGAGTGACTCACCCCGACCGGTACGAAGCGGAGCTGAACGCATCGTATCGCGAGCTCGCCACGCATTACGGCACCTGCGTGATCCCAACGCGTGTCAGAAAGCCGCGCGACAAGGGAAAGGTGGAAGCCGCGGTTTTGGTGGCACAGCGTTGGATCCTCGCCGTCCTACGACATCGCCGATTTTATCACCTGGAGGAACTCAACGCCGCCATCGCCGAGTTGCTCGAGCGGCTCAACAACCGCGTGATGCGTCACGTGAAGCAGTCGCGGCGAGCGCTGTATGAGCGGCTGGATCGTCCGGCTCTCAAGGCGCTTCCAGCCCGCCCTTACGAGTACGCCCAGTGGCAGCAGGTCGGCGTCAACATCGACTACCACATCAGCTTCGAGGATCACTACTACAGTGTGCCCTACACGCTGGTCGGCGAGACACTCTGGTGCCGCGCCACCCATCACACCGTGGAGCTCTTCCACAAGGGCAAGCGCATCACCAGTCACGTGCGCAGCTTCGTGAAATACGGCTATAGCACGCAGCCCGAGCACCGGCCCGCTTCTCACCGGGCGCATCTGCAGTGGACCCCCTCGCGACTGATCAACTGGGGCAAGAGCGTCGGGCCGCACACCGCCGCGGTCGTGGAGCATGTGATCCGTTCGAAGCCGCATCCGGAGCAGGGATATCGCTCAGCGCTGGGCCTGTTGCGCCTGGCTGATCGCTTCGGCGCCGCACGTCTGGAGAGTGCGTGTGAGCGGGCGATCGCCATCGGCGCGGCCAGCTACCGCACCGTGAAAACCATGCTCAAGAAGCGCATGGAGCAGGCGCCGCTGTTCGATCAACACCAGACCCAGGCCGATCCCACTGCTGATCTGGGCGCGGTGAACGTGCGCGGGCGCCGGTACTACAACTGAGACACCCCCCCCCATCAACCGTGTCAGTTGTTGATCGCGTGATCGGCTTCGCCTCGGGCGCAGCGCAGGTGCTCCTGCCGCGTACGCGGCAGGCCGCGCTACGGCTGCGCCGCCGCGCGCAAGACGATCGATAGAAACAAAACCGATAAGAGAAGAGGAGGACGCTGGAGTACCGATATAGAAACACAAGCGCTTGATGTCACCCGTCTCACACGAATGAATCCAAGGAAACACGTTTATGTTGCTCGAACAAACACTCGACAAACTCAATGCCATGAAGCTCTTCGCCCTGGCGAAGTCCCTCAAGGAGCGCCTCGAGCGCCAAGATCATCAGAGCCTGAGCAAGGCCGAGTTCGTGGGGCTCCTCGTCGACGACGAGTGGCTCTACAGGGAGAACCGCAAGCTCACCGCGCGGCTACGGGTGGCGAAGTTCAAAGAACGCGCCGCCTCCCTCGAAGACATCAACTACAAGACCGCTCGCGGTCTGCGCAAGGAGCAGCTCCTCGAACTCGCACAGAATCGCTGGATCAGCGCGCATCACTCCGTGATCATCACAGGGCCTTCCGGCTCCGGTAAGAGCTTTGTCGCGCAGGCATTGGGGCAGCACGCCTGCCGCTGCGGCTTCACCGTCCAGTATCTGCGCCTGCCCACACTCCTGAACCACTTCGTCCAGGCGCGCGCCGAAGGCACCTACGATCGGCTGCTGAAACGACTCGCCAAAGTCTCCGTCATGATCGTCGATGACTTCGGCCTGGCAAGCATGAGTGATCGCGAAAAGCAAGATCTGCTCGAGGCCGTCGAGGAACGCTACGGCTGCGGTGCCACGGTCGTCACGGCCCAATTGCCGGTCAGTGACTGGCACGAGTATCTCGGCGGCGGCCGTGTCGCCGACGCCATACTCGACAGACTCGTCCACAACGCCCACCGCATCGAGCTGCGCTCGCGCGAATCCATGCGCAAGGAATACTCCGCCTTGAACCATGACGGACAGTCGGTAGAGTAATCCACCTGCTTGCGTCGCTTCGCTCCGAGGGTGTCCGCCATCACCGGATCAGGTGTCCGTCATGGCCGGAATGCGCAATGGTCCGTGGCGCGCCGCGATCACCCGCGCCGCCGCGTGCTATAGGCGGGTCATCGACTTCGTCCGCGCACCCATTGCAGATCGCTTCCTCCAAAGGTGGCCTCGCATGCCCTTCTATCTCACACGAAGCCGTGCGTGAACTGCAGGAACAGCCCAAATCCCTTCACCCCGACCAGTCGAATTCGAATCTGGATCAAGCTATTACACGGCTGCCTGAGACGACGCGCACTGACCGTCTGCACGCCAAGCCGGGCTACCAAGTCCACACCAAGTCCACAGCGCACAATCTGGCGCGTCCGCGCTTCCTCCTTGTGTTGGCAACGGAGGTGGCCGGACGTTAGCGGCTTTCACGCGTTCAATCAGCGGCCCGCAGCGACGGTGAGACGCCGCCGCGGGCCTACCACAACGACGTACGTCTGAGGTACGCAGTCATGGGTTCCGACAAGCCCCGCAATTCTACTCGTGCTCGCAAAGCGCGCTCCTTCAAACAGAAGTCCCGGCGTGAGCCGGTCCCGATCCCCGAGTGTCCTGACGATCACGACCCGCTCTTGCGCCTCTCGCGTGCGATTGCGCTCGTCGAGACGATCGAAGTTGCGATGCGCACGCACGAAGAGAGCCCGGAACTCGGACCGATCTGCATGTGCCTCGAACTGGCCTGCAAGAAGCTCGCACGCGCACACAGCGCCGTTGACCATGCGTTGCAGGGGACGCACACGTGAGCGCGCGCAAGGCTGCCCGCGACCACAAACGCGGTGACAAGATGAAGCGCACCCGCAGACGGACAGCAGCACCCACGGCGGGCGACATCGAAGACGTGCGGCTCGCGCTGCTCGGCGTCTATGCGGTGTGCGACCTCGTGCGCGCGGCGAGCATGTCGTATTGCGTCGAGGTCGCGTTGACGCGCGGCGCACTGCAGCCACTGCGTGAGGCGTTAGAACGGCTGGGCCAAAAGAATATTGAGCAGCTGTGGTGGCCGACCCAGACACGACGACGAGCGGCATGAACACGACGATCACGACGCGCGTGCTCACGGCATTGCGGAAAAACCGAGGCGGCGGAGCTGGATGCTGTGGCGATCGCCACGGTCATCGCCAATTGTCGGCTCATTGCGGCCAATTTGCGAGTGCGGCGCTTACGAGGGCACATCCTCTAGCGTCATGCCGTGCCGGGCAAAGAATCCGGCGCACCGCATGAACGGTGGCTCCAAAAAGCTTCAACGCGAGGGGTGTATCTTTCCGAGCATCGCGCGGGAGTCTAGCGGCAAAGATTACCGCGCCAGTGCCTGCTCGGGGCATGCGCAGGCAAAATCCTCGAATATGAGACCCGTCGACCTATGCGCCCTCTGCCTCGAGCGCCGCGAGCTGTGCAACTCGCACGTCATCTCCGATTTCTTGTATGAGGCGATGTACGATGAGAAGCATCGCTTCCATCAGGTAACAGTCGGCGAGGATCGCGCACGCTTCCAACAGAGCGGATTGCGAGAATATCTCCTATGCGACGCATGCGAAGCGCGGCTCTCCGCCTGGGAACAGTACGCACGCGTCGTATTAAAAGGCGGTATTGAGCTGCAGTATTCGAACGAGCACGGCATTACGTGGGTGAGCGGTATCGACTACACCAAGTTCAGACTCTTTCAGCTTTCGATATTGTGGCGAGCGGGCTGTGCCAAACATCGTTTTTTCGAGAACGTCGTGCTGGGGCCGCACCAGGAACACATCCGAAGGATGCTAATTCGGAGCGATCCGGGACACCCGGGCCTGTATCCCTGTTTGATGAAAGGTCTTCGCCTCGAGGGGCGCGTTGCCGATGTGGTTATTCAGCCGACCAAGGTCCGCATTGCCAACGTGCGCGGCTACAGATTCGTCTTCGGCGGGTTTCTGTGGGCATACGCCGTCGCCCGCCATTCGCTACATGGCGCCGCTTCGGCATTCGCAATACAGCGAAACGGACGCATGGGTTTGGTGACAGGCGACCTCGAGACAGCTCCGTTCTTCCGGAAACTCATTAGCCGCCTTTAACAACAAAAGTCGAGCTGTCGACTGACTTGGAGCCGACATGATCAGGCTCAAACGAGACGAGATCCTCTCATGACGGCCAGTTTCGTATCGGCGATCGTCGCGTAGCGACGGACAGCCAACTGTTTCTGAAACTCGTGCCGATCCGGAACGTGTCAATGACTTTGAGACACCTGGTGTCATGAGATTAGCGAGCAGCCGGGCGTAGTGATGGGCGATGTGGGTTCCTTTTTCGGCGGGTTGATCCACGCAGCCGTAGGCAGCGCCGGTGGCGATGGGTTGACGTTCTTGAAGCGGTTTGGATTCGCAGCGAACGCGGCGTCGAGCGTCAGGGCGCGCTGCTGAGTGATCGCAACGGCGCGTCCGTAGTGCACGGACTCAGGGGTCATGAACCCGATGCCGGAGTGACGATGCACGGTGTTGTACCAGCAGAAGAACTGCTGACAGTGAGCACGAGCATCCTCGATCGAGCCGAAGCGATCCGGGAAGTCGGGCCGATACTTCAGCGTTTTGAACTGCGCTTCCGAGTACGGATTGTCATCCGAGACGTGCGGCCGGCTGTGAGTCCGGGCGACGTCCAAGTCGACGAGTAAGGCGGCGACCGGCTTGGATCGCATGCTCGTGCCACGGTCGGCATGCAACGTGAGGGTGCCC
>DASZTF010000134.1:0-4715 GCA_035548315.1 Minisyncoccota bacterium
GTGACCTGAGACGGATCGTGTAGCCAGTTGGCTGGTGAGTTCTCTACCCTCGACAGGAAGGAGAGCTCCATGAAGAAGCGATTCACCGACGAGCAGATCATCGGCATCCTGCGCGAGGCCGAGATCGGCGCCATGTCGATCAAGGCCTTGTGCAAGAAGCACAACGTTACCGAGCAGACCTTTTTCCGATGGCGCAACAAGTTCGGCGGCCTTGACGTTCCAGATGCCCGCCGGCTCAAGGACCTCGAGTCCGAGAACGCCCGGCTCAAGCGGTTGGTCGCCGAGCAGATGCTGGTCATCGACGGGATGAAGGAGATCGTCCGAAAAAAATGACGACCCCGTCGGAACGACGCGACACGGTCCAGATGCTGGTCCGTCGGGGTCTCTCGCAGCGCAAGGCCCTTCGATACCTGGGCCTGAGCCGCCGCATTGCCAGCTACGCCCCGCGCCAGGCCGCCAAGGACCAGGCGGTGGCCGAGCGGCTGCTGGCCGCGTCGCCGAAGGTGCCGCGGTTCGGGTATCGCCGGATGGCGGCCTGGCTGGACCTGGGCGAAGCCCGGGTGCGGCGCCTGTGGCGCCAACTGGGTTTGAACATTCCCCGCCGACGACCGCGTCGCCGTCGTTCCGGCAACGACATCCGTCTGCCGGGCGCGGTGCGCCCGAATGCGGTCTGGAGCTACGACTTCGTCCACGACCAGATGGTCGACGGGCGCTCGCTGAAGATGCTGTGCGTGATCGACGAATACACCCGGGAATGCCTGGCCATCGAGGTCGGGGCCAGCCTGCGGGCACAAGACGTGGTCCTGACGCTGTCGCGACTGATGCGGCTTTACGGCAAGCCGGCCTTTGTCCGCTCCGACAACGGCGCCGAGTTCACGGCGGCCAAGGTGATGCGCTGGCTGCGCGACGCGGCGATCGGCCCGGCGTTCATCGCGCCGGGCAGCCCCTGGCAGAACGGCTTCGTCGAGAGCTTCAACGGCAAGCTGCGGGACGAGCTGCTGAACCGCGAATGGTTCCGCAGCCGCGCCGAGGCGAAGGTACTGATCGAACGCTGGCGGCAGTTCTACAACGAGCAGCGGCCGCACAGCGCCCATGGTTACAAACCCCCGGCGAGCGTTCGCCGGAACTGGTCGAAACCCGATACCATCAACCCCGGACTCACTGCCTGATTGGCTACAAGTTCCATACTCAGGTCATCACGACTTCGGTGACTTCATCCTTGCAGGAATCGGATCTACATGAACGAAACCTACCATGTCGCGCAGCGTTTTGCGGCGAGCGGCGATCCAGGAAGGGTCCTTTACAACATATGACTTATAATGGCCTCGCACTGTCAGCAACTGGCCGCCAGGGAGTTTATGCACATAAACTTCATATGCTCCATCTAACGAACCCGGCTTATAAGATATGATCTTGTCGTGGTAGGGATTACCATAAGGGTTATAGTGCATGGCATATCTGTGCCTCCAATTCAGTCCATTAATAACAAGATCGTCATCCTCGACTACCTTATCCGGATCAAAGGTATATCCATAATGATCCCTCGATAGAGGCGGCTTAGACTCTGCCACAGGCACCACGATGCCTGCTGAGACATACCAATTCATCGTTTCTATATCCCTCTTGTCCAACATACCTATCCAATAGCCAACAGCCGCCCCATAGCCGCGACCATAATCCATACTCATGCTTAACTGAAAAGTTGGAGCTCCGTTATAAACATTGGTCAGTCCATTTTTGTCAGCGCACGCCCCTCCCTGAGGGGTAGCCGCCAAAGGAACAAAAGTAATCATTGAGCCAATAGATGGGAAAATATAGTTATATTTACCTGGGCACCATGGATAATCAGGACCACGGCCAATAGGCTTACCATCCGGCAGGTACAAACCTTCCTGATAGTTCACCAATGACTGACAACCACCCAAGATCAGAGCAATGGCTGGAAGAATGAACACCTTCATCGCAAAAGAACTCTTCATACTTATGGCCCTTTCTTGCTCTTGCCGTAATCTTCCGCCTTTTGCACTGTCCAGTTGTACTGATCGCCGCCCAACACTCCTTGGCAATTCAGTGCATAGCAGCTGTGCGGATTAACCGCCCCTCCATAGACAGCTCCAAATCCCATCAAAGCTCCTATCGCATAGGCTTGGGCCGCACCAGGAATATGTTGATCCGGCTTATTCGCATCGAGATAGGGCGAATAGAACAATGTCCCGCCAACGAAAGCTGCCACTGGATCATTAGGACTACTATAGTAGTAAAGCGACCTGTTCTCTATCGCATTTCTGCCGACCACGGCTTGGGTTGCATTGACCATATCGCCCGGCGAAATGGCAGGACCGAACACCTTCACGACCATTTGATTGTTCTGATAGCTCTTATCCGCCAACACGTACAGAGTATTGCGCGTGGTTATGCTACCCCAGCTGTGGCCGTCCATTTCGACCCGAGCACTTCCCTGCTTGGCCGCCGCATCCGCAAAGGCATAGGTCGTCGCCGAGTAATCCGACAACGCCGGGGCCACGAATTTGTCGTAACCCGCCTGCATCAAGTCTGACAATGCCCCTTTGGTATCGTTGAATTGCAGGTAAACAGTTATACCAGATGTATTACCATCATGTTGATCACCATTATCGCCTGCCGCATGTCCAATCGCCACCTGTGCGGCACGCGCTTCGTCATTCAGTATGCCATTGGTAGCTATGACTTGCGCACCATTCGGTATCTCACTGATATATTCGATATCCAAGCCATGGTCCTTGGCATACTGGACGCGCTCGTCCATACTCGCGCCTTTGGGCAATTCGATACCATTGGCACAGTCCGCCGCATTTTTGGCGCAGGTAACCTTCAATGTCATCGTCTCGTTATGCCCCACCCCCGCCTTGGCCCAGGCGTCGCCTGTATAACCAATACCTGATGACTCCAATGCGTAGCTCAAGCTGGGCGATCCTGCCGCTGCGCTGGCAAGAAGACCAACCACACCTCTCACTTCAGCCATATTGACGCTGGGATTGTCGCGTTGCTCACGCAAATCGGCCGCCTCGCGCCAATAGACTTGGCTCGCCTTCGTATCTCCTGCCGCTTCCGCCGCTTGCGCATTCTCCTCAGCCGCCTTCATCTGCTGGCTGAATCGGGTCTGCCGCGTCGTGTAGTAGTCATCGGCAATGGACAATGAGGTGCCGACTAGTGCGGATGCAAAGTTCTGATCTTTCTCGATGGATTGGGCGTCATATGCCTTGATGCTGCCACTGGCATTCGAGGTATCCCGGCTGATATCCAGGCCGCTGCCGTCCGCCACGATAAGCGAACCCTCCGCAATGGCGCTCTTCGTCTCGTCCGTCTTGCTACCTTTGCCACCCAGCACCGGCATGACCGTGCCGCCCAGCTTGCTTGGACCACTGGAGCCTGCGCTATAGCTAAGGCTGGCACCGGAACTGCTACTGCTGTACTTCGCCTCGTTCTGAATATTGCTGTACCCCAGCGAGCCGGTACTGAGCACGTTGAGGTTTGCATCCGCAGTGCTGGCAATCACCGCGCCATCCAACTGCGTATGGTTACCCACGCTGACGAGATATCCCCCATCACCCGCCGTCAGCCCTGTCTGCTCGACCACACTGCGGTAGTGAGTGTCAGTTTTGCTCTGGCTGTAGCTAACGCTACCGCCTGAACTGTAGCCAATCACCACCTTGCCGCTTGCCTGCCACTGCTTGCTGGCATAGTCATCCGTATCCTGCTCGCTGCGCAGCGTTAGGTTGTTTGCAATATCTGCCACTACGCTATTTCCCTGCAGTTGAGCGCCTTGCAACAAGGCATCATTTCCTGCGATCAGATCTAGTGTGCCGGCAGCATCGACTTGGCTTTCCGCATGCGTGGTGCCATTGCCGTGCGCCTGTCCCTTGCCCACACTGGCCTGGGCATAGAAGCCGATGCCGTCGGTGCCGACTTGCAAGCCGATACCGCCGCTGGCGTTCTTGTTGTCGCTCTTGAGCGTGTGGTTCTCCGCCTGGCTAAGCACGTTGATGTCGTGCCGGGCCGCCAACGTCACGTTGTTACCGGAAACGTCACTTCCAACGATATTCAGATCGCCGCCTGTCGCCGCAATCATCACGTTGCCGTTGCTTTGGACGAGGCTACCGTAGGTAGTTTCGTCATGCGTCGTAGTCTGACTGCTTGCCGTGCTGCCACCAATGCCAATCTGCAGGTTTATGCCACCCGTGCCTCCATTGGATACATTCTGAACACCGTTTGCGATTTCGTTTCCATGTAGCGCGATATGGCTGGCCACCTGCATATCGCGCAACGCCAGTACACGGCTGTCTTGATTTCCTTGAGCGTGGGCCTGCCCTGCGCCATAAGCTTCCTGCACCACACCTGCCACACCGCCTGACAATCCCACGTTGATCCCGCCGGTATGCACGCGCTGCTGCTGCGTGACGTCGGTGCTGCCCAGCGCCGCGTCGATCGTGACGTTCTGGCCCACGATCGTCGTGCCCGTCCGGCTCAGCACGTCGCTGCCCGTCAGGTGCACGTCGTGGCCCGCGCTGAGGGTGACCTGGCCGTCCGTGCTGCCGACCAGGCTGCCGGTATAGCCGACGTCCCTGACCGTGGTGTCCGCCTGCGTGGTGCGGTTGCCGATCAGCACGCTGAAGCCGCCGCCGTTCATCAGGCCCGTGCGGCTGACCTTCGTGCCGTCGCTTTCGGTGTAGGTGTCC
>DASZTF010000135.1:0-4600 GCA_035548315.1 Minisyncoccota bacterium
TTCGAGGTCAAATTGATCTTCCGAAAACTCAGGGCGAGCGACCGCGTTGGCTCTAGCGACTGGTTCGGCGAACGCAAAGCGCGGGAAAAAAGCTCCGGCTTAAAAGCCTCTCTCTGCATGAAGCTACTCGGCATCGTTCGTTTTTTCGCTGGGGCGGCAGGGCTAAATTACCTCTGAGTTTCGGGACCAAAATCATTCAAAAGCTTCGCCGCCAAGCCAGACACTTTTTCTCGCACCAAGACTTTTGCCGTCGCTGCCGAGCTCTTCCGTGATCGCAGAAAATTTCTCACAAAGGTGAATCGCGATGCCGAACGTTAAAGATGAGCCACGCGGCTGTTGATGTTCGAGGTCAAATTGATCTTCCGAAAACTCAAGGCGAGCGACCGCGTTGGCTCTAGCGACTGGTTCGGCGAACGCAAAGCGCGGGAAAAAGCTCCAGCATAAATGCCTCTCTCTGCATGAAGCTACTCGGCATCGTTCGTCTTTTCGCTGGGGCGGCAGGGTTAAATTACCTCTGAGTTTCGGGACCAAAATCTTTCAAAGGCTTCGCCGCCACGCCAGACACTTTTTTTCCCACCAAGACTTTTGCCGTCGCTACCGAGTTCTTCCGTGATCGCAGAAAATTTCTCACAAAGGTGAATCGCGATGCCGAACGTTAAAGATGAGCCACGACGCCGGCTGGCGCGGAGCGTGCGTCAGCACGATCCGTGACAGACGGTGGCGTTGGCTCTAGCGACTGGTTGGGCCTTTTCACCGGATGGAAAATGGCAGTGAGATCGGCGCAAACAAGACGTATGCGAGAAAGCCGGCGATACTTTTTCCGGAGGTCTCTTCCTTGAACCTTTTCCAACCGCACCTCCAGCATAGCGCCGCGCCGATTGACATGAGCACGGTCGTTCCGACTATCGCGCCGCTTAGCGTGGTCGAATGATCGAGAGAATTTTTTCCTGCCGCAAAATAGGCGCCGACAAAGACGCCGAGAAATCCAACATAGAATACGATCAAGGCGACTTTCACGGCCGAGGACATTTTTTGCCCAACGTTAAAGATGAGCCACGGCGCCGGCTGGCGCGGAGCGTGCGCCAGCACGATCCGTGACAGACGGTGACGTTGGCTCTAGCGGCTGGTTAGGCTTTTTCATTACGGCCAATCACCCATGAATGCGGGACTAGCCCGATCCAACAAAACAATCCCAACCCAAAGCATCGTCATCCAAGCTATCGCAATCGCGACATGGTTTTTCTTTTTGCGAGTCACACCGTAGATGATTTGACCGATTCCGAGTGGAGTCGCGAATAAAGCAATGCCGCCTACTAGTAGCCATCCGAGCATATTTCGATTTTTCCGTAAAACCCAGGATTCTTGCCTAACGTCACAGATGAGCCACGGCGCCGGCTGGCGCGGAGCGTGCGTCAGCACGATCCGTGACAGACGGTGACGTTGGCTCTAGCGCCTGGTTAGGCCTTTGGTTCATTCGGAGCGAAATGAAAAATAGGCGGCGAAGCCGACACCCACGACGAACAAAAAGCCGATCAAAGGGACGCCATTCCCTCCGCCACTACCTGCGGACATAGAAGCTCCGATTGCATAGGAAACAAAAAGACCGCCACATACTGCCGCGAGCGCGACAACCATCGCAAGAAAGAGGACTACACGCGCAAGAACACTTCTTTTTTTCTTCGGAGCGACGACCTCTCTCCCCGTCGCTTGAGCTGCTCCTTCGCTTGGATTTGGGTCGCTCATTGCGATGCTTCTTTGCCTAACGTCACAGGTGAGCCACGCCGCCGGCTGGCGCGGAGCGTGCAGCAGCACGATCCGTGACAGACGGTGGCGTTGGCTCTGACGGCTGGTTAGCCCTTTTTTCGAATCTCGACGCCATAGTAATCTTCCTTCGAATCAATCTTCGACAGCGCATACCCGCGAAATAAGATCATGTATGTTCCAGGTGCCACCACATACTCGTCCTGCAGTTCACGCGGCCAGCCATAGATGCCGATTCTTCCGCTGGGAACTTCAATCTCCGTGCGGACTTCAAATTCCGCGGCGTCCGGAAACTCGGGATAAACATCCGATGGACCGCAGGCGATGACGCGTGCTGAAATATCTCCCTCGGGACAAAGCGCGGTGATGTGCTTGAGCGTATTGTGCCGCTGCGCGCAATGAGCGTCGGTCCAATCTTCGGGAGCGTCGGGATCGAGCTCTGCGTCGGCGACGTAGAACTGGCGGTAACCGGAAAAAACCTCGAAGCGCTTCATTCTTGGCTAACGTTAAAGATGAGCCACGGCGCCGGCTGGCGCGGAGCGTGCGCCAGCACGATCCGTGACAGACGGTGACGTTGGCTCTAGCGACTGGTTAGGCTTCTTCATCTGGAAGTCCGAGGTGAAGCGCCACCTCTCGTGTGATAACTTTCTTTGTGGAGCGATACGGAAAATAAGTCGCGACGAAGAACGAAGCAAAAGGCTCCCAGAAATACATGAAATAACGGGCTCCTCCGTCGAATCCCCATGGCGGGAGGAACAGAGCGAATAGCGAGAGAACGCAACAGAATGCTGCGAGAAAGACAAAGCGCGCCTTTCGCGATCGCAGCGCCAGCTTCCTCCAGCTTCGAACGAACTGCCTTCGCTCGGCTTCGGACAACCGCTCTCGATGCGGCAACATGTCGTCGGGAATCTTAAAACCTCTGCCGGGCATATTTTTTGCCTAACGTCACAGATGAGCCACGGCTATGGCTGGCGCGGCTCCTGCGCAGCAGGAGGCGTGACAGACATGGCCGTTGGCTCTGGCGCCTGGTTAGCCCTTTTTTCCAAGAGCGGCGACGAACTCGGCATAGGCTTCGGGATTTGGGGGCTTCACTCCTTGAAACCGCTCGTGAGTATCGACGATGTGGTCGGCGAGCGAGACTAACTCAGCCAGAAACTCGGCTGGATACGCCTTCTTCTCAATGGCCGCTTTCACTTCGGCAGGAGACACATCGCGAATCGGTGGTGTCTCTCGACCGCCGTATGCTAACCGTGAAATGAATTCCTCCGGGTAAACACCCCGAATATCGACGCACCGTTCTTCACGCCTCGCCCACACATGCGTCCAAGGCTCATCACCCGACGGGCGAAACCCGCGAAGCCCATACTCGTAGCGCTCATGCAATCGCAGCGCGAAAATGAAACACCCGCCATGGGCGAAGACTGCTTCAAAATCACCGCACGCGATACGACGGCGATTTTCGGGCACCAGGCGTTCGTCTTTCATTTTTGGCTAACGTTATAGATGAGCCACGACCGCAGCTGGCGCGAGCCGTGCAGCAGCACGGATCGTGACAGCTGCGGTCGTTGGCTCTAGCGCCTGGTTAGGCATTTTTTCGAGATTTTCTCTCAGCGAAATACTTAATCAAAGCCGGCACGTAGAATAGTAACGTGAGAAGGACGGCTACACCGACAAGCATGGCTTTCGCGAATGGAAGGCTAGCGAGATTCGGACCCTGCACCGGATTTTCACCTCGAATCTTCAACAGCAGCGAGCCTATGACCATGACGGCCGCCGGCACCGGAAGCGCAATAAAACCAAACGCTATCGATGGCGTGAATAGCCATGCGAGCGGAACCGCACGGACAACTGCGCGCACTAGGCGGAAATGAGGCGCCTTCATCTTGGCTGCAGCGATAAATCCGATGGGGACAAGAACAGCGCTGCTTGCTAGCCACACTGTAAATGCGATTCTGTCGTCAGTCATTTTTGCCTAACGTCATAGATGAGCCACGGGAGGGACTGGCGCGGCGCATGCGCCAGCATGCGACGTGACAGTCCCGGACGTTGGCTCTAGCGCCTGGTTCGGCTCTTCCATTGCAGAGATTTCAGTCAGAAAGCCATCGCACGATGACGCCGCCGAGGATCGGCACAAGGAAACCTGCAGCAAGCAATGCGGCACCCGCACGAAGAAGCGACGCGGCGTCAGCAGGCGATTTGGCATGCACTTTGAAACCAAAGTAGAGAAACCCTACCCCGGCGAAAGCGCATGCGATCGAAAACACCGCGGCGAGCACCTTGTATTCAGCGGGCGTCGGCTTCTTGGTTGGCTGTAATCTTCCAAACCACATTGTCTTTTGCCGAACGTTAAAGATGAGCCACGGCAGCGGCTGGCGCGAGGCGTGCAGCAGCACGACTCGTGACAGACGGTGCCGTTGGCTCTAGCGGCTGGTTGGGCTCTTTTCTCATGGGTAAGACTACGGCCAAGGCACTACATCCACAATATCTGCCACGCCAAATCCAAGCTGCTTCTCTTCTTCAACGCGCACGCCATCGAGCTGAACGATCTCACCGCCCCAAGCGAGCGTTACGTCGAAAATCCTTCTTCCGTCTTTGAGAACCAACGTCGCACGACTAGCGCCATAAGAGCTTTCCGGAAAACCGGCTGCTTTGTCTGCGAGATTAGCTGGAATCGCGAGAGGCATATCTTTCTTTGCCCAACGTCACAGGTGAGCCACGCCGCCGGCTGGCGCGAGGCGTGCAGCAGCACGACTCGTGACAGACGGTGGCGTTGGCTCTGACGGCTGGTTGGCCGTTGCTCGGGAAAGGAACGCGGACGGTCGCAAAAACCGCACGGAGC
>DASZTF010000136.1:0-2154 GCA_035548315.1 Minisyncoccota bacterium
CCAGTGCCTTTCGCGTCTTCGCCGACGCGCGTACCCTTCGCTTCACGGGATGCTCCTTTCGCTTCGATCCAAACGTCGCCAAACGTTCGAATCGTGAGGATGCATCCCGTCTTCGATTTACAGCAAGGTTAAGACTTCACCGCACGCCGCTGTGTAACAAGTGACAGCGACTATGGTGAGAACAGGCTTCGGAACAGAGCCTGTCCGGCCTCGCTAGTGACAGCGACATCTTCTAGCAGAGTGGGAACGGCCGCTGCGGCGAACCCGATCAAGGTCGCTGGGTGCACACGCCGAGACGAGACGAAGTCGCGAATCAGCAGCGCCAGAAAGCCCGCCAGGAGATGATAAGCAGGCAGCCAGGAGGGCACGAAAGGCGCAAGCAGTGGACCGAGCAATCGCGTGCCGCCGCCGCCAAAGACCGGCCCCAAGGACATGAGGAATGCGAGAAACAGCAGCCGTCCATGCCAAGGACGCCTGTAGCGCAGCAGGAGTGCGGCCGCGACGAGGGCCGAAAAGAAGCTCAGCGTGAGAAGATCGCCGATCACGATATGGTCGATATGGAATTGGAAGAGAACGCCAGCGGGCGCGCCAAGGGCGATGATGCGTGCCGGCATACTGAGCGCCGCGTAGACGCCGGTCAGCACGACCGCCGCAGCCAACCAGCCAGCCAGCTGGCCCGCGCGCCGATGCAGCGCGATCCGGCGCGTCGCCGCGAGCCACGCCTGCATCAGGAAAAGCAGATACCAGGCTGTCATCACGATCCCGTGCACGATTAGATAAGCAGGGAGCGGCCCCGCCGGAGGGACCGGCGCCTTGACGAGCCCGCGCAAATAGAACGTCGGTGAAAAGCTGACAAGCGCGAGCCCCAGCATGATTGCCGCGCTCGCCACATAGAAACGACTGGCTAGGCGAGCTTTTCGATTCGGTAATGCTGCTGGAGTAACTGCAACTGCTTCAGTCACGATTCCCCCTATGGGGCCACAATGTGATGGAGTGAGACCGCGACACGCCGTTGGTCTTGTTGGGTCTAGGCCGTCGAGTACCGAACTCAGTATCGCATTTTCGCGTGCCGCGCCGAAAGGCGTGTGTGTGTAGCCCACTTTCGTTTTTCGGGTCGAAGCCCCCCGGGGTAGCGCCCCTGAGCGCTCAGTAGCCCTCAGCGGATGCAAGTATTTTCGAAGAGGCGATTTGCACTGTTCCTGCGATCAGAGTGCGCACTCGCGTGCGATGATTCGTCGGCCAGCGGCTGAGAGCAGAACGGCTCATCGGGATTCGCCTGGCCACTGACTTCCGTCGTCACGCCAGCGCGCGCTACGTTGCATCGTTGCATCCAGACTGACTGCGTGTGCTACAAGGACTTCCGTCAGCGGATGTGGGTAGGTGTCTACATGAGGAACTCCTTCTCGGCATTGTGTATCGTCGTCGCTGGGTGGCACCTCCAGCGGGCCTCGGCATCTGCGCCCTCCGCGCGAGACCCCGGCGCTCGCCCGAGTCGGAACATTTGAGTACGTCGATAAGAACCCAGCAGCGGCACGCATCACGGGTGCCGTTACCACATTACTCAATATCGATCCGTTCGATCGGATCTCGGTCGGTCGACATCTGGGCATGCGCTGGCTCGCGCCTCACGAGCGCGGAATGTGGGACATCGTGTATCAGAGCGATCCGCGCTCCGGGCCTACGCTTTTCGATCGCGTCGAATATGTGGAAGTGCTGCCGCAGAATAGACCCACTCACAGTCCCAAATCGGTGCACATCAAACTGATCCTGCACGATCAGCCTTGTTACGCTGGAACAGCGCTTTACATTAACTTGAATGAGGATCGGTCGTTTCACCCAGTCTCAATGACGGCGGGCCGCCGCCGGGGATCGAGGTGTTGGGAACTGTGGACGCCGACCGCAAGAACTTTGTTTTGGCGCATGCCAAGTTTGGATGTGTGCGCTGGATCGAGATCAACTTTCCTGAGCGTGCGTCTCCGCCGTGAGCGACGCGATGGTCAGTGGTCGGACGGCGAGTGCGGAATTCCTGAGTGCTCAGCGGCCCTCAGCGGACGCAGGTGACTTCGAAGAAGGGATTTGCCGTGTTCTGCAGTCCTGATTCGTATCAGGGTCAGATAATCGGCGCGCTGCCATCGACCTCACTGGCTGACCCCT
>DASZTF010000137.1:0-2029 GCA_035548315.1 Minisyncoccota bacterium
GAGCTCCAATGCTTCCTTTACCCAAAGTGGAGCCACTGCTACTAACGGAGCGACGGCAGCAGGAGACCCTACGCTCAACTTTGCGGCAACACCCAGCTGGGTTGTTGCTAAAATGGTGGTTGCTAACGCGACGACGCCCGCTTCCATTCCAGCGGGCACCCTTGTAGACTCGACGACTGCAACAACAGCAGTAATGACTGCTAACGCAACCGCGCCCGGCGTGGGTAATGGTGATGAGGTCATTTTCTGCTCGCTGCCGGTGTTCACTACGACTGCAGGCACTTCTGCCGTCTCCGTTTTTCTTGTCGGGCATGGTGTGTCGGCGGGCGGTACGGTAGTATTTGCCGTTTCTACGTCTGGCAACGGCGTGACAATTGGGGGTAGCTACACCGTCCTTTCCGTGGTTGACGCAAACAATTTCGTTATTCAGGCGAACACCGAAGCCTCCGCCAGCGGAAGCTTCGTCATGAATAACGGCAACGCACAGCTGGTGTATTCCATTACGTTAGGCCCTTTACCAGCGGGCACGGGCTACGGTTTGGGTCTCTACGGCGCTGGTGCTTACGGCTTTGGCACGGCCTCTTCTTCGGTTCAAACTGGTACTACAATTACAGCAACAGATTGGACCATTGATAACTGGGGCAAACTCGTTATCGCCTGCCCAAAAGGGGGGCCCATCTATTACTGGGACCCCCAAGGCGGCTTCTTGAACGCCTCGGTGATTTCTTCGGGACCGCCTTTCAACTCGGGCATCTTCGTTTCGATGTCCCAGCAAATTCTGGTGGCTTACGGCTCTTCCGTTGAGGAGGACTTGGGGCATCAGCACCAACACATGTTGGTGCAATGGAGCACGGTAGGCGACTTCCTCGACTGGACCCCCCGCGCAGGAAACCAAGCGGGCAACTTCGTAATTCCAATTGGCTCGCGCATCGTTGCCGGACTTCCGGGGGCGAACCAAAACCTGATTTGGACTGACCTTGACCTTTGGGCGATGAATTACATCGGACCGCCCAACGTGTTTGGCTTCAACAAGATTGGTGCGGGCGCGGGCGCGGTGTCAGCCCATGCAGTGCAACAGCTACGGGGCAGCACTTTTTGGATGGGGCGTACCAACTTTTATGCGTACACTGCTGGGGGCGTGAACACGCTCCCCTGTCCAATTTGGGATGTAGTGTTTCAGAACTTGAACACAGACTTTCTTCAGAATGTGCGGGCAATGCCCAACACACCGTTCAACGAGGTGGGTTGGCTCTACCCATCGGCAGCAAGCACCTCGGGGGAGTGCGACAGCTACGTCAAGATGAATATCACGGAGCAGGGTGCGCCTTGGGACTACGGTCCGCTTCCTCGCTCGGCTTGGATCGATCAAACCATTTTGGGAATGCCGATTGGAGCGTCACCCCAAGGCTTCATTTACCAGCATGAGTCGGGCAACAATGCTGATGGGGCCCCTCTTACTTCGACGTTCACGACCGGCGATTTTTACCTTGCCGAAGGTGAAGACTTCGTCTTCGTGGACCAGATCATTCCGGACTTCAAGTGGACTACTTATACCGGTACGACCTCGGCGGCGGTTCAGCTGACCTTCTTGGTTTCGGACTTCCCCGGCGATGATCCCCGTGTGTTCGGTCCTTACACGGTGACCTCCGCTACGCAGTACATCACGGTGCGCTTCCGTGGACGCTTGATGCGGGTGGTAGTGGCGTCCAGCGATCTGGACAGCTTCTGGCGTTTGGGCACGATCAAATACCGCTATGGACCAGCAGTAGGACGGCGTTAATGTCATTCCTCGACCAGAATTCCTCTCCGGGACAGGGCTTTGGGCAAGGCTCGGCCAGTATCACCGATCTGGTTACGGCGTTGCAGGGCGTCATCAACCAGCTTTCGTCGAGCAACACCACTTTCAGCAGCGTTTTAACGGCGCTGCAAGACATCAACTTCCCCCAGAATACTTTGGGCTATACTGTATCAGGCCTCCCGACGGGCTCCCTTGGAGCTATGGCCTACGTGACAGACGGAACGGGGGCGT
>DASZTF010000138.1:0-8129 GCA_035548315.1 Minisyncoccota bacterium
AAGATGTAGTCGAACTCCGGCGCGAGCGACGCCAGCACGCGCTCGAGCCGCCGCTCGCGGGCCTCGAGGCCGACGAGCTCGATCTCGGCGCCGGTGAGATCACGGTCGGCTGGAATGAGCGATAGATGGTCGACGCCTGTCGGTACAACGAACTCGTGCGGATCGCCGTCACTCGTGAGCGCCTCATAGGCGGTACCGCCCGGGCCGGGACTTCCCTTTTGCCCGACGCCACTCGTCAGATTGCCCTGCGGATCGAGGTCAACGAGCAGGACGCGCTGATTGGCCATCGCCAGCGACGCGCCGAGATTGATGGCGGTGGTCGTCTTGGCGACGCCGCCTTTCTGATTGGCGACGGCGAGGATCTTGGCGCGCTCGTTCATTTGTTATATGACCAAATATAATTTCCAATGTATCGAATGCAGAGTGAATTCTCGACGGTGTTTGCATGCCTCGTCAAGTCCAGGGCATTGCTACTGAAAATCGGTCAAAGAAGATCAACCAAAGGGATAAACAAACGGTTGTGTTCCACGTGGAACATCTCGCGAGGTTCACTCGCCGTCGGTACGGCTGTCGCTTAACGTCGAGTTTGGAGCTGCCTCCAAGATGCCCGTTGACCTGCGCTTCATCGCCACAAGCGCAGTCGTGGCTCAGGTCCTCTCCGTCGACATAGGGACTGCCGCTCGGCCATCCTCATCGAAACTGACTGACATGGAGGAAGCGCTGCTGCTCGGGGCAGACATGCGCCGCGCGGCGAACCTGATGGGCGTTGCGCACGACGAGCCTATTTCAGGCGATCCCAGCCACGGCGCACAACCCGCGCATTTCTCTATGGGCAGACACATCTCCACGATGTCAGTAGAAACGATGATCACTGGCTGTGCTACGTCGCCAATGAACTCGCCAAGAGATCGGTAATAATATACTTGACTAACCACGCCTGACTGGCTAGACTGGGCTCATGTCGAGTCCGGCCCTTCCCGAAACCCTCCAGGAAGCCTTCGAGTTCTTCGCCGATCCGGCCAATTGCGACCGGTTCATGGTCGAACTGCGCTGGCCGGATGGCGTGGCCTGCCCGACCTGCGGCCGGACGGATGTCACCTATCTGGCGAATCAGCGCCGGTGGAAATGCAAGGGCAAGCATCCGCGCGTCCAGTTCTCGGCCAAGGTCGGGACGATCTTCGAGGACTCCCCGATTCCCCTTAAGTCCTGGCTCGTGGCCGTCTGGATGATCGCCAACTGCAAGAATGGCATTTCGAGCTACGAGCTGGCCCGTGCGCTCGGCGTGACGCAGAAGACCGGCTGGTTCATGCTCCACCGCATTCGGCTGGCGATGCAGGCCAAGGGCGGCGGAAAGCTCGGCGGTGATGTCGAGGTGGACGAGACCTATATCGGCGGCAAGGCCCGCAACATGCACCCGTCCAAGCGCGAGACGCTCAGGGGCCGGTCCTGGTTCGGCAAGGCGGCTGTCGTCGGCTTGTTGCAGCGCCATCCAGGTAAGGGCAAGTCGCGCATCCGCATGGAGGTCGTGCAGTCAGCCCGTAAGAACGTCCTGCATCCGATCGTGGAAAAGCATGTCGAGGACGGCGCGGCCGTCTACACGGACGCACTGAAGTCCTACGAGAACCTGAGCGTCTATTTCCGCCATCAGGTCATCGATCACGCTGAGTCCTACGTGCGCGGCGAAGTCCACACGAACGGACTGGAGAACTTTTGGAGCCTGCTGAAGCGCTCGATCCGTGGCACCTACGTGAGCGTCGAGCCGTTCCACCTGTTTCGCTATCTCGACGAGCAGGCGTTCCGCTTCAACGAGCGCGAGCATGACGACGCGGATCGCTTCGTATCAGCCATGCGGCAAATACAGGGAAGGCGTGTGCAATATGCCGAGCTTACGGGCAAAGACCCCATCGCCTGAACAGAAGCCGAGGAGCGCGTTGTTATTCGCCAGTGCCGGGGGCCTAAAAAAGATAGTGCTAAATCGTCAAAGGTACGTTAGCCTAGTCATGTCCTCTGTACTTTTTAGAGGGCTTATGTTATGGCCACCCACGTCCACACGACCGTAAAGTTTCCAATCGCCGATGGGGAAGCCCGTCTGCGCGAGTTGATCCTCTACGTGTCGGCTAAGAGTCAAAACGACTCGAAGTTCGGCGCGACGAAGCTCAACAAAATCCTATGGTGGGCGGATTTTCTGGCATACGGTCAGCGCGGGACGCCAATCACCGGCGTCGAGTACATCCGCTTGCCGCAAGGCCCGGTGCCGAAGCGACTAGTTCCGGTTCGTGAAGCCATGCAGGCAAGCGGGGAACTTGGCGTGGCCGTCGTTCAAACCTACGGCGGCCATCAGCAGAAGCGGCCAGTCGCACTCCGCCCTGCCGACCTAAGCGTCTTCTCCGCCGATGACATCGCCATCGTCGATCACGTAATCGAAGCACTCCGCCGAAAGACGGCCAAGGGTGTCAGCACGCAATCACACGGCAAGGCATGGGAAGTGGCCACAGAGAAAGGCCCTATCCCCTACGAAGCCGTGTTCCTCTCCGACGAGCCCGTGACAAGAAGCGACGTGTCCCGCACCAAGGAACTCGCGCGAGTACACGGATGGGCGCTGGCGGTAAAATAGCCACGGCTTCCCGTGCTCCGCGAACTCATCGAAAGTCATCAGTTCACGCAGAACCTTGCCGCCATCGGCGATGCCGAGCGCATGGATGACGTCCTGACAGGCGTCAAATGGGCGCTCGCCAGCAATCCAGAGGCGTATGACGTGGTGCGTGGGCTTGTGGATATCCGCTTAGTGAAGACACGACCGTTCCCTGGTGCGCCTATGTTGCGAATTTGGTTTCGCATCGACGAGGACGGACATCACGTCCATCTCGAAGACGTCGAAGCAATCGAGAGCGAGGCGTGACGATGAAACCGCGTCACGAGGCAGAGTTTCGCGAGGGCCCGGAAGCCGCGAAGCGGTTTCAATCGATGGTCAATCAGATCATTAGTGTCACGAAGGACGAACTCGCCAAGCGTGAGCGCGCACAGCCAAAGCCTCGACGCGCGCCGAAGAATCGTCGACACTCAAAAAGTACCAACTAGAACTGGCTTGGGCATCGCACCGTCGGTCGATGTCGACAGCCGTGACCTGCCATGTCACAGGAGTACAGAATCATGTACTTCTTGACTTCTTTCATTCTGTCCTTCTATCATTCTGTACTCCTAATGGCGGAACGCGGTTCAACAGCCAGCGCCGATCAGACCGTCAAGACGTCATTTCACTTGCGGAAATCTCTACATCGACGACTGAAGATGATCGCTGCGCGTGAAGATCGCGAGATGCAGGAGATCGTAAGCGAAGCATTGGAGATCCACCTTGCCAAGATCGAGCGCACAGCGGATCGTTGAGTTCGCACCAGCCAAGAAGCGGCGCAAATCGCCAGATGGCGTAGCGACCAACGATCTCATCGTCACGGCGTATCAAGGCGTGAACGCCGACGTGTTCCCGCATGTGCTTGCGCTCTATCTTGAGAAAGGCAGCAAGATCGCGGATGTGACATATGGGCAAGGTGCATTCTGGCGCAACGTCGATCGGCATGCCTATCATGTCGTGGCTTCGGACCTAAAGACTGGCGTCGATTGCCGTCGCCTTCCATATGGCGAGGCGAGCTTTGATGGTGTCGTGCTCGACCCGCCCTACATGCACACGCCCGGCGGAACGGCGCACGTCAATCACCAGAACTTCGAGCAGTATTACCAGAACAACGGCGCAGGAAATGGCACGGGCGCCAAATATCACGAAGCTGTACTTGAGCTATATTTCGCAGCCGCACGCGAAGCGTGGCGCGTGCTCAAAAACGGCGGCATCCTCATCGTCAAGTGCCAGGATGAAGTCTGCGCCTGCAAGCAGCGATTGACGCACGTAGAAATCATTAACGAATTGACTCTGAGCCAATTCGTTGCCGAAGACCTTTTTGTTTTACTCCGCACGAATCGTCCTGGCGTGAGTCGAATCCTGAAGCAGCGCCACGCCCGAAAGAATCACTCCTATTTCTTGGTGTTTCGCAAGCGACCGTGCCGGACGCGGATTTAGCCTTGAAAATGGCTTAGATCTGAAAACAATTCACCGAACGGTTTTACGGTGATTGCTGGCGCAAGCGCAAGGTACGCTGCTGGCGGATCAAGGTAGTACACGCGGTCCATCTGTGCGATGTACTTTTGGTACACGCGCCACTGAAGCGGTACGCAGATTTCAGTCACGATCAACCGTTGACGATCGAGCTTCGTTTCGTTGAGGGCGACCAAGACTCCCTTGTATGTACCATGGCCGTAGGCGCCGTCCAGAATGCGCTGGTGCGCCCATACCTGAATAACGCGCTCACGCGTCGACGCCTTCACTGGCATGTGAATCTTCGGTTTACCAGTGCCGAGATCGAAGATGTAGTCTGTTGGCAACTCGTCGGCGACCGCACCAGCCGATGCCTGCAAAGGGATGGCATAGGTTGGCTGCACTGCGAATAACATCGCGAAAATGCGAGCAGCCAGAATCTCAAAGTGTGTCGCTGGCGTCTTTTTGTCGTCGTCTTTGAGAACATCAAGCGCGGCATAAAACGCCATGCCCATGGTGTAGATGAGCCGCGTCGCATCCGAGGCAGGCATTGCTTTTAACTTGGCCGCAGAAAAGGATTTGACTGCCTTGGTTAGACCGTCTGGATCGGCGATGAAGCTTGCCTCGTTAATCGGTCGCGAGATGCGTTCGCCAATTCGATAGGCGCGATACGTCTTTCCGGCGACTCTGGACGTCAACGGGACGACATTGGCTTCAGCGACTAGAAAATCCAGCGCTTCGAGCGCCATGTCGATCAACGTCTGGCTGACAGCGTCGTTCGTCAGGCTTGTGGCCGCTTGCGCCTTCAGTTTCCTGTAATGCGCGATCAGGTCTGCTGCCGACATTAGCCGGACACAGTATCAACGGACGAACGACATGCGCCAGCAACATGCGACAATTCGGCGCCAGGCATGATTGATCCGCTCGACATCCGCTGCCCGCACTGCGGCACACCGCTCCGCTTGACTGTGGAACGAACAGACGCGCCGAAGCCGGTTGCCTGGACGTGTCCGAGGTGCCGGAAGCAGAACGCGAACGATCTCGGCGGGCATCTAATTCGGGTTGTTGTGCGGTACGAAGATCAGGCGAAACACTGAGAGGATTCATGGCAACTATCGACGGCGCGCTGATCAGTCCGGAGCTTGCGGAGTTCTTGCAAAGGAAATTTCGAGGCGAACTGCCGCCCGATCCGTTCAGGTGCCCGTCGTGCCATCAGCCAGTCGTGACGCACGCTAGGAGCAAAGCGCCGCACTTCGAGCACAAGGCCGGCAGCGGATCGGGCTGCATTCTTCGCAGTGATCGTCATGACTACAACAAGCAGCGCAATGCTGAGAACAGAGAACTCCTTAAGAACGCAAAGAAGACTGTTCAGGAATGAGCGTTCACTTGACCAATGAAGACTGATGACGGATCGGCGTCCAGGGCGTGACCCGCAACGGCTGACCGTCATGCAGACGTCCCTGACGCACCCTGGTTGATTATCGAATCGTAGTAGGAGGCTTGAGCCATGATTGCGGACAAGACAACTAAAGCACTTCTTGGGGCCGTGGCGGTCGGTCTGCTGCTCAATGCAGCAGGCAGTTGGCTCCAGCCCGCTCCGATTATTGCAGCTCAGAATACGGGCACGCCGTTTGGCAACTGTCATCCCGTGAGCCCAGCAATAGCCAATATTCCGGCAGTGTGGGGGCCGGTCAAGACCGTCATAGGCCTAGGTACAATCTGGGTCTTTGAGGCTCCAGACGGATTTCTCAGGGCTGTGGATCTCGACAAGTGCTCAATTGCCTTCTCAGTCAACCGAACCAAATGACCGACGCGGTTAGCCAACTATATTATTGCCAAGAGATCTATCAATGCCGGCGGACGCCGCCGCCGTAGACGCGTAGAACATAGTGCCAATCGCCATACCCCTCGACATTTTTCGCAACAGCCGATCGGCCGGTAGCGACTCAAACCGGCGAGCATCGTCTCCTCTGACTGGTCGCGCGTGGGGTCGTGCTCTAGTTCAAACTAGACCACGACGCGTACGAGGCTTTCGGCGGAGGACCCGCGTGCTCCTGGCGTTCATGGCGCGACAGCCTGACCGGTCGGCTTTGAGCCATTCTCCCGACGCCGTGGTAACGCGCGCTCGCGGACGAGCCTGTTCCGAATCTTTCGGGGTGAATGAGCGGCTGCGAGAACAGAGTTCTCTCGCTCCACGGTCCTCGAGCTTCTCTTTAACGTAGCTCGCTTACGGACGATGGCCAGTGATCCAAGACCAGATCACTGATGATATAATTTTTGTCTTATAGCCAATTATTGGCCACAACGGGATGGCGACCTTCAGCGCCGCGCGATGACGAGAACGGCGTCTTCGTGAGCGACTGGCGCAAACGTCGTCGTCTCAATCGCCTCCGGATCGCCGCCAAGCCACAACACCTGTCCGCGCGGCGCGAGCAACGCGTCGATCGTCGTCCAGATCTCCCGATCCGCGCGCACCGCGCGCATCGTGACGACATCCACTTGCTTGGCAAGTGAAGAGTCCCCGGCGAGCGCGCCAAAAGCGACGGCCTCGACACGCGCGCCGGTGAGCGCGAGTGTACGCACGGCTTCGCGCAGGAACGCCGCCTTCCGGGCGCGCACTTCGACGAGTGTCATGTGCAGCCTGGGACAGGCAAGCGCGATCGGAATCGCCGGCGAGCCGCCACCGGATCCCACGTCGACAGCGAGACGATCGCCGTCGCGGACGAACGCCGCGGCTCGCAGCGGCTCGACGATCAGGCGGTCGATCGCCGCGTCGGTGGGCGTGTCGAGATCGAACGAGGTGAGATTGATCCGTCGATTCCAGCGCGCCAACAAGCCGAGATATGCGCCAAGCTGTGCGATCAAATCGTCCGCGACCTGCAGCCCGTACGCATCGACGCGCGCGCGAATCAAAACGGGGAAGGCCGACACGCGCGACTAGCCTCCAGACGTCCAACGGGACACGCGAGCAGCGACGATAGCGACGGCCGCTGGCGTGACACCAGGCACTCGCGCCGCCTGTCCGACGGTCTCCGGTCGCACGTGCGTCAGTCGCTCTACGATTTCCCGCGACAGCCCGGGGATCGCTGCGTAGGAAAACGCCGCCGGAATCCGCCGCGCCTCGTCGGCCTGCGTGCGGGCCAACTGCGCGTCATGACGCTTGAGATAGCCGCGATACTTCAGCTCCGCCGTCAGCGTCGCGGCGTCCAGATCGTCGCGTTGTTCGTCGCGCTCGATTGCAAATCCCTGGTCGCGCAGATCGTCGAGCGTCACCGGCGGCCGCGACAAGGCCTGCGCGGCCGTCGTCGTCTCGCCGTCGATCGACACGCGTGTGCACTGCGCGCGATCGAGATTGCGTGCGAGCCGTTCGCGGCGCGCATCGAACGACCGCCATCGCGCATCGTCGACCAGCCCAATCTGCCGGCCGATCGGTGTCAGACGCACGTCGGCGTTGTCGATGCGCAGGCGTAGACGATGCTCGGCGCGCGACGTGAACATGCGATACGGCTCGAGACATCCCCGCGTAACGAGGTCGTCGATGAGAATACCGATGTACGCCTGATCGCGCCCGAGCACGACCGGCGCACGATCCTGCACGGCACGTGCGGCGTTGATCCCCGCCATCAGTCCCTGCGCGGCCGCCTCTTCATATCCCGACGTACCATTGATCTGACCCGCGAGAAACAGGCCGGGCAGACGTTTGGTCTCGAGCGATCGCTGCAGCTCTGTCGGCTGAACGAAGTCGTATTCGACGGCGTACGCATGTCGCAGCACGCGTGCAGACTCGAGGCCGGGCAACGCGTGGACAATCGCGTCCTGCACCTCCCGCGGCAGGCTCATCGACAGCCCATTCACATAGATTTCGTCGACGTCGACGCCCTCCGGCTCGAGAAAGATCTGATGTCGCTCCTTCTCCGGGAAGCGCATCACTTTGTCTTCGAGCGACGGACAATAGCGCGGGCCAATGCCGGAGATCTGTCCGTTGTAGAGCGGCGATCGGCCGATGTTGTCGCGTACCAGATCGTGCAGCCGTTCCGTCGTATAG
>DASZTF010000139.1:0-5657 GCA_035548315.1 Minisyncoccota bacterium
GCTTTGTCGGCGATGGTGGCGCCGCAATTGGTGCACTGCATCAGGCGAAGTCCCGGACATGGCGGCGCGTCCGTCGCGCCGGCCTGCATCACTATACTGATGCGCGCCGATGATCCCGATCTCCGACGTCATCCCCACGCGAACGACGCCGTGGGTGACCGTCCTGCTCGTCGCCGCCATTGGCGTCGTGTTCGCTGGCGAATTCCTGCTGCCCGAGCTCGATCCGCGCAGCCTCGTCTTCGCCTCCGGCAATCCCGACGCGATGATCCGCTGGCGCCTGCCGCTGCTGGTCTTCGTGCATAGCGGCCTCGTGCAGGCCGCCACGAACATGCTGACGCTGTGGCTGTTCGGCGGCGCCGTCGAGGACCGGCTCGGACATGGCCGATTCGCCGGGCTGTTCGCAGCCGGTCTCCTGGCCGCCGTCCTGGGCGCGCAATGGGCGATGCCGCTGATGACGCCGCTCATCGGCGCCGCAGGTCCCATTGCCGCGATCGTCGCGGCCTATCTCGTCCTCTGGCCGCGCTCCCGCATTCTCGTCCTCATCCCGCTTCCCCTCGTCTTCGACGTCGTCGAGATTCCCGCGGCGATCGTGCCGGCGTTCTGGCTGCTCCTGCAAATCGCCGGCGGCGCCAGCGGCCGCACGTCACCGGCGCTCGCCGCGGAGCAGACGCTGTGGGCCGTCCTGGCGGGCACGCTCGTCGGCCTCATCGCCGCGCGGACGCTGCCACGACGGGAGCGGATGACGGTGGCGTGGTGGGACCGCGCGGAAAAGAAAACTTCGAACTTCGAACTTTGAACTTCGAACTTTTTACCGTTGCGTCTTCGTCCGAATGTCGCGCGACACCGCCGCGAGATCGAGCATCAGGGCTTCGAACTGCTTGTCGTACTCGTCCGCGGGCATCGAGGCTTTCTTGCGGCGCAGTTCTTCAAGCTGATTGTTGAGCGCCTGCTGGCGCGCGAGCAGGCGTTGCGTCTCGGGATCGGAGGACGTGGCGACGACGGGCGTGTCGAAGTACGTCAGCGCGGCGAGGCTCGCGTCCGCGCTCGTCGCGGCCGCGGCGTCGGTCCCCTTACCCGTGCCGGTGTCGTCCATGAGCGACGACTCGGTCGCCATCGTGCCCTTCTGGTCGTAGTACGTCTTCACCGAGCGCGAGGCGAAGACGAACGCTTCGAGCAGCGAGATGCGGCCGTCCTTGTCGAGGTCCGCGTCAGGCGACGCCAGAGCCTGCACGAAGCCCTCGGGAAATTGCGTGTGATAGCGCTGGCCGAACGAACTCGTCGCCGTGATCACGACGCAGCCCGGCGCGGCGAGGCCGGCCAGGTACGGAAAGCTGGAGCTCGTCGTGTCGACGATGGCGAGATGGCCCTGAACCGGCTTCAGCAGCACGCTCCGTTCCGTCGCCGCACGCTCAGGTGATGACGAGTCAGTCCTCCTTACGGAGAACCTCATCCCAGGCACTAAACGGACTTGCCGAGGGCACGTCACGAGTGCTATCGAACGGAAAACGGAACCTCTAGGGCTTGGCGGTCATCGCCTTCAGCCAGAGACAGGCGCAGGACATAGCGTCCCTCCCGCAATCGTGACACCGGCACGTCGATAGTTATCGGGATCGTGCGCGACGGCGGTGCAACAGCGCGGAAAACCTCATGACCGCCATCCTCGACCACAATCATCTCGACCACGGCTGGCCTGGGAGCCTCTTTCTGAAACAAGTCAAACAAGACCTGAACGGACTCATCGATTGCGAATGTTCTTCGAAGCGTCGGCACGCCCTGTATCGCCAGCCTCGCCCCCACCAGTGTCTCTACAGACTTCGGTGGATCTGGTATGTCGACATACCCGTAGACTCCTCCGAGTCGTCCGCCCCAGTCAACCCCCACGCGAACTTCGTACTCGCCCGGTTTCTGAGGGAAGTGCGACACCCATTCGAGCTGACCATCTGACTCGTTCGGCTGCGCACGGACTGTCTCGCGCACAGACCCCAGAAGTCGACCGGCACGGTCGAGAACAGCTACAAGGACACCAAGGGTCTGTGATTGTGGCATCGCCACTCCATTACGTAGGTCCATCCCAAGTTGCAGAACAATTCCGGTTCGCCCCCCGGACAGAATAGTCGGGGTCAAGCTCATGGTGAGGGGCAAGCCCATTGGTGGCAGCAGTGACGTGACTTGCGCCTCCAACCTGTCTAGACTGACCGGCTTCGACGCGAGAGCCGACGGCGGATAGTAGCCAGTCCGCGTCCGAACGATAAAGTTCCGACCGTTCTTCACGGTCACGCGAATCGATCGTCGGGCGCTCTGGGCTCCGCGTTTAGGCACGAACCCGAGCAAGTAGTACGAACTTGTCTCCTCAAAAATCGCTGGAATCGCCTTCTCAGGTTCATTGACGCCAATGATCGCTCGTCCGCCCGTATAGTCTGGCAAGACAGCGAGGTCGCCCTGTCGGGCGAGGTTGACGGCGGCATCCGTGCGCGACATGCCGCTCGCAGTCGCCGCCAACGACTCAAGGCCACTGGGATCGATCACATGCACCGTCACGTTTGCCCGATCGAGTGCCTGCATCCCGCGTTCGCGGGCGTATTTGACATCGAAAGCACATACGTCATTAGATGACGCCACTTGGACCTTTAGCTCCCTCGCCACAAACAACAGCATCTTCTGACGACGTGTCTCCTGCGCCATCGCGTCCGCGACGCGCGCAATGGCGTCCCACTGACAAACCCCACAATGACATGCAATGCTGTTGCTGATACTCGGAATGCTGTCGCTACCCCCGCTCGGTCCATTTGGCGGCCCAGGCGTGACGCCCATTATCGGACTCTCAATTGCGCGATAGAGTCGCTCGCGGTCGGAAGTGAACCCCTGCACTTTTCCATCTCCGCGAAACGGACTACTCGTTACGATCGCCGCCAAGTCATTCGGGCCCAAGCTAGCGACGGCTGCGCGCGCGATACGCCTGGCAACGGTTGTCATCCCGCCCGCTGGCACCGAATGGTCCATCATGATCGCCACGAGACGACCGTCCTCCGACCGAACATTCGAAAAGACGTCCGACACCGCCGTTCGTGTCGCCTGAGCCGACAACACGGGCGTCGTATCCGGGAGCCTGACTTCCGCGAATGCCTCAACTGGTTGGGAAATGCCATCATCAAGGACATTGAAGTCACGCGCCGTTAGTCCCGAGACGGGCCTTCGCTGCTTGTCAAGAACGACGACATCGAGCCTAATGACGTCCACACCCCCTCGAAAGATCGTTTGGGCCTGCGTCCAACTCACCAGACACAGGCCCAACGCGACCGCAACGACGGGCGTCAACCTTGCCACACGCACCCCGAAACGTCTACCGTTCAGACCGGGCTAGTCGGCGCACCAGGAATTTGGGCAGACCGGCCAGGCGCTATCATAGTACGCCGGATCCTCGAAGCTACCGAGCCTTGCGTACCAATACGGATCATGGTAAACGCCGCCTCCCCAGTTATAGGCCGAGGCGTAGTAGTCAGCGATGTTGTGCATGTCGGGGAGTGCGTCGGAGTCGTACACATACTCGCCGCAGCTGTACAAGTTGATGAAATCCCAAGTTCCAGTCCAACTGCTGCAAGACGCAGCGAATACCTTTCGCTGCACACCGACGGCCGCAACTACTAGCAGCACTACAAACGCAGCATTCCTGACAATCCGACTGCTGACCTGCATCGCATCCTCCTTTAAATCGCGTATCACGCTTGACTTCACCGCATTCGCTTCATGGCGTCAATCGCTTTCTCAAATGCGCTAATGGGCACGACGCCGTAGAGCACGCCGACGACTCTCACCCCACGACCAACGACGCGCCCAATGAGAAACGTTGGAGTACCTGTGACTCGCAGAGTATGTGCGAGTTCAATGTCGTGCGCAACAATGCCTGAAGCCACAGCCGACCGGCACGCACTGAAGGCGTCGATGTCAAGTTCGACGTCGATTGCGGCGCTTCGCAAATCCGCATCGGCCAATTCACTTCGCCACAGCGCTTCGGCCATTGGCCAGAACTTCAACTGTCGCTGAGCACACGTCGCGGCTTCAGCAGCGGTCCTGGCATGAGGATGTTTGGTTAGCGGGAGGTGCCGGAACGATACTCGCAATTGGCCCGCGTCAATAAGTTTGGTCTTGACTTCAGGCCAGACATCGCTGGCGAACTTGCGACAATACGGGCATTCGAAGTCTGAAAACTCAACGATGGCATACGGCGCTGACTGGTCCCCCAGACTTGGCGCCCCGTCGAGAGAAACGAGAGGCAATGTTGGATCGGCAACAAGCCCCACCGGCGTCTTTCCGGTCTTCACAACCAGCCACAGCAACAGGCCGGCGATGGCCAGCATCACGATGGCCGTGACAACATCAAGCGTCGCTCGTAGTCTCGTCGTTAGCATCAGTCACGATCCAGCGTTTGATGTATTGCTTCGGCGCTTACGATGACTGCCACTGTCGTTGGATATTGTCGACCGAGCGGAAGTGTCGATCTGTATTCTCGGCGCGTCAAGCACTTCTGCTTATCATTTTGCTGACCACTTCGGCAGATGGTGCCATGCGCCCCAAGGCGGACATCAGCGACACGCCTGACCGCGCCAGAGCGAACGAAAATCCTGCGGAGGAAGCCCGAAATACACGCGGAACGCGCGCGTCAGATTCGGCGGATGGCGGTACCCGACCTGATACGCAATCTGCTTTACGTGCTCGTCTGGGCCCTCAATAAGGGCACGCACGATGCGCCGCATCTGGTAGGCGGTTCTGCACATGGCGGGCGTCATATTTAGTGGCACGCACGCGCGTTCTAGGTGCAACGGCTGACTGCCGAGCTTCCGTGCCAGTTCATCGATCGGAAGGCAACACGCGGACAAGTCGCGATCAAGGAGCCCCAGGAACACATCGAGCAGCTGGTTCGTTGACTGAGTGTCCTTGACTTTCAGACTCTCGGCAAGTCCAGTAAGAAATGAGGCACCAACAGCCCCGTCGATTGCGTCCGCGACACACCTCAGAACGCCGCTCACGGTCACGAATTCCGTTAACGACAACCGCGGATGCGCGACTACCCGAATGAGGAGCCGAAGAAGCTCGTCGCGCGCAATCTCCGTCGTGGTCACGAGCGTATGCGCGAGACGCGTAACGAGATGCCCTTTCGACGTCTGAAAAGCCGCTGCGCCGGTCGACGAGGACGTCGTCGTGCACACGGCCCTGTCAACGGCGCGGACAAGTGGCATGAACCGAATGGGTTTTCCGAGGCACTCGACGACCCCAAGAGCGATGGCTCGGTCTCGGAAACGAGCCACGCCGTGCCCCGTGACGAATACCGCTGGAACGAGGACGTCAGAATCAATCAATGCGTGCAGGACTTCCAATCCTGGGAGACCAGGTAACGCCTGATCGACTACGAGAGCGTCGTACACGCGCGACGCGGCGAACGCCAGACCTTGCGGACCGGAAGCAGCACCGTCGGCGTGATAGCCGGCGCGTTCAAGCGCAGCGCAGATCCAGCCGCGCGCACTAGAAGTCATCTCATAAACCGTCGAAGGAGGATCCGGGCACAGGCGAGCTGGACCATGCCGAGGTAATTGTCGAGGTGACGCTCCCAGCGCGTGACGACGCGGCGGGAGTTGTGGAGCCAGGCAAAGAAGCGTTCGACT
>DASZTF010000140.1:0-3250 GCA_035548315.1 Minisyncoccota bacterium
CGTAGAGGCCCGCGTGACGCCGCGGGCGAAAACGGCCGCAGAATGATTGCGACTGAGGGGACATTATGGTTCTCCGAAATTAAGGCATATCCCCCAAGACGGAATCCGCGCGCGGATATTCCATGACGCCAGCGGAAGCGGCGGGACGCGGAAATTCGCGCTGCAGAACAGGCCGGAAGAGACGACGAAGACGACGAACTCCGGAACGATCACCCGTCCGGGCTCCGGCCGGCGGCGCGCACTCCAGACAAAAAGGCGGGTCGAGAAAGGGGCAGAAGGCCAATGAGGATATATCCGTCGCTGACGCCAATTCCCCGAATAATTGTCTTTCTGTTGACCTCAACCTTGGTAACTTTGTACTCTCTAGTGAATGAGTCGGAGGCGCGCTCGATGCCGAACTATTGCGTGAATAGAGATGCTCAGGCCAACGGGGATCATGAAGTTCACGATGTTGGATCGTGCCATCATCTGCCTGAGCCACAAAACCGTCTGGATCTCGGCTGGCACTCGGACTGTCGCGGCGCAGTGAGGAAAGCCAAGGAAACCTACGCTCAATCCAATGGATGCTATTATTGCTGCCCCGACTGCAATACAGGCTGATTCACTGTTGCCCAAGCAACCGGGCTCCGAATCCTAGTAAGTAGCCAATCCATCGATGAGAAATTGTGCGGCGACAAGATTTCGAGCGACTGCGCAACTTGCAAGTCATACTGACCGATTCCTAGAGTGCATCGAGCGTGACTGATTCGGTAGGTGAACGTGGTAAAGACGAGCACGAAGGCACCGCCCGCAACCGAGCGGCATCTTGGACATCAGCTTCGAAGAATTCGTGACCTGTTGGGCGTTCCGCAGCACGAACTTGCGGATCGCCTGCGGATCGGTCAGGCGGCGCTGTCACGGCTGGAACGGCGAAGAGACATCCTAGTCTCAAATTTGGTGCACTACCTGGAGGCTCTCGGCGTTGGCGTACGAATTGATGCGAATCTCGCGCCCGATGCAGAGAAAATCCACCGTGGCCTTAAATCGCGCCACATTTCGCTCCCGATCATTGGTGGCCCGCCCGAGGCTGCACGCCGCGATCTGGTCTTGAGCATCAAGCCCGAATACTCGACGGAAATTGTGAGCGGCAGAAAAACTGTCGAGCTGCGGCGACGGTTTTCACCTAATATTGAGCCGGGAACAATCGCCCTGATCTACGAGAGTAGCCCGACGCGTGCACTAACTGGCGTGGCCAGCATCGCAGAAGTGCTGCATGGCCCTACCAACACGATCTGGAAAAGGTTCGGTGACCAGGCGTGCATCCGCCGCAGCGATTTTGACTCCTACTTCGCCGGCGCCAAAACGGGCTTTGCAATAAAACTTCGGGGGGCGCGCCCATTGAAGCGCGCGCTGGAGCTGCAGGAGCTGAGAGACCGATTTAGGTTCGAACCACCGCAGTCCTTCCTTTATGCGCCTCCGGAACTACGTAAGGCGCTTCTTCATGAGTGCTCCGAACTACTTAATTGATACCAACGTCTTCATTCATCTTGAAGATGCTTTAGCCGTATCCCCCGAATTTGCGTTGTTGCAGCAGCTTGCCGCCAAGCACGGCGTTGGCGTCTTCATCCATGAGGCCGCCCGCGACGACATTGAGCGCGACAAAGATGCTGCACGTCGACTGGTTTCGCTCAGCAAACTGCATAAGTTTCGGCTGATTAGCAAGGTGCGTGGGCTCAATCCGGACGGCCTTGAGCAATTGTTCGGCAATCTTCCGAAGCCTAACGATGTTGTCGACGCCACGCTGCTGCACGCGCTTGTAATTGGGGTGGCGGACTTTCTTATAACTCAGGATCAAGGACTACACGACCGAGCAAGGCGACACTCTCCAGAACTTGCCGGCCGCGTGCTTTATGTCGCGGATGCCGTTTCCCTCCTGCGCTCGACATATGAGCCACGTGAAGTCGCGATTCCTTTCGTCCAAGAAGCGGATGCCCATGCGCTCCCCTTGTCGGATTCCATTTTCGACAGCTTACGGGAGGGCTACCCTGGATTTGACGAATGGTGGCGGACAAAATGTGTGAAGGAAATGCGCAAGTGCTGGGTGGTGACCGACGATAGCCAGGTTGGTGGGCTGATCGTTCGCAAGGACGAGGCCGAAGGTCATACCGACGCAACATTGCACGGCAAGAAGATTCTCAAGATTTGCACGTTCAAGGTACGCGCCGAACGTCGTGGCGTGAAACTTGGCGAATTGCTGCTGAAACAGGTGCTTTGGTTTGCCCAGACAAACACCTATGACGTCGCCTACGTTACGGCCTATCCGACGCAGGAAACGCTTATTGATCTAATTACATACTTTGGCTTCGCGCACACATATACCAAGCCAAACGGTGAGCATGTGTATGAGAAGCCATTTGGGCGTACACCGCTTGAGGTTTTGGAAAATCAGACGCCATTCGATGCCGCACGCACGGGCTATCCTCGCTTCAGCACGGCCGATAGCGTCACGGGATACGTAATTCCGATCAGGGGGCCCTTCCACGAATGTCTGTTTCCGGAGCTCATCGACAAGCGGCAGCCTGATCTATTTGGCTATAGCGGCTTTGATGGCCCTAAGACACCTGGCAATACGATCCGCAAAGTTTATCTCTGCCGCGCACAAGCCCACATCGATCAACCCGGCGATATTCTGTTATTCTACAAGAGCAGATCAGATCGGCCGCCATCGCAAGCAATAACGACTGTTGGCATATTCGAAAGCATGACTCTCGCCAGATCGGCAGAGGATTTGCGGCGTCTTGCAGGTGGACGATCTGTTTACAGCGAGGAGCAACTTCGCACCTTCGAAGCCTCAGAGGAGCGGCCCGTCAAGGTCATCAACTTCCTTCTTATCGGCCACATTGTACCGGCAATCGGTCTCCCGGATCTGATGAAGCTCGGTGTTTTCGCCGCCCACCCTCCGCAGTCCGTTGTGCGGCTCCGAAGAGAACAGCTCATGGCTGTGTTGCGGCAGGTCAATAATTTCGGATTCCAGCCGCTTCGATAGCGGAGCGCAATTCATATTCACCCCCTCACCCCCTGGTTCAGCTTCCTCAGCAGGCGCACCAGTTCCGCGCGTTCGGCCTCGGTAAGGACGGAGACCATGCGGTTCTCGATCTCCATGTCGGCGCGGAAGGCGGCTTCGATCCGGCGCCGTCCCGAAGGCGTCAGCTCCACGATGGTGCTGCGCCCGTCGCGGCCGGAGGCGCGCCGGCGCACGAGGCCCGCGCGC
>DASZTF010000141.1:0-5418 GCA_035548315.1 Minisyncoccota bacterium
CACTTCCCCCTTTTCTTGTTCAATGCCGGTAATCTGGTAGCCGGGCAGTCCAATCAGAATCTCCGAGTCGGTCAAAGCTTTCTCCCAAGTTGGTTTTATCAACTCGGGTTCCCGGCCTGCCCCCGTTTCTGATCAAGAGCCAGTTAACGTCCTCTCTCCGTCCGTAACCACGCAACTGGCCGTCTTTTTGGCACTTCCGCGTCTCTCCGTTTCGAGCCGATTCCCGCCTGCCGGGCCAGCCGTGCGTCCTGGTGGCGTTTGCCGGAGGCCGTTTCTCCCCGTCTCCGGACGGAAACCAGGGATTGGTTAACGGCTGGGCGATGATTGTCCGACCTCAGGCCGGACGTCTCGAACAGAAGTGCTTCGGCGGTCCTGCGGCCGCCGGCGCCACGACGGCACTCGCTCACACATTGCGCAGCATTCTTGGGGTCAGCCCAACTGAACGTTGGAGGAGAGCATGATGCGCTGCACGACAACATTCGCCGCGCCGGCCTGCGGTGGCAGAAGTTGCCGGTAGCCGGGCGATGCCAGCACCGCCGGGGTGCGGTCGATCAACATTCGCCAGCGGCTGTCGAGTAGGACGTTGAGTGCGGTAAAGCGTGTGGCCAGAACTTCGTGCAGGGGCTCAAAATCCGCAACGGACGCGCCTCGTAGACGCGACCAGCGCCGGTACGTTCCGAGGCATGCGGGCCTGGGCAGGTAGCGACGTCCTCCGATAACGACCATCCCCATGACATCCTCATGGACGTAGTTGCGGTACTCCGCCACGCCACGGCAGTAATCAACTAGGGGTGGCGGATCGACGGGATCAGAATCGGCTGGAAGGCAAGCGGCACGGATCTCATCGAACAGCCGGATGACCTGTTGCGCGCGATTTCCGGCGTTCTGTAAGGAACCAAAAGTGCGCTCGGGATGCGCGTCGTCATCCAGGCCACTCTGCGCGATGCTCAACGACAAGAAACACTTGTAGTGTTCTTGAGCCATCAACTCCAGACGCTCATCGATGTCGGCGCGAATGCGGCCATCGGCGCCGCGAAGCGTGTATACATGCTGCATCCAGAACGATTCGTAGAGCGGGAAGTGTGGCTGCAGGGCGGGCCACCTGGCCCGCTCCTCACTATCACCGTGCGTGACAAGCGAAACACCGTTCATCCATCACATCCATCGTCATTGTAGCGGGGATGCACCGCCGCGCGTACGCTGGGGCTTGTGTTGGTGACAGTAGTTGGTCAATGACTTCCCCCGCTTGGTCCTACCACGACGTGGCTCGATTCGGACCAGATCTTGACACGCATGCCAGACTCAGGCCGGACGACTCGAACCGCGAGAATTGAACCGAGTGGCTTAACTCTTCCCAAATATTCGCTCCTGCGCCTTTTGTCGGATCTCGTCGGCGTTCACGATGCCGCCGATGCCACCCGGATGGTCCTCGGACGTGACCACACGATCCCAGTAGCCATTGTACTGATACCACTGCTGCTTCTTCTCCCAGTCTTCCCTGTAGGACGCCTTCTCAAGCAGCCCCAGGTGCTCCCAATACCAGGTGCGGCCTTGATAATGGACCGTGAAATCGGGTAGCCGGAAATTCTTCGGGTCGCCGTCCTTCGCGGGCAGTTCCTTTTCGTACTCAATCGACAGGCCCAATGAAGCGAGAACGTCATGTACGATGACCTCGCTTTTCGACCGTACCGGCGTGCCATCTGATGTGCGATGGGTAAGCCCCTCGGGCCGATACGGACCCTTGATGCCGATGTCTCCCGCGTCCTGCCCGATCAGCAACTTGAACATCCGCGTTGTCCGGCGCATCGTGTCCGATGCTTCCGGTCGGCGCAGATCTAACAAAGGCTGGCTGTCCTTTTCGACTAGCGGTACCAGCTTGCGCTTGAAGCGCGTGAGGCCTGTGTACAGGAGCTCGCGCGAAAGCGTTTGCGCCTTGCGCGGCACGATGAGAATCACGGTTTCGAAATCGCTGCCCTGCGCTTTGTGGACCGTGGCGTCCTTGTTCAAAACAATACCCACCAGCGGTATACTGATCACGGGCGACACACAAATATTGTCAGTCCGGTGAACTGAGCAAGAGGCCTCACAATGCAACGAAAGGGAAAGGAAAGCGTAGCTATTCTAGCGCTTGGTATCCTCACGATCGGTGCCTCGGGTGGTCCCGCAGGCTACCGGCCTCTGGCGGCGCTGGTAAAGGAGGCAGACGCGATTGTCGTCGGAAGAGCAACGAATGTGACGCCAACGCCGGGTGGACTTTTCGGAACCATTGAGATTCTGAGAGTACTGAAAGGGGTGCCTACCGAGGGCGCGCACCTCCAAGCCCGCTGGACCTCGAGTGGCAGTTTAGTTTCAGCGCCAAGTCCCACCGAGGTCGTGGGCGCGTGGTTCCTTAAGTCGGGAAATAACGGCCAGTGGCAGATCATTTCCCCCGTCGTAGGAGATGTGCCGTTTTCGATGACATATCTAGCTGTTGCGGCGAGCCCCCCAAGTGGTGTGTTGTCGATTCAATCCGATATGGATCCGCTCGAAAAACTCATTTGCGAGATTGCGTCAACCCTTCAGTCCACGGGCAGCAAGTCGCAAATCGCGATGTTTGTGGCTACTGGCGGTGCCTTTGATGACGTTACGTCAGCAGTAGCACGGAAAGCATGGGCGGCTGTCGCGGCTTCGGCAGATCCCCCCCTGCGCTTGCTAGGCCTCCAGGCACTGATCAGGGCTGGTGATACTTCGGCAATTGTCGGTCTCAGATCTGATGCGAATGTATTGAATGAAATCGCGAAACAACCGCTTGTTGCCGCTTCGCTCTGCGATGTTCGGAATCCACAAGACGCTGCAGTACTTGCGCTTGGTGATCTAACGAAGGCCGGGTTGCCGGCACAGGTGAGACGTTGTGCAGCCTATTCTCTGAGGGCGATGCACACCCCAAACACGTTACCCATCTTGGCGGCGCTGCTGGATGCGGATGCTGTTGATCTCCGCTATGAAGGAGTCCTCGGCCTTGCCTCGTTTGCAAATGCGCTTCCGATGCAGACCCGTACTAACCTCGCTAGCATGGAATTCACACAGGCGACAAGCAAGGGTCCATTTACAACTGAAGACACGCTGTTGCACTCACCTACAGAACCCGAGTTCCGTCAGGATGAGATGAAATATGTGGGCTTCTGGAAGGCATGGTGGGCAGTCCACCAGTCGCAACTGTCTAGATGACCGGAATGTCCGGTGGAGCAGACAACTTGAAACCAAGGCTTGTAATCAGCTGCCGAAAGACAATCTCGAAAAAAATTCCCTTGACTTGGTGGGTGGCCGAGTTGGTGCCGCTGCATTGAGCCGGAGGCTGCACGGGCACATGATTTGAGAAATGGTAAGTAAAATCAATTAGTTAGTGTATTGCTCTGCGCTAGTTCTAATTTGCAAAGCCGTTCTTCATGTTACGTCGGCTAGCCGTCCCTGAGGTCATATATCGGCTGATTTTATCAAAGTGCCTTCGAATCAGATGCTTCCAGTCTCCGGCCCTTATGCCTCACACCCTTTGTTTGGCTTGGCGAGCCAATTTCATTTTCAGCACCTTCCCCAGCCCATTCGTTAACCGAGATCTCCGTCTGCAACTGCGCAACTGGCCGTAATTTCGGCACTTCCGCGTCTCTCCGTTTCCAGCAGATTCGCACCTGAAACGCCAGCCGTGCGCCCCTGCAACGTTTGCCGGCGGCCGTTTCTCCTCGTCTCCACGTCACAACCCGGTCGTGGTTAACGCCCTAGACTCGTCCCGGACAATCCGAACTTGGGCCGCGTATATAGTTGACGAACGCGGCAATACGCCGCGCCAACTACATCCACCAGACGCCGGCTCGACCGCCAAGCGGAGATCGTCGTGGGTGGTTTCCGAAGGAGACCGCTCATGCGCGATCGTGATGCCGCGCTCGACAAAGCTGTTCCCGAAGTCGCCGCCTTCCTCGGCGATGCACTCGTCCGTCTTCTCTTCCCCGATCCGGCCGGTGAACAAGTTGACTTCCCGGAGACAGAGAGCCCTGATGGGACTGCTGGTTAACACCATGAAGAACGAGACCGAAATTCGGGAAGAGATCGAGGCATTGCGAAGCCTGACCACGCTGCAACTGAAGGGAAAGTACCGCGAGGTTTTCGGAGAGCAATCAAAGATCCAATCACAAGCAGTTTCTATTCCGCCGCATCGCCTGGCGCATCCAGGCGAACGCGTGGGGCGGCCTGTCCGAACGCGCTCGTCAACGAGCGCTGGAGATCGCTGATGACTCCGACCTGCGGATTCGCGCGCCCAAGAACTTCCTGCGCGAACCCCTGAACGAAGCGCGCACGGTTGAGGCGCGGCTCAGACCGGCGCTCGATCCCAGGCTGCCATTGCCTGGTACGCCGCTGATTCGCCGTTTCCAGGGGAAAGACATCATCGTCCATGTCCGCGCCGACGGTGGCTTCGAGTGTAACGGCAGGATCTACACATCCTTGAGTCGGGCGGTCACTGAGGCGACGGGGACGCGCTGGAACGGATTTGCGTTTTTCGGATTGGGACATCGACCGGACCCGAAACACAATGAGCGCGAGTAACGGGAATGGGAACGGCGCTCCGGCGATCGTCCGGTGCGCTATCTACACGAGGAAATCGACGGACGAAGGGTTGAAGCAGGACTTCAACTCGCTCGATGCGCAGCGCGACGCCGGCGAGGAATAGCACCCGTACGCCGGCGTTATATGATCGCGCATATGCTGCTACGTGGCGCAATGCTTTACGTCAAAGATCTGGAACAGATGAAGCAGTTTTATGGCGATATGCTCGGCGTCAAATCAACCAATCAAGAATGGACGGACGTGTGGGCGACTTTCGATACCGGTGCTGTTCGATTCGCCTTGCATGCTATTCCAGGCGAAATCGCGAAGCACATCGAAATCACGTCCCCGCCGACTCCGCGAGAAGAGGATCCGGTGAAACTCATCTTTGAAGTCAAAGACGTCGAATCCGAGCGGTCGCGGTTAGAATCACTCGGGATCAGGACGTTACGGCGTCCCTGGCAACAGCCGGGTGAGGCTTGCGACGCGGTCGATCCCGAGGGCAATATCTTTCAAATCTGTTCTCCGGGCGCTGACGGCCTCCCGTGATTCGCTTATCGAACCGTCTTTGTTCCCGCCCGGGCCGTCTCTTCCAGGTTGTAGTGAATTGGGGATCCGGCCTTGGCGTGGGACCGCTATTCGACCGAGAATTTTGCGGTTGCTTCATAAGTCTGGTTTCCCGTGCGATCGTTCACATCCACCGCAAGCGTGTACTCTCCCGTTTTCAGGTCCTTTGGGATATTCAGGCTGAATCTGCCGGGGACGTAGAGCTGCGGGTAGAATGGCGCTCCGGATTCGCTCGCCGCGTTCGGCTCGGCGTAGGCTTGCGTCTCGTCCGCGCGC
>DASZTF010000142.1:0-2151 GCA_035548315.1 Minisyncoccota bacterium
CTGATTCGCTTGACGGGTCCGCCTCGCTCCACCACAATCCGCGCCCTTCGCAAGCGCCTCACGTGTTCCCCGGTAGCTCAGCGGTAGAGCGTCGGACTGTTAATCCGTTGGTCGTTGGTTCGATTCCAACCCGGGGAGCCAATCACCCCTCCAGCACCGTCCGAGGACGTCCGGCAACCGCCGAAAAACGCAGGATCTCAGCAAGTTGGTACCGACACCGGTCCCGGGTCGTCCGTTGACAGCCTAGCTCGGTTGGGGGCAAGTACGGGGGTAACTCGGTTACCGCGGAGTCAGTTACCCCCATGCTGACCGAAGCCGAAATTCGAGCCGCCAAGCCCGCGGAGAAGCCCTACAAACTCTCCGATTCTGGCGGCCTATACCTGCTCGTGAATCCGACCGGTACACCGCGCTCGTACTTGAGCCGGTCCAAGACGCGCACAACGTCTTCTGCTTTGAGGCTCTGGCCCACTTCGATCTCCAGACACTCTCGAGTAGACACATCGATCACCGTCAGCGTTCTGAACTTTCGACCATCAGCCAGTTGATCGTGGACGAAATCCATGCTCCAGACGTCGTTCCGATGGCGCGCCGGTGTTCGAATCGCCCGATGCACGGCTGTCACGTGACGCCATGCCCGTTTCCGGCGCAATCCCAAGCCCTCCTCTCGATATATCCGGTACAGACGATCCTTTCCCACATCCCAGCCTTGACGACGCAGCAGCAGGAAAATTCGGCGATACCCGAATCGAACGCGTGCGTGAGCGAGCTCACGCACGCGTTGGCGAAGCGCGGTGAGAGGATCCTTGCAACTGCGGTAGTAGTACACCGAGCGGTATCGGTACGCAGCGGCACGCCCGTCTCGTGCCGATCCCATAACGACTCATGAGGTAGCGCACGACTTCGCGCTTCTTGACGGGCTTCAGAACTTTTTTGTCAGCACGTCCTGCAGCATCACCTTGTCGAGCGAAAGGTCCGCCGCCAGGCGCTTCAGCTTCGTATTCTCATCGCGCAGCTGTTTGAGCTCGCGTGCCTCCGAAGGCTCCATGCCACCGTAGACCTTCTTCCACCGGTAGTAGCTCTGTTCCGAAATCCCATGCTGTCTGCAGAGCTCAGCGATCGGCGCTCCCAGCTCCGCCTGCTTCAGAATCGCACTGATCTGCTCGACCGAAAATCGCTTCTTCTTCACGTCAGAATCGCCGTCCCGTTAGGCCCAATTCTGCCGCGAAACTCTCATTCCAGGTGGTCCAGTTTTACCGGGGCCCCTCAGCACCTACACGTCCGATTCCGGTGAACAGTACGACGTGGGCTATGGGCACATGGGATTGCGCAGCTTGTTCGTAATCCAGCAGGTTGTGAACGTGCGTGGGCACTGAGAGCGCTTTGCGTGAGTGTTTCGCGTCCGGAGCGAAGGCACGGCCGGTGAGGAGAGCTGGCGTTACGCGTCCTCACGCGACTTCGGGATCACTTTCCGAAAGTGTCGTCCCTCGCATGGCTCTTCACGCCGTACTCCGGGACTCTTGAGGAATCGACTCGGAAGCGAACCTACGCGCGCGCAAAGGAGATGGCCCCGTATACCCAGAACGCTACGACTAACGCGCCCAACAAAATCGATGCCTAAGAACAGCTCCGGGCGGCGCTCGTGGACACCTATGGGGCGAAGGCGCGGGAAAACTTTCGGGTAGCGACACTTCGAAAGCTGGATAATCGCGTTACGGGTGGAGTTAGGCACACGCACTTGCAGGATCGCGGTAATGGCCAAAGCCGGTCGAATCATTCGCCAGCGGCGCTTACTCCTCGCACTTGCCTGGATGGTAGTGCAGATATGTAGGGCCGGTGAGCCGCTGGCGTCCCGCGACGTGGTGTACGAGGGGGATCTTCTGATCGGAGCTTTTTGAGCTCTTGAACGGAAAGGCCGACGTCGCCGAAGGCGACGGGGCAGCAGTCACCGTGAGTCTTGCGACGATTGATGCTGCGGAGTCGCTCGCCAAGGCACTTCTCGATGGCACCCACGGAAAATGGAAAGCGATGGCGCCTGCGGATGAAAACAACAGAATCGGCGCCTACGTCTCCTTACCAGAAGAGAACAATTCAAGGGTCGATGTATTTCAGCACTTCGGGGCAGATTGGCGTGTTTACTCAATCGAGTACCTA
>DASZTF010000143.1:0-9816 GCA_035548315.1 Minisyncoccota bacterium
GAAACCCACCCACTTCCTCGATGCCTGTAACCTCATATTCAGGCAGACCCATTACCGCCTCTGATTTCATCAAAACTTTCCCTCGCAAGATTGTTTTTATCAGTCAGAGGCCCGGCCTGCCCCCATTAATGAGCTAGAGCCCAAGTTTACTCCGATTACTACGTTTAGCTCCCGATCACCTCGCGGAGCCGGCTGGAGGGCGCTGCAACGCCCTCTGGCCAAACCTCTCCAAATACCTCGCTAGCCTCTGGTTTGAAGAGCCTCTCACTTCGAGGACTCCCCGTTGTCTTTCACTTTCACTGTCAGCGCGGCCTCCAACTTTCGGACCGCCTCCCGGCGCGTCTTGAAGTCGCTGACCGCATATTCATTTTCGTTCACATCGACGGTATTGCCCATCTGAGCCGACCGGGTGTGGGCGTCCACCCCGGCTTCCTTGGACCGGCTGGCGTGTGTCCGGCGCATCACCTGAAACGTCGCCCAGTCCAGGCCGATCGGTTTCAGGAACGGAAGTATTCTCTTTGTCCAGATGAAGTCCCGAGTCAAGGGCCGTTTGGAGTTCTCGGTTGAGAAAACCCAGGCTAGTTCGTCGGTACGGATCATCCAATCGAACCACTTCTTCAACAGTTCGACCGTTCCTTCCGAAAGTGCAACTTGCCTTGTCGAGCGGTCGCTCTTCGGCGAGTCGACGTCCGTTTTGTAAACGCGACGCCGAACCCAGAGGCACTCTTCCGCGAAGTCCACGTCACCCCGTTGAAGACCGAGAACCTCCCCAGGCCGCATTCCTTCGAATGTTGCCAAGCGGAGAATGATCTGTTCCCGGAAATCGAGTGCTTTGGTCATCGCATCCAGGTCCTCAGGCGTGAGCACCCGCTTTGTACGACCGGCCTTGCAGAACTTCGGCGTATAGAGAGTGCTGGCGGGGTTCCGCTGCACCGCTCCCTCGCTGACCGCCAGATCGAAGACTGACTGAAGCCGGAACCGGAGATGCGTCACGACGCTCTCCGATAGCGCCTTGGCCTTCCTGTCGAGCAACTTCTGTAGCTCGTCCCGCGTAATCGCCGACATCACACGTTCCCCGAGTGAGCCGACGAGATGATGATTGAGCCGGTCGAGCTCCGTCATCGCCGTGGACACCTTCCACTTGCCTTTGTAGACGGGGATGTAGACGCGTTCCACAAACTGCCCGAACGTGTGGTTCACGAACGGACTCTCCTTCATCCCCACCGATTGGTTTATCGGCTGAAGGATCTCCGCTAGGATCGCATTCGCCTGGCCTCTGGTCATCATTGAGCAGAGACCAAGTTCCTTGGACCTCTTGATACCGTCTTCCCTCCACTGCGCGTACCAGTAGAGTTTCCCACTTCGTTTGCGAGGCGTGATACCACCTCGTTGAAATCGCCTTCGACGCAATTCGATTCTCCGTTTCCGCGTCAATGGCGTACATCCAGACCATGGGCCGATGCTACCACTGTTGCTTGTTTTGCTCCATCCAGGTATCGAGCCATTCGCGCCGGACCAGCTTGCGACGGCCTAGCGAAAAATGGGTCAGCTTCGGTAAGCCTTCGACGCGCCCGCGCAGCACGTTGCTGACGTGCGCCTTCGAGCATCGAAGGACCTCAGCGACTTCACGAATGGTCAGAATCTCGGACTTGATCATTGCTTCTTGCACGTTTAGACCTCACTTGTTTTCAGCTATTAGAAGAGGCAGCGCGAACAGTCGAGACCAGGCCACTAGAGAGGCCCGCTGCGCTGCAGGAATGCTTGTGTCACGCACCCAGTACTGGTTCGCCATCCCGACGATCAGCGTCGGACGGTCGATTGCCGAGAGCAGAACCGGCAAGACCAACAACTGCTCGTAGCAGATCAGGAACGCGACCCGCTGGCCGGCGACTTCGCTCGTTCCCGGCCGACCGAGGCGCAGCGGCGCGCTCGGGCCCGCTCCGAATGGACGCCACATGCCGACCGGAACGGGAACGCGCTGGAAGAACGGTCGCGGTTTATCGCCGCCGATAATGAGCGCGGCGTTTGCGTATGCCGGCGAGTTTGGGATCGGCACGCCCGCCCCGACTACGGCCAGGCGGTGTTGCCGATGCAATTCCTCGAGAGTGGGCTCCCAGAACGCTTCAGTCGCCTCTGTCCAACGACTGATGACCGTCTCAGGCAGAACGGTCACCGCTGCGCTGGAATCGGAGACGATTCTCTGTACAGTGTCGGAAGCGATCAACTCGCCGGCGCCCTCGAACCTGCGTCCTGGAGCAAGATTCGTTTTGACCGCCGCCCATCCTGATGGCGGCGGAACCGGTCTTGCGAAGCACAAGGAGAGAACGGATGCTGCGGCGAGAGCGATCCAGATTCGCGGTCTTCCCAGGAGAATGAGCCCCGGCGCGGTGATCACAAGGGCGCAGCCGAGCCAAGCCGTTCCGGGGAAAAGCACTCCTGCAGAGGTGACGGGAGACGCCCAGCCGACGAGCCCAAGCGGTGGCACAACGCCCGCGGCCAACGCCATCGGTATTCTCCAAGCGGCAGCGGTGCGGTTCTGACTCCAGGCCACAGTCAGTGGCAGCGAAAGAAGAACAACGGCGATCATACACGCCAACGCACCCGAGGTGATGCTGGCTTCCGCGAACGCTGCGTATGTGCGGGCCAGGGGCCAGGACGCTGCCCCGAAGTAAGCCATCGCGACAGCGAGCGCCCACGCTCTTCGCGATTGAAGCCCTACGATGATCGGAACCGCGAAGGCGAACCCGATGGACCACCACGTCCGCCAGCAGAAAGCGCCAACCAGACCTGCCGCCAGCGTGCTTATGAGTGCAGTAGCCACAACGGCCTGAGCCTCCCTCGAATCGACTTTTCTTCGACCGGGCCGATGTACCGCGAATCGTAGCTGCCGCGGCTGTAGGTCGAGGCAACCCAAACAGTCCCCGGATGGACTCGATAGGTCCCGCTGGGCCAAGCCTGAAGAGGGCGGTTTGCAGCGTCACGTCGCAGCGGCGCGGTGTTCGGTAGTAGCCGACCGTTAACCGCGATGCCAACGGGAGAAACCTTCACGACGTCGCCGGCACGGGCAACCACTGGCTTCAAAAGCGGAACGGCGCGATCAGGACAGGAGAACCCGCGAACGCGGTAGCCGCGGTCTCGCGATATCGATGCGTACGGTTCGGACGGGCAGAACTCGATCAGGCTCGCGCTCGCTCGGCTGGTCCGGACGTAGAGGCCAAGCGGGAGACTTGAACTCGTATTGACCCGCACTCCGGCGAAGCCAGCTACGAAAGCCGACGCCGTGATCAATGCGGCGGCGATCGCAATGTTACGAAGGCCAGATTTCGCCGTCATCGGGATTCTCCACATGTTCCTTAGGTGCGGGCACCGCCTGGTCCTTGGCTTCGGGGGAGTTGTCAGACGCGTCCTCTTTGCCATTCCGTCGAACGATCTGATGCGCCGACCGCGCTACGACTTCGTAAACTGTCCGCTGGCTGCCGTCACGCGGTGTGAATTTCCTGGTCTGCAGGGTGCCTTCGACGAACACGTTGTCACCCTTGTCGAATCCGATTGCGATTTCCGATAGCTCGCCGTAGAAGACGATGCTGTGCCAGTTCGTGTGCTCCTGGACCTGCTCATTCCGGTCCTTGTAGCGGTAGCCTTCTGCAAGCCGCGCGTTCGCGACCGGCGTTCCTGAGGGCAGATACCGGACTTCAGGCTTCGCGGCGAGGTAGCCAGCGAGCTCGATTCTGTTCTTCTGCATTGGTTACTCCTCTCTGTCGTCCACGCTGAGCTGTTCAAGAAACCCGTGCTTCGGCGCTCGACCGCTTTGCGTGGCAGATCTCGCGACGGCCCGACCGGAAAGAGCGTCCACGAAGGCACGCTCCATAGTCGAGGCCGGGTCCGCGACCACCTCCGGCTTACTGATTACGTTCGCCGTTCTATCCGCCGCTCTTTGTGGATTCACACGGCCGTCCTCAATGGCTGCGAACTCTGTCGGAGGCGGGATCGCCGCGCGCTTCGCCAAGACTGGATCTGAGAAATAGAGGATTTGAGTTCCGTGGATGGGGTGATGACCGCTAACGAAGATCAGCATGTCGCCGGGGGCGGTTATCCGTTCTGACGGTCCGCTTCCGCTCTTTTTCGACGGCTTCAAACGCATCACTTCGTCGGGCGTCATCAGGGGACGTTCGATCTGTTCCACGCTCGCGCTCATGTGGTTGGCGATCGGGGCGAGTCGCGATCCCGAGAAATTGAAACTGGCCTTCTGCACCGTCTTGGTCCCGGTCATCTTCGACAGCAGTTCCGCGGTGTCGTACTGGTTCGGGGCGTATGCCACTCGAACATGGCAGTTCGAAACGATGCTTTCGTTAGGGCCATACTCGTCGATGATCTGCCGGATGTCCTGGGTGATGAGGTACGCCTTGAGGCCGTATCCCGCCATGTAGGAAAGCGCGTCGGCCAAGACCTCCATCCTCTTCAGGGATGGGAATTCATCGACCATGAAGAGCAGCCGATGCCGATTCCGCTTCTGCGCGGAGCCTTCAAAGTCCATTCGCTCGGTGAGCCGGTTGACGATCATCGTGAAGATGAGCCGGATGAGGGGACGCAGTCTGATCTTGTCCGAGGGTGGAACCACGAGATACAGGGAGATGGGCCGGGCATGGTTTACCAGGTCGTCGATAGTGAAGTCGCTCGCTGAGGTGTTCCGCGACACTAGCGGGTCGCTGTAGAGCGTCAGTGCGGTCTTTGCGGTGGAAAGAACACCGGAGAAATCTTTGTCTTCCTTGTCGAGCATCTCGCGGACTTTCTCACGGACGACAGGGTGCGTTGCGGTTCGTTCGCCCTCCGGCATGCGCCAACCGTGTGTGCGGGTCGGATCGTGCGGGAAGTTCTCCAGTTCAGCAAGCGTGTCGCGGAAGCTCTGCCCCGGCTTCGTGAATACCGAGGCCAGATCGGACAGACAGGCGACCTTGCCCTCGGCGGCGGCTGAGTAGCAAACGTGGAGGATCATGCCGGTTGTGATCGAAGCCGCTGCATCTTGCCAGTAGCGCTCTTGCGGGCTGTCCTCGCCGGTTCGCACGATCATGTCGGCTACGTTCTGCGCGTCGGGAACGTCACGCGGTGTTCCGATCCGAACTTCCGAAAGCGGATTGAACCGGGAGCCGTTTCCAATTTCGACGGGAGAGAACTTGAAGCAGATGTGGCCTTGCGCTTGGCGGAACCCCGCGGTCTTCGCCCAATTCTCACCTTTGATGTCGTAAACCACGGCCGATTCTGACCAGGCGAGCAGTGTCGGTATTACAAGGCCAACGCCCTTACCGCTGCGGGTCGGCGCGAACGCAAGAATGTGCTCCGGACCGTTGTGGCGAAGGTAGTGGAGCCGATTTCCGTGTGGGTTGCACCAGCCGCCCACGTAGGCGCCCTGCCGTGCGGCAAGCAAACCCGTGGCTTGCACATCGTCCGGCGAAGCCCATCGTGCCGAACCGTGAAGGTCCTCGGCATTCTCGGACAGGCGCTTCGCCCGTCGGATGTTCAGTCCGTATACAAGGGCGACAGCAAACGCTGCCCCCACGACAACGATCAACGCTCCGCCAAGCAGCGGAAGCCGGATCTTTGGATTCGGTGATGCGCCGTGTCTCAGCAGCCAAGTCGCCCACGCGAACGGCTGGTATACGCTGGCGCCCCGGACCCGCAGGAGGGGCGCACCAAGAGCACCTTGATAAGCAAAGCGGTAGGCGATGAACTGCGTCGCGGCAATGTTGACAGCAATCAATAAGGCAACCCCGGCGACAACTCCTGCCCAGTTGTAGCCGCCGACAAAGCCGGGGTCCGGAGGCGTTCGATATAAGTTTGCGGTGCGTGCCATCGTTACCTCGCAAGCGACTGCGCCCGTTCGCGGGCCTTGAACGGCTTCGTATCGGCGAGGCCGTTCTTGTAGTTGATGGCGACACCCTGGCCGGGAGACACCACGTCCGCGATGAGGCACTTCGGGTGTGCGATGACTGACTTGGGGCTGATCTTCTGCAGGAGATGGTGCTCGGTCTCGCCGCAGATGTCGCCGCGATAACGGCCGGAGTCGGTGTCGGCCGAGTAAAGCCGTGTTGTGTTCCCGAACTGAGCTTTGGCCTGCTTCTCGGCTTCAGCGAGGGATCGCTGGAACTCCGTTTCGCTGGGTGGTCGCCGACCGTCCACTTCGCCGTCCAGAATCTTCTCGATTTGCACCTTCACCGGTGCCTGGCCGTCCGGCGTCCCGCCTTGGCGGGTCCGCGCGGGATTCCTGGTCTCCGTGGCGGTTTCTTTCTCGACGATATTTACGGTGCTAGTTCCGCGCTCGTATGCCGCAACATGCTCGGAAGTTTCGGTGCGAATCTGCGGCACCGCGTTGGGTTCGACGGTCTTGCTACGCTCCAGGCCCAGCAAGTAATCGGCTGCGTTGTGAGCGTCTTTCGCTGCTCGGAAGATCTCGTGCTTGTCGTTGTTCAGGGCGCTGATCCAGGAGCCTACGTACGCCGCGTGCTGCTCCGGGTTGTGTGGGATTCCGCGCTCTGCGGCCAGGAATACGGACGAGAGTTCGGCCCGGAGTTCCTCCTTGGCGTAGTTCGGATCGCCGAATCGGTAGCTCTCGTTCAGCGTTTGGCGATTCAGTCTGGACGGATGTCCGGTCCAGTGGGCCAGTTCATGAAGTGCAGTCCCGTAGTAGTCTGGTGCGCTGCGGAACGCCTCTCTGGCCGGGAGGTGAATGGAGTCCTGCGCGCGGCTGTAGAATGCACGATCCTGCTGATCGTGGGCAATCGCCGCCCCGGAGTTCTGGAGGATCTCTTCGCCCGTCTTGACGATCTCCCAGTCCTGTAGGCGCTTCGGTTCCTGCGGGGGGATGCCATCGATCTGCTGCGCGTTGAAAACGGTGTAGACCCTGTGCAATGGCGATTGCCGGGCTGTTGACTCTTCGCCCTTGGTGGAAGGCGCGTCGGGCGTAGTCTCGCCGGCTCCACTACGAGCGACGCGGTCGCTGAACTGCCAATACTCAATCTGGGTGCCCTTCTCACCTTGGCGAACCTGCCAGCCGTTCTCGTGAGCCTGCCGGTATGTGAGCCATCGCGGGTCGGTGAAACCTCTTCGTGCAGCGGTAGCCATGAGGTGGAGTGCGTTGCCGCCGCGATAACCGCGGTCCGAGGTTGGATTGAACGGAAGCGCGGTGGTCCCAGCCTCCCAGGGCTTTTGCCAGGGCGCGGTGCCTTTCTCAAGCATCTCGATGATCTGGTTCGTCACCTCCTGGCGGTAGTCCCGTTTGGGTGTGGCGGGTTCTTGCGGCTGAACGTCCTTGTCTTCTGTTGTTTTCATTGCTCCTCCTCGAAGTCCTGTTCTGGTTCTTCCGACTCGAAGCCAGAGCCTTCCAGCAGTTCGCCACTTGCCGCGGGCGAATCTTCGGGTGCGGGAGCAATCTGTTCATGTCCCGAGGGTCGTTGTGTGTTCACTGTTTACCCCAATCTAGCTTGTACAAGCTAGCTAGACACAGTATTCGCTGAAGAAGCGGGATTGTCAACTGGCCCCGAAAGACCGTCTCCGGTTCAAGGTCCTTTAGCAGTTGTGCTGCTCCCCTGGCCTAATACGGCAGAAACACAGTAGAATCAACACTTCGAGACTATTTGCGCTGCGAGTAGCCAAGGTTCGCGACAGTTTAGCCGTGCCTTTGGCCGCCAGGCGTCCAACACAAACATATGCGGCGATTTTCAAGCCTCCAGCACGCTCCGGCGGAGACCCGGAAACTTCTTCGAGAACGATTCACGCGCTTTCTTCCGTTCGATTCACCGAGCGTTTCTGATTTCCGGCAGGAGGCGTTACTACCTGACGAGGTAATCGTCCGCCTTTTCTCACGCCTCCTAGTCGAACACGCGGATGATCTCCAGGCCGCCAAGAAGGCCTACGGCGAAGCGTCACGTCCAGGTTCCACCGAGGCGAGTTTCGAGGACCTGATTGCCCAGGGCTGGCTGCGCGTTGTCTGGGACCGGGTATTTGTACCTCGCGATGTTGCCGAAGCAGCGAGGCACCGATTCCGTGACAGCATGCCGGCATTCATCGACCTACTCCAAAAACGGTACAACGACACCTACCGAATTAGTGGGACGGACCACGATGATCCGGCGTTAGCGGGAGTGATTGCGGCGATTGAATCGGGAGACGCCGAACCCCGCGATTCAGCGTGCCAACGGCCGGATTGGGTTGCCGGTCGACTCTGGGAACTTGGCCGCACTCAGTTAACCGACGTTACCTCCGCGATGCGAGTTTGGGTTGCCCGCTGGAACGAGTTGGGGAAGCCCCATATTGTTCCCAAGCACGTCTGGAGCGAAGTCGACGCCGAAGCCTTCCGCTCCACTGCCCTTTTATTGCTGGGCTCACGACAAGCGCTGTTGGACTGGGAGGGTTTCCGAAATCGCCTGCTGAAGAAGATGGCGCTCAAGAGTGGATTGTCATTTGCGGATATTGAGATCGACTTTCCGCGACTGCCAGACACGCTCGTTGACCGAGTCCTGTGGCTGGATCGCCCCGCAATCGAAGAGTTTCTGACAATGGAGAGAGACGCCACGGAGGACCTCCTAGGTATCGGATCTCTGCTACTTGCAGAGATCGGGGCTTCGGATTATAGCCCTGCCCCTGATCCGTTCGCTGGCAGCCTATTCGGCCTAGCGACGCGATTCCCTGAGTTTCTCTTCTCCGTTCTCATCGCCCTTCGTACCAGCCCAGCACTACTGGCCGATTTGCTGCTTTACCCCCCGACAAGTCCTCTGGCTTTCCTGGAGGTTGCGCGCTGGCCCCTGAAGTCCGGCCCTTGGGATCGAAGTCGAATTGAGCGTGATGATCAACTGACTAAAGCGATAGCCACCGCGGACGCCGCCGAGGTTCTGTGTGAGTTTTTGGGGCGAGGTTCCGTACCACCGAATGAGTTCGCGGCTCTACTGGTTTGGCTCTATGACCAGGTGCAAGACGACCTTGTCAACTCACAACGCGGAGCCTCCGCATTGGACACACTCAATCTCGAACTAGTCAAGCAATCGCCGGAGACGATGACGGCAATTCTGTCGGCGTTGATTTCCCAAGGCGAGCCACTTGGAGTCGGAACCGCCCGGCTTGCTGCCGTGCTCGATATTCTTCAGACTGGACGGCTTGCCACCGAAACCAATCCGCTGCCAGTTCTTCATGGGTATGTCCAGTCGCTTGCTGCGGGGATCGACGCCACCTCCGCTACACGGATTGGCCCTGCGGGTGCCGCGGCTTTGTTTGGACTCGCTGAACGCGCGCCATCAGAGCTTAGTGCACAGGTGCTCTTCCCGTTTGAAGTCAAGAAGCGGATGGATCAGGCTGAGGCAAATGGCGAGAATCCTTACACGGCACAGGACAACCTTGCCCGCGCTCTTCGTGCGCACATTCGTATCTTGAGTCGAGCCGTGGGCGGCTTCCGCAATGTACCGGAGCCCTTTCCGGCTAAATTGGCTGAAGCGTTGACCGAGTCAATAAAGGCGGCCGCCGTCACTCATCGGGAGAAAGGAAGAATTGGGAGTTTTGCCCCTCGATATGACTCAGAGCGCGCGAATACGAGGTCGGCGGAACGGCCTATAGCGGCAGAACTCGGGACGGCCCTGAGCGCCTTAGGCGATGAACACAGGGACCGCGTGCTCTCAGCGATTCTGGAGACCGACCCTCCGTGCCAATCTCGATGAGACACTTACCGCGGTGATAATTACAGAGCAGGGCGGCAAGGAGAATCATCGTGAGCGATGCCAAGAATGCAGTTCCTTTCGCAACCAGTTCGGGGGATGTGGAAGTGCCGGCCAAAGC
>DASZTF010000144.1:0-8535 GCA_035548315.1 Minisyncoccota bacterium
CCGCTGGGGACTTCCACCCCCTAGTCACGCGCAATGCCTGGCGCACTATGCGAAGGCCACAGTCCTGTGTGGGACCATGGCCTGTCCATGGTCGATTCTCTATGGCCTGCAGACTCTACATGCTCAGTGCTGCACGCGAACCGTGCGCGCCGTCTGGCGGCCTCCCGCCTGCACCCGCAGAAGGTACACGCCTGAGGCAAGCCCTCGCGTGTCCAACACCTCCTGGTGCTCACCGGCCTCTTCCGTGGCATGCTCAATGCTCAGAACCACATCCCCGAGGCTGTTGAGGAGCGCCAGCCGCACACTTCCGGCGGTGCTCATGCTGTAGTGCACCACGAGCTGGTCACGCGCGGGATCAGGGTAGGCGGTGAGGGAAACACCCCCCGCTGTTGCCCGAGGAGCGGTCTCGACAGCGGAGATGGTTGGGACGGGCCAGACGGTGATCGAGCCGTCTATGGCGGAGGTTAGAATATGCTTGCCATCCGGACTAAACACGCACGTGGTACCCAATCCGGTGGTCTTGCCGATCGTATCGATCAGGGTGCCGGTCGCCGCATCCCATCGGACGATATCGCGCCAGATCGAGATCGTTGCCATGTACTTATGGTCGGCCGTGATGTCCAGATCGTACACTCTCCCGAGATCCGGCAGCTTTACGGTGGTATCGCCCGATACGATGTTCATCGCGAACGGACGTGCGAAGCCATACAGGACGTTGGTCTCGTCAGTGCTGAATCGTACCGAACGAACATCGCTCCCTCCCTGATCCAGCCGATCGGTTCGGATGATCTGCCGTGAGCGCAGGTCCATGATGCGAAAGATGCTGCTGTCCAATCCGCCCCAGACAACGTACGCACCATTCTCCGACACACGCAGCGTCATGTCGTTGCTTTTCTTCACATAGCCTGCAAGCTTGTTCAGCCGATTTCCAGTGGTAGCATCAACTGTCCACAACGTATCATCGACTCCCAAAACCACAACGGTGTTCCCCGATGTACTTCCGGCAGCATAGTGGCCGGGAATCGCCCATATAATCTTGTTGGCCTTCCAGTTCCAGCATCGAACCGAATCAATTGGCGCACCCTTTCGTTCTACAATAAGAACATTGCCATCACTGCCGAACGGTGTCGCGTCCAGAAGGTCGTTGGCACCAGTAAGAAGTATCTCCGCCACCAACTGGCCGGATTCAGCATCCCATGTATGGGCCTTCGAATCACCGATCGCCACGATGTATTTGCCGCTTGCATCATAAGATGCGTGCGAGGTAGGGCCTGTTTGAATAATCAAGGTGGCCTGACTGTAGCTCAAGGACGTTGTGGATACAATCAATATGGCAACTACTGCCACGATTCGTATGAGCGTATTCAGCTTAGCCATATCATTTTGTGTATGTGAATTATTGGTTACCTGTTATCGAGGTTGCATCAACCACGTGACTATCGTGCGATCGTACCAACAGGTATTATCAGACGCATGCGAACAATCCCCGAACCGCCGGCAACAGCGCCGTAGTTTGTCTCCTTGCACGGCGGATCCGTTGCATGCGTGATACCCGCCGCGCCACCGTTGAGTTGCTCACTGATAGCTGCAGGCTTCGCCGACGCGCTCACCCACAGACAACCACCGCTGCCGCCGCCACCCGGACCGTAGCACGAGAGATTATGCCGCGTATCCGCACCACGACCGCCATTGATCTGGACGACAAGTGTGTTCGGAATCGAGGAAACATCGAGCAACACCGCACCTCCGGCACCACCTCCACCACCGCCTAGGACATTGGACGGACTCGGGTTGGAATCGCCAGTCGCATTATCATTCCCGTTCGCCATGACTGCATGGCTGTTCGCCTGCAGCATTCCGGCCTGAACAATAACTATGCCGCCACCATTCTCTCCCTTGCTCACTTTCTCCACATCCTCAGGCCCTGAGTTTCCGCCAGCACCACCCAGAAAGATCTTGCGCCACGCCGATGCGGTATCGTAGGTCAGTGCATTGCCACCCTGTCCACCATTGTCATAGTTCGCAATATACGATGCCTGCATTCCTCCCTTGCCACCCGCTCCGCCGTTTCCACCACCACCACCGGAAGCCCGGCTGTTGCCACCGCCGCCGCCATTTGCCAGCTTGCCGCGACCGGACCTGTAGGCCGTATCGAACTGGGCAACACCTTCTCCTTTGTAATTGGCCGAATCCAGGCTGATGGAATAACGGAACCCTACAACCGACCCCATTCCGTTATCACATCTCCGCGTATGCTCCTCCCCCCTGAACCCCTTCCCCGACACATCGATATCGGCGTTCAGCGTTACCGTACCGCTCGCGATGAACGCCAGCACGCCGCCGGTCTGGCCGTCCCACGCCTTCGCCGTGAGCGTGCCGGTTACCGTCACGTTGGTGTACTGCGGCACACGGATCACCTGCACGAGGCCGCTCACATCATACTCCCGCGCAAGCTTGTTGTGCAGCACCAGCGTGAACCCGTTCACCTCATCCACGGTGGCCAGCTCGTAGTTGCCGGCGTTGTTGTAGGCCGTGATGTCGCCGAAGCCGGCATGGTCTGTGAGGTCGATGCTCGCCCCCTTCATCTGGATGATGAGCACCTTATCCCCGGCAGCGAAGCCGAAGGAGTTGCGCACCACGACCGAGGTGTTGCACTTGTCGATCAGCACAACAGGCGTGTACCGGTTGATGACGCCGCTGATGTTCGTCTGGGCATTGGCCGCCGCGCTCGCGAGAAGGGAGAGCAGGGCCAGGATGTATGGGTATCTACGCATGGGTACGTCTCGAGTATCGATCAATTGGATTGACATTCGTTCTGTTGCCGGCGCCGGACCGGGTTGGTTCATTGTGTTGTCACGGAATGCAGATAGTCACGCTTTCATCCCCCGGCGGCGAAGCCGAAGGAGTTGCGCACCACGACCGAGGCGTTGCGATTTTTGATCAACACAGCCGTGTGCCGGTTGATGATGCTGCTGATGTTCGCCTGGGCATGGGCAACCGCACTCGCGGGAAGGCAGAGTGCGGCCAAAATGTATGAGTAGCTACGCATGACGCTGTACGCTATCAAGGATGTGGAATTGCCATCCCACTCGATGTTCGCGCATTCACAATGAACGGGGCCTCCTTCCATTTGATCATGGGGCTACGAAAGCTCCTAATCGCAATCGAGACATTGGAATTTTTCGTCGTCTTTGCCGCATGACCAACTCCGGCCATGCCCCGCAGACTATTAGTCATCTGGATCATCATCTGTATTTTCTTTTGCATTTAAGCGCCCAATTGGCCAACACAATCGGACCCCCAGTTCTGCATGCTGCTCGACCAACCCCGCCCCTTCAAAGTGGTTCAACCCGGCCGCGATCTTGAAATATGGCTCAATCCAGAAGTATCGCGGATGTGGAATTCTATCCGATCCCATACCTTGGCTATAAACAACTTCCACTTGATATGTCAGGCCCGCAAGAGCCGTCAGAACAACGCCCCTGCCGGCGCGATCGGATACTGACGTCAACGCATGCATCAACGGTGCGTAAAGCTCGTTCAGCGCCCCGGTCAAACTCACGACGGAATCAGGGAATGTCAACTTCAGACTGCGCATACGTGTTATCTCATATCTGGCATCGACGCCAATTTCGATATAGAGACCCTCACATGCCCCGGGAGCCAAGCACATCAACATGGCCCGAACGTCGCCGCACAGCAGCCGCGTGGTTGAGGTCCCTGACACCTTGATGTTGAATGTATCGTTCGGCGTTGTTGTAACGGCAGCGACCAATGCATCGGAAACGTCCTCGACATATTTGACCCGTTCGAGGCCGGCCATTACCATGAGACTCGCTTCCGGCTGCCGTCGTCCTCCTAAGAGCGAATATCGACAGCCAACTCCAAATCCGAATCCGTCTATCTCGATCGACCTGTGCACCAGATGCGGGACTCCGGCATCATCCAACTCTTTGAGAGTAAATGCCGGAGATAATGCAGTTCTCAAGCCGACTTCCACAGGGAATGACCACCGCGAGTATGCCATGGGCTGGATCGCGTCACCTAGGGTATCTTCCCCGGGATGTGTAAGGAATTGAAACGCATTACTCATTCCTGCCGAATCTCCGCAGCATCGCCCTGGAACAGCCGACTGCGCATCTGCCAGCGACAGATGCCCGAACAGGAGGCCCATGACTATCCAGAGCAAAACAACGATTCCCCGGAACGTACTCGAAGAAGCGGCGCAACGGGTAGAGGGACATACCGATCGAGTTTGCGCGGTATCGACCATCGGCACATGTGATAACACTCCGAGTATTTCCACTGCTCTATTCCTGGATATGGCCGGGGTCAAGCGGCGATGAGGCTCATAGGTTTTACCACGTCGACTAGCTGATAGTTCAAGCATCATCTGCTTAAGCGGGTAATCGGGGATGCTGTTAATCTGCTCGAACGCGTACGCCGCAGGCGAATTAGATCTAATCCCATAATCACTTAATTTAGATTGAAGGAAATCATTCATCTCCTTTCCCGTTACCATTGCTGACTGACCGAATATTTTATGCTCTTGGTCACTCTGACCCCCTGTTGATCCTTTCTTGAGCAAGATATGCGCAATGAACTCATGCGCGAGAGCCAACACGTGATGCCGGAACCGACTTAGCATTTTCGGTGAAACGTCCGATACTTTATCAGGATAGTTAATCACCGGCCACCACCATTTATATTCGTCAAAGAATTCAAGGTCCGCATTTAATCCCTCTGAATTATCCAGCACATTCAACGTTACCAAATATGTTACTGCTCGCCATGGGATCATACTACGAGTGATATCAATGGGGCCGACTGTCGACAGAAATTCTGGCACATTTCGCCGCCACATGTAACGCGAGTCCGGTTCGGCATCGTCAGCCCCTGTCATTTGCCGTTCCCCGAGATGATTTACAAGAAAAATATTTTTAAACGCACCCCCTGAATACATTATTGACGTCCACGCACATGGGGCAAAGTCATTACCATCTTTGACGCCGGCATCGATGCAAGTTGAGAGGTATATATCTGGCCCACCTTGGCTATGACCATTCATCCCACAACTTTGGTCGAAGTCGCGCCCAATCTTGGTCAAGAGGAAGGCACGATACAGCAATTCTACGCGTATATCATGGTTGACAAAATATGGCTCCCCCCCGTCCAGATCAACTGCCTGTATCGGCGTATTCCCTGCATACTGATATGGCGTATACCACGGATACCCCGCCGCCAGCGGATCCACGCTCAGGAACCGGCCAAGCCGCGGATCGTACGTCTGGAAACCGTAGTCATAGCTGTTCCCCTCTCCACCCGTCACCGCCGTCCCGTTGTTCCAGTCGTTGTCCATCTCCTTCCCGTTGTAGCCATAGCGGCCTCCCGCGATGTTCATCTCGCGACCCGGCTCCGCCATCCCGAACGGGTAGTAGTTCGTGTAGCCACGCAGGTCCACCTTGTAGGGCGCCGTCCCCGCCGTGTTCTGGCTCAGCTTCACGTCGCTGAAGCGGACGCGCACGTTCCCGAGGTGGTCGTTCAGTTCGTACTCCTTGTCGCCGAGGTCACGCGTGAAGAGCGTCCCCGCGCCATGGTTGCTCATGTCGCGCGGCGTTGCCGGGTAGAGCGTGGCCGATGCCGTCGTGCGGTTCACATACGCGAAGGCCACACCCCCCCATAGGATCATGGCCTGCCGTGTTGACTCTCTATGTTCCTGTTGGCTCTACACCCTCATCGCTCCACCCGCACCGTGCGCACGGCCCGGTAGCCCCCCGCCTGCACGCGAAACAGGTACACGCCGGAGGGGAGCGCACGGGTGTCCAACATCTCCTGCTGCTCACCGGCTTCCTCTGTGGGATGCTCAATGCTCAGAACCACATCCCCGAGGCTGTTGAGGAGCGCCAGCCGCACACTTCCGGCGATGCTCATGCTGTAGTGCACCACGAGCTGGTCACGCGCGGGATCAGGGTAGACGGTGAGGGAAACACCCCCCGCTGTTGCCCGAGGAGCGGTCTCGACAGCGGAGATGGTTGGGACGGGCCAGATACGGACGGTTTGATCGAGACTGCTTGACATTACATGGGTTCCGTCCGGACTAAAGACCAGGCTATACCCCTGCTGATCGTTAAAGCCAAGCTCTTTTACAAGATGGCCGTCCATTGCGCTCCAAAGCCGTACTTGCTTAAGCCCGGACATTGTCGCGATGTACCTACCATCAGGACTAATATCGGCATCGTCTGTCTGCAGTTGGTCCGCAATTTTCATGACGGTGTCATGAGCGCTTCCTTCAAGAAGTATCGGCGCGGCAAATGCGAAGAGAATACGCTTATCGTCACTGCTGAAGCGCGCACTTCGCGCAGAGCCCCCGTCGGGAGACATCGCGAATGTATCGAGCGCCAGGGATGTCTTTGTATCGAACAGCACATACGGTTTAGATGGCTCGCCGACAAGCAGGCGATCGCCCGTCCGTGTCAGACGCATTCTCGATGTGACGAACCCTGGTTTGAATGTTCCGATTGTGTGATCGCTCAATCCTGACTCTGGATTGGCAATTGAGATAGCATTATCCATACCCAGCAGAACAAGTGTATTCCCGTCGCTGCTTATGATCCCATAGCGCGCTTCGACGATCCACACCTGACGTCCTTGCCGCCAGTTCCACTTCAGCACCGAATCATTGACATTACCTGGCGCTACTTTTGAGATTAAAAGATGATCTCCGTCGGAAGTGAATTGTGCGTATGGAGCCTTCCCGCCATTACCCACTGAATACGCTGCCACTTGTGCCTTGGTCGATAGATCCCAAACCCGGACCGCGGAATCTGCACCGCCGGTCACGATGTGTGTTCCGTCTGGGCTGTAGTGCGCATACAGTAGCTTGCCTGGGGTATTAATCACTACCACGGAATCTTCCGTCGTTCGCTGTTGAGCGAAAGTCGGCATGATAGTTAACCCGAGAGTGATAACCACAAATAACACAAGGACCTCTGCGCTACTTGCGCAGCGAGACTTGCAAAGCAGTTCTCTCGGGAAAAATGGCGAGAGGAAATTATAAGTCATCTCTAACGCTCGCGGAAGGTATTGGTTGTTTTGAACATCAGCGTGGAACCGAACCGGTGGTCAGCACGAGATTGGTCACAGTCACGCCATTGGTTCCATCATTCGCTCCATAGGCAGTGCTCTTGCATGATGACGGCACCACGGCTGGAAGATACGTCTTCCCAGCCACCCCCGCTGTCACATCCGCTGAAAGGCTTACCGGAATGGAGCCCCCACTGACCCAGACACATCCACCACTACCGCCACCGCCCGGCCCGTGGCAATTGAGATTGTGCCGCGTGTCGCTTCCGCGACCTCCATTGACGTTCACTTGAAGAGCGCTGGAAATCGTGGCAACATCGAGCAGTACCGTACCTCCTGCGCCGCCGCCGCCGCCGCCCATGACAACATCCGGGAATGTACTGCCGTCACCGACAGTATTGTCGGAGCCTGTGGCCTTTATCGCGTGACTGCTTGGCGCCATTGTGGCAGCTTGCAGAATTACAATGCCGCCTCCATTCGCACCGGAGGTGTTCCGCTCCTGATCCTCTCGACCAGCACAGCCTCCTGCACCTCCAAGGTATACCTTGCGACGATCCGATGCATTTGAATACTCGAGAGCTGATCCACCAGCACCTCCAATGTCCGAACTGCCCGCCCCTGACGACTCCATACCGCCACCTCCATTACCACCGCCGCCGCCGCCACTTGTTCGAGAATTGCCGCCGCCGCCGCCACCATTCGCAAGCTTTCCACGTCCTGACCGAAACGGATCGGAAAACTGGGTTATCCCCTCGCCTTTGTAGTTAGATGAATCTTCTGCCGGATTGAAGTACCACCCGACTGTCGCCGAGCCGAATGTCGCTGCATCATTTCGATCCTCCCCCCTGAACCCCTTCCCCGACACATCGATATCGGCATTGAGCGTTACCGTACCGCTCGCGATGAACGCCAGAACGCCGCCGGTCTGGCCGTCCCAGGCCTTCGCCGTGAGCGTGCCGGTTACCGTCACGTTGGTGTACTGCGGCACACGGATCACCTGCACGAGGCCGCTCACATCGTACTCCCGCCCCATTGCCTCATAATAGAAGGTAACCGAAGGTAGGATTTATCGAGGAGAAGCCAGAGCGAGGATAGCGGCAACTTTGCGTTTGACGGCAAGCAGCAGATCGAAGGGATTGAGCGAGTGTCGGAGCTGAAGGAGATGCCGCTGTTTGACCGTGGGCAGATGAGGCAGCAATCGATCGCAGGGAGTCTTTGGCGGATCGTGTCGTTTGATGATGTGTGCGCCGTCACGTCGTTTCTCGACGAGCTTGAACGAGGGAAGGAAGAAGTTGACGAGCAGGGAGAGTTCGTTGGCATACAGGTCATTCAACAGTGGGACGATGGCAGGATTGTCGAAGCGCAGATAGCCGAGATACTGGCGGATATTGGTCCAGTTTTTCTGCTCGATGTGGGCATTGTCGTTGCTGTTGTAGGGTCTACTGCGTGTGT
>DASZTF010000145.1:0-19684 GCA_035548315.1 Minisyncoccota bacterium
GCTCCCTGTCGCAACGTCGCTGGAATGCGCTAAATTTTTCTGCATTGGCGCTTCACCTTTCAAGATCCAATTTGGACCCGCTCTCGCAAGTTCTCGGAATGCTCAAACCGCGCAGCTATGTTTCCGCAGGTCTGGATGCGGGCGGCGACTGGGCAATTCGTTTTCCTGGCCCCGACGGCATCAAGTTCAACACGATTTTGCGCGGCGCCTGTTGGCTCGCAGTGGACGGCGATACACCGCACCGCATTGAGCAGGGAGATTGCTTTCTGCTCACCCAAGGGCGGTCGTTCACGTTGACTTCGGATTTAGGGCTCGAGCCCATTGAGGCTCGTGTCATTTACGAGCGAGCGGGAAACGACGTCGCGGTCTGCAATCGCGGTGGTGATTTTTTTCTGATCGGAGGCTGCTATAGGTTTGCGAGCAATCAGGCGCACATCCTGTTCGGGGCGTTGCCGCCCGTCGTTCACATCCGCAAGGACCGCGCGCAGGCTTCCGTGCTGCACTGGTCGCTCGAGCAGTTAGCCGCCGAGGTTCGCGAGCGATTGCCGGGCGGCACACTGGTCGCGGAGCATCTCGCGCATATCATGCTGGTGCAGGTGTTGCGGCTTTATCTCGAAGAACAGGACGGCACCCGTGCGAGTTGGCTCTTCGCGCTCGCCGATAGGCGCATTGGCCCTGTTCTGCACGCGATGCACGCGGATCCTTCGCATCGCTGGACGCTGCAGGATTTGGCATCGCTGGCACGCATGTCGCGATCTACTCTCGCTGAAAAGTTCAAACAGGTCGTAGGCTGCGCGCCGCTGAAATATCTCGCTCAATGGCGCGCATTCGTCGCCTGCAACCGTCTGCGCCAAAGCAACGACAGCCTGGCTTCGATCGCCGTTTCGCTCGGCTACGAATCCCCAAGTGCGTTCAGCGCAGCCTTCAAACGCATCATGCAGATTTCTCCCGGCGAGTATCGGCGAAAAGCCAACGGCGGCTGATTGCCGCGTCTGCAGTTTCGCAACGCCTTTCCCCTAGCGCGCAACGTAACCGCCGTTGATAAAGATTGTCTGTGCCGTGACCCACTGCGATCGCGGCAGGGCGAGAAACTCGACCAACGGCACGATGTCGCTGACATCTCCGAGCCGCTGAGCCGGCACGCGTCGTGCGGCTGCCGCCGCGGATTCCGGCGTTTCCTGACCTCGATAGAAAGACGTATCGACCGGACCGGGGGCAATCGTGTTGACGGTGATGCCTCGGGCGCCCACTTCCTGTGCAAGGGCCCGCGTGAAGTGTTCCAACGGCGCCTTCGAGCCTGCGTACACAGAGTAGTTGGCGGTCGTCGCCCCGAGCAGCGTCGTACCGAGGTTGATGATGCGTCCGCCGGGAGCAAGCCGGCGAGCCGCTTGCTGCATCATGAAAAATGCGGCCTTTGCATTGATGCCGAACGAGCGGTCGAAATCCTCTTCGGTGACTTCGACCAGGGGCTTCTTCAGCACGAGACCTGCACCATTGATCAGAATGTCCGCACGACCAAATTCCGCGAACGTTCGCTCGAAGACCTTTTCGACATTGGCGACTTGCGTCAAATCGCCCTCGACCACGATCGAGCGAACGCCCATCGCGCGCACTGCGCGCGCAGTTTCGCTGGCATCCTCCAGCGAGCTCGGCCCGTGATGATGCACGACGATGTTCGCCCCGTGGGCGGCCAGACATTTGGCGAACGCGCGGCCCATGTTGCGCGCGGCACCTGTGATCACCGCGACCTTGTCCGCTAGTTCCCGTTCGTTCCGCACTTGTGCTCTCCTATTTCGACTTCAATCGCAATGCAATCCACCGTCACGCGCACCGCATAAGCCGCGGCGGGATTCGCGACGAACAGACTATTGAGCTCTGCTGGCGAGAATCCTGATTTGAGCAGCGCCGGACGTAACGTCGTGAGAATCGGATCGAACGGCGCGAACTCACCGCCGTGCGGCTCACCCGCCGTGAACCAGCCAGCATCTTGAGAGATCAACAATCGATGCAGCTGGCCCGCGTCTTTGAATCGCTCCGATACCGACACGTACTGAGATTCCATGCCGGGCCGGAAGCCATCGAACGAAACGAACATCCCGCTTGCGGCGGCCCGTAGTGCGCGCGAAAACTGCGGCTCGTTCTGAGCGTGAAACCAAATCATGAAAGCGAAATCACGCGTTGCAGCTACGGCAAATCTTGCGATACGCGGCGCAGCCGGCGCTGCGAAATCATAGAGAGCGATTCACGGGAGTCCGATGCGCGAGCGTCCGGTTTTGTAGCGCGAACGTCCGAAGACGGTGGGTGCTTCTGCCTCCCCTACCGACCGCGGACGTGAGAAATCCGGCTCAGTAACCCCTGTCTGGGACTACATCGTGCGCATACTGCATCCACAGAAGCCTACCGAGCGCACCAGCCGCTTCGCGATTCGTCACTGGGTTGTTCCGAGACCGAATCAGGCCAGCCGTGCCGCCGTTACGTCGAGGCGTGTTCAGAAGGTATTGCCTCGAGCCGCGGCTCGGGCTCAACGTCTCGTCTACGAGGGGCCAGGGCATATGAACATGAAGTCTCAGCAAGCGTATGTCGTCCCGGACGCGCCAGAAACGACTCTTGCGCTGGGGTACAGGGCGCTCGCGGCAGCCTTGATCGGGCTCGGCATACTGGGATTGATCTCCGGGGATTTCGCGTCGGTCTGGCAGCGTATCCCCATTGCAGACTTGCCCTTCCGGTCGGTGTTTGCTTACGCGGTCGCCGCGATCGAGATCGCAGCCGGCATCGGATTGCTCTTCAGGCGATCCGCTCCGATTGCATCGTGGGTACTCGTCGTGTTCGTGCTGTTATGGGCCGTGCTGCTGAAAGTTCCAGCGGTGATCGTCGCGCCGCAAATCGAAGGAAACTGGTTAGCTCTCGCCGAGGTGACCGCCATGTTCGCGGGCGCCTGGATCGTGCTCCTGGCGTTCACCGAGGAAAAATGGCGGCGGCCGGAGTACCACTTCCTCCTCGGCGCGAATGGCTTGCGAAGCGCCAGAATCCTATTCGCGCTCTCGCTGTTGCCGATCGGTCTCTCACATTTCGTCTACCCGAACGAGACCGCCTCGTTCGTGCCGGGATGGCTGCCACAGCCGGTCGCCTGGGGATATCTGACCGGCGGTGGTGACGTCCTCGCGGGCATCGCGATCCTACTCGGGTACTGGCCGCGACTTGCGGCGGCATCGGAAGCGGCGATGCTCGTGATCATCACCCTGCTGGTCTGGACACCCGGCCTCACGATCGCGCGGAACGGCCTGCAGTTCCAGATAACCGGATTCCTGATCTCGGCCACCATTGCTGCTGCCGCGTGGGTCGTGGCGGATTCCTATCGCAGCATACCGTGGCTACGCTCCGCGTCAGGCCAAGAGACTCGCATCACGGCCCCTTGATCCCGAGAAGCGCTAGCACGCCTCGGCGAGCGTGTCGTGAGGAGTCGTGTCGCGCGCCTGCAGACTCGGCTGTAGCGCCCCATTTTTCAGTTTGGGATTACCGCACACGGACCCATCGCGCGCGATGGTGCGGGCGACATAGGCTCGCTCCGCTTCGCCAAAGGGGTAGTCCGACTGGACTTCGGGCCGCTGAGTTTGCTGGGCCCTTTCCTCCCCTCGGACCGCACGATCGCCTGACATGGCTCGGCGCCAAACCTTCGCGCTATCCTCCGGCCGCGTTGCGGAAAATACAGGGGGTTGATGTCATGAGAAGAAAACAACTTCGGCCATTCCTGCTTGCGATGCTCGTTCCAGCCTTTTCCCTCGTCAGCGTATCCGCTGTCGTCGAAGCGGCTCAGCAAAACGGATCGCAGGCTATCAAGGCAACGCGCTGGTCGGATCGTGCCACCTGGCCGGGTCGGAAGGTGCCCCGCGCGGGCGACAAGGTCACCATTGCGGCAGGCAAGGAAGTGATCCTCGACGTCAGTCCCCCGCCGCTGAACGGGTTGACGATCAACGGCAAGCTCACCTTCGCCGACACCACCGACCTGGAGCTGACCACCGAGTGGATCATCGTGCACGGGGAACTGGCGATCGGCACCGAGGCCAGCCCGTACACGCACAAGGCCACCATCACCCTCACCGACAACGTCAAAGATGAGCAGATCATGGGCATGGGTGACCGCGGGATCATGCTCTCAGGCGGAACCCTGAACCTGCACGGTGACCGCACCAACACCTGGACCAAGCTGGCGAAGACCGCCGAGGCAGGGAGCACCTCGATCGAAGTGCTGAACGCCTCTCAATGGCGCGCAGGTGACGAAATCGTTCTCGCATCGACGGACTTCAATCCCCGGCAGGCCGAGCGTCGAACCATTGCCGCGATCGATGGCAACACGATCACGCTCGACAAGAAGCTGGACTACATGCACTTCGGCAAGATCACCTTCGATGTGGATGAACGCGGCGAAGTGGGCCTGCTCACGCGCAACATCAAGATCCAGGCTTCTGATGATGCCGCGCAGACCTTCTTCGGCGGCCACATCATGGCGATGGTCACGAGCAAGATGTTCGTCGAGGGCGTCGAGCTCAATCGCATGGGTCAGAACCTGACGCTGGCTCGCTATCCCATCCACTGGCATCTGGTCGGCGACGCACAAGGTCAGTACATCAAGAACTCGGCTATCCACGACACCTTCAACCGGTGTGTGACGGTGCATGGCACGAACTACGTGCACGTCGAGAATAACGTGACCTACAACATCGTCGGCCACTGTTTCTTCCTCGAAGACGGCATCGAGCACGGCAACGAGTACATCCACAACCTCGCGATCCAGATCAAGTGTCATACGTCCAAGCCCTGCGTGCCGACCAACCTCGCCGCTTCTGGAGAGACCAGCTACACGTACGAGAATCGCCAGGCTGCCAGACAGAGTGGCCAGCACTCCAAGGATGTGCTGCTGCCCTCCGATAACACGGTGGCGGCTTACTGGATCACGAACCCGGACAACACCTTCGTAGATAACGTCGCCGCGGGTTCCGACGAGAACGGCTTCTGGATGTCATTGCCCGAGCACCCGAACGGCGCGTTCGCGGATACGGACATCAGCAAGGCGACCTGGCCGCGCAACATGCGTGTCCGCAAGTTCAAGGGCAACGTCGCCCACTCCAACTACGACGGATTCATGATGGACCGGAACATCAACGCCGATAACACCTTCGGTGTGACCGGCAACATGCATATCGCGCATGAAAATCCGGCAGACAGAAGCAGCAAGATCGTGGAAACGGTCTTCGAGGATCTCACCGCTTACAAGAACCGCAACGGCGGCTTCTGGGGTCGCGGTGAGATGCGCACGATCAGGAACTTCAAAGCGGCGGACAACGCCATCGGCTACACGCAGGCGTCCGGCCTGGGCGGCGGTGCCAGTCTGGCCGACCCTTATACGTCAAGGGTTCTCGACTCACTGTTCGTGGGCGAAACCGAGAACATCGGCAACCCCACGACTGACGCGGAAAAGGCTTACGGCCGCAGCTTGCCGAAACCTATGTTGCCGGATTTCCCGATCCGCGGTTACGAGTACTACGACGCGCGCCATGACGTGGTGAACACCACCTTCCGGAACTTCGAGGACAACGCCACGCGCAAGACCGGAGCACTCTCCTACCTGCTGTACACCAGCTTCGCGGTCAGCTCCAACAACGCGATCGAGAAGGTGAAATTCGAGAACGCGAAGCCGGTGTACTTCCCACCGATGCAGGGCAACGCCAGGTGGGCCAACGACAATGGAAACAGCCAGGCCTACAAGACCGCGGTGATCCGCGACAAGGACGGTTCGCTCGGCGCTGGCCCGAATGCCTACGTTCTCATCAACGACGGCGTCAACGACAGCATCGCGGCCGACGCGCAGCACTGTGAGATCAAGCCCACGTGGAACGCTGCGGTGTGCAAGGGCGATGTCGGACGTCTGGCTTTTGCCGCGCCGCTGAGATTGCGTGGTGCGGGTCCAGTCGCTGGCGATACCGCGGGTCCCAATGGACCCGCTGCACCTCGCGCCGATGGCCCTGGCGGACTGGCTGCTCCCGCCGCAGGTGCGGGTCCTGGCGCAGCTCCTGCTGCTGGCGGACCTCGTCCGCCCGGCGGCTTCTTCGGTGGGCCTGCTCAGCCGCCCGTCGTTCTCAGCCGCAATGGCCGGGACTACACCATCGTTAACGGCGGATCTAACGTGCGCGCCGGTACGGAGATCAAGTTGACAACCGAAAGGCCAACCTTGACTCTCAGGCTGACGGAACTGGACAAAGGCTCCTGGGTGATCTTCCAGCTACCGGGCTTCAACACAGCAGACTCGGGTACGCAGCAGACCAGCTTGAAGGCGCTCCGCAAGGCCAGTGAGACCTCCTACTTCAAGGACAAGAACGCACTCTGGGTGAAGGTGGTCTCCCCGGACGACGGTGAGATCGGACTTGGTGGCGGAGCCACGGTGCAGGTCAGCCGGCAATAATGAAAGCGACGGCATCTCACGCCGCGCGCTGCTTCGAATATCGCCCTGCCTGGAGTCACGACGACTCCAGGCAGGGCTTTAGCCACGACTCGCAGGTGATGTCGCCGCGGCGTATCGCCTGAATTCGCCGCCCTACTCCTTCTTCAGCGTCGCAAGATAGGCGATGACATCCGCACGCGTCTTGTCATCCGCAATCTGTATCGGCATCAGGGTGCCTGGCACCTTCGCCATGGGGTCCATCAGGAATTTGTCGAGGGTCTTCTGGCTCCACGTGATGTTGGAGGCCTTGAGGGCGGGCGAGTACCCGGCGAACTGAGGCTCGCTGCCCGCTTTGCGTCCGACAACGCCCAGAAGATTCGGCCCCTGATTGGGACCTCCCGTCTTCTGCACGGAATGGCAGACGCCGCACACGGTGCTGAATGTCGCCTTGCCGTTTTCGATATCAGGCGTGGGGCCCGCAGCACACAGGGCTGGGGCGACAATCGCGGCGGCGACTACAAGAAGACGACGAAACTCGGACATGAACAGCAAAACGCACCGAGACTGCAGAGTGAGTAAGGGTGGCCTTTCAATCATACACGCGTGCCCTCCGTGCCCACATGGTCGTCACCCGAACGCGGACGGGCAGCGCAGGAACATGGCAAATCGCTTCATCCCGGCCAATCCAATCCCGGTGGAGTACCGCGGGCGTTCGGAACGTCACAGGCAGTCACGTCCATACCCGTCCAGCAATGCGGACATAGTTCTCGCCCAGAATTTGCCTGATGGCGCTCTCGGGATAACCGTTGCGCGCCATGAGGGCCGTGAGCTCGACGAGCTGCTCGGGAAGCGCATAGTTGAATCCCGACCAATTCGGGTCCTTGGTCATCGGCCACTCATCCGGACGCGCCCTGCAGTAAGCGTTCAGCTCGGTCGCATCGAAAACGGTGTCGAGTCCGATGCCGGCATGCTCCGGGCCGACCATTTGGACGATGTAGTCCAGATGTTTGAACAAGGTGGTGGTTGCACAGGTCTGGTCACCGAGATAGGCACTTGCTCCCGAGATGCCGATCAGCCCGCCGGTTGCGGCGCAAGCGCGGATCTGCTCGTCAGTCACGTTGCGGAAGCTGTCGTGGACGCGTCGGGGGTTCGAATGACTGAAGATCATTGGCTTTTGGGCCATCGCCATTGCATCGAGAGACGTTCGGCAGCCCGTGTGACTCAGATCGATCAGCATGCCCACGGCTTGCATCTCGGAGACTAACCGTGCTCCGAACGGAGTGAGGCCTCCATCGACCGGATCCGCACAGCCTCCACCCGCAGAATTGGCGTTGTTGAAGGCGAGTATCGTCTGGCGCACACCCAGCGCGTAGAACACTTCGATCATGTCGAGATTGCGTTCGAAGCAGCGCGTTCCTTCGAACTGAAACACGACTGCAAGCTTCTGCGCGCGGCGTGCGGCCTCGATATCTTCGAGCTTGTCGACCAGCAAGCAGTTCTCCGCGCGTTCCCGTATTGCGCGACGAGCCCACCCGACCATCTCAATCGCTTGAGAGATGTTCTGGTTGTCGCCTGCCAGGGTGATTCCGATCACGTCGTAGCCGGCTTTTCTGAATCTCTCGAGCTTCGACCAGTCGTTGCCGATCTTTGGCCCGCCTTTCTGATCGACCGGCCAGACGTTATCCCACACCAGAGCACCCGACAGCATCGACATCGACTGGGCCTCACTCATTGTCGCAAGCACAGAATCTGATTTCGGATGACGCGCACTCAGCTACAGCAATTCGAAGAACTCATAACGGATGCCGGTTCTGATCCGGCTTCCGATCCCGATGGCCAGCACATCATTCAGCCATCGGTAGCGGCGTGCCGCGGTCTCGAATCGCCCCATCACGCGCAGATAATGGTCTGCCGGATGAAAGCTGCGCTCCCCACCGCGCGCGATGGCCTTGGGTATCAGGCCTGATGCCGCGCGCCACATGCCCGAGTACGTGAGATAGATGAGCGCCCGATCTTCCGTCCTGAGCACCGCTCGCACATCGATATCGATGGAATCCGGATGTCTGCAGAACGCCCAGTCGCCACCTCCCGGCAGCACCTCGCCGCGCATCCGGGCTCCCTTGAATCGGCCACCCGAGAAGTAGCAGATCGATAGCTTGCTTTCCTTTGCAGCACGAGGAATCGCAAGCTCCGGGCGCACGCGCGCTTCGAAGGTCATCAAAGGCAAGAATCGAGGTTGACCACCGCAGTCTGCACCATCGGCGAACCCCGGTGCGCTTGTGCGCTTGATCATCGAATCGGAAACCTTCGTGCTCGACATCCGCAAGTGAGGGCCGACGGATCAGCTATCGGCCCGGAACAACGTGAGCGCAGACTCCAGCAGCCGCTGGTGCATCAGCTTGCGATCGGCGATGTTGCAATAATCGTGCGGGACGCGGATCTGCCAATCAGGCTGTCCAAGCAGGTTGAAGACCATCGCGGTAGCACACTCGAAACGCCAAATGATCATGTCGGGCGACATGCGGGGCAGGCATGCACCGAGCAGAGCGTACAAGCGCCTCAGATAGTCGGCGTAAGGCTGGAGCACTTTCGCCAGACCCTCCGGGCCCACGACGCTGTCCAACTGCAGAGCCAGACCGAGGATCGCGGGACCATCGCCCTCCGGCCGGTAGTACAGGTCCAGACTCGGAATGAGCCACGACTCGAACACGACACGCAGCGAGGGCGGCTTGCCCCGACGACGAAATTCGTCCTCGAGCGCCTGCAAGCGTTCGAGGCGCGCCTCGAGCACAGCCGTCATGTGGTACTTCACGACTTCGGCGTACAGATTGTGCTTCGAGCCGTAGTAGTAGTTCACGGCCGCAATGTTGACCTGCGCCTCGTCCGTGATCGTTCTCAGGGAGACGCCATTGAACCCGTACTTGCTGAACAGGCGCTGTGCAACGAGGCGCAGGCGTTCCTGGGCGGGTGGTGAAGGCGCTTTGCCGCCTGCCTTGCGCGCCGGTCGTGCCTGACGCTTCGCATTCGATGACCCGCGACGGACCGCCGAGCGCGCTGGACCCTGGGACACGCTGGACCTCTGATACGTCGTTTGAAACGATTGCTGGATCATGCGGAATCCATGGTCGGCTGGCAACAAATCACTCGAACGCAGAGCTCCTGTCGCGCGGCGCTCAGAATCGGTAGCGAACGTTCAAGCCGTACGTTCGAGGCGCCGCCAAGAGGTGAAACTTCGATCCGCCGAAGAGCGCGGGCGGCAAATTGCCCACGAAATCGGCCTTGTAGTCGCGATCGGTCAGGTTGCGTCCCCACAGTGAGATCTCGACCGAGTTGCCCGGCAGATCGATCCCGACTCGGGCATTGAGCAGCGAATAGGCGCCCTGCCGGCCACCGTCGGGATCATTCGTGATGTCCAGCCAGTAGTCGGCCGAATAGCTCCACTCGGCCTGCGCATAGATTGCGCCCGTGCCTGCGAACGTAGTGCCGTAGCGCGCGACGACCGAAGAATTCCAGCGCGGCGCGAACGGCAGTCGATTTCCGGTCAGATCGAGATCCTCGCCGCCGGCGCCGCCGGGTATCAGGAAGTGTTCGAACTGGGCATCATTGAAGCCGAAGGCGCCTTGAAGCTGCCAGCTGCTGCCCAAGCGAGCGAGCAGTTCGAGCTCGACACCTTTGCTGCGTGCCTCGCCCGCGTTTATGAAAATCGGATTGATGCCTTCGAAGGACTGCACCTGCAGATCCTCGTACGTCACATAGAACGCAGTAGCGTTCGCAGTCAACTTGCGGCCGAACCATTGCGAGCGCACGCCGATCTCGTAGTTGGTGGAATTCTCGGGTCCATACGTCGTGCGCACGGTCCCGCTCGGATTGAAGCCGCCCGCCTTGTAGCCCTTGCCCACATTGGCAAAGAGCATCAGATCGTCGCCCGCGCGGAAGTCGAGCCCGACCACGGGGGTGAATCTGGAATTCTCGTAGTCGTCCTGGAAAGTCTGCGTGCCGGATGCGTCGATGGGACCGGCGGGCGGCGGCACGTTGATGATCTGTATCGTGCGCTGAACGATGTCGGCGGTCTTGTCGTCGGTCGTCCACCGCAAGCCGACGCGTGCCGTGAGTGCATCGGTCAGGTCATAGCTCGCCTGGCCGAAGGCGGCATAGCTGCGTGTCCTGAGGGTGCCCGCGTTGTCGAGCGTGAACTGCGACCCCGGCGGCAGGCCCAGAAAGTCCGGTCCGACCTGCGTCTGGCCATCGGACGCCTGCTTCTGGTAGTAGAAATAGAGCCCCGCGATCCAGTCGAACCTGCCTTCGAGCGGCGATGCGAGGCGCAGTTCCTGGCTGAACTGCTCCGTGTCTTCGGCCGAAATCTCATTGACGATGAACCGAGTCGTTGCGTCCGTGTCGCCGGCACGAAAGATGTCGTACGAGCGATAGCCGGTCACCGAGGTCAACACGTAGTCATTCAGCGAGTACTCGACGATGCCGGTGAGCGCAGTCGTGTCGCGACTGCTCGGCACGTGGAAGTCCGTGTCCACTTCACGCGCATAACCGTCCGTGCCACTGATCTCGGCTAACGGTCCCGTGAAGTACTCGTGACCGCCGGCGTAGCTATCCATCCAGTCACGTTGCGCAATAAGGGTAATGTCGAGTCCGGCGCTTGGCCGAAGGGTGAGCACACCACGCACGACGTCCTGGTCCTGGTTGCCGAGCGTGCCTCCCGAGCGGCGCCTCGTGAAACCCTCGCGTTCGAGGTGCCCGGCAGCCAGGCGGAACAAAACCTTCTCGCCCGCCAGAGGTCCGGACAACGCACCGATCGCCTGGCGTAGGTCGTAATTGCCTATGTCCGCATCCACGTAGCCTTCGAACTCTTCGCTGGGACGCTGCGTGCGATAGAGGATGGCACCGGCTGGCGTATTGCGTCCCCAGATGGCCCCTTGAGGACCTCGCAACACCTCGATCGAGGCAACGTCCAGGATCAATCCGTTGAGCGCTTCGTTGTCGACGACCACCCCGTCGAAATACACGCCGACCGGCTGCTCGACACCGGATCCCGAGCGCACCGGGCTCGAGATGCCGCGAATGGCGACGTTTCTGGTACCGGTCAAGCCATCGGGGGCGCTCACATTGGGAATCGAGCTCGCAAAATCGGAGAACTCCCGGATGCTGTTGCGCGCGAGGTAGGTGCTGTCGAACGCCGAGACCGAAACCGGTGTGTCCTGCAAGGTCGTCTCGCGCTTCGTGGCCGTGACGAGGACCTCTTCCAGTTGCGAGGCCTCCTGAGCTGCGGCAGTGCCCGCCACCGCGAGCAAGACGAGCGCCGAACGCGCGCAGGTGCGGTTCAGTTTGATCATTATCGTGCCCCCCGGTCTGGTTCCGTGCGGCCGTCGTCGCCAACGGCGCATCTGCGGCCCATTAAAAATCAGTTCAACTGTTTTTTCAAATGTCGTTTGATTTCAGGATCGCGAACGTCCGCCCGAGGCGCATCGGGCGGAGGTTCGTTCAGTTCTGGAGCGAACGGATTGCCGCAGCCGTCGTCCCGGTGACGGCGGCGAACAGCTCCGGATCGGTATCGCCTTCGGTACCGAAGACGAGGATCCGGCTGCTCGGAGTGAGGCCCAGCGCGGCAGCGACTCCCGATGTCCGCGTCGCGAGCGCGAGCGCTGCGATGCCGGCAACGGCCGACTCCCCGCAAACCAGAGGCGGATCACCGTACTCAGCAGTCGCCAGCGCTCTCATCATGCTCAGCGCCTGCTCGTCGGGGATCGTCATGAAGTGACTCGCGCTGCGCTCGAGGATCGACCAGGCCACGGGCGACACTTCGCCGCATGCGAGACCTGCCATCACCGTGTCGAGTTGGCCTTGGACCTTCACTGGCATACCGGCGCGCGCCGACCGCAGCAGGCAGTCCGCACGTTCCGGCTCGACGACGACGATCGCCGGCAACTCGGCGCCGAAGCCACACCAGAGCGCGGCGACAACCGCAGCGGCGAGACCACCGACCCCCGCCTGGACAAAGACATGGGTGGGTGGATTGCGCCCCCGAAGTTGCAAGACGATCTCCCGCACCATCACGGTGTAACCCGTCATGACATTCAATGGCGCTTCCGCACCACCGGCGTGAGAGGTGTCGGAAACGAGATGCCATCCATTGAGCTGCGCGGCGCGAGCGGCACACATGACGCTATCGTCGTAGTTCCCCGAGACGCGCTCGATTCTTGCTCCCAACCGCGCGATGGCACCTGCTCGGGCCGCGCTGACACGCTCATGAAGAAAGACCACGCACTCGCAACCGAACTGTCGTGCGGCCCAGGCAACAGCCCGCCCGTGATTGCCATCCGTTGCGCAACACACAGTCACTCGGCGCACGACATCTGCCAGCTCCCCGGAGCGCAGGTCTGCATATGAAAGATTGGAATTGCCCGTCTGACTTGCGGCAACTCGCTGCAAGACCCTGAAAACCGCGTATGCCCCTCCCAAAGCCTTGAAGCTGCCGAGTCCGAACCGGTCGGATTCGTCCTTGTAAAGGACCTCGCCGAGACCGTGGAGCCTGGCGAAGCTGCTCAGTGCCCGCAGCGGAGTGGGTCGATAGTCCGGCCAGGTGATGATTTCGCGGAAAGCCTCCTCCATCCGCTTCTCGTCGATCAGCGCAGCCAACTCCGCAGGAGGGCAACGGTCCGGCGCGCGCTGCGGATTCACGAAGAGATTCATGTGCAAGCCGCATCACTCCCGCATCGCTGGCGACGCCGTCCCGTCGAGCAGCTTTTCAATCAAGACTTCCTGGAAGCGCTGCGGCTCGTCCAGGTACATATCGTGAGCGGAATGCTCGAACCAAATGATTTCCTTTCTGGGCGCCTGCAGATCCGCCAACCATGCTTCCGCGAGCTCTGCCGGCACTTGTCGGTCGTGCCTGCCGAGGAAGAGATAGACCGGCACGTCGATGCGCGGCACCTGCCGGACGAGATCCACGGTTTTCAACTCGTCCCACATGACCTCGAGTGTCCAGAAGAGACCTTTGAGCGTGCGCCAGACATCGAGCAAGGAGTACTCGGGCGATTCGAGCAGCCGGAGCAGCGCCTTGTCGGTACTGGCCGCCGACTCGTTGCCTTGCTCCTCCGCCAGGAAATGCCAGAGCCACTGACGTTCGACCTTGAGCTCCTGAATGGAATCGTAGGGGGGTTTGATACGAGCCAGCTCTCTCAGCGCCTGCTGGTTCCCGGCTCGCCTGGCCAGACTGACCGCGGTGACGTACGAAATCTCCTCGTTTCGCTTGATGTCCACGACCTGCGCTGCGCCGACGTACGCCCACAAGAGCTCAGGGTGCTCGTGCGCGACGAGGGCTCCCAGAATCGTGCCCCAGGAGTGACCGACGAGATACACCCGGTCGACCCCGAACCGACGGCGCAGAAGCTGAATGAGCTCGACGGCGTCACTCTTGAACTGCGCGATCGTCATCTCGGCGGGCTCGATGTCGGACCGGTACGACTTGCCCGCGCCGCGCTGATCCCAATGCACGACGACGAAGTGCTTCTCGAGCTCTCGTCCGAACAGCCTCGCCTCGTACATGAGCGGCCCACCCGGCCCCCCATGCAGAAACAACAGCACCGGATGTCGCGTGTCTTCGGCGCGGATGAGTATGGACTGAGGACGCCCTCCCAGGACGACTTCCTCGAGCGACGAGATTCCGTGCGCACCCGCCATCCGGGATTCCGATGCGATGCGATGTTGCACGACTTCCCGGAAGACGAGCCCGCCCGCGATCGCGATTGCCACGGTCCCGAGCATCCCCAGGGCGATGCGAAGGAACCAGCGCTTGACCATGTCTTTCTCCAACTTTTCTCAGGATGCAAGACCGGACAGCGCCTGGCGGATCAACTGCCGTGATCGAGCCCAGACCATCTCGGTCCAATCGGGGGTGCCGGGGACGAGGAATTTTTCCTGATCGCGCTTGTAGCGCATGACCAGTTCCGGATCGGGATCCTGCATGTGCCTGAGGGCCATCTCTGCGCGCCGCAGCTCCAGCAGCTGCGAGAGGTCGTACGTGCCGTACTCGACCGCGACGCAGGTCACTTGCGCGTGATTTGCGATGCGCACAACCGCATCCACCAGCGAGCCCCGGACTTCCGGTGGCACTTGCGTCGCGGATTGCCCGCAGAGCGAAGTCAAGCCGTCGCCGTACCAGCGGTGGGCGCGGGCAAAACTGTCCGAGCCCCTCGGGCTCGTCGTCACGAGCATTCCATAGCCGTACGGCCCGAATCCGCTGTGGTAATCGATCACCGCGATCCTGTGCGCCGATTCCCCGTGCCGCTCTACGATCTGCGTGAACGTCCGATTCGCCCAGGTCGGCGATCGGCCTCCGAAAAACAGACCGTCCGGCCGCGTGTACTGCCCTCTTGCAAGGGCATTCAGGAACACCTGTATGCCGTTGCGCGCCTGAAAATCCGCGATCGCCGCGTCTGCGCGTTCGCGCTCTGGGCCGGTCAGCGCTGCACAGGTCAACGCGGGATGCAGTTCTTCGTATTCTTTGTTCTCCGGAAACTCCGTCGGTGCTTGGCCGAGGAAATTGCGGTTCAGGTCCACATTCTCCTCGGTTTCGCGCTGAAGATTCGCGCCCCCGTAGGGGTTGATGTAGTGGATCAGCACGACCGCCGTATTGTCCGGCAGCGTTTGAGGCCCTCCTTCGCGCACCCATGCGATCTGACACCCGGACCCGCAGCGACCTTCGTTTCCATGAGTGCCGGACACCAGCAGCAGAAGCCGGCGTGCGGACGCCGAACCAAATCGCGCGACATCGGTCGTCAGCGGTCGGCCATCCGGCCCTCGATGAGGATTTTCGTACGCCTCCATCTGCGCGCCGGCCGAGCGGCAGGTCTCCCTGAAGCGCTCGCGCGCTTCCTCGTAGCTCAGAGAGAAGCAACCGTGGAAATCGAACTGTGAAGCCATGTGTGAGGCTCCTCCCGTGGACCGGGGGGCGCACACTAGCAGGTGCTCGATGCATTTTGAATATTGTTTCAAAGGACGTTTGAATTTACGCTTCAGCCCGACAACCGTCGGAACCTCAGCCTGCCCGGGAGATCTCGCCTTGCGCAGACACGTCGTCCATTCCCTGGAAACGAAGACCCGGCCGTTACCGCACACTCGAGTGCACCGGCGCATCGGGTTCGCCCTGATGTTGTCCATCGCTGCTGCATTGCCTGCGCACGCCGACAAACCGGCAGCCCTGCCGGACGGGCTCTGGCGCTCACGCGGGTATGGAATCGTGCTCGAGGTCCGCGGTCCGAATGTGCGTGCCTGGGACGTCACACCGGTGAGCTGCATCGAGCGCGCAGATACAGCGCTCGCTTTCAAATCCCCGGAATCCGTCGCTCTGTCCCCAGGGGGCCGCACCTTCAGCGTGCAAACACGCGATTTCATCACGAACTTCACTTACGACCGGCTCGATGCCCTGCCGCGACCCTGCTCCGAGGCCGCGCAGGCCGACGCGAACGACCCGGTCCGGAACTTCGAAGTGCTGTGGCACGCGTTCAAGCAGGACTATGCATTCTTCCGCGAGCGCGGCGTCGATTGGGATCGGCAGTATGCGGTATTTCGCCCGATGGTCCGCCCGGACATGTCGCAGGAAGAGCTCTTCGAGGTTCTCGACGCGATGCTCGCTTCGCTCGACGATCGACATGTCAGGCTCTTCGGCCCTGATGGCCGTATGGGCAACAGCGGCTGGGGATCCGTTCTGCAACCCATCGCCGACGCGTTCGCTGCGCAGTCGAGTGTCCGTGACTTCGGGAAATTCTGGCGCTCTCGCCTCTGGCCCTATCATGAGGCCACTGTCCGCAAGTATCTCGGGGCCAACGCTCGCAACTACGGCCCGAACGTCGTTGCGGGCCGCGCAGCACAGGACATCGGATATCTTTTCATTGCCAGCATGTATGGGTATGCCGAGGGCGACACGGCGACGAACCGCGCCGCCGCCGTCGCCGCACTGAATGGCGCCTTCGAGTACCTCAAAGGAGCACGAGGACTGATCGTCGATCTGCGACTCAATACCGGAGGCGACGATGCCATTGCGCTCGAGATCGCAGGACGCCTCACGCAAGTGCCGCGTCCCGCATTCACCAAGAGAGCGCGCAATGGCGACGGACTGACGGAACCACAGCGCTTTACGGTGACGCCGTCGGCGGAACACGGGTTCTCCGGTCCCGTCGTCGTTCTCATCAGCAACGTGACGACTAGCGCCGCAGAGAATCTCGCGATGATTCTCAAGACGTTCCCGCACGTGGTTCTGGTCGGCGAGCGCACCGCCAGTGTGCATTCGGACGTCCTGCCAAAGCGGCTGCCCAATGGCTGGACCGTGACGATCTCCAACGAAATCTTCGAGAACAGTGACGGCATCGTCTACGAAGGCATCGGCGTTCCTCCGTCGATCGAGGCGCCCTACTTCACTCCCGCCGCCCTCGCGGGGACTCTCGACCAAGGCATGGAAACCGCGCTGAAGCTGCTGCGGCCGCAGAAATGATCGTCGCTCCGGAGGAAGCGTCCGCGCCCGCGTCCGACGATGGAAGGCACGCAGCCTCTCAGCCGGCAGGGCTGCGCGTCCTCGTTCTGACGGAAACGTGGGAGCGCTTCAGCTTCTATGGCATGCAGGCACTCCTCATCTTCTATCTCACGAAGCACTTTCTGCTGAGCGATGCGGAGTCCTACGAAATCTACGGTCGATACGTGGCACTCGTGTACACCGCACCGATCATCGGCGGCATGGTCGCCGACCGATGGCTGGGTCTGCGCAAGGCTGTGCTGCTCGGTGCAATCATGCTCGCCGTGGGACACTTCGGCATGGCGTTCGAAGGGGACGCGGCACGTGCGTCGGTGCAAGGCGGGCGAGCCGACATCGTCCAGCGCGACGAGCTCGCACTGCAGATCATGTACTTGTCGCTGGCTCTCATCGCATTCGGCACTGGCTTTCTCAAACCGAACATCACCGCAGCGCTCGGCAGGCTGTACCACGAGGACGACCCCCGTCGCGACAGCGGATTCACGCTTTTCTTTCTCGGCATCAATCTCGGGGGCACGATCGCAGCGCTCACGGTCGGCTATCTCGGTCAAGGCATCGCATGGCGATACGGATTCGGCGCTGCGGGCCTGGGCATGCTCATCGGTCTCGTCATCTTCATACGCGGCCAGAAGCATCTGGAGAATCGCTCCGAGCCTCCGCAACCGGCCGCGTTGCGTCGGCGCGTAGTCGGTAGTCTGTCACTCGAGCATGTGATCTATGCTGCGATCGCGCTTGCAGTCGTCATTGCGTGGCAGCTCATTCAGCTACGCAGCGTGCTGACTGGCCTCGTCGGGCTCGTCTCGGCGGCGGTCGTCGCCTGGCTCTTGTGGCACGTGGCTCGCGACTGCACGAAGCACGAGCGGGATCGCATGATCTGCGCCATGTTGCTCATTTTGGCTTCCATCCTCTTCTTCGTCGCCGTGCTGCAGGCCGGCACGACGATGAACTTGTACATCGATCGCAACGTCGATCGCACGGTCCTGGGTCATCGCTTCGAAGCATCGCAGTTTCTCGCGCTCAGCGGCTTCTTCGTCATCGTACTTGCCCCGCTGTTCAGCGCCCTCTGGCTCAAGATGGCGCGCCTGGGCGCCGCGCCCGGCCCGGTGTCGAAGATCGGTGCCGGCATGATCATGAGTGCATTCGCTTTCCTCAGCCTTGCCCTCGGGGGATGGCTCGCACCTTATGCGGCAAGCGTATCCGTCGGCTGGATCGTTCTCGCGTACGCCTTGCAGAGCGCGGGCGAACTGCTCGTCGTTCCGACGGGCATGTCGGCCGTGACGAAGCTGTCCGTGCCGCGTTTCGCCGGGCTCATGATGGGACTGTGGTTTCTCGCGGCAGCAGGTGCTGGTGTCATTTCATCTTCGGTTGCAAAGCTCGCAGCACCCGATCTCGAAGCGAGCGTAGCGCAAACGCCCGAAACCGCCCTTACCCTTTACATCCACCTCTTCATTGGAATCGGGATCGCACTCGCGATCACTGGTCTCGTGATGCTGCTGAGTTCCCGAAGCCTGCAGCGGCTGATGCACGGCGTCGAGTGTCACTACGCGGAGCGTTAACGATCACCTCTTGCGAACCATCCCAAGCGAGGCTGCCATGACTGCACCCTTCCGCATCGGATTTCTGCTCTTCCCGCGCGTCACTCAGCTCGACATGACCGGGCCGGCGCAACTGCTCGCTCGCATGAGCAACAGCGAAGTGTTCTTTGTGTGGAAGACGCTCGATCCCGTGCCGACCGACGCCGGATTTTCCATCGTGCCGACGGCCACGTTCGAGAGTTGCCCGTCTCTCGACATGGTCTGTGTTCCAGGCGGTGGCGGCATGAGACTGATCATAAACGATACGGACGTGCTCGAATGGCTCCGCCGCCAGGGCCAACAGGCCAAGTACGTCACGAGCGTTTGCAGCGGTTCGCTGTTGCTCGGGGCAGCCGGGCTGATGACGGGCTACAAGGCAGGCGCACATTGGCTGGTGCGGGACGAGCTCCGCAAGTACGGCGCAACGCCGGTGGCGCAACGAGTGGTCAAGGACCGCAATCGGATCACCGGAGGAGGCGTCACTGCCGGGATCGATTTCGCCCTTGCAATCATCGAAGAAATTCGCGGCGCCGAGGAGGCCAAGGCGATGCAGCTCATGTTCGAGTACGATCCGCAGCCTCCTTATGCCTGCGGCACCCCCGACAAGGCGACGCCAGAAACGATCGCTCGCGCTACGGAGATGATCCTGGAGCTCCGCGATGAAGCGGTGCGCGCCGTCCAGTCCGCTTGAGAGGTTGCAGGGTTCACTCGCATGAAGCTGCTGCTTCACTTGGCGATTGCGGCGGTCGCATTCGTCTCGACGTACACTGTCCGCGCGGAGATCTCCACACGGCAAATCAATGATGCCCTCAGCAAGCTCGACGCCAGCGTGATCGCGTGGCGAAGGGATATTCACCAGCATCCCGAGCTGAGCAATCGGGAGTTTCGCACCTCGAAGCTGGTGGCCGAGCACCTGCGAAAGCTCGGGCTGGAAGTCAGGACAGGCATCGCTCACACAGGTGTCGTGGGCGTATTGAGAGGCGGCAAGCCAGGGCGCACCGTCGCCCTACGTGCGGACATGGACGCACTACCCGTTGTCGAGCAGGTGGACGTTCCCTTCAGATCGGCGGTTACAGCCGAGTACCTGGGCAAACAGGTCGGCGTGATGCATGCCTGCGGACACGATGCGCATGTCGC
>DASZTF010000146.1:0-4206 GCA_035548315.1 Minisyncoccota bacterium
TGTCCGTTCGTCGTGCACGTGTCGACGAAGCTGCACCGCGGACATCTGCTGGGCGGGAAGACGTCGATCATTCTGCCGTGCCTCGGACGCGCGGAGCGCGCCATGCACGACGGCTCGCTGCAGCTCTCGAGCGCCGAGGACTCGATGGGGATTGTCAATCCGACGCGTGGCCGCGAAGTGCCCATCGCGCCGGATCTGCTCAGCGACAGCGAGATCATCGTCCGCGTCGCGCAGGCGACGTTCGGTGGGGACGGGCCTGTCGACTGGGCGTCATTGCTGGATCACGATCGCGTCCGCGATCGCATCGAGCGCGTGATCCCCGGCTTCGAGCGCTTCAACGAACGGCTGCGCAAAGGCTTCTTCTATCTGCCGAACGCCGCGCGCGAGCGTCAGTTCCGCACGTCGACGGGGAAGGCGAAGTTCTCGGCGTGCGGGATGCCGAAGCACGACCTCGCGCCTGGCGAGCTCCTGATGACGACCGTCCGCAGCCACGATCAGTTCAACACCGTCGTGTACGGCCTCGACGATCGCTATCGCGGCGTGTGGGGCGGGCGGCGTGTGATCTTCGTGAACGCCGACGATCTCCGCGAGCTCGGTCTCGCCGACGGCCAGTGGGTCGACATCACGAGTCACTTCGCGGGTGAGACGCGAACCGCGCCGCGCTTCCGCGCCGTCGCCTATCCGATCGCGAGGAAGAGCGCGGCGACGTACTTCCCCGAAGGCAACGTGCTCGTCTCCGTGCGCGCCGTCGACGCCGAGTGCAACCAACCCGCGCACAAGTGCGTGCGCATCACGATACGAGCGTCGGCAGAAGAGGAATGATGGAACGCGCCGTAAGGGAACTATTCGAGCGATACGAGCGCGCATTCAATCGGTCCCTCAACGGCAGCGTGGACATGGATGAGGTCGCCTCGTTGTATGCGTCCGAATTCATCGGCGCTGCGCCTGCCGGGGTCAGGACCGGCAAGAACGACGAGCAGTTCAAGCAAGTCATGGCACAAGGCTACGCGCGCTATCGGGCGATGGGAACGAAGGCCATGCGTACGCGCAGTGTCCGCCTCTCGCCAATAGATGAACATCATTGCGTGGCCCATGTCGCGTGGACGGCGACCTACGCCCGCGGGGATCAACCGGACGTCGCGATCGACTTCGACGTTCACTACTTCGTTCAGAAGTTGGACGGACCACCGAAGGTCTTCGGCTGGGTATCAGGCGACGAGCAGGCGCTCTTGAGAACGCACGGAATCATCTGAATCCGCTCGCACTCATCGCGGAATTCGCGCCGAGACACTGCCGAAAAGTGAAAAGGCCGGCTCGATGATCGCCCGCGCATCACGTGCGATACTGACGCTTCGTGCCGGGGTGGCGAAACTGGCAGACGCACAGGACTTAAAATCCTGAGTTCCGAAAGGGACGTGTGGGTTCGATCCCCACCCCCGGCACCAATTGTTTTAACAACTTACGCACGTTCGATCTCGCCCTGATGTTCTGAGTCGCGAGCATCGCGAGACCTCCGGATGAGAAACGTGTTATCCCTCACGTTCTCACCGGCGCTCGTGATGGTCTGTCGAAGTCCGGTGACGCACCGGGTGTCTCCAGGACTGGGGTCACTATGTCCGCGCGGCGGAGCGGTCATCAGACCCCGCGACAGGCACGTTAACACCAAGGTTGAAAAGACCAACTCATTTCGTCGAACGGCCAGTCGGGCATGGTCCTACGGCCGGATTAGTCCCCGTTTCTCGACCTCTTGTTGTCCCGCGCGGGTGATCCAAAATGTTGTCGCTGCTTCGTGAATGAACGCGTCGTCATGCACGAGCCTTGTGAGGGTTCGACGCAGGTTCGCTCTCATGCTCGGTTTAACCCAACTAGCCAGTTCTTGCAGTGTCGCTCCCGCACTTCCTCGGTGATACAGCAACACAAGCACGAACTGACTGGCTCTTAGGTCCGGCTTGAGAACCTTCAAGAACCCATCAAAGTCCTCGACAACCGGCGCCAGCCTGGTGACGATGCTTTCTACGAGAGTCTGCGCCTGATTCGCCGACATGTTGTGGTATAGCCGAATGAACTCGGCCAGCACCCAATCAATTGTCGACACTACAAGAGTGGCGTCCTGAAGATTCGGATCGATTCCATCGCCCAGGTGTGCAGTGTCGCGCTTGTTCCTGATGTCATATACGACACGCAACGCGCGCGGAATGTGAAGTCGAACGGAATCTGGGAAAGAACCGGCCTGCAGCTGCTGCAGATCGCGAGCGGTGCGGTCCGTATCGAGTTGAACGCCAAGTGCGTCGTGCTTATTTGTCGTGATGAACTGCAGCAGGCGATAGGCAGCCTCGCAGAAACGTCCGCCTTCGACAGCACTCAGGCGCAGCCCGCCCAGGTAGTAGTTCTTTTTCGCTTCTTCGTGTGCTGCCAACAACTCGTCAACAAGGACGGCAGGCAGCGCAGCAACCAAGCCGGTGCGAATCGCGGTCGCCATCGATTACGAGCGAGCACCCTTCTTCTTGGCGGTCGGTTTGCGTTTACCTCGCCCTCCCACTTCTTCAATGGCCGCTTTTACAGCGACCGAGTCCGGCAATGCTTCGACGACGGCCTCACCCAGCGGAGAAATTTGCTTTTTGCCAGCGCCAGCCTTCGCGAGGTAACCTTTCGTCATGGCATTTTTGGCGGCTTGGCTCATATTGGATATGGTCCTACCGCCCGCGGTCGTGTTTAGTGCCGAGAGCGCATCAGTCTTAAACTCGGTAACTCTTTGTGCGTGCCTGAGGATATAGGCGAGTACCGCGACACGCTCTATGTCTTGCGTAGGTTTCTTAGACGCGAGGAACTTGCGAGCGTCGCTGACATCAACGTTTGCGGCGGTTTGCTTCTGGGCGGCGCCTCCGCCTGTGCTGGCTCCTGCCCCTGCCGTAGACGAGACGGTCACGCTTGAGACCTTCAAACGGTCTATGACCGTTCGCAGAACGAAGCCACGCGCTGCGTCATCCAAGGGCTCGATGGCGTTAAGCACCTTCTGAATAGCCGCAACTTCCTTATCTAATGTAGAACCGGCCACACACCCTCCTTCAGGGCTCGCGCAACAGAACGGATAACACGCAAGGTGAGCAGTGAGAATACCATTGCAGCCCAGGGCAGGTCCCGGCACGAAGCCAGTTACAGATCTGTGGTCAGGAGCGCGCCAATGTGAGCCATGGCCTCAGCAGTGGTCGCTGAAATCGTTCAGGGAATGCAGAGAGGTAGGGTGCGACCGCCGGTCAGTCGCGACCCTTTCGCTTCGTGTCGGCGTTTCCGTATCGACTTAAAATCCTGAGTTCCGAAAGGGACGTGTGGGTTCGATCCCCGCCCCCGGCATCAAGATACCGGCATTCGCGCGGCACCCAATCAATACGCGCACGTCGACTCGATCAACTCGCGCAGCTCATTGACGACGGCCTCGGGCACGTCGTCGCGCGTCAAGAGCTCGCAGAGCGCGGGCAAGTCGGCAAGACGCGCGCGCAGGAACCAGTCGTCCGGTGCGCGCCAGCCCTCGTCGAGCAATCCGCGCGAGAAGTGCGGCTCGCAGCGCGACTTGGTTGGACGCTCGTACCGGAGCATGTTGCCGATATCGCAGAGTATCGACCCGGCGAACGCAAATTCCCAGTCGAGGATCGCGGCCACGCACCAGGACCCGCGCTCGTGCCGCACGAAGATGTTCGGTGAATTGAAGTCACCGTGGACGAGCGAGACCCCGGCGTTCGCACCGGCATGATCGCCCTCGTGCGATCGAGCCAGATCCAGCATGCGCGTGAGAAGTGAGGCTCCGACGCGTTGGCGGAATCGTGGTGCCGCGGCAATGTGCTCGATGACCTCGGCGAGGCTTGCGTCGGCGAACGGGCCGTCCAGGACTTCGAGGTCCGGCGACAGCAGGCCAGATCGCTGAAAGGAGTGTCTGGCGAGGCGGGGCAGCAATCGGCCCGCCTCGTACGACGCCTCGGCCACACCTTTCGCATCCCCGCGTCGACGCAATTCTCTCAACGAGATCCCGTCAATGAATTCCAGCACGCAGAACGGCGGGTAGCCACCGAAGCCCTGCACCTCGGCGTGCAGCACGCGTGGCACCGGAAGATCACCGCAGAGCCGCTCCAGAAGTCGCACTTCTTTGGCGCAGGCATCGGGCGATCGGTTGTAGAAGCGCAGGACGAATCGCTCGGCCGTTCCTGACAGCCT
>DASZTF010000147.1:0-2028 GCA_035548315.1 Minisyncoccota bacterium
ACTCGAAACGGCCCGATGAAGTCCGGTGGCCCGGCAGAGTCCGGTGACTATCTCTAGATAAATCCGTAGGTTAGGTAAGATTTATACTGCCGGATATAGGCGAGAAACAGGGGAAGGTGGTGGGCGGAAGGCCCTCGTAGAAGGCAGGAAAGTGCCTGTTTTCTGCAGGTTTTCTGCTTCACCTGACACCTGCCATTACCCCCGCTCTTACCACCTTCGCTGATGGCTGTTCACAAGAGCGCCGCCCGGGACTGTTGGAGCAGCCCCGGACGACTAGCCACAACCGCCTACCAGAGGAAGGCAGCCATGGGTTCAGCGAAACGAGTTGATTCTAACCAGACGAAGGGATCGGGATCGGCGGAGCTCCGCGCACGCCGAGCGCGGCACGCGCGACCGAAGGCGCGAGCGAGCAACGCTCCTCCGATCAAGCCTGACATTGACGAGATCATGGGGAGGTTGTCCGACGCAATCTCCGTTGTCGCGACGGCCGCGAACGCGCTGCTGGGTGCGGAGGAGCGCGAGGGGAGTACCGCAGGCGCCGACGTAGGAGATGAGATCACGACGCTTCTCCACGGCGTTCGCTGTATCAAGCGCGCGTACGACGCACTCGATGTCGCGGTTCGCGAGGTGCGGTCATGAACGAGGATCAGAAGTCGGAACTGCTACTGAAGTGCGTCACGTGGCTTGGGCGTGCTGATGGATTCAGAGCCGAAGCCGAGCGCGCGAAGAACAAGCGTAAGCGCGCACGGCTCGCCGCCACTGCGACCACGCTGCAGTGGGCGGCACTGGATCTGACTGCGGCGATTCAGTCTCTCGAAGAAGAGGACGAATCCGAAAACGACGAAAGCTGATCGTTCGACGAGTAACGGCCGTGGGGCCGTTACTCGTCTCCTGTCTGATACATCCACATGGAACGAGGGATCACAGATGCCTGCACCTTTGATCGACAAGAAGCTCGCTGACGTCGACGTCGCACAGCGACTGAAGACCGCGTACCGCGCCGTGAACGCTGCCCTGTTTCTTCGAGGGCCGACCCACGTGGCGTCCGGTCGGGGCGGTGCACGATGACTGCTGAAGAGTTCATCAAACAGTTCGGCGTGAAGCGCCTCTTTCACTTCACCGACGTGCGAAACCTTTCCTCGATTGGGGAATACGGGCTGCTGCGCTTGGCAGAGCTGCGGCGGCGCGGGGTCTCTGTGGCGGCCCCCGGAGGAAACCAGTGGAGCCACGACGCTGACACCCGTCTCGGCCTGGATCAGTACGTCCATCTTTGTCTTTTCAATCAACATCCTATGGAGTGGACGGCGAGGAAGGAGGGCCATGTTCAGGAAATCGCCTTTCTCCAGATTGACCCGGCGGTCCTGAAGGCCGACGGGTTAACATTCGCGCCGGGCGTTGCCAACAAGACGGGTGTTCCGTTGCTGACGCTGCACGAGGCGATCGAGCAGATGGATTTCGCGGTTGTATATACGCGGACGGACTGGAAAGACCCCGCTGTGCTAAAGCGACTGCTGGCCGCGCGAAAGTACGAGGTTCTGGTGCCCGCAGATATTCCAGTGAACATGATCCGAGGACTCTGAGCGTGGCGGAGCGGCCCATCTTTGTGCCCCGGGATCACGGTCCTCATCTGGTCGACGAGGTGGTCGTCCGGTTCACCTGGCATCCGGGCTTCGCGCCTGTTCAGAAGAAGAGGAACGTTGAAGAACTGCATGCGGCTGCTTCCAAGGAAGGGCTGCGTCAGGTTCTCGAGGTTTCGACCAAGTCGGCGGAGAAGCTGGGCGTTCGCTTGAGCGCATTCAATTTGAAAGTGGAGCTGCCAGACGGCCGGCGCGTTCCGCTCGAATCCGCTTACCAAGGAAGCAAGGTCTTTGAGCACGGCGGGCCGTACACGGATCTCTACCCGCTTTCTGCGCGAGACGCGAAGCAGGATGCGCGGCTCAGGTCTTCCGGGAAGCTGACCGGTTTCCGCTTCGGCGATACAGAGTGGAAGCTCGAGCCAAAGACGGCGTTCTATGACTGGCTCTACTT
>DASZTF010000148.1:0-126597 GCA_035548315.1 Minisyncoccota bacterium
GCCCACGATGCCCGAAGTTGGCGTGATCGAATCGATGTGTGCGGCAGTCGTGCTGTCGGATGTGACCTGCACCGTCGTGGACTTGGTAGCCGTGTGGCCCTCATCGTCCTTCACGGTGAAGGTCGGGTGGTACGTGCCCGCAGAATCATACTCGTGCGTAAACGTCGCGGATGATTGCGTCATCGCGGCAAACGACTTTGCAGCCGTCGCAGATGCTTCATCGCCCCACGTCACCGAGTAGCTGAGGTCGCCGTCTCCGTAGCTTTTTGCATCGACCGTCCAGGTGCCATCTGCACCCACGGCAATCGTGTCTGGGCCAGTAATGTCAGAGATGGAGAGTTGGGTCATCGCGGGAACACTGCTTGGCCAGTGCCACCACGCGTGGGATGAGTTGTTATGGGCGTTATCAGCAGGAGCATGGCCGAAGCCGCCCCAGAACATGAACGGGGCGATGGCGAGCGCTCCCATTTTAACTGCAAATGTGTGCATACCTAAGATATAGAGTTAGGTTTGTAAACCGCTGCACGCGGTATTCGTAGAGGACCGACAATCCCGTACGTCGAAGCAGTATAAAAAAGAAGCCCTGAATCCGGCGTGATTCAGGGCTTCTTAATGAAAATCGGTCTTAAGAATTGGCTGGTCCCGCAGTGGTCATGACTTCTACATACGTGTCGGGAATCATTTTGATGTGCGGATGATCGACGAACAGCTGCGCGGCTGCATCGTGTGAATCCGCTTCCACGATGAGGTACCAGTTGAGCTCGTTCTTGGTATCGCTCACGCCGCTCGCGTCGACGCGCTTGGTCTTCCCAAGAGGGAGACCCTTGTCGACGATCTGGCTTGCGTGCGCGGTCATCCAATCATTCCACTCCTGCATCATGTTCTCCGTCTGCTCTTTACGGGTGGCTTCGTCGACGGTCTCCATCCACTTCTGGACGGTTGCGGCCGGCATCGAGAACGTCACAAAGAATTTGCTCATGTCGATATCTTTTAGGAAATAAGTGCCCTCATTCTACACGACCCACCTCATGGCTCCTACCAGCCGAACTCTGCGTACTGCTCACCCCGCTGATAGGCCTCGAGCGCGGCCTTGATGTAGTCGATCATGTTCTCCGGGAGCGCTTCGAGCGGGAACCACGCGAGGTCGTCGCACTTCTCTGGCTCTTTATTTTCAATAGTGCCCTCGTACGCGCGCGCAGTCATGAAAAAGTCGATGCGTTCATCTCGGTCTGCCTTGCGGTGCATCACTTCAACGATCGTAAGGTCTTCGGGCTTCACGATGATCCCGATTTCTTCACGGAATTCTCGCGCACCACCCTCGCGTGCCGTCTCGCCGCCATCGAGGTGCCCGGATGGGACGCCGTACCAGCCGTCCATGAATCCGGTATTAGCGCGACGTTGGAGCAGAATTTTCCCATCTTCGATGAGGAAAAGGAATACTGAACCGATGTAGGTAAATCGCTGGGTCATATATTACGAAAGGTAAGCACGGATCCACCACCGTTTGATGAAGGGGAACGTGAGGGTGGAAAGGAAGAACCCGAGCGTCGGAATGATGGCGTTGAGGAAGAAGTCGTGCACGCCAATCACGAACATCGCGAGCGAGGCCACGAGGTAGGTGGTGACGAGTATGAGCACTTTGCGTGCAAGGCTGGTCTCCCAGGCCTTGTCGGCCTCGACTCGCCTATTGCGCTCCTGCAATTTCCGCACCTCTTGTTCGATATCCATACCCCTAGTATACGCAGCAAACCCCGGACTATGAATCCGGGGCTTGGGTGGGGTCGTTATGTTCGGCCGACAGGGTGGCGCGGTGGAAACAGAAAAGTATCACACGCTCGAACCATGCGCCGTACGCCGCAAGATATTGCTGCGGCTGCGCGCGCTCGTGGAGAAAGAAACAAACGCATAACTACCGTTATTGTACTCAATTTTTACAATACACGTAAGTAGAGCCCTCTGGGTCGGATGGTACCAAAAACATGACTGCTGGCCTCTTCGGTCTCGGAAATTATAGGTGAGGACGCGAAATGAATTCAGTCCAAAGAATCCCAGATAAGATTGAAAAGCGATCGGACAGATTGAGCCAGATCTTTATTCTCGATAATGACGCCGCTCGGCTCTTTGCCCAAGTTCATAAGTGCGACGGTATCGGCATACACGTCAATCTCAACGTGAAATTGATACTTTTTGCCGTCGAAGAATTTTATCTTGCGGAGTTCTTGCGACGACGTTTTATCAAGGTCGCGAGACACTTTTCCTTCCGGCGCTATCCACCGCAGAGGGATGCGCTCTTTAATGCGTTTGTTGATGAATTGCTTTTCGTGCTCTGGAATAAGATTAAAGACATCTTCTCCCGAAGAAATAGCGAGGAGCTCCTTCCCCGCGCCGTCTGACATTTTGAGCGTGAGAAGCGAATCGGCGTATATCTTTGCGACTCCTTCCTTGCCCTCGAAAAAACGAATCTTGGTCTTTTGATTGCCCTCGCTTGCCATATGCAAGAGCGGGATAAAGGCGCGCAGATCTTTTACCTGCTCTTCGAAATTAAAGAGGAGCGACTCTGGCGCCTCGGCGGAAAATCGCTTGCGTGCCCCTTCAAGGTGGAAGGTCACGAAACCCCGCTCCTGAAGCCGCTCCAGGATGAGGTTCACCGTACTGCGCTTAATGCCCGTAATCTTCGCTATCTCCGCCACAAAAAGGCCCTGCTTGTTTTCAAGGCATGCTAGATACACCTTCACATCCGCCTCTTTGAGACCCAATTTCTTGAGTGTTTCGTTTCCCTCTTTGAACATGAGTCATAAGATAACATAAATAATGTTAATTTGCAAGTTTTCTGACATTTTTCATAATCCTGCCGGTTTTGGACCTTGACCTAGGAGGAGCTGCCATGACGAGGCCAGCAAATTGGAATGATTACCGGTGGCAGCTGCGGAACGCGGCTCACACCACGAAGGAGATCGCGGCCCATTTCCCCGGGCTTCCTGTTGGGCAACTCAATGCCCTCCGGGAGTACCAGCAGCGGTATCGCTTCAATCTCACGCCATATCTTCTCGACCAGCTTCAACTCGACGAGAAAGGGATCCCAGCATACCCGTGTCCGTTCAACGAGCTGTTTCTTCCGAACCCAGACGTACAGCTCAAGACCGGCGACGCAAGCTACGACCCGAGCCTCATGAACTGGGAAATGCCGGAGGAGCTCGTTATCCCGGGGAGCGCGGCCTTCCACTGGAAATACACCGACCGGCTGCTCTATCGCGCGACCGGCTGCATGTCTATCTGCTCGTACTGCTTCGAGGCGCACCGCGTCGTCGATAAAGAAACGCAGAAGCATCCAAAGAAAACGGACTGGGAGCTCGGGATGGATTTCTTGCGGAATCACCCTCACATCCGGGAATTCGTCTTCAGCGGCGGAGACCCGCTTCTCGCGCCGGACGACTTATTGGAAGAGAGGCTGAAAGATCTCCGTTCCATACCGAGCATCGAAACCATCCGTTTCAACTCGGCGGTGCTCATGCACTGCCCCATGCGGGTGACGCCCAAACTCGTGGAGCTCTTCAAGCAATATGAGGTCACGAGCATCGGCATCCACATTGTGCATCCGCGGCAGTTGAAGAGCGAGGAATCCCATAACGCCCTCCAACTCCTCGATCGGTGCGGCGTCATTAAGTTGGCTCAAGTTCCGCTACTTGCGGGAGTCAATGATAGCCCGGCAGTTATGCGACAACTACTTCATGAGCTCGAATACCGGCACGTGAAGGCCTACTACCTCTTGCACGGGATGCCGTGGACACTCGGTGCAACACAGTTCCGGACCTCGGTGTATCAGGGGGTTGAACTTATGCGTCCGATGCACCGTCATCTATCAAACGTGGCGTTCCCTGAATACATCATCGTCGCGCGCGGCGGCAAGAAGAACGTGCCGTTTGAGCGCAACGATTTCTGGCTTCACAAATCGCAAGTTCAAAAGACGGTGTGGGCGGTCGACGATATGCAGCCAATGCTCGCTGACTTTGCTCTTGAGGGGCGAGGCGACCTGCTCAAGTTCAATGGGACGCCCGAGTTCATATATTCGAGCTACCAGAAGAAGCCGGTCATCGTATTCCTTAACTGGAAGAATCAGTGGGAGATGTACCTCGATGGAGCTCAGGCGCAAGCCTGAGCTCTTTTCTTTATTGACCTATCTTGGACTCGAACTGAGAAAACTGCGGAAATACGAGGCATCTCGGTCATCCTCGATACTTCCGACCTTGGCTGCCATGTTCGGTCTGGTACCAGGGTGAGTGAGCTTGTAGGCCGTTGTGTGGCGGGTTTTAGTCTCAGCCTGTGACCCGTCTAGGTCGCCCGAGTAAGGTTTAAAATCGGCAGAGGCTTTCGAGTCTGGAGTCTGCCTCTATAGTACTTACCGTCCTTCCAGTAGCATCGATAAGCTCTAGCGGTTCGTTTAGAGGCGAGCACTTCGTATTGATTTCCGTTGACACAAAGTGCAGAACAATTATCCAAAGCTATAGCGATTTGCCGCGTGCCTTTCAGCATTCGTTTCAAACTGCCTTGACGATCTTTTTCTGCGTCAAAATGAGGAGCAAGAAATATTGGGTAGAGACTGAGACCTCTCACACGAATGTAGTCTGCTTTCGGGTCTATCATTTTTCGAGAGTCGGAATTACCAAAGCGGAACCAGCAAATGGCTCCCGCTGATACTCCAGCCAATACCTTCCCCTTCCGTGCTGCTTCGATAAGAACTTTATCGAGACCTACTTTTCTCCATAACTTGAGCATGCGAAAGGTGTTTCCTCCACCCACGTAAATGATGTCGGCTGCAAGCACCCGTCTGCGCAACTCCTTACCTGATATTTTCTTTCCATAGAGCAAAAGAGGCTCCACGCGGCACCCAAGTTTATTACCGAAATATTTTTCCACCACTTTTACATATCCTTCGGAGTCATTGCTGGCAGTAGGAAGAAACAAAAGCTTCGGATGCTTTTTTCCGGCCATAGAGACTATCTGCCTGTCGATAGAGAGGGTCTCAATCTTCGTCCCTGGACGCCCTATCTCACCACCCCCTATAGCAACTATTTTCATCTACCCATTCTAACGTACTTGGCCTGCTCATAAGGTTTTCGAATCCTAACCAACTCCAGAAGCATATCTTCAATGATACATGGACCCCTCTAGGTCCTTCGATACTAAACTAAGCTGCTGCCGGTCAGGGACTCGAACCCCAATTAACGGCTCCAGAGGCCGCTGTCCTACCATTAGACGAACCGGCAATATCGCGGCGCAGGAGCGCCGCGATGCATGCACGATACTGCAAAATGAGCACCGATTCAAGACCGAAGGATCCATAAGAAAAGGAGCCGTGGGTGCGACTCCTTTCGACGCAGGTGTACCGGCGATCACTGGGGTGCAGACACGCGATCGCATACGTGCGGCCAGTCGTGAACGTAGGCCTCTTGTTTCTTCTTCTGCCAGAAGTACAGCCGCTTCTTGCACTTTGCACACCGAGGCGCGGCAGCGAGGTACAAAAGCGACACCACTACTGCAGCGGACACGATGAGCTCGACGGTCATTCGCATACTGATGTCCACGGGCAACCCTCCCTTAGCTGGACGCTGATACTCTACCCCCGCGACAGGCAAAACACAAAGCACCTCCTGTGGGGGTGCTTTGTGAACGAATGCGGTGATTAATGCGGTGATTTACTGCGCGTTCGCGCTTGTGTTCACCGTAGCCTGTGTGCTTGCGGAAGCTGCCGGGCCCTTGCCGCGGATCGCGACGACGATGGTCTGCGCGTCCTTGTATGCTGCGGCAATATCCGAGCGAGCGACTTTGAGATCCGATGCGGCCTTCGTTAGCTGGCCACGAACCGTGGTGTCGGCCGACGCGTCAGCATCGTCGCTCAAATTAGCGACGATGGTGAGCGCGGCATTGGCCTGCACCTTTGCATCGGCGATCTTAGCGTTCATGTCGGAGAGGGTAGCGCGGAGCGAGTCTGTGTCTGCGCTCCCCGCCTCGCCGATGCGCGCATCGAGCTTGGCCGCGAGGCCCGAGAGCTGATCAGCAACTGCAAGCAGGTGGTTCGCCGCCGCCGTGACCGCTGCCTTCGACATCACCGTGAGGTAGCCCGCGACCGTAACATGACCAGAGGATGCTACGCCTGAACCGCCATTGCTTGCACCCGGCGTCCCCGTGGTGAGCGTGGTCTGTCCGCTCGCCTTGAGGTCCTCGAGCTTTTTGATCTGCGCCTCGATAGCGGCCGTCACCTTTGCCGATGCTGCCGATGACATGCTCGATGTCTGGATACGTGCAAGCAAGTTCTGGAGCGCAGTGATGCGATCGTCGATAGAGACGCTCGCGTTTGCGTGCACCATCGTGCCAGCGGACGCGCCCGGCGCATTCACGCGCATGATAGTGCCTGCGTTCACACTTGCGGTCGTAGGTACCTGTGCGAATGCCGGCGCTGCTGCCGCTGCGGCGAGCAGGACGCCCGCGGCTGAAGAAATAAGAATACGATTCATATACAAGAAATTAAGACTGTTAACCGCTACTGATCCGTGCCCGCTGCTGCCGCGCTCACGCTCTGATCAGCGTTCGTCGAATCGGCATCGGCTGCCTGGATGTTCGCATTGATGGAGGCCATGTCCTGGTCGAGCGCCGCGTCCGACATATCGGAACCCGACGGGAGCATTGCGGCATCGCTCGTGGAGGCAGCGCCATTGTTCCAAGAACCATGGTTCCCTGCCGACCAGTACCAGATACCGAGTACGACCAGTATCACGACGACCACTGCTATAACGATTTTTGTCGTTGAAGACATATATTCAGCTTGCTAACGCCCCGTAGTAATGACGGATATAGTATACCCCTCTTACAGCTCCTTGACACTGCCCGATGTTACCTGCCCGCTTTCTTCTGCTTGGAGGCTGCCAGAAATGCCGTGAAGAGTGGATGAGGGGTGAGCGGACGCGCCTGAAGTTCCGGATGGAACTGGGTACCCACGTAGAACGGATGTTCGGCTTTAGGAAGTTCCGCGATCTCCATGAGAATGCCGTCGGGCGACGTACCCGAGAACACGAGGCCCTTCTCGCGGAACTGCGCGATGAATTCTGGATTCACTTCATAGCGGTGACGGTGACGCTCGCTCACGACATCGGTTCCGTATGCCTCACGCGCGATAGTACCCTCGGCGAGGTGCGCGGGGTACGCGCCGAGGCGCATGGTGCCGCCGTACTTGCCGTCGCGGATGAGCGCGCGCTGCTCCGGCATCACATCGATCACCGGGTACGGGGTGTCGGGATTGATCTCCACAGTGTGTGCACCTTCGAGGCCGAGCACATTGCGCGCGTACTCGATCACGAGCATGTGGAGGCCGTAGCACAGCCCGAAGTATGGGATCTTATTGGTGCGGCAGAATTCCGCCGCCTTGATCTTGCCCTCGATCCCGGTCTCGCCGAATCCGCCCGGCACAATGATGCCATCGTATTTAGAAAGCTTGACAACATCTTCTCCGCGCTCGAAGTCTTTCGCATTCACCCACTCGATCACCGGCTTCACCCCGAGCGTCCCTGCAGAGAATTTGATCGCCTCGATCACGGAAAGGTACGCGTCGGAAAGCACGAAGTCACCCGTATCAAAATATTTACCCACGATACCAATGGTGAGCGGCTCCTCTGCGGTCTTCACGTTCTCCACAAAGCGGCGCCAGTCGGAGAGGTCAGCGTCCTTTACCGGCGGGAGACGGAGCGCCGCAAGCAGCGCATCGCCGATCTTATCCTTCTCCAAATTGAGCGGGACGTCGTAAATCGATTTTACGTCCGGCGCCGAGATGATGCGGTCGGCGCGCACAGAAATGGCGACCGCGAGCTTCTCCTTGCGCTTGTCATCGAGCGGGTGCGGCGCGCGCGCCACGAGGAAATCGGGCTGCACACCATAGCCGTTGAGCGCGCGGATCGCGTTCTGCGTGGGCTTGGTCTTCATTTCCCCGATCGTGCCCGGCACCGGAAGGTATGACACCATCACGAAGAGGATGTCGTCTGGATACTTCATTTTGAGCACACGCGCGGCTTCGATGAAGAGCGCGTTGCTGAAATCACCCACCGTACCACCAATCTCGATGACAGAGATACGGCTGCCATTCTGGTCCGCAGCGGCCTCGATGCGGCGCATGATCTCGTCGCGCACGTGCGGGATCGCTTCCACACACTTACCACCGTACTTAAGCGCACGCTCGTTCTCGATTACGGTCTGGTACACCATGCCGCCCGTCATGTAGTCCTCGTTCGAGAGGTCGCGCCCGAGGAAGCGTTCGTAGTTGCCCATGTCCTGGTCGGTCTCGAGTCCCGTGGTGAGCACGAAGGTTTCGCCGTGCTCAGTCGGGTTCATGGTGCCGGCATCGACATTGAGGTACGGGTCGATCTTCACGAGGTTCACTTCGTGGCCGCGCTCGTTCAGGATGAGCCCGAGCGATGAGGTGACGACGCCCTTCCCGACGCCCGACATCACGCCGCCCAAGACGAATATGTATTTGTGTCCCTCGCGAGCCATAATCAGATTTTGAGATACCGCCGCACGGCTATCACGCTCGCAAGGCCCCCGAGCAGCGCACCGGAACCGACGAGGACGAGGAAGATCAATGGGAAATCATGGATGTAGTAATTGAAGAGGTTGAATCCGGCGAGCCACGACTCGAGAGCTCCACCCGCGTACCACGCGACCGGGAACAGCAGGATAAGCACGATGAGTGCGGCAATGAGTCCTGCCATGATCCCGGCCACGATAAAGGGCCCGCGGATGTAGCCATTAGCCGCGCCCACGAGCCGCATGACCGCGATCTCATCGCGCGAGGAGTATATAGCGAGACGGATGGTGGCAAAGGCAATGAGGATAGATGCGAGCGCAAAGAGTATGACGATGACGATGCCCGCGCGCTCGGTGGTGCGGATGGCGCCGGTGAGTCGGTCGATGACGGTCTGGTTCTGGTAGTAGTTCACCCGGTCAATGATAGACGTGCCGTTTGCAGAGAGCGCCGGATCGCTCGAAAGGAAGTCCGCGATCGCGCCGTACTCAGAAGGATCCTTGGCCTTGATGGCGATGGAGGCGTCGAGCGGATTAGCGCCAAGCTCGTCGAGCGCCTGAAGTGTGAGCTGGTCGCTCGCGTGGCGCTCCTTGAAATCCGCGAGCGCCTGATCGCGGTCGGTATAGGTGACACTTTCTACTTCAGGAAGCTGCTGCACCTTCCCGATAAGCGTCTGGATGTCTGCATCAGACGCCGTGGTCACGAAGTAGACATTGATGTCGACCTTGTCTTTGATCGAGTCGAGCGTGGAAGTGAGGATCGCCGAGAGGAAAATGAGCGCCGCGATGATGCCCACGGTCACGGTCATGATCACTACCGTCGCAACCGTCACGGCGCCGCCGCGCGAAAAGTTCTTCGCGCCTGTGGTAATCATGCGGCGGATGTTGGTCCAGTTCATCATAGTACGTAGCGTCCGGAGGCGTCGTCGCGCACGAGCCGTCCCTTATCCATAGTAATCACGCGCTTCCCGATAGCATCCACCACGCCTTTGTTGTGCGTGGTGATGATCACGGTCGTACCGATCTCATTGATCTTCTTCAGAATCTCCACGACTTCGTACGTATTGATCGGGTCGAGGTTGCCGGTCGGTTCGTCGGCCACGATGACCTCTGGCTGGTTGATAATCGCGCGGCCAATCGCGACGCGCTGTTGCTCACCACCCGAGAGCTGCTTCGGGAAATGGTTCGCCTTATCGGCGAGGTCGACGAGCTCGAGGATGTACGGGACGTCGGACGCGATCTCTTCATCGGTGCGGCCGTTCGCCTCCATCGCGAACGCGATGTTCTCGTATGCGGTCTTATTGGGGATCAGTTTGAAATCCTGGAACACCGTGCCGATCTTGCGGCGGTAGTGGTGCATCTGCGTGGGCGGGAGCGTGTGTATGTCGAGCGATTCATAAAAAACAGTGCCGTCGGTGGGCTGCTCTTCTGCAAGGAGGAGCTTGAGGAGGGTGGTCTTGCCGGCGCCGGAGTGGCCGACGATGGAGACGAATTCCTTGGGCGCGATGGAGAGGGTGACGTCTTCGACGGCGGGAGCGTCGGTGGCGTAGCGCTTCGTGACCTTATCGAAGTAAATCATGCAACGAATGCCATTGTACCGCATCCGATTCAGCCCCGTCCAGAAATCCTATGAAATTCCTCTCTAAAGGGGTGGGGATAATGCAAAAGGGCTGTCGACAATCCGGCAGCCCTTTCATTCCCGACCTGGTTAGGCTAGCACATCCCACCTTTGGCGTTTCCAACCACGCGGCCGGTGCTCCATATCCTGCTCGAGGCGCGTAGGTGGAATCGACGGGAAGTGAATGCGATCTCCTTCCTGAAACTGTTCGGGTATGAGACTGAACTTCAGGTTCTGTTTCGTCTTGGGCAGCTTGAGGCCCTCGAATGAAGGGACATCATCGTCAAAACGTACGAGCCCTTCCGTGAGAGTCTTCTTGTTGCGAGTTACCGTCACGGGAGAGTTGACGACAGCCAAACCTGCCCATATGAGAGGTACATTGATGGGACGTCCCTCTTCACGCCTGAAGCTCATCTTTGAATTTTTGCGAACAACCACAAAAGTCGTTCCTGTGTGCTTAGGGGCCATGAGCCACCTCCTTTCTCTCACCGCACCTTACGCCTCCAGCATCTGGTTCGCAACTGCGTCGATGAAATCGTCGAGGTCGCCCGCGAGGACGGCGTCGGGGTTGTGGGACTCGAAGTCCGTCCGGTGATCCTTTACTAGCTTGTACGGATGGAGGACATACGAGCGGATCTGGCTCCCCCACTCATTCGCCGTGGTCTTCGCAATGCTGCGGCCCTCTGCTTCTGCCTTACGATTTTCCTGCTCGAGTGCGAACACCTTCGCCTTGATGAGTTCGAGCGCCTTCTCGCGGTTAGCCTGCTGGCTGCGTTCGCTTGAAACATGCACGGACACGTTGGTGGGCTTGTGCGTAATACGCACGGCAGTCTCGCGCTTGTTCACGTTCTGCCCGCCCGCGCCGCCAGACTTTGCGAACGTAATTTCAAGATCGTCCGGCTTCAAATCAACTTTGTGCTGCCCAGAAAGTTTGGGCAGCACTTCCACAAGTGCAAATGATGTTTGGCGCTTCCCTTGCGCGTTGAAGGGTGAAATGCGCACTAAACGATGCACGCCCGCCTCGTGCTTCAGTCTTCCATACGCGCCTTTGCCGGTAATTTCAAACAGCACGCTGCGGTATCCTGCGCTCGAGGGCGTGTCATCGAGCTGGGTGAGCTTCCAGCCTTTGTTCGCGGCGTAGCCGCGGTACATTTTCGCGAGTATCGCGGCGAAGTCCTCGGCATCGTCTCCGCCCGCGCCCGCGAGCACCGCGAGCGTCGCACCCCCGCTGTCCAAATCATCGCCCGAACCACCCTCCTTAAGGGACTGGTATTCGCGCACCAATTCCTGCGCCGCGTCCTTATCCGCCCAGAAGTCGGGCGACGCCATGAGCGCTTCTATTTCTGCGAGACGCTGGTCGGTCTCCTTCATCGGAGCCGAAGGCCGGGCTTGAACCGGCGACCTAGGGTTTACGATACCCTCGCTCTACCAACTGAGCTACTTCGGCAAGTGAGTGACGAGCCAAAATATTCTGATTTTGGCTACGAACGAACGCCGCCTGAAGCAAGCTGGTCTTACTTCGGCGCTCTCCTTTTCTACCATATATTGTGCGAATTTTGGAGGCCCATTCCCGCATCGTAATTGACTCACACTGCTTTCCACCGTATGGTGCGTGCGGAAGCAGCGTACCCGCTTCTGTGAAAAATTATAGGAAGGGTTACTCTCATGACTGAAATACGTTTCGGCTTACAGAGCGCCACGCTCAATCCCCAAGGCGGCTGGATCGACTCGTGGCACATCGGTGACCAGCCGATCCTCTTGCCACGGCAACGGCTCAAATTCGGCAACAAGAAACGGGACGTGGGCGGCATGCACGTCTGCTTTCCGTACTACGGCAAGGCGCCGAAGCGCAGCATGCTGCCCGAAAATGGCCACGTCTTCAGGACACTCGGTACCCCACAGCGTGTTGCCACTGAAAAGGCCGAGGTCGCGTACTCGGGGCTCAACTGTCTCGGGAGTGGTGAGATGCTCTGCGATGTCACGGTGGGTGCAGCGTTCGACGCAGGTCGATTCACGCAGTCCCTACGTGTGGCAGCTGCAGCTCGACAGACCGGCTCTCTCAGAGTCAGTCCTGGGTTCCGCTACTATTTCTCGACGCCGCAGGGGGTGGCAACCGTCTACTCCTCGACCACTGAAGTGGTGCGGTCGCCGGATTTTGGACCTAAGTTCTTCAAGTTCACGGGACAGAATTTCCTCATTGGCATCGATGGCGGGCGCCTGCTCGAGCTCGTGCCGCAAGGAGCGTTCTGGGACAGTCGGCGGTCGCTCGCGTGCGTGTGGCGGAACGATCCCTGCTTCGTGTGCGTCGACGTGCTCGTGGCGCACCCCGACAGCAACGGCGCCGCAGGTATCCGCCTCACGTCTGAACGTCCTCTTGAACTGCAGTGCATGGTGACGATACGCGAACGTTAGTCCCATGCTGACAGCCGGCTTTCTTCGGAAGGGTGCCGGCTGTCATTTTTATAGAGGCAGCATGCTACGATTTTGGTATGAGCGAAAATGGAGAATTTTATCGTGGGAAGGGCGTCTCGCCGGAAGAACTACGGCGACTCAATTCACTCAAGCGGCCAAACGAGCGCTCGCAGGAGTTGCTCAACCAACTTGATATGACCAACAAGAACCTGCTCGATGTAGGAGCCGGTTCGAACCCGGAGCTGGGTAGCTACATGAAAGTACGCAACGGCGGCTACACCGCCATCGACGTGAACCCCGCCATGGTAGCCAGTATGAACGAAGCGTTCAAGAGCGCGGGGCTCCCTTATGAAAGTAAACAGGAGGATATCGTCGCGGGCACCTCTTTCGCAAGCGAGTCATTCGACGTCGCACACGAGCGTTTCGTGCTTATGAATATCAAACCAGAGACGCGTGCGGCGGCGATACAGGAAATGGTGCGTGTCGCCAAAGAAGGGGTCGTGCTCATGGAATACGACTGGAGCACCTTCAGCAGCACCTCACACCCCGAACTCATCGCTTCCGTAAAGCAGTTTGTCGAACGGGTCTTCACCACGACCAATACTGACCCTTACATGGGCGGGAAGCTCGAAGCTGCAGTGCGAGAAGCCCTTCCCGACTCGTCATACACCAAAGAGCGCTTTCTCGAGCCAGAGAGCCCAACTTTCTTGCCCGAAATGCTCGCACTCATGGAAAGTATCCAGGCTAATGCAAAACGCTACGAAGAGTCCCTCTCCGATGAAAGCCAGCGCAACATGGCAAAAATGGCGGGGACTATGGCTGGCATGCTCGCCGTCCAGCTTGAGAAGGATCAGCCGTCATTCATACCGCCCGCGATCGATAGCGTCACGATACGGAAATAATCTGAGCCGATGCCCGGATTTGAACCGGGGACCTACTCCTTACCATGGAGTTGCTCTACCAACTGAGCTACATCGGCGAACGGGACCATGGGTCCCTTGGTGATTCGTTTATACCACGCGCCCGCGCCCGACCCAAGCCCAAGCCCACGAATGCGCTATGCTGGGACCGATGAATCCCTTCGAGCAGCAGGTGCTGAAAATCGTGCGCACGATCCCGCCCGGCCGTGTGATGAGCTACGGGCAAATTGCTCTGTATACGGGAAATCCGAACCACTCGCGTGAAGTGGGCCACGCGATGCGTACCCTCGGCGACCAGCCGCACTTCCCTTGGTGGCGTGTGCTCAATAGCGCCGGGCACCTGAGCATCAATGGTAATCCGGACGCGAATGCGCACCTGCAGCAAGAACTGCTCGAGAAAGAAGGCGTCGTGTTTACAAAGCCGTTCAAGCTCGACATGGACCGCTACCGCCATTATGCCGAGCAGCACGCGCTCGAGGCGCTCGGCGCAAGCGACTGGATCATTAAAAGCGCACTCTATAAATACGGCCGCCCCGCCGCGACCGACTCGCTCGGTATTTAGCGCAGCGTTAGAGCTCTGATTCCTCGGCCTTCTTCTTTTTGCGCTTACTTTTGTTGAACGCGCTTTCCTCGAGCACACGGCGATACACCCTTTCATAGCCCGTGATCATTTTCTCCACACTGAAATATATCTCTGCGCGCTGGCGGACCTTCGCACGATCCAGCAGATCGATCTTGCCTATCGCAGCGACCATACCGTCGACGTCATCGACGATGTACCCGGTCACGCCATCCTTCACGATCTCCGGCACTGAACCATTATTCATACCGATAATCGGCGTACCACAGGCCATAGCTTCGATCATCGAGTACCCGAACACTTCACTCACTTGCGTGGGGAACAAAAGTGCGCGCGCTGACTGCAAGAGCTTGATCTTCTCTTCAACTCCTACTTCTCCGAAATAGCGCACGGTCGTGCCATTGATATGCGGCTCGATATATTTGTGCCAGTAGCCCTCATTCGAGTAGCTGGCACCGGCGATACGCAGCGGTACTCCCGCCCGCTTCGCGGCCTCTATCGCGAGGTGCACGCCCTTGTCTTCAGTGATGCGGCCTAGGTAGAGCATATAGTCTTCTGGCTCGGCGCTATACGAGAAGAGGTCGGTGTCGACGCCGTGGTAGATATTCGCGTACCAGTTGAGTTCCGGCATCTGCTGACGCTGTGCGAGCGTGAACGATATAAACCGGTGGCGCTTGAAGTACTCTGCGTATGGCTTGATGCGATCGGCGATCGGCGTGTGGACTGAGATGAGGCTCGGCACGTCCACGAGCGGCACGAACAGTGTAGAGGACGGTAGATTGAAATGCGAATGAATGATATCGAGCTTCTCGCGTTGAGAAAACTCATAGCAGCGAGAAGCATTCAGCTGCATCAGATAGCGCTGGATGTCGTCGGGGAGTTCCTGCCCCGCGAGCGCCGCCGATACCGCGTGCAGTGTCCCCGCAGTATCCGAGTCCGAAGAGGCAAAGAGGTGCAGCTCGTGGCCGCGCGCCACGAGGCCATCGGTCAACCACGCGGTGTGCGAGCTGATCGCCTTTTGCGCCGTGCGGTTCACGGCGTGATAGTTGGATACGAGTTGAGCGATACGCATGGGGTGAGTCATATTATGCCAAAGATGAGAAGAGGTCGAGGTAGGACGTGAAGACGTGCTCGGGATTGTGCGTGGATTGAACGTACGCAGCGAAACGCTCGAGCTCGGGCCACGCCGGCTGCGCGAACTGCGCGGTGAGCGCAGCGACAGCTACCGCGGGATTACTGAAGTCCGTAATCCAGTGGCTCATGCCGAGCTCGCGGTATTCGTCGACCCACCCGACCTGGGGCGCGATAAGAGTCGGCTTCCCCTCCGCGAGTGCTTCCATCACGACGCCACCCGCGGTTTCAAAGTGTGACGGCAATACCAATGCATCGAGCGAACGATAAAAATCCGCGAGTTCTGTGCGCTCCATACGATCAACTACCGTTATCACACTCCGGTAGCGCTGCTTGAATGCCGCGCGCTTGGGCGTATCGGGAATCGTGGTAACCACGACTATCTCCCACGGCATATCCTGTCGCGCGGCCTCTTCCGCGAACGCCAAGATCGCTTCATGGTTTTTGATACGATCCCACCGCGCTACCGCTCCGATGCGACGACGAGGCCCAGCACTAGGCGCATACGTTCCGCGGAAAGCCCAGCCAGCGTGCGGGAGCGGGATGATCACGGAAGAAGCGATGTCGTCTGACCCCACGCTCTCGATAAACGCCCGACGGCTGTGCTCATTGAGAAACACGTTTGCCCGAGCACCGCGTGCAGCTTCGAGCTCCATAGCGCGCGCGAGCGCGATGTAGGAGGCGGGATAGAGGTGTGCGTGCGCCTCGAGCTCGCGCACGAAAATGCCCGCATGCTGGATGACGATGGGCACGCCCGCACGCATCCCCGCGCGGTAGAGCATCCAAGAGCTGTGAGAGAACCCGTTCAGAAACATGAGGTCGGCGCGCGCATCACGCACCACGGTGGCCAATCGCTCGTGAGCGGCGGCTTGCGCCTGCTCGAGCGACTCGAGCGTCGCGTGGTCTTCAAGCGGAATGTCTGCGAGGTTCCCGAAGTCCACCGTAGTAAACTGCACACCCGGGTGCGCTCCGGGTATGGTGCGGGGTTCGTCCCCGAGCGGCATAGCTACAATACCGATCCATTCGTGCCCATGCTCCGTAGCGTACGCAGCAAAATCGCGCGCAAACCGCTCGGTTCCGGTTTTAACTTCTTCTGGCGAGTGTGGGAGATTTCTTCGGTAGTCGAGAGTGAGAATACGCATGGGCGAGCTCTAGCGTGGGCGCTTGCGCGCGATGCCAGGAGGGGCTGTGTGTACTCAATACATTACCACAGGATTGCATCCCTGTCATCAGTTAGATGCCAGGAGTGTCGCGGGAATGTACGCAGTTGCGTTCTATTTCCGGCCGCGCAGCGCGAAGTGGAAACTGGAGTAGGACAGGTACGCGGTGATGATCACCCCGACCCAGGAGAGCCAGAGCGGCACCGCAAAGTCGCCGAGCGCGATCCCGAGGCCAAACGCGAGGCGCGTGAGATGCGCGAGCGCCACCAAAAGGAAGATGATGCCCGCGATCATAAGGAGCGTACGCTCCGAGGGTGACCGCAGCGGCGCTCGCGTGTGCCACGCGTAGTGCGCGAGCAGGAGCGCGACCGCAATATCAAAGAGTGCGATCGGCAGGATGGCATCGGAGGGCCAGGTGACGCCGAGGATGGTGAGCGGGAAGAACCCATACGAGCCGAGCCAGATCACGCTGAAGAGGTCAGCGATGAAAAGCCCGATCGCAACTTTAGCAATTTCCCGAAGCGTGTGATGCATAGGGTAACAGATTAGATTATGGGTAACCGCATTCAGTATAGCCCCGCCATCTTGCGGTGCGGGAAGTTATGCAGTGCGGGAACGCTGCCTCAATCGATCGCTTCGGAGAAGTGGGGCAAAGAAATGAAACACAAGTGGGAGGCGGCACCGGAAGTTTAGGCTACCGACCGGTGTGCTAGCGTGGAGGGATGATGCTCACTGAATACCGGACCGGTCAGCTATGGCTGCATGCCTACCCAGTGCGGCTGGCGGGCACCGCATTTGAGGCCCGCATGACGGTGGTCCGCCTTGCGTCGGGCGATATCATGCTGCACTCGCCCTGCGACATCACCTCGACGCTCGCGCAAGAGATAACGGCGCTCGGGCCCGTACGGCACATCGTGGTCCCGGGCAATTTCCATCACTTGCATGCGCGGTCTGCGCAGACGGCCTTTCCGGATGCGAAGACGTGGATCTGCCCCGGCACCGAGAAGAGAGCGCCCGGCTTGAAGTACGACGCCGTCCTGAGCAATGAAGCACCCGAAGCGTGGCGCGGAGAGATCGACCAGGTGGTCATCGAGGGTAGCCGTATCATGCGCGAGGTCGCGATGTACCATCGCGCGAGCCGCACCCTGCTACTCGTCGACCTCATCGAGAACTTCACCGACGCGACGCCGCGCATCGGTGGCGCGCTCAAATTCTGGTTCAAATACGTGATGCGCATGTGGAACCATCCGCAGCCCGCGCCTGAATATCGCATGGGCTGGAGCAGCCGCGCCGCAGCGGCGCAGTCCCTCCGGCGCATACTTGCGTGGGACTTCGACCACATCGTCATCTCCCACGGCGACCTGATCGAGCGCGACGCGCACGCAGTCGCCACGGCCGCGTGGTCGAGTGTGCTCAGTTCTTGATTCGTAAGTGCGCGAGAGACGGGCTTGGCTTCCGGTCGAATCCGGCTCGTCAGCCGGATTCGCCTGCAGCCCCGGCTCGCGGTCCTTCGTACTCTCAGGACATCGCTGCACCGTTCAAGTCCCTTTCGAAGCTACGCTTCGAACTCCGCGCAAAATGAAAAGAGCCCTTTCGGGCCTTTTCATTTTGCGCGAGAGACGGGACTTGAACCCGCAACCTCCGCCGTGACAGGGCGGCGCTCTAACCAGTTGAGCTACTCCCGCATTTATTTGTTAGCCCGCACCGGAGGAGAGACGCGTGTCACCCGCGGTACGAACGTAGGAGGAATATAGCGTTATTTTTACCCCTCTGCAAGCGCCCACATTAGTGCTGGTGGGAGGACTTGCACCTCCGACCTTGGGTTTATGAGTCCCATGCTCTAACTACCTGAGCTACACCAGCAATTTCTGTACCTTACTATTACTTACCCGCTCCTTCAACCATGCCGTTCTCAACAAGCCATCCTTCTGCCTTCGGCAGGTCTTCCGGCGCAGTCATGATCAGTACCGAGGTTCCTTCGACCGGGTGAATGGGAATGTCGTTTGCAGCCTCCATAATAGTCTGCGGCAGCCCGTACTCTTCACTCTTGGGGCGCTTCACGAGCTCGTACTCGAAGATACGCCGATCCAGCACGTACGCACCAGGGTTAGAAAGTCCGGGGCCACCGTTGTGCTTTTCTTTCTCGACTATTTCCTTGATCATACCGTCTTCCCTGAGCGCGACGTTTGCCGTGCTCCCCAACTCGTCAACTTTGAGGACGAGCACAGCCCAGTCGTACGCGATGCACGCCGTGAGGTCAGCCTTCAGATAGAGATCGTCGCCATTGAGCACGATGAAGTGATCCTTGAGCACGTCCTTCGCGGCCCATAGGGCACCGCCGGTGCCATTGAGCACGTCTTGCTGTACATACGTTATCTTTTTCCCGTGGTATTCGTCCCCGAACAACGCCCTGATCTTCTCGCCGAAATACCCGACGACAAACACCACTTCGTCGATGGCGTCAGGAAGGTTGTCGAGCTTGTACTCGAGGAGCGTCTTACCGTGTATTTTGAGCATCGGTTTCGGGACCGTATCGGTGAGCTCCTTCATGCGTGTACCGCGGCCCGCGGCGAGTATGACTGCCTGCATACCCCGAATGTAGCAGCTGCGAACTCAAATTGCTATACTCTTTATATATGAAGCGTTTCTTCTCTTTCCTGCTCTCTGCTATCACGGTGTTTGCATTTTCCATGCCTGCATACGCGGCGACGGCTGCATCCACCACCTATCACTACCAGCGCCTCTGGTACTACACCGAGAGTGACCTTGCGAAGAAGTCATTCGAGACCCATTACGCATCGGTGGATATTTTCGCACCGCAGAGTTACAAGATTGCTTCCGACGGCACGATCAGCGGCACCGTGGATAAAGATCTGCTCGACTTCGCCAAAGCACACAAAGTGAAAGTCATGCCGCTCGTGACCAATGGCGGATTCAGCCGCGCAGCCTCGCAGGCGTTCCTCGGGGACAGCACGAAGGAGGCTATCGCGATCAATGCGCTCGTCGCTGAGGCGCGGGATCGCGGATACTGGGGCTACCAGTTCGACTTCGAGCAGATGGACGCCACCTCGCGCGCTTCCTACACCGCCTTCATTACGAAGGCGTACGCCGCGTTTAAAGCACACGGCCTCAACCTCTCCGTGGCGGTAATTGCAAAGACCTCGGACAATCCCAAAGACTACCCGAACGACCTCTGGCAGAACCTCATCGGCGTCTACGACTACTCCGCGCTCGCAGCGACGAGCGATTTCATCACCATCATGTCGTACGACGACCCGCTCTCGAAGGGCCCCATCGCGCCGATGCCGTGGTACCAGCAGGTGGTGACGTATGCGATCGCGCACATCCCGAATAATAAAATCTCGCTTGGCATCCCTACCTACTACTGGCAGTGGAGTACGCAGACCGGGAAACTCATGGGCATTGGAGGGAACGAGGGCATTGATAACGTCTTCGCGAAGTATCGCCCCACTTCCGTGTACGATGCCACGCAGCAGGAGCGCAAGCTCACCTACAACGGTCTCGGCAGTGTCCCCTACACGCTCTGGTATGAAGACACGCAAGCGGTAAATGCGCGCCTCGCGCTGGTGAAGAACAACCGCCTCTACGGCGCATCATTCTGGGCATTCGGGCTCGAGATCCCGGGCGTCTGGACCGCGACGAAAGAATAGCGCCGCTCTACGGCGCGAGTGTGAAGGTGTCGGAGAGCGCCGCAGTCGCATTGTTCCCTCCGGTGAGACCGGTGAATGAGCCGTCCATCGCAAATGGGTAGTGGTCCCACAGCACAAACTCGAGCTCATATGTGCCCGGTGCGACCGGCGTCTTGGCACCTGTCGAGACATTGGTGAGTGTGGCGAGGCGCAGCCCCTGGATGTTGTACACGAGTCCGTCCGTGGTAATGGTGGAGATAAACAGCATCTCCTGCGGCACACCTGGCTTCGTGCCTGCAGGCACGAGACTCACCATGAGTGCTTTGCCATTCGCGTCCTTCGGGAGGTTTACCTTTATGGTGGGAAGGGTACCGCCGACTTTTGCATTGGCAGTATTCACCTCCGCGCCGAATTCCCCATTGCCTCCCACCGTACCCTTCACAACGATCCCCTTGCCATCGGTTATGCTTTGGCCAAGGATCGGCGCGCTCGTGGTGCCCGTGCTCTGGCCGGGAAGTACCTGATCTCCCTGAAACAGGAAGTACGCCCCCAGGAGTATCAGCACGCCGAGCACGACCACGATCGTAATCAGCACCTTCCTATTGGCTTGTTCCATATGGAGATACGGTAGCATTAAACCGGGAATTCCGCGATAAAGCGCGAGCCCTTCCCTGCGCCCTCAGACTCTGCACGGATGGTGCCACCTTCTGCTTCCACCACATTCTTCGCGATAAAGAGGCCGTACCCCGTGGAGTGGACATTCACCTTGAGTGAGTCCTTGCCCTTCCCGCCCTCGGTGAAGAGCTTCTTCTTGTCTTCTTGCGAGATGCCCACGCCCGTGTCAGCGATAGTGAGCACTGCCATCATGTCTACTTTCTTAAGCGAGATATCCACGTGGCCCTGCTGGGTGTAGTTCACCGAGTTCTCGAAGAGATTGCGCAGCACGTGCTCGCCCGTCTGCGGACCGTCACCCTGTACCGTGTACGGCTTGCCCGCCTCATCAATGGAGAGATTCATCGTGAGCCCCTTCTTCTCCGCAAGCGGCTTCACTTTTTCATACCACTGCGTCACGAGCGCGGCGAGGTCAAACGGCTCCTTCTTATATTCCACCGTCCCCTTCTTTTGATTGCTTGCCTGAAGGATGTCGATGACCGAGTTCGCACCATCGCGACTCGAGGCGAGCGCACCCTCGATGAACGGCTTCATACCGTCGGGGAGCGGGCCCAGGTCACCCTCCGCGAGCGCAGCAAATGCGCCCATGTCTTTCGTGAGATACCCCTTCACTTCATGTCCCACGAAGTGTATGAGGCTCTCCTGGCGCTGGTTCGTCAGCTCGAGCTCGTGCGCCAGCTTTTCAATATGCTCTCGCTGCTCGATCTCCCTCCGCACGCTTTTAACCAACACGAACCCAATCACTAGCGTCAGCAAGAGCGTAACGCCAATCAGAATCCTGGTGACTGGACTCAGCGCGAACGCAAACTCAGCAGCCAAGAGACCGGTAAGTGCGACGACGAGCACTTGGGCGCCGAATATCTTCAAATCAAACGCGTGGTACCGGACGATAAGATAACTCAGGTATGCTAGAAAGATCGGCATACCGAACAAACCGTATATCTCAATGTTGTACGCGTACTGCCACGCGTTCAGGAGAACGTCGAGGTTGGTTAAATACGAAAATAGGAAGAACGCGAACAAGAAAAGCGAAACTCCTGTACCTGCAAGTACAGTCTTGCGCCTAAAGTGCTTATCGGTTGATCGATGTCGCGCAACAAAAGTAAATACAATGGCCGCAAGAATGAATCCAAGACGGGCATAGGTTACGTAGTCCGCTCCCGTTGATGCTTCAAAAGCTTCACAGTTTATTGCATCATATGCGGTCAAATTGAGTCCCAGAAATGTCCAGTATGCCGATGGCGCAAGCACGGCAAGACCCACTAACTTCTGCCACCAAGGGAGATCCCGATCTGCGACAAACACGTAGAGGAAGTAGTATGCAAATGCAAAGAAAACGAGGCTGAGGAAGTCAGTGAGCCCCCAGGTGAACATCATGGAGCCTGCGCCAAGAAACGCGAACCACGAACCGATATCGACAAAACACCATGCAGCAAATGAGAGGCACAGCAAGAACAGAAGGGATCCGCTCAATCGACGGGTGTTGTAGTACACAAAGCCACCAAAGAGGAGTGCGAGTATGGCCGTCGGGATATGCGAGTAGATGAGCAAACCGAGGGATATTTGACCTACAAGATAGTCATAGCAGTATTGAATATGGATAAGTGCGTCAGGCATATTATGGGGTGGTATCGGTTGACGAAGCGGCGGAGGTATCTACAGACGAGCTGGCGGTTTCTGATTGTGTGCAAGTTTCCCCATCCTCGGCACCATCGGGGGTGCAGTACGTTACGCTACAATCATTAGCTGTTGAGCAATCAAATGCTTCACACGAGTTCTCAAGAAGGCAACTGGGCGCTAGCCGGCCTGGCAATTCGACCTTTTCATAAGGAGTGGTGTCGCATTCGGCATCCTCTTGTGATGAACAATCTGCGACAAAGCACGTCTGCTGAGCGGCGTCGCAGGGAGCAGCTGCGTCCACAAGGTAATCCCGCTGGACAACGTACTGGTCATATCGATACCCGACAATAGTAGCGATCGCTAAGACAAAGACGATAAGGGTAAGGGTCGAGCGCGAGAACATACTCTACATTATATGGCACTCCGTTCCATTTTTTCATCTACGATAGCCTTCTGGGTATAAGGGTGAGCATGCCAGAATTGATCTCCTTCGATTTCCGTAGGAGCAAGCGTCACGATAAGTGGCTTCACGCCAGCCTCCGCTATCAGTTCTTCTATAGCTGGCACTATCACCGTCTTAGTAAAACTGAATTCCTTTTCATCGATGAAGAAGTTCTCGAACAAAATTCCATCGCGAAGAAAAAGGGCGAGGAATTGCTTGTAGTAATCTTTTGCCGTTGGACCGAATGACCGCAACCATTCAGAAATATCGTGGGCGCAATCAGTATGACGGGGAAAGCTTTTTTGGAATAGCTCATGATGGAAGTCCACGAGTGATTGACCCCAGATGGTAGTGACAGCTGAAATGGGTTTATTATTGCTCGCATTGAAGTCAATGACGCGGATGCTTTCCCAGACCGCTTCACCTTTCTTGTTCACTCCCTTGTGAAAGCAGAGCTTACCCAGAAAGTATTTACCTTCATTGCGATCATTAAATTTATCTTCTCCGTACTCGAGGATGAGTGGCTTGAGTTCATGGAGCGCGTCTGCAACGGCCAAGAAGCGATATATCTCATAGTTGCTAGTAGCGATATGGCGGAATAGCACCATACTTTGCGCCCCGCGCATTGCGGGAGGAACACCGTGTGGCAGAAGCCGCCCCAGGAATGCGTCGAGTTGGGCATTGCTTTTGCGGTGCCTCAGCTCCTCGAGGGCCTGCTCCCATGGAGTGTAAACCAACGAGTTGAATTTTTCCCTACTTGAGAGGATTTCATTTACTTCCATTGGATTGTGCGAAATTGAGACAGTAGCCCCTTATCACTATAGTATTCGTAGTACCATTGGTAGGACTAGAAGGCAATCCCAAACGGGGGACTAATTATTCTCCATAAGTATTCTAGGAATTCGACAACGATTCCTACCTTGAGCAGCCACCAAGCATTCGCTACAGCAGTTGCAGCAAGAAATATGCCCCAGTCCCTCACAGTTAGCCCCGTGAAATGCTGGCGACGATAATGAATCGCAACGATTACGGGGTCGAGTGGAAATAGAAGGGTGACGAAAACGATTGGGCTTGTAAGCTTTTCCCACCACGTGGTCTTCTTCTTCCCTATCCACGTAGCAAGTTTTGCAATATTACTCTTGTTCTCTTCGTCTTCTAGCTCTCGTAATGCGTGCGCACCGAGCCAATCTACCCGCAAATATTCGTACAGCCAGAAAACGAACGCATTGATTGGAAATGTAAGCCCTGCGGCGATGATGCCGCCCACAAAGAAACCCCAGTACGCAAGGGCAAAAGGATAGAAAATGAAATCATAAAGGAAATTGAAGGATTCCCAGAGGAAAATCCCTGTTCCTATTTCCTGAATCTTTTTATAGTGTCGTCGAGCAAAAGAGATCATATCTCCAGTATACCGACAGGCCTTATGCTTGACTTTTCATAGGTATTATGTAATATACTTAAGTCCACAAAAACCACCTGAAAGGAGTGATCCCATGCGTACATTCTATATCTCACTTGCAGCAGGTCTCCTGCTTGCAGGTGCGGCACATGCAGCCACCGAGTGCTCGGCCCAGCGCGCCGAGGGAAACGCCAGTATCCTGACGTTCCCCTGCGCGCAGCCGAAGTTCAAGGAATACGCGGCACTGCACCCAGACAAAGCACTGGCCTGCAGCGCCTCGTATCGCTCCGGCTCTCACGAACCGGTCGGCTACGTCTGCACCGTCCGCCGCAAACTTCTGCCCACGCCCTGATTGGGGTGTCGGACGAAAAGCCGCTTGAAGCAACCCTTCAAGCGGCTTTCCCTTTGATGAGACAAGTACCATCACCTTGTTCACATTCCTGCTACATCCACTGCAAACCTCTCACAATCTTGTTTTCCTCTTACGAGTTAGGAATAAAGAGAGGCGGTGTCTGGAACTCCGAACTGTGCTGATCAACGTCTAGCGTCTGGAGGCTGTTGAGGTCACTATCGGTCGTCGAGAACCGCAGCGCGTCAAGTCCAACTTGGTAATAGTCCGTAGCGCTTGGATCGATATAAGCAACTGAGGAAAATGTTTCCGTATCGCCCGCGTGAATCACCCAAAATGAAGTATTTCCTGGATCCACGTCTGCGGTCGAACTTGCTGCGAGCGATGTTGTCCCCACTGCTTGATGTGAAAGATTCAAATCCAAGATCAAACCGCTTTGGGTATTCTCCGTAGTTGAGGAAATGAGGCGCGGTATGTATATATCGCCACCAAGCGCAGTTACCGCTGCATCGATGGTGAAGGTTCCGTAGCTCTTACTTGGGTCTGCAGCATTGTAGGTAAGAACAGCTGCAGAATCTGCACCAACTACATTCACCCCAGGATAAATGGACAACGTCTGCCTATTCCCTTGTGCCGTGCCTACTACCGAATCAGCTTTTCCCGACTTCGCATTTATAGCCGTAATGCTCGTTCCCTCTGAAATGGACGTTAGTGACTCCCCCGTTGCTGCATAATTCCCCTTTTGCGGCAATAGACCAATGCTTACAACGAAAGGTTGTGTTGCGCCTTTTGCAATTTTAATCGGGGTGGAAAATGTGAACGAAATCGTGTTGTCGGTATGTAGTACGCCGGTGCCATAGATATGGCCCTTTTCGTTTTTGATAATCGCCTTTGCAACGATATCAGTAATGTTGGCAGCTGGACTTTGAGGAGGGCTGCTCGTAGATACTTCGAGCGTTACGTTCTGTATGAGTGTTGCGCCACCTTCTCCGTCATTCCTGAGATCAAAGGCAAACAAGGTGACGTTTTTGGTCTGCTTCTTTGCCGAGACAAGAACCAATTGTGCAGGAGGATTATTTGCGTCAAGGAAATCGTGAACGGTACTAGTCGCTGCACCCCTTGGTTCGACTGCAGTGCTTGGATTGGTGTGCGTAGATGGTGTTTGCGACACCGGTGCCGAATGGATTGAGGCAGTTATGCGAGCAGCTGCATATGCAGGCATCGTTTGAGAGAGAAATATAACTAAGATGGCCAAAATTGCGGATGCGTAGGTGCGAGACTTCATATGTGGCGGTTATACCACGGAATTGCATCATTGGACAGGTGTAGTTCATCTACGCTCCATACTTGATTCACAGGTCTTTCAGCGACCTTCTGCAATGATTGAGACGTTATCAACTAACGGAATACCTATGAAGAGTACGTACTCAACAATTCGTTCTACCATTGCCGCGGCTGCTATCGCTGGCGCTGCCGCAGGCAGTATCGCGCTCGCCGCACCAGCGTTCGCCGCTGATACGATAGTGACCGGCTACGAGACCGGCTATTCGTACCACCAGGGCCTCGCAAACGGCTCGGGTGCAGCGCTCATGGCGCAGCAGTACGGGACCCAGCAGTCAAACGGCATTACGACGACCGATACCTCGGTCGCCCCGTCTGACGTGAGCGTGGCCCCGACCAACAGCGTGACCACCGAGCTCCCTGCGAGCGCGCAGGCTGCTGTGGCACCGGCACCGGTGCAGCAGCCGACGGTGGCGCAGGCCGCGAGCCCGACGCTCGCTGACCAATTCGCGGCTATCCCGGTGACGACGTGGGCGGCACTCGCGCTCATCCTGCTCGCGCTCATCCTCGTGATCCTCATGCTCGCGACCCCGGCCGAGACCGTGACGCGCACGCGCACCACGCGCAGCTACCAGTACCACTCGTAGCCGCACAGTGCTGACATAACGCACGCGCCCCTCGCTGAGGGGCGCGTGCGCGTACTACTTAATTACTAGTGTCGCGGCTACTTCTGCCCTGCTGGAATGCCGTCCATAATGCGCTTCGCGCTGACATCCGTCCCACTCACCGTACCGTCAATGCCGACGGAATCGCCGACTTGAATATCGGAGACTGAGATGGTCTCCATTTTCGACGCGGTGGCACCCGACGCATCTACCGTGTAGGTAGTGCCGTTGTCACCTGTGACCGTGACGGTCGTGCCATTCACGGCAGTGACTTTACCACGCACACCCGGCATCATGCCGCCCTTCCCCGGGCGACCGAACATGCCGACGTCAATAGTGGTCGCAGTGATCTGCGTGCCATTTGCGGTACCATGCACCGCGACGACATCGCCGACCTGGATAGTGGAAACGGCCACCGTGGTGTCCGTGGGTTCACCGCCCTGCGTGGCAGGAGGATTATGCTTGGTCACGGTGGCACCAGAGGCGTCCACCGTGTACGTAGTGCTGCCTTTCATATCCTCAACCGTGAGCGTGGTGCCGCTCACGGCAGTGACCTTGCCGATGGCGGTCGGGCGCTCCATGGGCGGATGCGCGGCGCCCGAAACACTGGTGCTGGAATTAGTGGTGTCCGCCTTAGCGATGGCCACCGCCCCTCCTCCGGCGCTAATAACAAGTGCGAGCGCTGCGAGCGGAACGACTACCTTCTTATTCGTAAGCATGATTTCTAGCTATTTCTAAACCACGTTGCGAATCCATGGCGGGCAGAGCCCGTACTAGTACTACGCGGCGAGGCCGCGATTCGGTTCACCTAAGCAGGAGCCCGCAAATACCCGCTGTAGCCCACCCGAGTATGGAGACGGCGCCGCTCGCAAGCAGCATGCGCTTTTCTCCAGCGCTCAATGCGTCCCAGGTGCGCGTCGCTGCATCAGTAGAAAAGCGATCGAGGAACGCACTGTTAATGATGAGCGCGGCGACCGCGACCATTTTGACGATGAACGTGGTGTCGGAGAGATAGAGCGCGGGCGCACGCAGATAGAGGAATCCGCCGGTGATGATGGTGAGGGCGAGACCACTGGCGACAAGGTAGTGGACGACGCGAAGGCTGTTGGTGTTGAGCTGCTTCTTCCCGAAGAGATACCTGAGCGCCTGCTCGTCTGCGTATGCAACGACGAGCAGCGTAAGAATAATGAATACTACGTGGAGCGTCTTCATAGACTAGGATGCGAGGCTGCCTATTTTGAACGATGCGAGAATGCTCTGCGCGCGTGGGTCGCGACCGTGCATGCTTTCGAATGTCGCGGTGCCGTCTCTGCCGCAGATAAAAAGGATCGCCTGCTCCCCGCCCGGGTGCTGACCAATCCAGGAGGTCAGGTCGTATACGTCGCCGCCAATTGCGGTCCAACAGCTCGACGCGCCATTATGTGCCGCGACCTGCGCCATCGTGTATCCGGATGTTCCCGCACCAGAATCAGAACCAGTCGTATCTCCGCTCGTGCCTGTAGCAGTTGCGTCGGTACCCGTATCGGTACCCGTCGCTACGGACGGCGTGACCTGCACCTGCGGAGGAGTGCCTGGGTTCGCATAGTAAAATCCGCCCACCAGGACGAGAAGAAAGAGTACACCGAGAGCTGCCGACGTCTTCATGCGATACCTATACTACGGGTCGTGGCGCGGAAATGGTGCGTACCTAGTGCGTACTCATCGAGGCGCGCGTGAGCGGGCCGTAATACCCGGCGGCCGGAGCGATGCCCCGTGCCTTCTGATACGCCGCGAGCGCGGCGCGGGTCTGCGCGCCGAAGTAGCCGGTCGCACCAGCCGGAATGGTAAACCCATGCGCAATAAGAAACTGCTGGAGCGCCGTCACATCGGCACCCTGCGCGCCAAGGGTGATATCACGGGTAGGGAGCGCACCCGCAGTCGGGTGGGTACCGACCTGTGCCACGAGCGCTTGGTACTGCGCCATGAGTTCGGAGAGTTTCGACTGCAGGCCGGCGACACCCGATGGCGGACTGAATACATTCGAGAAGCCTAGGGTGGAAGAAGAACCCCGGTGAGAGACGCGTGCCGGACCCTTGTGCGGGATGACCGTGGGAGTGACTTCATCCGCAGAAGGCGGGCTCCACGACGACGTATTAAGTTCATCAAAATCGGTCCGGCCGTCGTATGCAGAAGCAACATAGCTGCCCGCGCCGTCGTTCACACCGACCGCGGTCGCGTCGTTAATCGGCGCCGTCTGGGGGCCGTAATTTATTTCAAACGTATTGTCGTTCTTGAGGACGATCTCGAAGTCTGCGATGCTGTCGCCATTCTCGATGTCGGTCGCCTGCCACCTGAATATCACCTGGCCATCGCCGTTATCGGTGACGTAAATGTCGTCGCCCTCGTTCTCATTCGTGAGGAGGTCATTGCCGTACGCAAATATCACCGGCACCCCGATGCCGTCGGCGACGCTCACATTATATTCATCGATATTGCCACCATCAGAAAAGGCAAGGTAGCCGTTCGAATCCACATACACGCGGTCGTACGTTTGCCCATAGAACGTGAACGTAAACGGCAGGTCGTACTCCCAGTGGTCGTCGTCGGCGTTCCAGCCCTGCGCCGTGCCGCCGCCGTGATAGTGATTCACGTCGAGAATAGTCTCTACGGGACTCTCGCCGTTTGAGCGTGATGGCGTGGTGAAATCGTCTGACTCGTCGGGTTCGGGTCCTTCGTAGGTGCGCAGGAGCGGCAGCGGTGCGTCGTTCCCCGAGAGATCCCACACTACTGAACTGTTCCAAGAAGCGATCGGTGTGCCGTCGGTGCCGAGCCAGTAGCCATCAGCGCTCCCGTCGACGCCAATGCACACATCGCCGAAGTCATCTCCCGGTGCGTTGCAATCGGAAAGCCCCGACTGCACGGTATCGAAGTAGTTGTCGTAGAGCTGGCTCGGCGGATTGTCTGAATCGATGTAGCCCACGAACCCTCCTATGGGCGCTCCGCCTGTGGTGACGGCTGCGGTGGAGAATGAATGGAGTACCGCGCCGTCATTCGACTCCATCGTGCCGACGAGTCCTCCTGAGGCATACGCCTCGCTATGATCACCGGCATTCACGGTGCCCGCCGCATAGCTACGCGAGATAAGCCCGTCTACCACTAACCCTGCGACGCCGCCGAATGCCCCGTACTCCATACTGGGAAGATCGGCATTGTACTCGGTGATGCCGGTACTGTAGCTATTGCGGATACGCGCACCGCCGTCTACGAATCCGGCGATGCCACCGGCGCCGAAGGCGCCGGATATATGTGCATTAGTGCTCGAGCGGGAAATGAGCGCTCCGGGTCCACTATCAAGGTCGTTGAAGGCAAAGCCTGCAATACCGCCCACGATAAAGGGTGAGATAGCGGTGCCGTCGAACTCACTCCCATCGACCTCGCCGCCGTAGAGGCCGCCGACGAGGCCGCCCGTACCGGCAAAGGGATAATTGGCTCCGCTTGGGTTGACCGAGACAACCGTCGCACCAGAGGATACCCGTATGAGCGTCGTATCTGCCGCGACGCCGACGATGCTCCCCGTGAGGTCATCACCCACGATGAGACTGTCGGCCGATATCGCGAGGTCATGAATGGTCGCGCCATAGGTGAATCGAAAGAGGCCGTTCGCGCTTTCTCCCTCGTTCTCCACATCGATGGTGATGGTGTGCCCTGCGCCGTCAAAGTCACCCGTGAAGGGTCCGCTGAAATCGCCGCTGCCGATCATGATGAAATTTCCCGCTGCTGAACAATCGAGGTCGGTGTCGAGCACATAATCGCTGGTGAGATAACTATTCACGCCGACCAGGTCCTCGCAGCTGTCGATGACGTACGGATTCTCTGAACTGCCGTCTCCGGAAGCGAACGTGTAGTCACCTCCTCCCCCGCCGCCCGTACAGTCGCTCGTAGTAAACGTGGCATCACTCGAGGTCGCGGTTTCCCCATCCTCGTTCGTGAACGATTGCACGAAGTGGTACGTGGTGGCGCACGCAAGACCGGTGACATCGGTAGCGCCGCTGTCAGCAAACGAAGCAGTGTAGGTGACGGGCGTGTTCTGCGCGTAATCGCCATGCGCAGTGTAGTACGCGTCGTCCGCGTAGTGCAGTTCAAAATGATGGAGCGGCGAGGAACCGACACTCGCCATGTCGTAGTGGACGATGACCGAGTTCTCGGTGATGTCGCTCACTGCACCCGAATCATCGGCGAATACTGGTGGCGCCGGCGGCGCCTTGAGGGTGAAGGGGTCCGACACAATCACAGAACCTGTCGCATAGGCATCCTGCACCGTGATGCGCAGCTCTGCGTTGGTCGTGCTCGCTTGCGGTGCGTCGTCGGTAAAGTCCCAGTAGAACGGCACATTATCGCGATTATTGACGCCGTCACCATAGGTGGGGATGTTGGTTATCGTGTTCCCGCTTATGGGGAATGCTGCACCAGAAAGATGCCCTGCATTCGTCCACGTGCTCCCACCATCAAGCGAGTACTCCACCGCGATCGACACCGGGTCGCTCTCCGTATCATTAATGTGCACATTCGGACTCACGGTAGAAGCGGTCGGCGAATCTTGTGTCGGCTCGTCATTCCAATCCATCGTGGGCGGGTTGTTGGGCGTATCAGCACGTGCGACTGCGCTCTGCATGAACGTCGCCATGCACATCAACAGAAGCGCGATGAAGCTACATAGGGAGAATCGTGAGACTGCGAGGCTGCTCATGAAAAAGATCGATTATCTTGTTGCGGGGGCCGGAATCGAACCGGCGTCTGGAGGTTATGAGCCTCCCGAGGTACCTCTCCTCTACCCCGCTATCTTGCGCACCAATAGCCGTATTATACCGCTAAATCTGATTTGAGCAAAGCTGCTAAATAGCGTGGAATTCCTCGAAGACGTTCTTGTATTTGGCGATCGTGCGGTACGCAAGCTGGCCCGTAAGCGGGAACTGTGATCCCAGGTGCGCGATGTCGTTACGCACCTTGTGCGCGTCCCACGCATCTTGGAGCGTATGGAATTTACTCGGGTCTGCCATCTTGAGCTTCTCCCCCACCGACGCACCCTGGTACCCGTGCGTGCCGAGAATGTCATCGAGCATGATGTCTGCCTCGATGATCGCCTGGCGCCAATCGCTCTCCTGCGCGCTCTCCACGAGCGATGCTACATGCAGCCACCGAGAGTTCTCGACTTCCGTCTCTGCCTCCTGCGCACTGAAGGTCTCGAAGTAGTGGTGTTCTTCGTGCTTGGTCTGATTGAGCCGAATGGTGGAGTAGGTCATCATGCCGAGAAGGAAAAAGGTCACCAGAATACTCACCGCCGTTACCACGCTCCAGAAAGATACGAGGAACGCGCCGAATCCGCTCGAGGATCCGCCTATGGCGAGGTCAAGAATGGCGCCAAAAAAGAGCGCCCCGATATTAGGTACGGCGACCGTCGTCGCAGCTGACTGCATCCCTCAATTATAGCGTCTCTCCGGTGACGGCGGCGCCGATTTTGAACAGGGTTTCTTCATCTCCCTGAGGAGTCGTAAAGTGGATCGCCACGGGGAGCTGCTTCCCTTCCCGCTCCACCGTACCCATCGGCACTGAAAGCGCTGGGGTGCCGATGTGATTGGCGGGCACGGTAAAGACGTCCTCGAGATACATAGCGACGGGGTCGGTCTTCGCGCCCAATTTGAACGCAGGTCCCGGCGTCGTGGGCGTCGCGATCACGTCTACTTTTTCAAACGCGACATCGAACTCCTCCTTCATGAGTTCTCGTGCGCGCTGCGCTTTGCGGTAGTACGCGTCGATGTACCCCGACGAAAGCACAAAGGTGCCTATCAGGATGCGCCGCTTCGGCTCGTCACCGAACCCATGGGAACGACTGAGGAGATAGTCATCAAGAAGCGTCTTACCGCGCTCGGCGAGCCCGTAGCGCATGCCATCGAAGCGTGCGAGGTTCGCCGACGCTTCCGCCGGAAGGATGATGTAGTAAATCGGCACGGCGTATTTGGTCATGGGAAGCGAGACTTCGCACACCTCGTGCCCGGCTTTCTTCAGGTCCTCGAGGGTCGCGTCAAAGCGCGCGCGGACCTCGGGGTCGACCTCGCCGAGGAGATCGGTGGGTACGCCAATGCGGAGCGTCTTTTTCTCCGGACGCGGCGGGAAGAAGTCATCCGGATTGGTAGTGGGGTCCATCGGGTCGTGGCCGCGCACAGCTTCGAACATCGCTTTAGTGTCAGCAACCGATTTATTCATCGAACCAATTTGGTCGAGCGAGGAACCGAGCGCGATGATGCCGTGGCGCGAGATCGCGCCGTACGTGGGCTTGAATCCGATGACGCCGCAGTACGCTGCAGGCTGGCGGCACGATCCGGCGGTGTCGGTGCCATACGTGCCCAGTCCGAGATGCGCTGCAGTCGCCGCGGCCGAACCGCCCGAAGAACCTCCCGGCACGCGCGTGGTGTCGTGCGGGTTCTTCACGGGACCAAACGCCGAGTGCTCGGTCGATGCACCCATTGCGAACTCATCGAGGTTGGTACGGCCAAGAAAAAGCGCTCCTGCCTCTTTGAGCTTCGTGATCGCAGTCGCATCGTATGTGGCGACGTGATTCTCCAAAATTTTAGACGCAGCACTCGCAATTTTCCCCTCGATCAAAATGTTGTCCTTGATGCCAAGCGGGATGCCGCAGAGCATCGGTGCGTCACCACTATCGATACGCTTTTGTGCAGCATCGATCGCAGCGTCATCAGCATCGAAGAGTTCGAGGTAGGCATTCAATTCCGGATTCTTCTCCTGCGCCGCTTTCATGCAGGCGTCCCAAAGCTCACGCACGGTGAATTCTTTTGCGCGCAGACTCTTCGCCGCCTCGGTAATGGTGAGTTCGTTTAGTTTAGTCATGGGAGATGATCTGCTTCACCTTGAGATAGTCGCCCTCTTTCTCCGGGAACTGGGCGACGAGCTTCTCGGTGTAGAGGCCCTTCTCATGGGGCTCGCCGTCCTCGCGCATGACATTCCGCAGCGCCGGCGGCGCCTTCGCGGCCTTCACATCTATATTGAGCGACTCGAGCTGTCCCACATAGGCGAGGATGGAGTCGAACTCCTTGGTGAAGCGCTCGAGGTCCGCGTCATCCACCTGGATGCGCGCGAGCGCCGCGAGCTTCTTCACGTCTTCCGCTGATGCCATACGGGCACTCTATCACAAGCCGAGCAGACGCTTAAACTCTGCCTCATCGATGACTTCGACGCCGAGTTGCTCGGCTTTGGCGAGTTTTGACCCGGCGGCTTCTCCCGCGAGCACGAATGAGGTCTTTTTCGACACCGATCCCGCGGCCTTGCCGCCCGCCGCGCGCACCGCGGCCTCTGCCTCTTCGCGACTCATCGTGGGCAGCGTGCCGGTCACCACGACCGTGAGGCCCGTAAGCGGACCCTTCGCCGGGGCTTCCACCTTTTCCACACGCAGGTGCGTGAGGAGATGCTCGAGCTCATGACCATTCGCCTTATCGCTGAACCAATCCACGATCGACTTTGCGAGAATCGGGCCGATGCCCTCGACGCGCGCAAGGTCGACTTCCTGAGCGCTGCGTAGTTTAGCGAGCGTCGTGAAATGGGTGGCGAGCAGGTACGCGTTCTCTTCCCCGATGTGCGGGATGGAAAGCCCGATGAGGAGCCGGTTGAGCGGCACCTTCCGCGCAGCTTTGATCGCGTCGATCAGGTTCTGCGCTTTTGTTTCTTCGAACCCTTCAAGCGCAAGCAGTTCGTCCTTGGTAAGCTCGAACACATCGTGAAAATCAGAGATGAGTTGTTCTTCCATCAATTGCTTCACGGTCTCTTTGCCGAACCCATCGATATCGAGCGCAGACTTCCCCACAAAGTGCGCAAGCTTTCGCTGCTGCACCAGGTACGACCCCACGACCGCGCAGCGATGCGCGGCTTCCCCGGGGATGCGCTCGATGCGGCCATCACCACCGCAGAGTGGCGAATGGGTCGGAAACTTCCAGGCCTTCGCGCCCTTCGGGCGCAATTCCGGAATCACCTGCACGACTTCAGGGATGACGTCACCCGCTTTCTGAAGGATCACGGTGTCGCCGATGCGGATGTCTTTCTCCGTGATGAAGTCTTCGTTATGAAGTGTGGCGCGCGCCACCACCGTGCCCGCGACGGCGACCGGCCGGAGGTGCGCGACCGGTGTGAGTTTCCCGGTGCGCCCCACTTGAAGCGTGATGTCTTCGAGCACCGTCTGCACTTGTTCTGGTGGGAATTTATACGCGATCGCGTAGCGCGGCGCCTTGCCCGTGTACCCGAGGATTTCCTGCATACGACGATCCTCTACTTTAAGCACGACGCCATCGAGCTGGTAGTCGAGCTCGTCGCGCTTCTTTCCCTGCCAGCGCTCCCAATACGCAAAAACGTCCTCGAGCGTCGCGGCATGGGTGTGGTGAGGCTCGACCGGGAACCCGAGCCGGGCGAGCTCTGTAAGTTCTTCCGTCTGTGTCGGCGGAAGCGGCCTTGAGGAATTGGTGAGGTCGTAGATAAAGGCCGCGAGCGGGCGCTCGGCTGCAATAGCGGGATCGAGCTGCCGAATCGACCCCGCAGCAGCGTTACGCGGATTCGCAAATAACGGGAGACCCTCTTTCTGTCTTTTTTTATTAAGCGCGGCGAGTCCCGAGCGGGTGAGATAGACCTCACCCTCGACGACGCAGTCGATGGGTTCAGGGAGTGTCTGCGGAATGGACTTCACCGTGCGGATGTTGTGGGTCACATCTTCCCCGATCACGCCGTCGCCGCGGGTCGCCGCAGTGACGAGCTTTCCCTTTTCATAAGTGTACACAATCTTGAGCCCGTCGATCTTGAGTTCGAGGTCGTAGGTCGGAACCTTGCCCGTAATTTTACGCACGCGCTCGTCGAACGCGCGGATGTCTTCATTGGTAAAGGCGTCGTTGAAGGACCACTGCGCGACTTTGTGCCGGACCTTCTTGAGTTCCGGGAGCGGGGCGCCCGACACTATCTGGGTGGGAGAATCAGGCGTCACGAGGCTTGGATACTTCTCCTCAAGCTCAGCCAATTCATATTTCAGCGAATCCAGCGCATCCGCCGATATCGGGGACTCGTCTTTGACGTGCTGGAGGGTCCGGTACTTCGTGATCGCCTTACGCAGCTCCGCCGCGCGCGCCTTCGCTTCCTTGGGGACGGTCATACCCCTTAGTGTACCAATGGTGGCGCGCTCACTCTAGCTGCCGTACGAGGCCTTGATACCACGCTCGAGTGCACGCGGGTTCGCCGTATCAGTGCAGGCGACGTTCAGCCCTTCGGCATAGATGGAGGTGTTGTTGCTCGCGTCTTTATACACGCGCAAGCGCGCACAGCGCGACCCAGTCCCATCCGTGTTCACCGGGAACCAATCGGAGTAATACTCCGTCGCGCCATTGTAGCGGGTCGCTTGGAACGTCACCGTGTTGGTGCGCTCACACCGTATCGATGTACCGAACGGAATACCACTCTGATACTTAAAGCTGAGATTGCCTTTGTCTCCCTGGAGCGCACATTCGAGGGCGGAGTCTGCAGCGTAAAATGCAAACTGCGACTGACTCGCGTCTGAGGCAAGCACGAGGTTTTTATAGGCGAGACTCGAAAGTGCGAAGGTGATGACCGCAGCAACACTTGAGAGCACGATGGCCACGAGGAGCGCGAATCCTCGCTGTGGCTTCCTGCGGATGATGCGTTTAGAACCAGTCATAGAGGTTCTCAGTAAGGGTAAGAGTCTGTGTACCGTGATCGACCCACGTCACCTGTACGGTTACCGTCTCGAAACTGCCTTCGCTGCCATTCGACTTTTGCGTGAACGTGAATCCGCGGCGGAAAATGGTCTGGGTGTTGCTCCCCGCGGTGAGCGTGTAGAGTCCCTGGCTCGTTACGTAGAGCGGATCGCACTGCCCCACGCTGCCCCCAGGGCACGCCTTCACCGACGAATCGACCGCAACGGTCGCATCGAGTTCGCAGAGGTTATTGCCGTTACAGGTATTGGTACCAAACCGGTTCGACGCAGTTCCATCGATGCCCTCGAAAAGATCGCTGCGGCTGTTAAGGTAATTACTCGTGCGAATGAACCGCACGTATTCGAGACCTTCCTGCGCAAGCGCCGATGCGATGAGATTATCCTTCGCGAGCCGCGATGCATTCGCAACGCGCTGGATCGCATCGAATGGGGCGAGGATGGCCAGCGTGACCACCGTGATCGCGACCAGAGTCTCGACGAGGGTGAATGCCCGATGGCGGGGTGCGTATCTCATGAGTGTGGTAGTTGCGGCAGGCGCTGCGTTGCTGTGGTCTCGACCTGAAACGGCACCTTCGTCTGGGAGCTCCCGGTATTGGGAATGAGGGCGTATCCGTTGATCGCGATCACGACCACCGGCTGATAATTATTACCCGACCCGCGCGAAAAGAGACGTAGGTTCGAGATTGCGACGGTCGGTGCATCGGTAATCGCACTCGCAGTGGTCACCTCTTCTGCGGGGCACGTGCCCGCGCTGTTCTGGCTCGCCGAACGGTTGATGACGTTGATCGTGGCATCAAAGGAGTACGCCGCGAGCTGGTACGTCACGATGCAGCCGTCCGCATTGGTGAACGTAATCACATTCGAGGCGATCTGGTAGTTCGTGCCCGAACGTATTTCACGAGTCATACTATCGATCGAATACGCGACGGAGTTCATGACGCTCGCGGTTGCTTGCGCCTGGCGATTGTAGGCGATGAATGAGAGGTACGCTGCCGTGGCGATCACCATAACCAGCGCGAAAATGGTCATGGAAACCATGAGTTCGATGAGTGTGTAGCCGCGGGGTGCACGACGATGAATCGTTAGGTGCTTGGACATAGTTTTCCTGGGTCAGCGGTAGTTTGATTACCTGCGAGGATTTCACCATTCGCGGAAACACTCACATAGCGTGTCTCTTTGTTTTGCGAATAGAGTTCGATGCAGGCGAAAGTATACGTGGTGATCCAGCTCTGGTTCGAATTCTTTGCCGCGATGGTCACCCGGGCATTCGGGCGGCTGAAGGTAATGGCGAGCTTTTGGAGATTGCCCGTGGTGCACGAAGTCTGCGGACCGCTCACGCAAAATGCGTGGATCGTAAAGCCGTTATTGAGCGCATAGGTCTGCACCGTCGTGTCGTTTGACGAGTACTTGTGATCACCCAACTGGCAATCGGGTTTACTATCGCTGTCGCAGTTGTCTGGGTCGGTATCTCCGAACATCACGAAGCTCGCGGGCCATCCGGTGTCGAACGCGACACCGTACGGGATGTTGGTGCCCACATTGAGACCGACACCATTAATGATGTTTGAAATACCATACGATTCCGCTTGACGAATAGTGAGTCCGATGTCGTACGCCATGTTATTAAGCGCTTCGGTGCGATTGAAGCCAGACTGTCCGGCAAGCGCGATAGCCGTCACAATGATAATGATCGCGAGCACCACGAGCATCTCGATAAGGGTGAACCCGCCCGGGTGGCGCGTTCCTCTTAGAACCCGAAGATGGGAAATGGATTCCATTGGGTAAAGTAGGCGAGCAAGAAACCGAGTGCCAGAAACGGCACGAGCGGCACCTCAATCCCCATTCTATGCCCCTTGGGACGCCCCCACAACATGATTATCCCGACACCGGCGCCGATCCAGAAGGAGAAGGCGAGGCCCGCGAGCGCTGCTGAGCCGGTAAGAAGCGCGAGCCCGAAGGCGACCGGCGTATCGCCGAGCCCCATTGCCCTGCCCCCCGAGACGGCATAGAGCAGGAAGAAAAACAGTGCGATGCCCGCAGCAAGCGCAAGAGTCGTATAGAGCACAGCGACCGTGGTGAACGACAGACCAAGGTACGCCACGCCAAGAGCGATAAACCATGCTGAGAACGGGACGGGCACTACCATATGCCGGAGGTCATAGAACACGATTGCGGTAAGCACCACAAGCGCAATCAAGAACGGCACGAGCGCGAAGGTAAGACCGAGGCGTGCATATGAAAAGACGAACGCGAGCCCGAGCAAAAGTTCCGCGAGTGCGTAGCTCCCTGGTATGCGCGCACGGCATGTACGGCACTTCCCTCCCGCAAGCACCCATGAAACGACAGGCACGAGGTCGAACATCGTGAGCACGCGTGCACAGGCGTCGCAACGTGACCGGCCCGAGTGCCACGCTTGTCCGGTGAAGGATCGTTCAGCCACCACGCCTGCAAACGACGCGAGGATGGCGCCGAGGATAAAAAATGCGACCGGAAGGATATCGATCACGCTTATTGGCAAGTGTACCCGCTCGGCTTGCTCGAGAGCTCGACCGGACCGAGCAGTGTGGTGGTCGCGGTGGCGTCGGCGCAATACCAGTTGCCACTTGAAAGCTGCGCCATAATGACGAATTGCTGCTGTTTGGATCGGCACACTACTCCCCCGCTGCCACCCTTTGCGTCCTGGCGCAAATTCGTGATCGCATTCCTGATCGGCGTGTCGACTGGCGACGCCGCGTCATAAAAGACGGTTGTGCTCGTGCCACCAGGATCGTCACAGCTCGTATTCCCCGTCGTGAAATTCTGATACTGATTTGCGAGTCCGTAGTAGAGCACGGCCTGAGTCGCGATAGTACCGACCTCGCTTTTTACTCCAGTATCATTCCCTCGGCTTTTAGCGCCCGAAAGCGATGAGAGCACGATCGCGGAAAGGAGACCAATGAGGAAGACTGTGACGAGAAGCTCGATGAGCGTGAATCCGCGCGGTCGCATGTTAGTTACACACGGTATTACCCGCTTGCGCTTTTGCCTTCCCGCCGCCACCGACGTCGTTATCGTTGAGGCGCTGATACGACTGCCCCGGACTCGTGCGCATAGTTGTACCTGCCCAGCCGCTGCTATCGACACAATAGATATTCCCGGTAGGTAACTTCACCGCGATCGCCCACTGGGCAGGATGGGTCGTAGGAGGCGTCGTACCACAATCGATAAACCCGGTCGCCGTTCCACCTACATCCGCCAAAAGTGCGTTATAGATACCCTGCACATTGATGTTATTTGCAGTTGACTGCCACATGACTCCCGGGCCCGTACACACCCCGCCCGAGGTGGCAGCACCGTAGTCGCCGTGCTGCGTGTAGTAGAGCTCCGCCGCATTCTGCATGCTTTTCATTTCAGCAAATGCCTTGGCGTCGTTGCCCTTCGATTTGGCACTTGAAAGCGCCGCAAGCACGATAGACGACAACAAGCCGATAATAGCGATTACTACCAAAAGTTCTATAAGGGTGAACGCGCGAGGAGATCTCATATATCCAGTGTACCGCATATGAAGCGGCCTAGGCACGTTCCTGGGGATTTTCGCGCGGGCGGAAAATCAAACCGTACACGACGAAACTTGCCCCCGCTATCACTGCCTGGACCATTACTTGCGCAAGAAGATAGTATATGTGGAGGAAATCGACGAGTATATAGAGCAGCAGTGTGTTGAGCGCGAGTGTCACGAGATTCACCCCGAGAAACGATGCCGCTTGTGTATGCATCCGCGCTCCTGCCCCACTCTGAAAGACGAACCATTTCTGGAGCGTAAAGTTCACGCATACTCCCGCGATAAACCCGAGCACCGAACCGATGAGATAGGGCACCCCGAGGTGACCGTGGAGTACGTAGAGCACCAGGAGCGTCGTGAGCGCAGCTACACCCCCTGAAATCACGAAGCGAAGACCACGTCCAAGAAGACCCGTCATGGAAGGTGTGCGTAGTATACTACGCACACATGTACCGAGGCAGGACGATATCGTTCTATTTCCCCTGCCGCAATGAAGCGAGCCACCTCAAAGACGAGGTCGCTCGACTCCCTGCGTTTGTCGATGAAATCATTATCGTGAGCAACCGCTCGACCGATGGTACCGTCGCGGTCGCCCAGACCCTCCCCGTGCGCGTCATCGAAGATAATCGAGAGAAAGGCGGGATTGGGTACGGGTACGCCCATATGACCGGACTCGCAAACGCGACCGGTGACATCATCGCCACGGCCGACGCCGACGGCACCTACCCTGTCGATCAGCTCGCCGAGATGATTGATGCGCTTATCGATGGCGACGTAGACTTCCTCTCGTGCAATCGCTACCCACTTATGGATCCCAAAAGCACGACGCCCCTACTGAAACTCGGTGTATGGATACTCAATACTGAAGTCGCGGTGCTCTACGGTCTTCCCATAAAAGACATTCTTTCGGGTATGTGGCTTGTGACGCGGAAGGCGGCAACCTCACTCGCGCTCACCGAAGGCGATTGGAATCTGAGCCCGCAGATTAAGCTCAATGCAGCGCGCAATCCTGCAATCACCTTCCGTGAGCACCACATCACGCTCGGCCCGCGACGCGGCGAAACGAAGCAGCACTATTTCAAAACTGGATTCTCCCACCTTGTCTGGATTCTGAGAAATCGCTTCTCCTAGGGCGTGACGGAGTAGACGTAGAACGTGCGATTCCCCCCGTAGACCTTGGTGAAGTGCGGATTATTATCGAGCAGCATATTGAAGAGCGTGTACTGGTAAGAACTCACGATGTATGTGGCGTGGAATTTGTTCACAAGTATGCCCGCGATCGTGTTCCCTTCTTCACGTATCCACGCTGTTGTCGCTGGCGTGCCGGGGTGCCCATACGCGCCGACGGATTGCAAGTAGAGGTCGGGGCAATACTCGCTGTCGCATGCGATGCCGTAGTTGGACATATTATTCCATAGCCAGTAGAGCGTACTGTCGTACGTATAGAGGAATCGCGGTTCGATCCCGGCGACATAGTAATCGGCAGGACTCCAGTAGTAGAGCTGCGCGAACCAACTCCAATTCGCATCGAAGATCACATCCCCCGGCTGCGTATGGTCAGCGAGCCAGGTACCCGTCCCTTCAAGCAATTGCACTGGACTGCCGTTATTAGCGAGCGAGGTGTTGAACGAGAGCATCGCGGTAATGAAAAGGTACCCAAGTGCGAGGAAGAGCCCCGCCTTGAGGTATGCGCCGAGCGTTTTCTCGACGGTCACGCGCGCGCGAATGCTGTCGAGCGCGAGGATGAGGTAGAGTCCGAACAGCATCAGGAGGTAATCCCCGAAACGTCCGCTGATCAACACATCAGCAGCGAAGAATCCTCCAGCAAGAAACACGAGCGTGGCGCGGAGCGGCGCATGTTCATCGAGCACCGCGGAGGCCGCCTTATGAAACGTGTAGAGCCAGAGCTCGTAACAACACGCAATAATCAGGAACGCGAAGAGGAGAGTGTTGTCGTGTATGTAGCCAAAGATGTCGATCGGGTATAGTTCCCCACCCTCCGGAATGCGGATCTGCTGGGTGACGGTGAGCACATCTCCAAAAATGATGTCGTGCAGGAATGCGAGAAATCCGGGCGCCATGAGCATGACGACCAGCACCGCTGCCGCTGTACCGCCAAGTACCCACAGCAATCCCTTCCACGCTGCCCGCCCTCGGTAGAGTTGTTCGAACAGATAGTAGACCACCGCCGTGCATAACGGGAAGAAGAACGTCGCGTCGTACCAGTAGAGATACGCGAAACTAACGAGCGCCGCGAGCACATAGCGGCGTCGCTCAAGGCAGAGGATAAGTACGACTAGGAACGCGGGGGCTAGCACGTAGGGACGCGAGAGGAAAAGCCGATAGATCGATGACGTGCTTGCGATAGAGAAAATGAACAGCACCCACAGGAATGCGTAGCGGATGTTGAAGAAGCGCGCGGCGAGATAAAGCACGGTGAAAAAGAGACTCGCCGCCACGACCGCATAGAGCTTGATGCCGAGGTAGAGCGGCGTAAGGTACGTGAACGGAATGATAACGAGGTAGAACAGGAAATTGTAGTACGGGTAGTAAACCCCTTGAGCGATCTTCGAGAAATAGATCGCCTTGAAGTTCTGGAATGCGTTAAGAAAACCTTGTTCGCGCATTTCGTAGGCAAATCGAAAGTGAAAGAAGTGGTCGTCTCCCGCGGAAAGAATGGTGTTCGGAAGATATATGATCGCGAAAATGACGAAGAAAAATGCGAACACTGCGAGCGCAGAGAGGTACGGACGACGGCTGATGACCTGCGCGATAGTCTCTGGAATGCTGCCGATGAATGTCGTAATCGCGCGCAAGGTCATGTACGTCTCCTCAGCATACCAAAAGGCCGCCCGGGGGCGGCCTTTTGTTAACAGCAGCGGCTTGGTTAGAGGTTCGCGCACGCACCGCTCGTAATGGAGGCTGTGACGTTACCGTTCTCGAGGCGAGACTGGCCCGTCGAGTCCGCACACCAAGACTTGGTGGAATCAGAGATGAGCGGAGCAGCGACTGCCCAGGTGGAGTTATTCGAATTGCAGGAGAGCGCACCACCCGCTGCCGATGCCGTGACGAGGCCCGCCATGCCGGAGTTGGTGTCCGTGAAGAGGTTGCTTGCCGCTGCGCAGTTACCCGTCGCGCCGTAGCTGTTGCTGTGGCTGCCGTAGTAAATCTCGGCTGCCGCGCGCATGCTCGAGAGCTGCTCCTGGACCTTGGCGTCCTGACCCTTGGAGCGCGCTGTCGAGAGGGATGCGAGCACCACTGCCGAGAGAATGCCGATGATGGCGATCACGACGAGAAGTTCGATGAGGGTGAAGCCTTTCATCGCCTTCTTCGGTGCGCCGGTAGATACGAGATTCATAATGGTTCTAAAAGATAAGGTTACACGGATTAAATAATGTCCGCTCTAGGTATTGTACGCGAGAACACAGGGGTGGCGCGCGTTAGTGTGGATAAGTACACATCGGCGCACTTAAATAGAATTCGCGAGATTGTAGATAGGGATGAGCACTGAAGCGAGGAGGGTGCCCACGCCAAGACCGAGGAACACAATCATGAGCGGCTCGATAAGGTCGACGAGAGTGTCGACTGCCGTAGTAACCTCACGGCGGTAGAATTTCGCGAGGGTAGTGAGGATGTTGCCGAGCTCGCCGGTCTCTTCACCCACGCGGATCATGGCGATCATGATGCCCGGGACCTCGGCGTGCTTCCCGAGTGCGTCCGATACCGAAGCGCCGCCCTTCACGTCCTCACCGGTGCGGCGCAGGATGCCTTCGTAGGTCGCGCTGCCCACCACCGAGGCAGTGATGTCCACCGCTTCCACGACCGGCACGCCTGACACGAGCATGGTCGCGAAGTTATCCGCGATGCGCGAGAGGTAGAGCTTTTTGTAGAGGTCGCCCAAGTAAGGCACGTTGAGCTTCAAATTATCGAAGAAGTACTTCCCGCTCGGCGTCTGCGCCGAGCGCCAGGCGAAGAACGCTCCGATCGCGATTGCGATGACGATTACTACGCCAAAGTGCACGAAGAAGTTTGAGATGCCGATCACGATCTGTGTATAGATCGGGATCGGCTGGCCGGAATCGGTGATGATCGTCGCGATGTGCGGGATCACGAGCGTCATCATGAGCCCCATCACCACCACGAAGGTGAGGATCACGAACGCCGGGTAGATAAGTGCGTTCTGCGCCTTATTCATGACTTCGTAGGTACGGTCGAGGTAGTCGGCGAGGTAGCCGAAGATCTCGGAGAGCTTACCTGCCTCTTCACCTGAGCGAACCATGTTCACGTAAAACGGGCTGAAGACCTTGGGGTGACGCGCGAGCGCCTTGCTGATCGGACTACCGCCTTGAAGGTCGTCGGCGACCTGGGTGAGGATCTCCGCCAAGTGTCGGTTATCGACTTCCGCAGCAAGCAGGCGGAACACGCGCAGTGCAGAGACCTGCGCCTCAAACAGCGTGGCGATCTGTCGCGAGAGAATCACCACCTCTTTATTGGAGACGCTCTTGAAGAACGGGAGCTCCATTTCAAGAGCTGACTTTTGGTTCGCCGGCGCTATAGAGGAGACGATGAGGTTACGACGCTGGAGTGTGGAGACGGCGACATCCATCGAGAGCGCCTCCACGGTTCCCTCGCGTTCGTGCCCATCCTGGTCCAGTGCTCGGTAGGTAAACAACATAGATTAGAGGTAGCGCTCGAAGGTCTTGCGGTCGGTGGCGCGCTCGTACGCATTCTCGACCGTCACTTCCCCACGGCGCACGAGCTCGGCGAGCGAGCGATCCATATCAATCATGCCCTCCTGGCTGCTCGTCTGCACGACCGCGGTAATCTCGTGCGTGCGGCCCTCGCGGATGAGGTTCGCGATCGCACTATTGTTAATGAGGAATTCGTACGCCGGGATGAGGCCGCCTGAGATGCGCGGCACGAGGCGCTGGCTGAAGATACCCACGAGTGAGCCAGCGAGCTGTACGCGCACCTGCGCCTGCTGCTCCGGCGGAAAGATGTCGATGATGCGGTCGATGGTCTGCGCGGCGTTATTCGTGTGGAGGGTCGAGAGCACCAAGTGACCCGTCTCGGCGGCGGTGACCGCAGACGAGACCGTCTCGGGGTCACGCATTTCTCCCACCATGAGCACGTTCACGTCTTCGCGGAATGCCGACACGAGCGCGGTATGGAAATCGGGCGCGTCCACGAACACCTCGCGCTGGTGGATGAGCGACTTTTTCTCTTCAAAAAGATACTCGATCGGGTCCTCGATGGTCACGATGTGCTCGGCGCGGGTGGAATTGATGCGGTCGATGATTGCGGCGAGCGTCGTCGATTTTCCCTGTCCCACCGGACCTACCACGAGGAAGAATCCCTGCTGACGCTGGGTGAAGACTTCGAGCACCGGCGGGAGGTTGAGGTCGGCGAAGGTGCGGATGTCTTTCGGGATGAGGCGCATCGCGATGGCGATGCGACCCTGCACCACGTACCCGTTCACGCGAAAGCGCGACCCTTCGGTGTGCTGGTAGGAGAAGTCGATCGATTGTGTCGCCTCAAATTTATCCCAGCGGTTCTCGGGGAGCATCGCCCGCAGGATTTTCTCCGCCTCTTCAGCAGAAATAGAGTCTTCGCGTAGTAGCGGCACGAGCGCGCCCGAGACGCGGATGATCGGGCGCTGCCCGCTCGTCATGTGGAGGTCGGAACCGCCTTCCTTCACGACGGTGTCGAGGAGGCGCGGGAGGCGTTCAGCGGTGCTCATGATTTTCCTTCGATGAGGTTGATAGTCTGGGTGAGCACTTCAGAAGGGATGGCGGACGCCTTTACGATGTATCCGGCGGCGCCGAGCGCCTTGGCCTTCTCGATGTCGGCATCCTGACCCTGGTTACTGAGCACGATCACTTTGGTCGTGGGCGGCACCAGCTTGTCCTTGCGGATCGCTTCGAGTACTTGAAATCCGTCCATGCCGGGCATAATAATGTCGAGCAAAATTGCATCTGGTGCAGGTTTTTCCCGAAGCGTTTTCAGGAGTTCCTCCCCGCCTTGGTGCGCGACCGCCTCGTGCCCCGCTGCTTTGAATTTGAGCGCGTACATGTCGAGGAGGAAGTGATCATCGTCGACGAGGTAGATACGGTAGCTCATGCCTTCATGCTAAGCCGTTTCTTCCTCCTCCGCAAACAGTTCTCCACCGAGCGTACTCACCTCTTCGAACGGGATTTCACCCTGAAGCGCCTTGATGATGGCGTCTTCACGCATCGTAATGAGGCCCTCCTTGCGCGCGATAGCGTAAATATTCTCTTCCACGGGGTTCGTGAGCACGGCGTGCTCGAGTGTTTTGCTCATCTTGAGTATCTCGAATACGCCCGTGCGCCCGCGGGTACCGTTGGGGCAGTCGGGACCTGGTGCCGCCTCATATATATGGTCGAATGCAGGTATTTTCTTGCGAGCCTCGGGCGCGAGATCGGCGAACTCCTTATCGAGCAGCCCTTTGATGCTCTCAGAGACAGGCACCTCCTTCCCCGCTCCCGGACAGAGCTTGCGCACCAGACGCTGTCCGATCGAGGCGATCAAGGTCGGCGCGATGAGGTACGGATCCACGCCCATGTCCACGAGACGCGGGATCGCACCGACAGCGGAATTGGTGTGGATCGTGGAGAACACGAGGTGACCCGTGAGTGCCGCCTGGACGGCTAGCTGTGCTGTTTCCTTGTCGCGGATCTCGCCGACCATGATGATATCTGGGTCCTGGCGCAGGATAGAGCGAAGACCCGAGGCAAAGGTGTATCCAATTTCCGGATGCACCTGGCTTTGCGCGACACCGGGAATTTCATATTCGACCGGATCTTCGACCGACACCACGTTATAGGTCTCACGGTCGAGTTCCGACAGCATGGCGAAGAGTGTGGTCGACTTACCCGACCCGGTAGGACCAGAAATAAGGATGATGCCGTACGGGGTCGTGATGAGTTCGCGAATGGTGGCGAGATCGTCGTCATTAAACCCCACCGACTCGAGCGTGACCGCGGCTTTGCTGCGGTCGAGAATACGCATCACGACTTTCTCGCCATACTCGGTGGGAAAAGTAGAAACGCGGAAGTCGATCTGGCGTCCTTCAACCGTCGCACTGAAGCGACCGTCCTGAGGTTTGCGCTTCTCATCGAGGCGCATCTGCGAAAGAATCTTAATGCGCGCGACGACCGCTTGATGCACCTTTATAGGAAGTTCGAGCGAGGTATGTAGGTCACCATCCATACGGAACCGCACTCGTGTCTTGTCGGGCGTGGGTTCGATATGGATGTCGCTTGCGCCACCCTCGACCGCGTAGCGCAGAATAGTTGCGACAATTTTGGTCACCGGGGCATCGGCTTTGATGTTCGCCGCTTCGTCCTTGGCGTTCGCTTTCTTATTGAGTTCCGCCTCTTCTGCGGCGATACCGCCTTCAAACTCTGAAAGGGCCTCGCCCACTTCGCCCGTGAGGTTTTGATACTGCTCGAGCACACGCGCGAAGTCGTCTTCGGATATGAGGTAGAGCTTATAGGGTAGCGCGACCTTGGTGGAGATGAACTGCAGTGCGTCTTGGGCTTCGATGTTGTCGGGGTCCACGATGCCGACGGCGAGCACTCCATCTTCTACCGCGAGCGGCGCAAATTTATAGAAACGAGCCGAGTCTTCAGGGATGTACGCGAGTGCTTCATCGTCTGCAGCAGCATCCTGACTCAGCACACGATACGGGATGTGGTAGCGAGCACTTTCGGCCTTGAGCACGTGTTCGGCGTCGATTCCGCGCTTTTCAAGCACCGCCGTAATGGTCGCGCCGTTCTCGCGCGCTTCCTTCTCGATTCCGGCGACGTCTTCCGGCTTTATCGTGCCCTGCTCTGCAAGCAGCGAAAGTACATTCATGACTTCATCATACCGCACCCGCATACCTCGCACGGAGCCGCGGAACGGGGGTGAGTGAATTACGTACCGTTATTTGGTTGAAACACCGCTGATCGGCGCAAACGGGTCGTGACGACCAGTAGTCTCTGGCAGGATCGCCGTGCGAATGTCGGTGAGCGCCGCAAACCGTGGGTCATCGAGCACGCTCGTGTCGAAGGAAATATCGCTCAGTTCTCCCGAAAGATTTACGAAGAAGAGTTCTTCGGGCGAACTCGTCGTGCCGCTCGTAAGATCGGGGCTCGCACTCTTATCAAAGAAGATGAGGTACACCACCGCCAGGATGACTACCGCGCCGAGCCCTATGATGATGCCTTTGTTTTTCGCCAACATATTAGTGGAGCCAATAAATCTTAAAGGTCACCTGGTAGGTGTACACGCCGGTGTCGGAATCGGTGACCGACAGCTGCGAGACATCGAGCGGACGCAGGCTCTGCTCCACCCCCGCGAGGAATGCACGGAACCCGTCGTAGGAACCCGTCGCCGAGACCGACAACGTGAGGGAATCCACGAGCGGCCCCGAGTTCGGCGCGGTCTGTGTTTGTGCGTTCGCGTCGGTGCCATTGGCACCCGTCGGGGTGGCGAAATTAGAGAGCGTCACCCCAGAGCGCGTCGCGAGCGCATTGAGGTCGAGGATGAGCTGGACGTTATCCACGCTATCGGGGAGAAATACGTTGAGACGGTTCAGCTGATCCGCAGGGATCGCGTCGCGTTCCTGCTCGAGCTTTGCTTCGTTATCCGAGAAATTCGAGGCCGCAGTGAGTGCTGCATCGTAGCTCGCGATGTCGGCCTTCGCCTGTGCGATCTGCCCTTCCCAGGTGGGACGCACGTACCCAAAGATGAGCGCGATGGCGAGCAGTATGAAAATGAATGGCATCAGGCGGCTCATGGTGTGGTGGTAGCGGTAGAGGTCGCCTGTGTCGTGTCGGTCGTCGTTGCTGCCTCTGCCGGTGCCGCAACGCTCCAGCTCGCAGGAAGCGTCGGGGGGATGTCGACGAGGCGTGGATCGAGCACTGCGTTCAGCGTGAAGGTAACCACGCCCTTATCATCTGCTGTAATGCCAGAGAATATTGCCTGCTTGATGAGCGGCTGCGTCGCGAATGCTGCAGACTGCGCGGCGAGCGCATTAAAGGTCTTTGCCGTCCCGGTCATGTGGACGGCTGCGCTGTGGTCCTCACCCACCGTGATCTGCATATTGGTGAAGCGCACGTCGGTGAGCGTGAGCGAGCTAAGGTCATCGAGGAATTGCGACATGAGCACGTGCTGGCTCAGCACCGTCTGAGCCTGAGTGAGCCGATCGCGCAGTCGAATAAAACTGTCCACCGTGCTTTCGCTTACCGATGATTCCGCTTGCTTGAGCGCTGCCGCCTTCTGAGCAGTCTCGCTCTCGAGAAGGTGAGCGTAGGCAAAGACGCCGATAGCGATAATGATCGCGATACCAGCGATGATAAGCGAGACGATGAGGAACATGTTGTTCCCGCTCTCCATTTGCCGTGGATGCATTTCCACGGGTTGCTTGGGCACAAACGAGGTCGGAATACTGGGAGGTACAGCCACGCTCTTTAGTATAGAGGTCGGCGCGCAAGAGAGCGACGGCTTATACACAGCCTCCGCAATGCTGTGGGCCTTACGCGTCCTCCAGCTTGCGCAGCGCGAGCCCCACCGCGACGGCAAATTCAGGACCAATTTCCTGGAGGAGCGGACGCATGAACGCTGGCGCGTCTGTCTTGCCAAACGGGTCGGCAAGCCGTACGTCGACCGCGAAGAATGACTTAGCGTACGTGGCAAGCGCCTTGGTTACTCCTCCCCCGCCCGTGAGGATAATAGCGGTAACGGCAGTCTGACGGCTCGTCTCGAACTGTCCAAGCACGCGACGCGCTTCATCGAAAATTCGTGAGAACACGAGTTCTATCGATTTCTGATCGTAGGCGTCTACCGGCGGGTCGGCAAATCCGTGCGCCTTTTTGAGTGCTTCGGCTTTCTCAATCGTGAGCCCGTGCGCGTTCGCAATGGTGCGGGTGACGTCCTGGCCACCCTGCGGGATGTTATGCGAGAGCGCCACGACACCGTGCTCGACGATATACGCTTTCGTGGCGGACGCGCCGATATCGAGTACCATGACCGGCTTTACCGGTTCGTCCACGACCGAACGTATTGTGCTGAATATCTCGATTTCATAAAACGACGCTGCGAGGTTCGCCCCCGCGACAATGGCCTGGAGTTGCTGGAGTTCATCATTCTGCACCGCCACGAGTAGTACTTTTACTTTGGAGGGAAGCTGTGCACCTTCAGCAACGGGCTCGGGAACGATGAACCAATCGAGCTGCACTTCGGAAACCGGCACCGGGATGTACTTGCGCGCTTCAAATTCGATCACGGTCTTTTGTTCTTCGGGCTTGTCACGGCGCGGGAGTTCGATCAGTGTGAGCAGCGACCGAGAGAACGGGATCGAAATGCCCGCGTCGTTCGTGGTCACGTTCGACTCGCGCATGAGATCGGTGAGTGTCTCCGCGACCTTTTCTGCGGGAAGGTTGGTAGCCTGCCCTACATCGGCGCCACCATAGGGCCCGAGCGCGAGCTCGCCGTACGTCTCGAGAATCGCGCGTCCCTCTTGCTTGCGCAGCTGCACGACCTTGAGCGACGACGAGCCAATGTCGACGCCGATAACGCTGCCGATTTTCCGCTTCTTCGTGCTTAAAAGAAGATCAGAAAGAAAACTCATGGTGCCAGTATACTATGTAGGTACGGCATGTATCCGCTCGCATGGATCGCCCGTGTGCTTGATGTTGTATTCCCGCCGCGCGCGGATGCATTGCTTGTGCGGGAAGCACAGCCGGGATCCCTCGCAGCACTCCTGCGGCCAGAACTCATCGAGACCACCCGTCCCTACGTCACGGCGCTCGCCTCCTTCATGGACCCTCTCACCCGTGCGCTCGTGCGAGAAGCAAAATATCACGCGAACGAGCGCGCGCAGTTCTTCCTCGCGCAACTTTTACGCGAGTACCTGCGTGAAATCGCGACCGACACGTATGAAACAGCCGTTATTATTCCGATACCCCTTTCCCCCGCTCGTCTGCGTGAGCGCGGCTTCAACCAATGCGAAGTCATCGCTCGTCATGCCCTCGGGTCGGGTGATCTGCCCCTTACCATAGATGCACGCGCGCTGGTGCGGATGCGGGACACCGAGCACCAAGCGCGGCTCTCGAGAGCCGCGCGCCTGCGGAATGTAGTCGACGCATTCGAAGCGACGCGTGCCCTCGATCCCCACACTACCTATCTCTTATTTGATGACGTCGTCACCACGGGCGCGACACTTGGGGCTGCAGCAAAAGCGCTCCGCGCCCGTGGCGCGAAGCGCATTCTGCCGATTGCGCTTGCGCGCTAGCGGGTGTAGGTGAACTTCGCCCCGTCTGCGTTGTTCGTGACAAGTGCGATCATCGGACCCGAAAGTTCATATATGTAGCCCTTGTGGACCGCGAACAGTGTCGAGGTGCCATCTACCTTCTCTACGAACGCTGGCTCACCACCGAGCGCTATATCGCTGAACACGGCGCTGCTGTGCTGCTTTGCTTCTGCGTCTTTGATCGCCGCAAGTGTCTTGAGGCCCGAGTTCACCTCTACCATGACGGAAGTGTGTGCTGCTGCTTCTGCACTTCCGGTCGAGAATTCCACGTGGGTATCGTCTGCGCTTACCACGTGCCACGCGATCGGCAGTACGATGGAGAACCCGAGCTGCGGGTTCGTGTACGTAGTAGCGGTCGGCTGCACCGCCACCGGCGCTGGTTCAGAAGCGGCCGGCGTCGTGGTAGCCGTATCCGTACCCATGGTGGTGTCCGCTGACGGAGCAATGTAGTAATACGCAATGACGAGGACAAAAATGCCGGCGATAATAAGGCCGGTGATCTGCTGATTGTTTTTCATGACTTCACTTTCGTATGAAGGAGGTGTGAAGGTCAACAACCCTCTGGGGATACCGATGCTAGAATGGGGGCATTACGAAGGATTATCCGACCATCCGCATGAAAACCATTGTTGCCATTATTGTCGTGCTGATTCTCGCTGCAGGCGCCTACGCGCTCTTCCATACACAGACACCCGCACCGACGACGTCAACCGCAACCACGACCGAAGTTATGGCCACCACAACCGATACGAGTAACGATGTGAGCGCGAGCGCCTCGGCTGATGCATCGGTGAGCGTGGGGACTCCGGTCACCATAACCTATGACGGCACGTCATTCTCCCCTGCTTCGGTCACCATAAAGCAAGGCCAGAGTGTGACATTCGTGAACAAGAGCTCGTCCCCGATGTGGGTCGCGAGCGATCCGCATCCGATACACAACGGCTACGACGGCACGACCCGCGACGAACACTGTGCACCAGGGTACACGGGCCCAGCGCCGTTTGATGAATGCAGCACGGCAACGAGCTATACGTTCACATTCACCAAGGTCGGCAGATGGGGCTATCACAACCACGCGAACCACGCAGCGGCTGGCACAATCACCGTCGCACAGTAGCTTCTATGAGAACGGCAGCTGATTGGGTGCTTCGTATCGCGCTTGCATTTTCATTCCTCTATCCACCAGTAAACGCGTGGGGTAATCCGTTCTCTTGGCTTGGGTATGTCCCCCACGTTGCCACGCAGTTGTGGCCGTTCGGTGACTTCTCCCTACTCCACACCTTCGGCGCTCTCGAGATCATACTTGCGGTGTGGCTGCTTTCCGGGTGGCGTGTATGGATTCCTGCGACGCTCATGGGACTCATCCTGCTTGTGATCGTGGGGACGAACCTCGACCAGTTCGAGGTGCTGTTCCGCGACGTGAGCATCGCGGGACTTGCGTTCGCGGTCGCGCTTATGCACGCGCCGCGGCACATCGGCCACGTTGCCTAAATATTCCGTCATGGGTAACGACAAAGGCCGCGTACGCGGCCTTTGTTCTTGTGCGGAAGGGGAGGGATTCGAACCCTCGATACGGATATTACCCCGTATAGCGGATTAGCAATCCACCGCATTCAGCCACTCTGCCACCCTTCCGTGTTTCCCTAACCTACCACGCTCGGCGCTATACTTCTAGCATGTTCACCTACCTAGGGCTCGGCGCAGTGATCATCCTCATCGCCTCTCTCGTATCTCAGCGCATGCGCAGGAAGCGCTTCTATATTGTGCGTCACGGACAGACCCTCCTCAACGCCGCACACATAAAACAGGGGGCCGACGGTGCCCTCTCGGAGGAAGGAAAAGAGCAGGCGCGCCGCATCGGGCTCTTTCTCGGGCGCTTTGGTATCGACGCCATTTACGCGAGCCCCTTCGAGCGCGCAAAGGAGACGGCGGCAATCATCGCGGAGTACCTCAAGGTGCCGGTCGCGTACTCGGACCTCCTGCGCGAGCGGGCGAACCCCAGTGAAGTACTCGGTAAAAGTACCCACGACCCCGACGTCGAGCGCATCATCGACCGCATCGACCTTTCCTACCATGACGACGAGTACCGCTACGCGGACGAAGAGAACTTTCTCGACCTTAAGGAACGCGCACTCGCATGCCTTACCTACCTCGCTTCCCGACCCGAGCAAGAAATATGCGTCATTACGCACCACGCATTTCTTAAAATGCTTCTCGCCTGCATGCTCTACCCCGACGCACTCCACGCAAGCGACTTTGTGAAGCTCTCGTTCTTTAACCAGTCCGATAACGGCGGCACCAGCATTTGCGAGTACAATCCTTTGCGCAGGCTGTTTAGCAAAAAGCGCGGGTGGCGGGTACTTTCGTATAACGAGCAGCTGGGGCAGTGATGCTCATGCATTCTCCATCATGGCGCCGTATACTGACTGGATGACCGCACCTGACCAGCGCGTATCTCGCCGACTCCGGGCGCGCATGCAGATATTTCTCGCCATTGGTGCAGTGATCCTCGCGTTCATTGCGCACGATGTGTTCGATCGTGTCCTTCCCTTCTGGCTCGCTGCGGTAGCGCTTTTGATCGGCGGCGCGCTCGGATACGTACTTGGTCGCATCCGCACCGTGAAGCGCCACGAGACCACGAATGAGATCGTCTCTGAAATGGATCTCATTGGTGGCGCGGCTATCGCCGCGTACGTGGTGTTCGACCTTTCGCGGGAATGGATCTTCGGTCACTTTATCCAGGGCCCTGCCCTTTCAGCGTTCACGCTCGCGATCCTCTCGGGCGCACTCTTCGGCCGCTTTTTCGGCCTGCGCGTCTCGATCAACCGTATCCTCGCAAGCGGCGGATAATTATTTGAGAAAAAGGTACACGCCGATCGGCGCGCACCAGGTGACCCAGTCGGCCACAGCCTTCTGCCAGTGCTGGCGGTAGTGATGCCGCTGGTAGAAAAATTCCTGATACGTGATGAGGAGCGTGACGATGCCGAGCACGATACTGAGCACCACTTCGCTGTCAAAAAAGTACGACGCAAGCAGTGCGGCACCATAAATGACCGCGAGCGAACCGATGAGATGGAAGAGCTGGCGGTACGTCGCGAATTTATACCCATATGCACCGGGTCCGTAGCGCCGCGCGGCGCGGCGCAGTTCCATATCCGCTGAGCGCACCCCACGCACCCATTGTCCCTGCACTTCATTTGCGAAGGGATAGAGTCGATTCGGCAGCACGATAAAGAAGTGGTAGAGCGCGGGCGGTGCTTTCCGTGCCATGCGGCAAGTATAGCGCGCTAGCGTACCGACTTGGCGACCGCCTTCACCACGCGCTTGTCGAGGAGGTCGGGGATGATTTTGGACGCGGTGGGGCGCGGGACGAGCGCCGCGAGCGCCTTTGCCGCGCGCAGCTTGGTCTCTTCAGTGATTTGCTTCACACCCTTATCGAGCGCGCCGCGGAAGATACCCGGGTACACGAGCGCGTTATTAAGCTGATTGGGGAAATCGGAGCGGCCGGTAGCGATCACCGCTGCTCCGCCCTTCTTTGCTTCCTCCGGCATGATTTCTGGGACAGGATTTGCGAGCGCAAACACGATCGCACCCTTGGGCATGCTCGCGATATCAGCCGCAGTCACAGTACCAGGGCCTGATACGCCGATAAACACATCTGCTCCCTTGAGCGCTGTACTGATATGACCTTCAAGTTGTGGCGGGTTCGTAAACGACGCCAATTCTTTCTTATGCGGCGCAAGATTCGGGCGCTTCTTGTAAATCGCGCCCTCGCGATCGAATACGATGACGTGCCTGTTCCCCGCTGCGTAAAGGAGCTTGGCAATCGCGACTCCCGCCGCGCCAGCGCCCGATATCACGATGCGCATCTTCTTCCAATCTTTTTTCACGACCTTCGCTGCGTTCATGAGTCCCGCAAGCACCACCACCGCGGTGCCATGCTGATCGTCGTGCATCACCGGGATGCCGATATCTTGAAGCGCCGCTTCGATGGCGAAGCACCGTGGAGCAGAGATGTCCTCGAGGTTGATGCCACCCCATCCCGGCGCAATCGCTTTAACTGTGCGAATAATTTCTTCGGTATCTTGGGTATTCAGTACGATGGGCCACGCATCGATATTCGCCATCTCCTTAAATATGAGCGCCTTCCCTTCCATCACCGGAAGCGCGCCGTAGGGACCAATATTACCGAGACCGAGCACCGCAGAGCCATCGGAGATCACCGCTACTGAGTTCTTCTTCACGCTCATTGCGCGCGCGTCTTTTGGATTCTTAGCAAGATGCGTCGCTGCAGTCCCCACGCCCGGCGTGTACCAGAGCGAGAAGTCTTTGCGGCCGGCGAGCTTGGTGCGTGCCTTGGTCTCTATCCGCGCCCCTTGTTTCTTATATATAGTGACAATCTTCTTCGCATCCGTGCGCGCGTCCTTTTTCATCTGGCCAAGTATACTAGGCCCATGCAGGAACGCGACCTTGTGGAAAAGCACTTCACCCGGCTGCGAGGGGACCAGAAGAAGGCGCTCAGCCGCTTGGGTATCAAGACGGTCCGTGACTTGCTCTACCACTTCCCCCACCGATACGAAGCATCGGGACCAACGGGTACCATCGCAGGCGCCGCAGCGGGTACCGAAGTCACGCTCTACGGCACCGTGCGCAAACCAGATGTGCGAAAGGCATGGAAGTCACGCCGCCCGATCGCCGAGGCGTGGCTTGAAGACGCGTCGGGTCGCATGAAGATGATGTGGTTCAACCAACCGTACATCGCGAAGACGCTCCACGACGGTATGGTCGTACGGGTGACCGGCCGCGTATCGGGAGAGGGCGCGAAAGCGTATCTCGCCAATCCACAAATTGACCGTAGCGAAGTGCTGCCCGACGATGTGCACCAGAGTCTCTTTGTGTCCAACCCCGACTCACCCGACGCACCTGGAATGTTCCCGATTTACTCCGAGAGCCGCGGCATTTCGTCGCTATGGCTCCACCATGCGGTAAAGCGCGTGCTCGAGAGCGGCATCCAGGAACAGCTCGCCGATCCCATTCCGCACGACGTACTCGAGAAATATAATCTGCCCTCGCTCGCGACTGCGATTGTATGGATACACTTGCCCAAGAAGCAGGACGATGCTGATGCGGCGCGCAAGCGGTTCGCATTCGAGGAAGTATTCGGCATCCAGCTCGGCATGGCGCGCAGGAAGCGCGAGACACAAGGAGAACGCGCGCTCCCCGTAGCGGTGGATCGCCGCGTGCTGGCGGACTTCGTTGCGTCGTTCCCCTTCCCTGCGACCGCGGCACAGCAGCGCTCGATCGAATCCATCGTGGCTGATTTTGAGAAACCGCATCCGATGACGCGCCTCCTTGAGGGCGATGTGGGGAGCGGCAAGACTGCGGTCGCTGCTGCGACCGCATACCTCGTCGCCCTGTCGCGCCCCCTCGTGAAGGGTGCCGAGCCCGGCGCCGCGGGCATCCTGCAGCGCCGCCAAGCGGGTAATCTCCAGGTGGCGTATATGTGCCCGACGGAAATCCTCGCGAAACAGCACTTTTCGACATTCGTCTCCTATTTCAAAGATCACCCAATACAAATTGGACTCATTACGGGGTCAGAGACGCGCAAGTTCCCGAGCAAGATCCGTAAAGAAGAATCCACGCACATTTCTCGTGCGCAATTTAAAAAGTGGGTGAAGAACGGCGAGATCCCGATCGTGATCGGCACCCACGCACTCATTCAAAAGTCGCTTGAGTTCCAGAACCTCGCGTACGTCATCATCGACGAGCAGCATCGGTTCGGGAAAGTGCACCGCCAGTCGCTGGTGCGCAAGGGGGACGTCACGCCGCACCTTCTTTCCATGACCGCGACCCCGATCCCACGCACGCTCGCGCTCACCATCTATGGCGACCTCGATATCTCCCTGCTTGATGAGATGCCGGCCGGGAGAAAGCCCGTCATCACCGAAGTGCTCGGTCCCGAGAAACGCGAGAAAGCATACGAGCGCGTGCGCGCAGAAATGAAAGCAGGTCACCAGGCGTATGTGATCTGCCCGCGTATTGATGAGCCAGATCCTTCAAAGGAACTCGCGCTCCAAGCAAAGTCAGTGAAAGCAGAAGCGGCGCGACTCAAGAAAGAAGTATTCCCGAACGCATCCATCGGCATCCTCCACAGCAAGATGAAGCCACAGGAAAAGGAAACGGTGATGGCAGATTTTGCCGCGGGTAAAGTCGACATTCTCGTAGCGACGTCGGTCGTAGAAGTCGGTGTGAACGTGCCCAACGCCACGGTGATCCTCATCGAGGGCGCAGAACGCTTCGGTCTCTCGCAGCTCCATCAGCTACGCGGGCGTGTGATCCGCTCCACGCACCAGGCGTACTGCTTTGCGCTCCCTGAGTCATACGGGCAAGCGACCAAAGACCGCCTCAAAGCGCTCGTCACGGCGAAAAACGGCTTTGAGCTTTCCGAGTACGACCTCGCGCTGCGCGGCGCAGGAGAACTCTACGGCGCACGCCAGTGGGGCGTCTCCGACATCGCGATGGAAGCCCTCAAGAACATCAAGATGGTCGAGGCCGCACGCACCGAGGCGCAGAAGCTCATTACGCAGGATCCGAGCCTCGCCCACTACCCGCTTCTGCGCGAGCTCTCGCAGCGCGCAGAACAGGAAGTGCACCCGGAATAGTTATTTATTTTTCTTACCACCGCCCGAACCGTCCTTAGCAACGGTGAATGTAAGCGCGTTGCTCATCGATACACCATCAAACACATGGAGGGTGTGCGTGCCTTGCTTAAGTGTATGCGACTGCGCATTCTTCGCGTCCCAAGAGACCTGGTAGGTAACGGTGCTGCCGTCAGCGCTCGGCGTCTCATATGCGTTCACGCCACCTCCGTCGATCATGACGATCACTTGCCCCTGCGCATCGTGCGCTGCGAAGCTGCCTTTGATCGTGAGCGTTACCGGATCACCATAGGTGAAATTGGATGGCGTCACCGAGGTAATAGTCGGGCTGTCGGTCGGTTTGAGGCCGAAGAGTACCGCGGTCATATTCCCCGCCTTGAGCGCATCGATGAATTGATCGGGGTAATCACCGTGCACCATGTCGGCGGGCGGCGTTACGGTCGTCCATTCGCCACAACTGTACATCACCCAGGTACCGGAGTTAGTCGGTGGTGGTTCAAAGGGTGCAGCACAATCACCGCCCGCCGCCTTCAATTTCGCTGCGCTGTCTTCATAGGAAGCTTTCGTGGCAGCGTCCATGGTGGCGGTGTTCTGCCATGCTTCAAAGCGCGTACGGCCGAGCTCCTTGGTCTGGTAGTACCGTTCGAAGTGGTGATTATCATCGCTCGTCACGTCGTTCGTCACCAACGTCTGGAGCGGTGGCGTCTTCGTGCCGTCGGGGCGCGTGTAGGAATAGGACGTGATCTTCCAGGCATTCGCATCCATTTTATAGTCGCTCGGCGCTGGACACGGGCCCGGGTTGTAGACCTTATCGAAAGACGTGTCCTCCGTACCGGACGATTGTGTGAGCGCATCAATACTCACGCGGATTTGCGCGTTCATGAGTCCCATGAGGTCATTCGGGACACCTCCCCGAGCGTCGCTGCAGGCAGATGAGATGCGGAAAGTCGGGCCGTTCCCGTCGATCGTGGAGTACGTCGCAATCGTCGTCGACGATTGAATATATATGTTGCTCACGCCATCGCTCAAGTCGAGCACGTTCGGTAAGTAGCCGGTCTTCTTCCCGTTGTCGTTCCCGTAGTTATCCTTGATTTTTATCGCAATAACTCCGACAGAGGTTCCGGTATCGACCGGAATCTCGTCGAGCCGGAGCGTATCGCCGCTACTACGCGGGTTCTCTTTGTGGTACGGAAGTCGCTCGCCCGGGAGAAGATCGCGGTGTGCGACGCAGTTGGGATTTCCATCGATCGGTGAGACATCCATCATGACATTCCCATTCTTATCGAGACACACGTCCTGGATGAAGTAATCCATCATTGCCTGCCAGGGCGTACGATTGTCGATATACGCGGTCTCCAGAGTGGTCGAGCCGGTACCAGAAAGTCCTGGGATTCCTGGAAGCGCCGGCACGAGTCCTGGAGCAGTGGTCCGCAGAATGGCGTACGCACCAATAGCGAGCAAGATAATAATGACGACCACACCAGCGATCATGCGCCAGTGCGGAAATCGAGAAGTAATGGGTGTTGGTGAGGGGGTTGAGGGTTCCATATTCCCCCAGTATACGCCGCATTCGGGTCTTCATTTGCGACATAGGCGTATTCGGGTATAGTCGAGACACGATGGTTCGTAAAATCTTCCAGATTCTGGTCTACCTCTTCGCCGCAATCGGCTTTGTGCTCGTCGTCGGCTACTTCGCCGTGAAGTACGGCCTCACCAATACCACCGGCATCATCGATGAGCAGCGCCAGAGTTTCCTGTCGGCGACTTCCACCACCACCCAGATCGCTGCCGCAGACATCACCACCATCCTCCCGTGGACCGAGACGGAAGAGTGGCAGACGCTCGATGTGGCGATCCGCAAGGACGGTGACGCCGTGAATCGCGCCGCCGTTGATTCGGGCGTGCCTGCGCGCCTCATCATTTCCAACCTCGTCGCAGAGCAGCTCCGGCTCTTCTTCAGCGACCGCGAAGACTACAAGCAGTTCTTCCTCCCGCTCAAGATTCTCGGCAGCCAGACACAGTTCTCCTGGGGCATCATGGGTATGAAGGAAGACACCGCGATTCAGGTGGAGAATAATTTGAAAGATCCGTCCTCGCCCTACTATCCCGGCGACGCGTATGCGCATCTTTTGGACTACCCTGCCGGTACAACCGACGTCACCCAGGCGCGCTACGTGCGGCTCACCGACCAGCACAATCACTACTGGAGTTACGTGTACGCGGGGCTCTATATAAAGGAAGTCGAGGCGCAGTGGGACCACGCTGGATTCCCTATCGCCGATAAGCCCGCGATCGTGTCCACGCTCTTCAACATCGGCTTTGCGCACTCGATGCCGAACGCAGCGCCGCAGGTAGGCGGCGCTGCCATCACGGTGGGCGGTATCGATTACAGCTTCGGCGGCCTCGCGGGCGACTTCTACACCTCCGACGTCCTCACCGACCTCTTCCCCCGTTCGTAACGCGCGCCTGTATAATCAGGCTATGAGTCCGTCGCCAGAATCTGCGTCAACACATGACGGGCGTAGTCCACATGAACGCGAGCACGCGCTCACCCTATTTCCTCAAGCCGATGCCCTGCTCGAGCACTACAAAGAAACGGGTGCTGGTGCCCATGAACTCGAAGTTATGCGAGACGTGCTCTACAGCTATCTCGATCGCGCCGTAGAAAACATGCGCATATTCCGCTCAACGAGCGGCCTTGAATTCCCCTATACGTCAGTGAGCTTACAGGATCTGGCCACCGCAGTGTTTCTCGCACACGGAGGGACACGGACTCCTACGGTCCCGAACGAGCACCATCGCGAGAAGACGACGCGGGAGTTTCTCATGACCGGCTACCCGGTGACGTCCCAGATGGGCGGGCCGTTTGAGTTCGCAGAGATGCCGATACACACGCTTGTCGCACAGCTGCCGCACGCGCTCGAAGCCTTGAAACGGGGCGAAGACGTCGCGGACGCATCGATCTACACGCTCGGCTACCCCACCAATGAATTCGGAGCTATCCCCGCGCCAGCGCTCGAGGCGTTCAAGCAGGACCCCATCGATGCGCTCGGCTCGGCGTATGAGGAATGCATCCAGCAGGAACTCGAACGAGGGAAAGCACTCGGTGCAGAACCCGAGCACGTGACGCTCACCGGCGTATCGACCGGTGCAAGCGCAGCAGTGAATACCGCAAGCAAGCTCGTTGAGCGAGGCGCCCTTTCCCAGAACGTTGATGCGAAGCCCCACCTGACCGTCACTCTCTACGCCCCCGTCGGCATACGAAACCTGAACGAAGGAGCGCTACGCGTACCACAAATGACTGCGGGCTTTGCGGGAGAGATCGCATACCAGTCGCTCACCAATCCCGATGCGAGCTCCGTAGTCAGGCAGCAGTCTGCATTCTCTGAAGCGCTTAAGGAGAAAGTCGCTCGCCGTATGCCGGTGCAGATGAACACAGAGCACGCAGCAGCCAAGCGCGCAGCTCTCATCGCGCTCGGGCAGGCGCTCCTCACGGGAGCGCCCGTTCCGAGCACGATAAAAGTTACCGAAGTGATCGGCCTTGATGACCCGCTGATCTATTCGAAAGAACGCAAGGACGGCTCATTGGCCCGCACGAAGCAGATGCGGATTGAGCGCGGCGCGTTCGGACCGCTCCAAGGCAAGGTCCTCCCCCGCTCCGCTCCAAACGAGCGTGTGTTCGGGCTCCCCATGTCGCACACGCTGCCGTTTTACCGCACAAGCGAGTTCAGCCGCTTTGACCGCGTTGTAGAAGCGGTTGACGCACTTTCCTAGTCCATCCGCTTGGACTCGAACCAAGAACCGCCGAGGTATAAGCTCGGTGCTCTAACCAATTGAGCTACGGATGGGTACTCCGTAAATCTACACCGTTTGTCCCCCTCCCGCGAGCGTGGTAGCGTGCGGCCAGAGCTACCCGAACGTCGGGATAGCAACCAGCGGAGAAACCAATGGCAGACCTTTCTTCTTTGCGCCGTACGGTGCGGGGGATCGAGTTCCCCTACCCGGTCATGATCGCCGGCGGCGTCGTAAAGACAGCGGAGCAAGTCCGCAGATATGCCCCGACAGAGATCATACCTGAATGGGGATCGATCGAATCTGAGCCATCGAGCGGCAACGGCGGTCGTGATTATCACGCCGAATATGCTGAGGTGCCGGGCGGTGGAAGAGTCCTCATGCGGACCCAGAACTCGCTCGGCCTCCCGAACCCCGGCATGAAGTACGTGGAGCAGCACGCGCCGGACCTGATCAAGCTCTACGCCGACAACGGCAAGCCGCTTGCGATCAACGTGTCGGGCAAGAGTGTCGAGGATGTCGTGACGCTCGTCGGGCGCGCTATCACCTGCGGGTTCCGCTTCATCATCGTGAACGGCTCGTGTCCGAACAGGGTCGTGAAGGGAATGCCGAGCGCACCCATCTGCGTGGACCGCGATTCGATTATTCCGGTCTTTGATCTGCTCCAGCGGCGCTTCAGCGGCACGGATGCTCTGGTCCTCTGGAAGGTGTCGGTGGGTCTGCCGCGACCAATCCTCGAGTTCAACTGCGAGATGGTCCGGCACTCTCCCGTGTTCGGCGGCATGGTTACGGGCAATACGTTCCCGAGCACGCTCGACTACGACGCCTTTTACGAGACGACGATCCTGACCGAGAACAAGATCGATCGCGGCGGCATGGCTGGTCCGGCGATTCGGCCGATCGCCCTCGACAACACCAACTTCTGCTCGCAGCAGCTCGCGAGCTGCGGGAAGATAGTGTTCGGGTGTGGGGGTGCGCAAGATGCACACACGATCAGGAAGTTCCTGCTCGCAGGTGCCGCAATCGTGCAGATGCACAGCGCATTCCGCGAAGCGAACGAAGATCCGACCTTCGTCCGTGATATCCTCGCCGAGTTGGCGCAGGATTGAAGTACTGACGTGCACGGGCGGCCCGAAACGGCCGCCCGTGTTTCTTTTTACTCCTCCGTGGTAGAGTGCGCCCGGGTCAACAGATCCGTTTGAAACCAAGAGGGCTATCGAAATGCATAATCCAGTGATAGTGGACGGGAAGACGATGTCCTTTTTCATCCGTCGCCCGTCGAACTTCCACGCACACCTGCGCCGCGACGAACTCATGCGCGCGATCGCGAAACATCTCATGCAGTACGTGCTGTATCTGCTCGTGATGCCGAACACCGGGCCTATCAAGACCCTGGCAGAGGCGCTCGCCCACTACGACGAGCTCATGGAGATCGCACGTACTGAAGGCCTCACGAAGCTGGTACTCATCATGACGCTCTACCACACGGCGGAGATCAATGCCGAGGTGATCGAAGCGATGGCCAAGCATGCGGTGACGTTTGCAATCAAGCACTATCCGCCGGCAAAGGGCCTGACCACGGGAAGCGGGCTCAGCCTCCCGCTCGATGATCCGCGCAGCGCGTATATGCTCGACAGCATGGCGGCGAACGGCATCCGTCTCCTCGGTCACTTCGAAGATGCGGTGGACAAATACAATCGCCCACTCCATCCGACCGAAGGCGAAGCGCACTACGTCACGAACAAGCTGTGGCGCATCCGCGATCGTCATCCGGACCTGTTGATCAGCTGCGAGCACGCGAGCGTCAGGGAAACGGTCGAGTTCGTGAAAGCGGACACGAGCGGCAGGACGGTGCTCACGGCCACGCCGCAGCACTCGCTCTGCACGGTGAACGACCTCGAAACGTCGTGGGGCCACTTGCTCAAATGCAAGCCGTACCCGCAGACCGAAGAGAACCGCGCGGTCATCGATGCGTTCATCACCTCGGGTGACTTCCGGGCCATCGCAGGCGATGACACGGCCGCTCATCTGATGAGCCTCAAGACGGCTGGGTTCGAAAAGGCACCATTCGGTGCGTTCTGGACGTGGCACAGCATCACTGCCTACGCGAAGGTCTTCGAGCGTGCGGGTGCGCTCCATAACCTGGAGAAGTTCCTATCTCTCAATGGCCCGCGCTGGTGGGGACTGCCCGAGCCGGCGAATGATGACATGGTCGAGATCTATCGCGAGACCGTGTACGACATCCCGGATCCGGTTCCTGTGCCGGCGTTGAACGACAGCGTGCTCCCGGTCGGCTGGAGTACTCAGCCGGATCGGCTTCAGATCGGCTGGGGCATTCGCGAAAGGCTCGCTGCATAAACAAAAGTGCATCAAACCCCAGGAAGAGACACTTGTCTCGACCTGGGGTTCGTTGTTTCTATGCGCGCCCATGGTAGAGTGCGCTGGTACCGTAAAGGGAGGGTGCTATGACGACGTTATTGGGGCGTATGCGTCCCGAACGCATGTCGTTCGGTGCAGTACTTGTTCTGTCTGTTGCGTTTTGGGTCTCGGAGAAGTGCGACACCGTCGTACGGCTGTTCCGGAAACAGAAATAACTCCGACCTCTATGCGAAACGCCCCGGCCATTTCTGGTCCGGGGCGTGCTTTTTATTAAATCGCCATCGGGTCTTCGAGACCGCCGGCAGTGCCCGGTGCGATGGTGATGCCCTCGTCGTACGCCTCTGGCTTCTTGGGCTCGATGCCATTCAAGAGGAGAAGCTTCTCGAAGTCCTCGCGCTCGATGGTCTCCACCTCCACCAGCTTCTTGGCGATCGAATCGAGCGCCTTGCGGTGATCTTTGAGCACCTTGGTCGCGCGGACGCGCGCGTCTTCCAAGATGCGGGTGACTTCCTCGTCGATCTTCGCCGCGATTTCCTGCGAGTACTTCGCGCCGCCGAACTCCGTCTGGTCTGCGGCGAATGCTACCGGGCCCACTTTGTCCGACATGCCGTAGCGGCCCACCATATCCCGCGCGAGCGCAGTGATGACGGCGAGGTCGTTACTCGGACCGGTCGTGAGATCATCGAACACCATTTCTTCCGCCACATACCCGCCGAGCGTGCCCGCGATGTCGTCGAGGAAGCGCTTGCGCGACTGCATCTTCTTATCATCGAATGGCAGCTTGAGGGTGTACCCCGCTGCCCTACCGCGACTTATGATGGAAATTTTATGCACCGGATCGGCGTGCGGGAGCACAGATGACACGAGTGCGTGGCCCGCTTCGTGATACGCCGTGAGCTCCTTCTCGCGCTTATTCAGCAAATGCGACTTGCGCTCGGGACCGAGCATCACCTTCTCGATAGAGCGGATGAGGTCGTACTGCGTGATCTCCTTGCGGCTCTCGCGTGCAGCGAGGATGGCCGCTTCATTCATAAGCGAGTAGAGTTCCGCACCCGAGAATCCTGGCGTACGCTCGGCGATCACCGAGAGGTTCACATCGGCGCCGAACGGCTTCTTACGCGCGTGGATCTTCAGGATGTCTTCGCGATCCTTGCGGTCCGGAAGATCAATCACCACACGGCGGTCGAATCGTCCGGGGCGCAGGAGCGCCGGGTCGAGCACGTCCGGGCGGTTGCTTGCCGCCATCACGATCACCTTCTCCGTGGGCTCGAATCCATCCATCTCCACGAGAATCTGGTTGAGCGTCTGCTCGCGCTCGTCGTTCCCGCCGCCCACGCCCGTGCCACGCACGCGGCCCACCGCATCGATCTCATCGACGAAGATAATTGCCGGCGCTGCGCGCTTGGCCATCTGGAAGAGGTCGCGCACGCGCGAGGCACCCACACCCACAAACATCTCCACGAACTCTGATCCGCTGATGGAAAAGAACGGCACGCCTGCTTCTCCCGCGACCGCGCGTGCAAGCAGCGTCTTACCGGTGCCCGGCGCACCCATGAGGATGATGCCCTTCGGGATGCGTGCACCGATATCGAGGAATTTCTTAGGATTCCGCAGGAAATCTACAATTTCTACCAACTCTTCCTTTGCTTCCTTCGCGCCCGCGACATCGGCGAACGTCACGCGTTGCGAGGTATCGGCAGGATCGATCATGCGCGCCTTACTCTGGCCGAAGGTGAATGCCTGCATGCCCGCGCCACGCACCTGGCGCGTGAGGAACCAGAACAGCACGCCGAGGAAGATCACGGGGAGGATGAACGGTGCGAGCGTCACGAACCAGAACTTCCATCCGGTATCACTTGCGATGGTGATGTCGACCTTCCCGAGCTGCTCGGGAGTGACGCCGTAGGTGGCGAGCGTCTCCGGAAGTCCGGTCGAGGGATCTTTGGTGGAATCTTTCTCACCGCCGTTCACGTAATCGACCGTGAGGCTGTCGCCGTCTACCGTGACCGACTTCACGCTACCTGCTTTCACATCTGCCGCCACCTGCGAGAGCGGGATGGTCTGGGTCTTGCTGCCCGACGTCGCGATGAGCGTGTATGCGCTCATGAGGATGAGGAATATGAGGATGGTGGAGATGAGGTTCGCCATGAAGCCTCCCCCGCCCGGTAGGAATCGGCGCGGATCGCGCGGGCCCGGAACCTTGGATTTCTTGGACTGCTTCTTGTTGTTCGGTGCGGTCGGTGCAGGCATAGTAATGTCGATTCACTATACAACAGACGTTCTTGAGTATGAAGTGAAGGAACGATGCTATAGTCGACGCATGGCGACACTCATTGCCTACAAAAAAGCCGGGCTCAAATACGAACGACTCGAGGAATTCGAGGCGGGTATTGAGCTTACCGGTGCAGAGGTAAAAGCAGTGAAAGCAAAGATGGGTCAGCTCGATGGCTCGCGCGTGGTGGTACGCGGCGGCGAAGCGTACCTCACCGGCGCCACCATCCCTCCCTACCAGGCAGCCAACACCCCGGAGAGCTACGACCCCGCTCGCTCTCGCAGGCTGCTCCTCAAGAAGTCCCAGGTGGCGCAGCTCGGCGATGCCGATGCAAAGAAAGGCTTGACAATAGTGCCAATTGAAATGTATAATAAGGGTGGCCTGGTGAAGGTGCGCGTGGCGATCGTGCGCGGTAAGGGTAAGGCCGACCGCCGCGAAGACCTTAAGAAAAAAGACGCCGACCGCGAAGCGCGGCGCATCCTCAAGCAACGGTAGCTCCCAGAAAGCAGATGAGCGCTGGCTCGTCTTCCTCCTGGGGGTGATCGGTTTCGACGGTCTGCTCCTTGAAAACGTGCGACGCCGTGCACGCCCGCTAGCCACGTCAATCCTTGCGGGCAAAATACTTGCAAACAAAACTGCAAGCGTGAAGTCGCCGTACTTCGGTATGAATGACTTCGCGTTCGCTCTCGCGTAAAAGCTTCGCGCTTTCGCCTAAGCGACGTTCGTATCTTCTGGATCTCATAGCAGAGGATATGGGCGGAATAATCTGTGAGATCGCCAGCAGGAATTTCCGACCCGCCGGCTAAATAAGGAATAAGGCTGAGATGCTTTTGTCAGAGTTTTATATCTCAGTCCGAAAAAATAACTCTGACTACGCGTCGTAGATCCGTTTCAAGCGAACATTCTCGGACGGGGGTTCAATTCCCCCCGCCTCCACCTAGTTTCATAAAAGCACCCTCGCGGGTGCTTTTATGTTGGTGCAGCTTAGCGGATTGGAGGTTCTAACTTTCTGTAGAAACGTCTGAAAACCGGCTAAATTCTCTCCCCCCCCCACCTCTCGCGAAACACTTTAAAAAGAAAAGCCGTTCACCACACGGCTTTTTCGGTAAGTGAACGGCTCATGCTGCCGTGATGATGTCGCGCACCATCTCTTCGGCGGTCGCCTGGGAGATGTATGCGATGGTGAAGCTCTTGGCGAGAAGCGCGATGTCGGTCACACCCTGTCCGTGAAAATGCAGGACCTTCCGCCACGCATTGTCCACAATTTCCTTGACGTGACCTTTTCTCACGCCTTCGGGCATCGAACGTAACGCATCGGGTAAGGAGCCTTCAGACTCCGCCAGGGCCTTTTCGTACAGCACCTTTTTCATAGAACCTCCTGATGGAATGAACGAAATTCTTTAATGTAGATAGTACTCTATATACTATATTTGTCAAGTCTACTATCCAAATTCTTATAAAAAGGAGATTCTAAGCCTTAAATCCTAAGCATTAACTTTTATAAGAAATTACCAAATCTTATAGAATTAAGATTTGGCCAAATCTCTAGTTGAAGGTAGCCGGTATCTCGTTCCTCTTAGATATCCTGTTGAAGGAACAATCTGTATAAGCAAACCCTGCGTTACCCAATTCTTTAGAATTTGAGTCATCTTATCTCTTTGCACAACACCAGTCACCTCTCGTGCCTCTTCGTTATTGATGTATTTATGTTGCTCAAGGTATGCGGAAACCTTTTCCCATTCGGAAGCAATCTTCTGGTTGAGAAGAATGACGCGTAACGAATCTTGAAGTGATGGATACGTAAAGAAAATTGGAGGGTACAGGTGGTTTCCTTTCATTTCATTCCGCATTGCCGGAACACCTTCATTTTGATCAAGGTTTGGAGGTGATGGAAATTCTCTAAGGTGTTTAACCCCATGTGGATCGCAGTTCTTGAAGGGATTCACGCCCTTTGGGATATCGCGTATCGCGACGACACCCACGCCGTGCGTGGTCACCGCGAGCCGGCACCACACCTCGTCGAGTGATTCGAGAAACTGCTGCTTATTCATACCCATTACTGCGTATTCATCGCCGTCACGGTGAGCTGGAGGACGGAGGCGAATGACGTCCAGAGCAGGTACGGGATGTTTATATACGCGACCCACGGCGCATACGGATAGATCATGACCATCGCCCAGATAAGGGTGGCCCATACGAGCAGCACGTCGATCGCCGCGAGCTTGAAGCTGCGCAGGCGGAACTGGATCGGGGTGAATGCGACGTTGAAAATAAGATTCAGCACGAATGGCAGCACGACGAACAGCGGGAATCCGGCCGTGAAATATGTGTACGCCACGTACCCGAATGAAATAGCGATCAGAATATAGAGCACCGTCCACACGGGGCCAAAGAGCCACGCGGGCGGCGCCCACGTAGGCTTCCGATAATTCTGGTATTGAGCTTCCGTACGCATGATTAATTCCCCCATCCTTTCTTCCACATAGCATAGACGGCAAACGTCACCGCAAGGAAGAAGAACGAGAGCGCGATTTCCCAGGCAGGGCTTGCCGCAAAGTAGTGACACGCTGCAGCACCCACGCAGTCGATCGCGTAGCCCGCGAAGGCCCATTCCTTAATGGTGCGCCAGCGGGTCTGGATGATTGCAAACGCAGCGAGTACTTTAGCCGTACCCACGATGGTCATCACGTAGAGCGGCATAGTGAGCTGCACGAATATTGCGACCCCCGCTGAGGTATGCACGATGCCCGCGACGCCATCGCCCAAGAGCCAGAGGCAGAAGAGCGCGGTAACCACCCAGTAGGTAATGCGTTTTGCTTTTGGAGTCATACACGTAGTATAGCCGACACAAAAGAATCACCGCAGTACTGCGGTGATTCTTCTTACACTCGAGGGAATGCTTAGTCGAGCTTGAGGGTAGTGGCGACGCTCTCGATGAACGCCGGGGACGTGGTGCCCACAAGGACGAACGAGGAGAAGGTCGGGTACACGAACACGCCCTGGTAGCGGACCGGTGTCGCCGTGGTGTCGGTCGAGTTGAAGACATAGATCGGGCCGTACGTGCTGGTGCTCGTCGTGCCGGTCGTGAGGTTTTTCTTGGTGAGCGTCATGTTCACCACCTCACCCTTGGTGCTGCCCGTGGTGTACTCCGCCACGACAGGATTGGTGCAGGTGATGGTGAATCCTGCGCTATCGGAGCCGCAGAGGCTGCCGAGCTGCTTCTTTACGAATGCATCGAAGCTCACCGGCGCAGCGACATCCGGGTCGGACTTGTAGCGGACGACATCCACGAGTGGGATGAAGCCCGCGTTCTGATAGTTCTCACCGAGCGAAACGACGCCAGTCGCGTACTCCTTTGCTTCGTAGGTACGTGGGTACTCGAACGTAAAGTTACCCGACTGGAAGCTCGAGACTTCCGTGAGGATAGGACCGGGGCGCGTGCGGATGTAATGGTTCACCCCAAGCACGACCACGATAATGGCAAGAAGACCGACCAGATACCAGCGATATTTCATGATGTATGACATGCCCCCTATTCTGCCATGGGGAGGCCCGCTCGGGAAGTCCCTTCATGCTGGCTCCATGTAGGGTGGTGCATGGTGCTTTGAGCGCGCGTAGGGGCGGGTCCCCCCGCCCTGCCGGCGCTTATTCAGTAACACCACTTCCCCATGGACACTCGTGAAAGCAATCTCGCCTGGTGGATCGCCGGCATTCTGCTCATCCTGCTTATCATCGTGGGCTACCTCTGGCTTTCAGAGAAACAGAGCCTCCCGACCGTGCTTGAAAATGGCCAGTCGGCTATCGCTGCCGAGCGCGACCAGATCGAGCAAGACTGTCACCCCGACATGAAGTCCGCTGCCTGCCAGCAGGATCTCTCGGACCTCTCGAGCATCCTTGCGCAGTTCAGCACCGACATCCAGAACGCATCGACGACCGCTTCGACGACCACGTCGGGCAGCATGGGCTACTAATTTGATTTGACGCAGGAAACCGCGCGGCCCAGGGGCCCGCGCGGTTTCCTATTCCCCAATTTTGTGCTAGAATGAGAGCTCCAACGCTTTGACGCAAGAACCTGTACGCATCAATAGAGAGATCCGCGCGAAGGAACTTCGCGTGGTCGGCGCCGAGGGAGAAAACCTCGGTGTGCTTCCCTTTGCCGAGGCGCTCCGCGTGGCTGAAACGGCCGGCCTCGACCTCATCGAGATCAGCCCGAACGCCGTCCCCCCGGTTGCGAAAGTGATGGATTATGGTAAATTCGAATACGAACGGAGCAAGAAGGAGAAGGCCGTAAAGGCCAAGGCCAAGGTCTCGGAGACCAAGGAAGTGCAGATCAAGGTGGGTACCGGCGAGAACGACATGAAGCTCAAGGCCAAGAAGGCCGCTGAGTGGCTCGCCGAGGGACACCGCGTCCGCGCGGAGCTCTTCCTCAAGGGCCGTTACAAGGGCATGGACGAGGCGTTCCTCAAGTCCCGGCTCGAGAAATTCCTCGTTCTGATCCCGTACGCCTACAAGATGGCGGAACCGGTGACCAAGAGCCCGAAGGGGTTCGCCGGCGTCATCGAACGGGACCAACAAGCGCAAGCGAAGCGCGAAAAATCGCAAGAGAAACCGCAACCAACCCATGAAAACTAACAAGTCATACACCAAGCGCGTCCGCGTCACCAAGAACGGCAAACTTATTGCACGCAAGCCGGGTCAGAACCATTTCAATGCAAAAGAGCGCAGCAACACCAAGGGTGCTAAGCGCCGCGCGGTTTCGCTTGCGGTTTCTAACCGCGTGCTCCGCCGCTTCTTCCCGGGTACCAAGGTCGCTAAGTAACCTACTAATATATGTCACGAGTCAAAGGAGGAGTTATCGCCGCTAAGCGCCGCCGTTCGGTGCTGAAGCGCGCCAAGGGCTACCGCGGTATCCGCTCCAAGAAGGAGCGTTTCGCGAAGGAAGCGTTGGTCCACGCCGGCAAGTCCCAGTTCAACGACCGCCGTGCGAAGAAGACCGATTTCCGCCAGCTCTGGATCGTCCGCGTGAATGCTGCGGTCCGCGAGAACGGCTTCAAGTCGTACTCGAGCTTCATGAACAAGCTCAAGAAAGCGCGTATCGAGCTCGACCGCAAGTCCCTCGCCACCCTCGCGAAGGACCACCCAGAGACCTTCGCCCGCATCGTCAAGCAGGTCGCGTAAGCACCCGCTTCCCCGCTCCAAGCAAAACCGCCCCTTACGGGGCGGTTTTCATTTCACTGCTCGGTATCGCTCTTCGATAACCCCCTGGCCAATATCCGTTTTTGAAATGAGAGCAAAGTTTACGAATGTATCCCCTGGAAATGGTTCCATGCCCTTCCCTATCGGCAGAGGAAGTCGATGCAGAACGATAAAATCAACACTGCCAGCTTCGAGAAATCTCTTGTTGGTTTCTGGTCCGCTTGATAACAAGAGGTTATTGCTCGAAGCCTCTGCGTCTCGCACTGAATGCGCGAGCACGTAAACTGGTTTTACGGCGGTTGCGTGATTGCTGCTGAGCACAATCTTTCTCAGAGCAAGCTGCTCGAACGGGTTCAGAAGTTCTGTCGGATATTTTTGTATTGCTTCATATGTTTTCCGTCCCATGACGATCGCATCGTAGTTCTTGAGGAACGCGAGCGTCGTGGCCCAGAGCGTATCGGGTATGAAGTGCTCCAATCCGTTCTCATCGGCAATGAATCCATCACTAGATACGACGTTGAAAAGCGTGATCATAGCTTCCGAACCGAATCCTTGGTGATCTGCCACGAATCGCCGGTGGTGGGGACGATCGCTTTACCGCCCAGGTAGTCATGGATGCGTTGGGCGAGGAAGCGTTCGCTCGACGGCTCGCCGAGCGCCGTGAAGATTAGCTTGGTCCTCCCCTCCTTGAGCGCGGCCTCAGCGAAGTCGAGCAGGCCCTCGCGGTCGGCATGCCCCGACCAGCCTTCGAGCACCTCGATGTGGGCTCGATTCTCGACCTCCCGGCCCTCGATACGCACCGACGGTGCGCCCTCCTGGATCATGCGGCCGGGGCTCCCGGGGGCCTGATATCCCACCGTAAAGAGCGTGGTGGTGGGGTCCGGCAGGTAGCGCTGCTCGTGCCGACCGATGCGCCCGCCGTGACTCATGCCCGCGCCGGCGATGATGATCTTGGGGTTCGGCGTCTTCTCGATGTCCATCGATTCCTCGCGCGATTTAGTCGTGGTGAGGAACGGGAAACGGAACAGGCTCGTCTCTCGCTTCATTTCTTCTTCTGCTTCCGGCTTGAAGTACGTAGGCCCCCACTTCTCATACACTTCTGTCACCGCGATAGCTAGTGGCGAATCTAGAAACACAGGAATCTTTGGTAAATCTCCTGCGTCAAAGAAATTAGAAAGCTCGTAGAGCATGAGCTGCGTGCGCTCTATGGAAAATGCGGGAATGAGAATAGCCCCTTCCCGCTCGATCGCGCGTTTGAGCGTGTCTTTAAGTCGCGAATCACGATCCGCCTTCGGCGGATGCGCACGGTCGCCATACACACTCTCCATGAGTAGCACGTCAGCATCCGGGACTGCTTCCCAGTCTGGCAGAAGCGGCGATGGTGAATTACCGATATCGCCCGTAAGCGCGAGCGCCGTCCCGTCTGCAGCCTTTATCCGCACACTTGCAGAGCCGAGTATGTGTCCGGTGTTGCGCAGATATATGGATAGGCCCGAAGCGATTTCTTTTTCTTCGTGGTACGGCACGGTCTCGATCAATCGCAGGAATGTATCAACGTCTTTGTCATCGAAAAGGGGTGGTAGCTGTTTGCGCTGCGCATCTTCTGCCATGATGTGAGCGCTGTCGCGCAGGATGAGCTCCGTAAGGTCACGCGTGGGCTCCGTCATGAACACGCGCCCACAGAATCCGTCCTTCGCCAGTTTCGGGCAGCGGCCCACGTGGTCGAGGTGCGCGTGCGTGATCACGAGCGCGTCTATGGTGGCTGGATCATACGGGAAGGGTCCGTACGCATCGCGCTCCACATAATCCCTCCCCTGCTCGATACCGCAGTCGATAAGTATCTTTGCACTCTCGGTCTCTACGAGAAAGTTTGACCCAGTAACCGTCTCCGCCGCACCGCAGAAGGTGAGTTTGAATCCGCTACTCATGAGCAATGACCGGCTTCCACACCGTGTGGCGTGCGATGAAGTACACCGCGACCGCCCCGATGGCGTCGTTCAGCACATCGTGTGCGGTGTCCCACACGTAATCCACGCCGGGCACGACCGCGATGCCCGCGACCGCCTCAAAGAGCTCCCAGGCGAATGCCGCAAGCGCGATAAGCAGCAGGTAACGCCAGGGCTGCCAGCGGCTCCCGAGGATGCCTATCGCGATGAGGCCGATCGTGGCACCGCCGAGGATGTGCATGGGTGTGTCGAACCAGCGATACTTCCAATACTCGAAGTTCACAATGGCCCAAATATGGAGCACGGCCAGGATGATTGCAGAAACAAGGGCTGCAAGCAACCAGCGGAGATTCATGCAGTACATTTTACCATTCACCGAAACGCAAAAACCCGGCCGATGCCGGGTATCTGCGTGAGCCGCCCCAAGAAGTAGCAACTTCTTTAGCCAGGTGGGTGATCGAACGGCGTTCCAAGGAGCGCCTTAATCTAAATCTCCCGAGATGTAGGCAGTTGCGAATATAAGAAGCGGCTCTGCCTGTAGTATACGTCGCTCGGCCAGGTTACCCAAAAGGGTACGCTCCAAGCCGCTCGGCAGTCAGCCCCTTTTGGCCAACCTGCCTTCGCTCTTTATTCCCCGTGGCGGGTGTAGGAGTAGATCGGCGACTTGCCGAACCAGTACTCGATCTCGTGCTCAGCCTCTTCCGGGGTCTCCGATGCGTGCATGAGGTTCATCACCGCGCGCTTCTCGGCGTTCGCGAGTGCCGGGGAGTCGTTGGAGTAATCGCCGCGGATGGTGCCCATGTCGGCGAGGTACGGCATCGTGGGGCCCGAGATCTTGCGGACCATATCCACCGCGTGAATACCCTGGACCACCATGCGCACGAGGGGTGCCGAGACCATGTAGTCGACGAGCCACTTGCGGATCTCGGGGCCGATCTTCTCCGGTTCCGTAGTGCCGAAGTCCTTCATCGCGTCGTAGCCGTACTTCTCATAGGTCGAGAGTGTCTTCTCGCCGAGGCGCTTGATCCACGCCGGATCCTTCGGGTAGTGGTTGTCGATCTGCTCCACGGTCGGCTGGAACATCTCGAGCGCCACGATCTTGAGATCGCGCTGCTCAAAGCGCTTGATAATTTCTCCGATGAGGCCCTTCTTCACTCCGTCGGGCTTCACCATAACGTACGTCTTCTCTTCTTTTGGGTTTTTCATATAAATAAAAATCGCCTAGGGCGTTAATGCAGTGAGTATACGCGAAAGCAACCATAAACAAAAGCCCCGCTACACGGGGCTTTTGCAGGACGGGACGAGAGCTAGGAGCCGTTCCCTACCGTTTCCCCACCCGAGGCATTACTCGACGAATTGCCGTCGTTACCGCCCGGGAGGGTGATATTGATGCTGCCGGTGGAGTTACCGCCCTGCGCGGGGGCCACGTACGCATGGTGGTAGTGGTACCACACGAAGAGCCCCACGATAACCGCGATCAATATGATGACCGCGATCGCCCAGCCTGCAGAAGACCCGCTATCAGTAGTGCGTTCAACCGTCACGACGCGGTCGGGCCCGGAGTCGTTGATAACAGTAGCCATAATCAAGAATATCGGTGATGGGTAACGCTCCTAGCGTAGCCCGCGCACCATGAGCCCATTATGAAGCCTCGGAGGGGCGGCGGGTGAGCACCGTCGTCCCGCGGTCTTCTACCAAAATAGTGTGCTCAAAGTGCGCGGAGCGCGAGCCATCGCGTGTCGCATAGGTGTACCCATCGGGGCGCAGCACCACGGCACCCTTCCCCATATTCGCGATCGGCTCGAGGGCGAGCACCATACCCGAGACAATCTCTTCCCCTGTGCCTGGGTGGCCCACATTCGCGATCCATGGCTCTTCATGGACGTGCGCACCCACACCGTGCCCGCCGAGCACCTTCACGATCGAGAACCCTGTACCGTCGTACGCCGTCTCAATCGCGTGAGAAATATCACCAATATGATTCCCTACTTTTGCTGCGGCGATTCCCGCTTCAAGCGCGAGCCGCGTGGCGTCCACGAGTTCGTAGGAGCGCTGGTCGGTCCTCCCCACCGCGACAGTGAGCGCAGAATCGACGATGAATCCCTCGTGCACGAGTCCCAGGTCGAGCGTGACAATATCGCCTTCTGCGAGTATGCGCGGGCTCTCATTCGGGATGCCGTGCACCACCTCATCGTTCACCGATACGCACAGCGTCGCGGGATAGGGCCGCGCAGCACCATCGGGTGTGTAGCCCAGAAAAGCGGTAGTGTCGCCGCGCTCTTTGATGTATTCATTGGCGAGGTCTTCGAGCGTATGCGTTGAAACTCCTGGTCGCACCTCTTGTGCAAGCAGATCGAGTACTTCACCCAAGTGCCTCCCTGCTACCAGTGCGCGTGCGCGTTCTTCTGGGGTATGGATAGTCATCAGGAAAGGCGCGCGACCAAGTCTGCGTGGATCGTTTCAATCGTCGGCGTGCCGTCAACTTCGATGAGCTTGCCCTGCGTGCGGAAGAATTCCAGGACTGGCTCCGTCTGTTCAGTGTATGTCGTGAAGCGCGCGCGGATCTTCTCCTCGCTGTCGCTGTCGGGCCGGTGTTCCGACTTCGCACGTTCGATCATGCGACTGAGCGTCTCTTCTTCTGGCACCGCCAGATGGATGACCGTGTACGGTCGCTCGAGCCAGGTGAGCACGCCATGGCAGAGCTGCGCCTGCGGCACCGAGCGCGGATAGCCTTCGCAAATCACGCCGGCGTCGGGGCTGAGCTTGAGCATCGTGTCTTCAAAAAGATACGAAGCGAACCAATCCGGCGCGAGCTTACCCGCATCGTAGAGCGTGCGGATGCGGTCACCCAGGGGCCCCGGCTCGTCCCGAAGCGCTTTGAACCGGTCTCCCGTGGAGAATATGCTCCAGCCGAACTTCTCCGCGAGAAGCTTGGCCTGAGTGCCCTTCCCCGACCCCGGGCGGCCAAACAGAAAAACTGTTTTCGTGTCGCTCATGCTGCTAGTGTACCTCGTCGAGCTCGTTCTGCACGGCTTGTTTAAAAGCTGCCTTTGCTTCTTCAAGTTCTCCAGCGTAGTTGCGCAGCACTACATCCGCCATGTCCTTGAACGGAAGTTCATCGTCGTACCGCTGCTTGCGCTTCTCGATCTCTTCATCTGTGATGGAGCCGCGTGCGCGCACACGCTGCTCGAGCTCGCTCCAGCTGCCCGCGTCGATATAGAACAGCTTGAGCTCCTCGCGCGGTAACTGCGCGAGCATCTGGCGGATACCCTGCACTTCCATTTCCTTGAGCATGATGACGCCCGACGCAACGCCTTCGTCGAGATCCTTGCGGCTCGTACCGTACCGAGCGCTACCAAATTGAGCCCACTCGATGAACTCTGCATCCGCGATCATGCGGTCAAACTCAGCGTCGTCGATAAACTCGTAGTGCGCGTTCTCGAGCGCTGTGCGACGAGTACGCGTGGTGTACGTCTTGAGGTAGCGGATCTCGGGGAGTTCCTTGTGTACGTAATCGATCAGCACACTCTTGCCGCTCCCCGTGGGACCGATGATGAGAATCAATTTCCCGCGAGCCATTTTCTTAATCTAGCACGCGGCGATTAGTATTCGCGGAGCGAGACCTGCGCGTCTACTTTGCGCACGAGGTCGAGTATCACCTGGACCGCGATGAGGAGCGCCGTGCCACCGACGAGGATGGCCGTGACGCCCGTAAGGCCTTCCACGATGAACGGGATGACGGCCAAGAGACCGAGGAAGACGGCGCCCGGGAGCGTGATGCGATTCACCACCGCTCCGATGTAGCGCTCGGTCTCAGGACCCGGACGCACGCCCGGCACGAACGCGCCCGACTTCTGGAGGTTCTCCGCCACGCGGTGCGGCTCGAACGTGATCGAAGTATAGAAGTACGTGAAGATCACGACGAGCACGAAGTACACGGCACCATACTCAAAACTGTTTGAGGTGAACGATGCGTAGTGGAGCGCCCACGCACTTGCCCAACCGATGCCGAGCGCTGAAAGGCCGTTCAGGACCATCTGCGGGAATAGAAGCAGCGAGAGTGCGAACACGATCGGGATCACGCCGGTCTGGAGGAGACGGATGGGGAGGTACGTGGCAGCACCCTGTGCATTAGCCGCGCCGCGGACGGCGCGTGCGTACGCGATCGGAATGGAGCGCTCTGCTTCCGATACGATCACCACGGCGTACACAATCGCGATAGCGATCGCGACGAACGCGAGGTACGACGGAATGTTCGCCGTCGTAAAGGTGAAGGCCAGCTGGGAGACGCCGCTCGGGATGCGCGACGCGATACCCGCAAAGATGATGAGCGAGACGCCGTTACCGATACCGAACTCGGTGATGAGCTCACCGATCCACATGAGGAGCATCGAGCCCGCGGACACGAGCATGATATCGCTCACGAATACGATCGGATCGAGCTGCCCGAGCACGCCCTGGCTCTGGAGGAGCGAGAGGAATGCGACCGCCTGAATGATCGCGATAGGAATGGTGATGATGCGGCTCCACTCGATGAACTTCGCACGGCCGGCCTCCCCTTCCTCCGTGTACATACGCTTCACGCTCGGGAAGAGGATGGTAGCGAGCTGCATGATGATCGAGCCGGTGATGTAGGGTGCGACGCCGAGCATCACGAGAGACAACTTCGAGAATCCACCGCCCGAGAAGACGTTGAGGAGTCCGAAGAACTGATTGTTCGAAAAGAATGCTTCAAGCGCATTGCGGTCGACACCCGGGATAGGAATCGCCGCGAGGAAGCGGAATACGGCAAACGCCCCGAGCACAAAGAGGATGCGCAGGCGGATGACCGGATCGGTGATGGCGATGTGGAGCTTGTGGAAGAAGGAGCTAAGCATATGCGACGACAGAGCCGCCTGCCTTCTCGATGGCAGCGCGTGCCGAGCTCGAGACCGAAACGCCCGAGACCGAAAGCGCTGCGGAGAGCTCGCCCGCACCGAGGATCTTCACGCGGTAGCCCTTCTTTACGATGCCCTTCTTCACGAGCGTCGCCGGCGTCACCGTATCCCCCGCCTTGAAGGCGTTAGCGAGTACCGCGAGGTTCACCACGGCGACCGGGGCCTGCGGGCGCACCGTGCGTGCGCGGTTCTTACCATGACCACGGCGCTTCGGGAGCTTCTTGATGATGTCGCGCATCTCCGGGCGGATCTTGTGACCCGCGCGTGCCGTCTGGCCCTTACCGCCGTGACCACTCGTTTTGCCGCGCTTACCACCGCGACCGACGCGATGGCTCGTGACCCGCTTGGATTTTGCTTTGAGAGAGTTGAGCTGCATACGTTTGGAAATTACTTGCTCTGGAGCTGCTTGAGCGCCTCGACCGTCGCGCGCGCGATGGTCAGCTTGTTCTTGGTGCGCGAGAGGATCTTGGTGATCACGTCGTTCACACCCGCGAGCTCGAGCACGGTGCGCATCGCAGAGCCGGCCACCAGACCGCGGCCCGGGCTCGGCATGATCGAGACGACCGACGATGCGTACTTAGCAGCGACGTCGTGCGGGATCGAGCCCGAGTCGGTGCGTGCAATGGTGATCATGTGCTTCTTGGCGTCGCGCGTCGCTTTATCAATAGCGAGCGCAGTATCGGCGCCCTTACCAAGACCCACACCCACACGACCCTTCTTGTCGCCGATCACGATCGCCACGCTGAAATTGAAACGGCGACCACCGGCCATCACGCGGGCCACGCGGCGCACATCGATGGTCACGGAGTCGAACTCGCTGCGCTCGCGCGGTGCGCGCGTACGCGGACCACGGCCACCGTCGCGGCCACCGCGACCACGCGGGCCGCCGCGGCGGTCACGCATATCCGGACGTGCTCCTGCATCTACCGGTGCTGCTTCCTGAGGAGCAGTTTCCGTGATCGGTGCGTTCTCGATGAGAGTATCAGCCATAAAAAATATTAGAATTGAAGTCCGCCTGCGCGTGCCGCATCGGCAAATGCCTTCACCTGTGCTGCGTAGGCATAGCCGCCACGGTCGAAGACGACTTTCGTCACACCCTTGGCAGATGCGCGCTTTGCGATCTCCGTACCCACCGCACCCGCCTGCGCGGTGAGCGTGCCCTTGAACTCGCGGCCGTGTGCTGCTGCCACGGTGGTGCCGTTGTCGTCGTTAATAAGCTGCGCCGAGACAAAGCGATTGCTCTTGTAGATGGCGAGGCGCGGACGCGCTTCGGTGCCCTTCACGGACGCACGCACCCGCTTGTGGCGGCGCTGACGGAGTTGCTGACGAGTAGTCGGGAGTTTGTTCATACGGTATTAGACGGCCTTCTTGCCCTGCTTGCGACGGATGGTTTCGTCGTTGTAGCGGATACCCTTACCGAGGTACGGCTCCGGCGGCTTCACCGCGCGGACATTTGCCGCGAACTGACCGACGACGTCTTTGTCGGCACCCTCGACGGTCATGACGTTCTTTTCCACCGTGACGGTGATACCTTCCGGGATGGCGAGCTTCACCTGGTGCGAGAAGCCCACCGTAAAGACGAGCTCCTTGCCCTTGAGTTCCACGCGGTAACCCACGCCCTCGAGGATGAGGCCGCGCTTCCAGGGGGTCTCAACGCCCTGCATCATGGTGCGCACGTGCGCTGCGTACGTGCCGGTGAGCGCCTTCGCGAGACGCGAGCTGTCCTTGGCCGTGATCTCCACGCCCTCGGCACCCACCGTGATGCCCACGAGCGGATGAAGCGGCTTGGTGAGCGTCGCCTTAGAACCCTTTACGGAAAGCGAATTACCCGAAGCGGTGACTTCGATTTTGGCCGGGACGGGAATGGGTTTCTTTGCAAGTCGGCTCATAAATGTTTCGAGGGATGATTACCAGATTTCAAATAGATCTTCTCCGCCCGCTTTTACTTTCCGGGCTTCCTTATCCGAGAGGATGCCCTTCGGCGTCGAGATGATGCGCGCGCCCATGCCGTTCTTAACGCCGTGCGCTTCCTTGGAAGATGTGTAGAGACGGCGGCCCGGCTTGCTGATGCGCTTCACGCCGTGGATCTTCGGATTGCCGCGCTCGTCGAATGCGAGCGTGACCTCAAGCTGCTTGCCGCCCTTTGCCTTGGTCGAGGACTCGACGGTGGCTACGTAGCCGAGCTCGCGGAGTTTCTTCGCGACCGCTTCGATGTGCGCAGAGTACGGCAGCGAGATATTCGCCTTGCCGACCATGCCGGCATTCTGAAGACGCACGATAAAGTCACCGACGCGGTCGCTTACCATGATGCTTTCTTGATGCCCGGGATCTTGCCTTCGCGGGCAAGCTCGCGGAACTGGATGCGCGAGAGACCAAACGCGCGCATGTAGCCACGGGGACGACCAGAGACCGCGCAGCGGTTCTTGAGACGGACCGGAGAGGCATTTTTCGGGAGCTTCTGGAGGCCATCCCAATCACCGGCAGCCTTAAGAGCCGCGCGCTTCGTAGCGTACTTCGCCACGAGCTTTTCGCGTTTCTTATTGCGGGCGATGGTTGAGGTTTTGGCCATACAAAAATAGCTCCGGAGAGCGTTCCCCCAATCTATCACCTAGGGAATGAGCCGTCAAACGAATGACCCGCCGCCTGATTAGGGCGACGGGCCGGGTAGGTAATGTGCGGTCTAGCCGCGGGGACAGGTCTTGCTGCGATTCTCCTGGCACTCCCACAGGTAGTTGCTGAAGGCCGTTATGAAGGAGTCTGGGTTCTTGTTGAGCGCGTAGCGCTCTACAAGGACGCCAACCACGGCTGCCTCAATACGAAAACCTGGGGCGTCGTGGTCGAGCTCGAGCTCCTTTTCGAATGCAGCCACAGCGGCGTTGATACGGGCTGTGGTACGCGGAGCGCGATCCAAATTCCGTGTGGCTTTCCAGACATCGCTGAGCGAGATCCTGAGGGCAGGACTGAGGGGCACCGTTCTTCTCCTTTTTACTGAATGGTTGCGCCGGAAGTAAAATACAACATGCGTTGACTTTCGTCAACGCATGTTGTGAGCACTTGTAAAACTATTAGTCGCGGAGCGGGATGCCGAGGTGCTTGAAGAATGCGACCGCGTCCTTCTTATTTTTCGCCGTGGTGACTACGGTCACGGCGAGGCCGAAGAGGTCCTTCACTTCTTCATCGCTCGTCTCCGGGAAGATTGTGTGCTCCTTCACGCCGATGGTGAGGTTGCCCATGTTGTCGACCGCGGAAGACTTGAGGCCGCGGAAGTCGCGCGTGCGCGGGAGCGCCACGTGGATGAGCTTGTCGAGGAAGTCGTACATGCGTGGGCCGCGGAGCGTGATCTGGTAGCCCACGGTATCGCCTTCGCGCACCTTGAACGACGCGATCGAGATGCGTGCCGGACGAGCCGACGGCTTCTGGCCCGTGATCTTCATGAGGCGATCCTGGATGAGCTCGAGCTGCTTCTTGTCGCGCTTCTTGCCCACGCCCGAAGACACCACCACCTTCACGAGGCGAGGCGATGCCATGCAGTTCTTGTACCCGCCGTCTGCTTTGAGGGCTTCGTAGGCGCCCTGCTGCCTTTCTTTAGTCATCATCATACTTAGTTGGTTTTAGCGACGTTCGAGACGTTCACCGGAAGCGACTTCTCGATAATACGGCCAGACTGGTTACCGATAGCGCGGGTGTGGCGCTTGTGGACGTTCACGCCCTCCACGATCACCTTGCGATCCTTCGGGAATGCGCGGAGCACTTTACCACTCTTCCCCTTGTCCTTGCCGGACAGAAGCTTCACCGTGTCACCCTTCTTGATCTTCATCTTTACCGCCTTCACCGACTTGATGGTCGGGTACTTTTTATTGCGGATGTTGAGCTTCGTGTACTTTTTCATAGGAAGTTAGACGATTTCAGGCGCGATGCCGGCAATGTTTGCCCAGCCCTTCTCCGTGAGCTCGCGCGGGACGGGACCGAATACGCGGTTACCCTTAGGGCCCATTTCTTTACCCTGCTTCTCGATGAGCACGACGGCGTTGTCATCGAAGGATACGTACGAACCGTCCTTGCGGCGCAGTGGCTTCACCTGGCGGACGATCACGGCCTTATACACGTCCTTCTTCTTCACCGGCTTGCGCGGCTCAGCCGTCTGCACGGAGACCACGACGACATCCCCGATGCCTGCGTAGCGGCGCTTGCTACCCCCGAGCACCTTGAAGATGCGCGCGACTTTTGCGCCTGAGTTATCTGCGACGGTGACGATGGTCTGGGGCTGAAGCATACGAGTGAATATTACGCGGCAAGTTTGAAGTGTTTGTTCTTGCTGAGCGGGCGGCACGCCACGATCGTGACCTTATCGCCGACCTTCGCAGTGTTACCCGGATCGTGGACCAAGTACTTTTTCGTGCGCGTCTGGTACTTCTTGTACTTCGGGTGCTTTACGTAGCGGTCCACGGCCACGGTGGCCGTGTCTTTCATCGCCGTCTTTACGACGACGCCGCGGAGAGTCTGGGGACGAATAGTGGTGTTTTCCATAAATGAGTTATGCGTTCTGTGCCTTAAGTTCCGTGAGTGCGCGAGCAATGTCGCGCTTCACCTTATGAAACTGCGATGCATCCTTTGCGCGAGCGCCGGCAGCAGAAAAACGGAGCGTGCGAAGCTCTTCTCGCTTTTCCTTGATGAGCTTCTCGAGCTCAGCCGGCTGCATGGTCTTGGTTGGGTTCTTTTTCATACAAAGGTTAGCGGGCTACCACCGTGGTCTTCATCGGGAGCTTCATGCCCGCCTGGCGGAGTGATGCGCGTGCCTGTGCCTCCGGTACGCCGTCGAGCTCAAAGAGCACGCGGCCCGGCTGCACCTGGAATACGAATCCCTTCGGATCGCCCTTACCGGAACCCATGCCCACCTCTGCCGGCTTCGCCGTGACCGGGCGGTCTGGGAATACGCGGATCCACATCTTGCCACCCTTGCCGGTGACGCGAGCGATCACTTTGCGCGCAGATTCGATTTGGTTTGAGGTAAGGCGGGAACCAGTCGTGGCCTTGAGCGCAAAGGAGCCGAACGCCACGGTGGTACCGCGGGTATCAGGGCGATTGATCTTAGCCGGACTCTTGCGTCCGGTCTGCCACTTGCGATGTTTTACTTTCTTAGGGAAAAGCATAGGAAATTATTGGCCGCGCTCACGGCGTGCAGACTGCGGGATCGAGCGGTTCTGATCCTTCTCGAACTGCTCACCCTGGTAGATCCAGACCTTGATACCGATAGTGCCGTACGGGAGGTACGCGCGCTCGTGTGCAAAGTCGATGTTAGCGCGGAAGGTCTGGAGCGGGATGCGGCCCTTCTTGATCTGCTCGGTGCGGCTCATATCAGCACCGCCGAGGCGACCCGAGATCACGATGCGGGCACCGAGGACCTCGCGCACGGCCATGACCTTCTCGATGGTCTGCTTGAGCACGCGGCGGAACGGCATGCGCTTCTCAAGACCCTCAGCGACCATGTACGCCACCACCGCAGCATCGGTCTCAGGCTGGCGGATCTCAAGGATGTCGAGCTTCACCGTGCGGCCGTGCTTAGCATCTGCAGCGCGGACGACGTCCGTCACTTCCTTGCGGAGCTTGGTCGCGTTCTCACCCGAGCGGCCGATCACGAGACCCGGGCGCGCGGTGTGGATGATCACGCGGAGTTCCGTCGCGGTGCGCTCGATCTCAATCTGGCTTGCGTACATACCACGCAGGCGCTTCCTGAGGAATGCGCGGACAGCCTCGTCGACGCGGAGGTTGTTGCGGAAGCTCTTCTTGTCGCCAGCGAACCAGCGACTGCGCCAATCGCGGATGATGCCGAGGCGGTGAGCGTAAGGATGTACGGTGTGTGTCATACGAAAATTATGCGAGCGTGATGGATACGCGGGACTTCTTGCGGCGGATCGGGGTCGCACGGCCCTGGGCGCGCGGCATGTAGCGGACCATCATACCGTCGGAATCGACGATGATGTTCTTGATCTTGAGATTTGCTACGTCCTCACCCTTGGCCTTGGCATTCGCGACCGCGGACTCGATGAGCTTTTTGACCGGAAGCGAGGCGCGCTTCGGGAGGAACGAGAGCGCCACGAGCGCCTCCTTGACCGACTTGCCCTTCACGAGCTCCGTCACGAGGCGGACCTTGCGCGGTGACTGGTTGTATTTACGAAGTTCCGCCTTCATACCTTATTTCTTAGCAGCCGGCGCAGCGGCTTTCGCAGCAGCGATCTGGCTCTCAGCCTGCTTGGTCTCGAGCTCCTTCTGCATCTTGCCGCCGTGGCGCTGGAACTTCTTGGTCGGCGAGAATTCGCCGAGGCGATGCCCCACCATCTCTTCCGAGACGAGGACTTCTACGAAGGTCTTGCCGTTGTGGACGCCGAAGGTGAAACCGACCATTTCCGGGGCGATCTGGCTCCCGCGCGCCCACGTCTTGACCACACCAGAAGCCGACGGCTTTTTGCCGCTTACCTTCTTGAGCAATTTGACGTCCACATAGGGACCTTTCTTGAGTGATCGAGACATGTAAAAGCCCGCGGGGCGGGATAGAAGTAAGATACAGGACCTAAGCAAAACCGTCAAATTACAGCTGCGAGGTCTTGACATGGATATGGTATAATACATCTTCCCCAGGGCTTCATTATGCTGAGTGGTACACTCGATGTATGACATTCACGCGCGAGGCGATTATCGGTTTTGTAGTCCTTATTATCATCATTATTGGCATTAGTTGGTACGCGCTTACCCGCCCCATGACCGCCACGGCCCCGGGTACGGCCACCACCACTCCCCCGACCGGGAACGCCACCGACCCCGCGCACCTCACGGATAGTGGCGAGTTCTACACGGTCGACACCCAGTACCCGAGCGAGACGGCACTCGCCGGCCTCCCCGACAGCGCGGATGTAAACGCCGTCGCGCTCATGAAGCAGTGGGAGATCGACACGATCGCGGACTACAAGACAAATTGGACCGACCTCGGCGCGGACTTTGAAGCTCACCTGCGCGACGAACACCTCAAGGGCAGCCTCAAGATCACCTACGAGACGCACCAGTCCCCCCACACGGTGTCATATGTCTACACGGTCTACTCCGACACGCTCGGCGCGCACCCGAATACCACATACAAGACCTTTACCTTCGACACGACGAACGGGCAGAACCTGTCGCTCGCGATGCTCTTCAATCCCGGCACGAATTACCTCGGCTGGTTGAGTCAGTACTCACGCTCCCAGCTGCCGGCGATGATCGCTGCCCGCGAGCAAGTGGACGTCTCCCAGGTGGATATGGACATGCTGAACGCTGGCACTACGGCGGACGCCGCGAATTTCTCGGATTTCTACCTCGACGGCACGAACCTCGTGATCCTCTTCCCTCCCTACGCCGTGGGTCCCTACGTGCTCGGCTCTTCTGAACTCAAAATCCTTACGTCTCAAATCCCCGGATTCAAGTCACAGTATCAGTAAGCAGATAGTTGCAGGTCACGAGAATGCGAGTAGTATCAACCCGTACCCTTGGAGTTACCGGCATGTGTACCTTCTACAATCCTCATGGGCTTGAGGAAACGAGCGATCCGATCAAAGAAGGCGACGAGGTAGACTTCGCGCCTCCCATGTGGGTGTGGGACGGGACGAATGCGAACCATCCGCTCTTTGCGTTCTCGGGGATTAACAAATACCGCTCCTGCAGAGTGGTGTCAGCGCCAGGGAACGGCACCGCGCAGATCCAGTTCTTGACAGGAGCCTCTGAAACGGTCCCGCTCTCGTTCCTCAAGCGACCGCGCACGCCAGTCTAACGGGGTCGCGCGGCAGATTACAAAAGGTCGGACGGTTTCTCGTCCGACCTTTTCGACTTTAGAACGGGGATTATGCCTTCTTGCGCTTTCCGACCTTGCGGCGGCTGACGATGAAGACGTTGGAGTACTTCTTCGGCGTGCGGGTCTTCTGGCCCTTGCCCGTCGGCTTGCCCCAGAGGCTCTTTGCGCGGCGGAGACCGCGACCCTGGCGACCTTCACCACCACCATGCGGGTGGTCGACCGGGTTCATCACCGAACCGCGGACGGTCGGGCGGATGCCGAGCCAACGGCTGCGGCCGGCTTTACCGATGTTCACGAGGTTGTATTCCTCGTTACCGATAGCACCGATCGATGCCCAGCATAGGTCGGAGACGCGGCGGACTTCTGTCGACGGAAGCTTCACCTGCGCGTAACCTGCGTCGTGTGCCACGACTTCAGCGTACGATCCTGCAGAGCGGACGAGGATAGCACCAGCGCCCGGCTTGAGCTCGATGCCGTAGACGAACGTACCCACCGGAATCTTGCCGAGCGGCATACGATTACCCGTCTTCATCGGTGCATTCTCGGAAACGGTGAAGGAATCACCGACCTTCATGCCCTTCGGCGCGACCACGTAGCGGCGTTCGCCGTCAGCGTAGAGCGCAAGTGCGATGAACGCCGAGCGGAACGGATCGTACTCGATCGACTCCACGCGCGCAGGAACGTTCTTCTTGTTGTACTGGAAGTCCACGTCGCGCAGGCGCTGCTTGTGACCACCGCCCTGGTGGCGCGTGGTGATGCGGCCGAAGCCGTTACGACCGGCCTGGCTCTTCTTGCCCTTCATGAGCGGCTTGTGCGGGCGGTCGCCCGAGAGAAGCTCTCGGTACGGCAGCGTCGACATGTGACGGCGGGACTTGCTGGTTGGCTTGTAGGTTTTCATAAATAGTTTGATTACGCGAACTGAATCGTGTCACCCTTCTTGAGGTACACGTATGCCTTGCGGCGACCAGACTTGGTGCCGAATCCGCGGCGCGTGCGGAGCGAGACCTTCTTCGCCGGGAGGTTCACCATGCGTACCTGGCGCGGCGTGACCTTGTACGTGCGCTCGATAGCGAGCATCACGTCGTGCTTGGTCGCATCGGCCGGTACGTGGAACGCGTAGACGCCCTTCTCGGTCGCGATGAGCGCCTTCTCAGAGAGCCACGGGGCGATGAGCGCCGTCGCGAGCTTGCCGCGGACGTCCTTTACGTTCTGTGCTACTGCGGTATTCGTTTTCTTGGTTCCAAAGATAGCCATATGAATTTAGTTAGCGCGTGCTGACAAAAGCTCAAATGCCTTCTCCGGGTTCTCGATCACCAGGTAGCGGTTGGTCATGAGGTCGACCGGATTGAGGTTGCGCACTTCCTCGAGCGCGATGTTGCCGATGTTGCGGAAGCTCTTCTTCACTGCGTCATTTGGCTCCGAGAATGCCACGATTGCCGCGTTCTTGTGCTTTGCCACGAGTGCGTTTGCACCCGCTGCCTTCGCGACCGCCGTGAGCATGGACTTGGCGTCCTTGGTCTTCGGTACGCTCATCGCGAGCTTCTCGATAAAGATCACTTCGCCGTCCTTTGCCTTACGCGAAAGGACCGAGAGGAATGCGGCGCGGCGCATCTTCTTGTTGATCTTCACTTCGAACACGCGCTCGTTGCGCGGACCATGCGTCACACCGCCGCCCTTCCAGATCGGCGAGCGCGAGGAACCGTGGCGCGCACGACCCGTACCCTTCTGCTTCCACGGCTTCTTACCGCCGCCGCGTACTTCGCCGCGATGCTTGGTGTGCGCGATGACATTACGAGCGTTTGCCTGCATACCCACGACCACCTGGTGCACGAGGTCTGCGTTCCACTTCACATTGAAGAGATTCTCCGGGAGCTTTACGGTACCCTTCTGGGAACCATCCATCGCGTAGATGCGCGCTTCGCTAGCGCTCAGCGTCTCGGCTTTCGCCTCGACCTTCTTCTCGCGCGGCTTTGCAGCCTTCTTGGCCGAAGGTCCCGAGGTTTTGCGAGGGGTAGTAGTTTTAGTAGTAGCCATAATAGTAAGAATTATTTGGAGATGATTTCCAAAATAGTGCCGCGTGCGCCCGGGACGGCGCCCGAGACGATGATCTCGTTCGTAGCAGGATCGACGGCGAGCACCGTGAGATTCTTCACGGTCACGCGATCGCCACCCATGCGGCCGGCCATGCGGATGCCCTTTGCCACGCGACCACCGGCGCGACCACCCGAACCACCGATAGAACCCGGCTCGCGCTCGGAGTGCTTCTGACCGTGCGTGCGGCTGCCGCCCTTAAAGCCATGACGCTTCACGCCGCCCTGGAAGCCCTTACCCTTGGTGATGCCCGAGACCTGGACGGTGTCGCCTGCAGCGAACACGTCTACCTTAATCTCGCTGCCTACCTCGGCAGTGTCATCAGTACGGAACTCCTGCACGTGGGCAAAGCCCTTCCCCTTGAAGTGGCCCTGCTGTGCCTTCGCGAGGTTCGTAGCCTTCTTCGTGCCGAATCCGACCTGGAGGGCGTTGTAGCCATCCTTGCCATCCTTGGTCTTCACCTGGGTGACCGTCATCGGCGTCGCGATGAGCACGGTACCAGCAAAAGCCTTCCCCTCTTCGGTGAAGATCTGCGTCATGCGCTCCTTACGGGCGAGTATGAATTTCATGAGTAATTGATTGTTATGCAAATCGCGCCACAGCATATCGCGTGGCGCGATTTGCTGGAGGTCCCTTTTCCTCGGCACCTTGGCCGAAGGGACATAGCGACCTAGGGACTATACCTAAATGGGGTGAAATATGCAAGGAAAAGATAAAGCCGGGGTTGAGGTACCCCGGCCAGAGACCGCTCTTCTTATGGAGCCTTAAACGAGTTCCGCGAGGAACCCGGCGAAGAAACGCGCTGCGACATTCTTGGTTGTGCGGAGCAGCTCGTAGCCTTCAGCCTTGGTGAGGTCGCCCATTGCAACAGCGAGGAGCGTCGCAAAGAGTTCATCATAGTCATCGGGCCAAAGGCCAGAGATCGACCAGAAGTACTTCTTGCCACGCACGGCACCCTTGAACTTGGTCTTGCCGTCGCTACTCTGCGAACTCGCGATGTGCTTGGGGTGCGTGTACAGTCGGTCGACTTTCTCACCCGCGTGAAAGTCGTACTTCGCAGCTTTCTCGGGGATCGCCGTGCCGATAAGTGTTTTGTACTTCACCTTCGGATGGTCGACCGGCGCGGTGCAGGCGACAACTCCGGTGCGGCCGTCCTTCTCGAGCAGCGGTCCGATGTCGGGGTGTTGCTGCAACAGCGCCCAGATTCTTTCCGCAGTCCTCCGTGTCTTATCGTCGTGCGCACCATCTTCCCATTGGGGGATGGTGTCGCTTCTCCTTGTTTTCATCTGCGAGCCCTCCTGTGCTCTGGCCGGACTCTAGCACAAACTTTATTTAAGAGAAAAGTGCAAAGCCCCTCCGGAGAGAGGCCTTGCATACGCCGGACGTTCCAATCCCGCCACAAGGGGCATAGGCAAAGGACGCGCGGCGATAGGCATACCGTACTAAAACCTACCTGAATAGAATGTGAAATCGAAAGGGCCGCACCGAGTGTGGCGCAGCCCTTCTGAAACAACAACGGCGTCTAGGTTTCTTCCCTTTCGAGGTCGGCGAGCAGATTGTCATAGTACGTCGCCATCAGATGGTTGCCGTAGAGCCGGTGCAGTCCTGCTTGCCGCTTGTACTTCTGCCGCAGATCCCAATTCGGATCACGGGGGCGCGTGATTAGATTCACGATGATGCCCGCAACGGCGACGGCGCACAGTGCTTCAGTGATTTGAGCAACCAGAAGGTCGTGCATCCATACCTCCTCTCTCCGCGTTAGCTCAAGGCGACTATACCACCAAAAAGCAAAACCGCCCTCACGGGCGGTTTTGCTGAAGTGCGTGTCGAACAGGTTAGACCATCTTCACGTCGATCGTCACACCGGACGGAAGGTTTAGGTTCGTGAGCGCCTCGATCACCTTCGGGTTCGGGGAGAGGATGTCGATCATGCGCTTGTGGATGCGCATCTCGAACTGCTCGCGCGCGTCCTTGTGGACGAAGGTCGAGCGGTTCACGGTCCAGCGCTTCACCTCGGTCGGGAGCGGAATAGGGCCCACGACTTTCGCGTCGAAACGCGCCGCCGTGTCCATGATCTGCTTCACCGACATGTCGAGGATCTTGTGCTCGTAGGCACGCACGCGGATGCGGAGCTTCGCTTCGGCACCTGCGGCCGGAGCCGCTGCCTTCTTGGTCGCACGCTTCTTAGGTTCCGCGGTTGCCATACGAATCAGTCAGTGAGTATTACGCAGTGATCTTGGTCACCACGCCTGCGCCCACCGTCTTGCCACCTTCGCGGATAGCAAAGCGCATGTTCTCTTCCATGGCCACCGGAGCCACGAGCTTCACCTTGAAGGTGACCGTGTCGCCCGGCATGACCATTTCCTTACCTTCCGGAAGGGTCACCTCGCCGGTGACGTCCGTGGTTCGCACATAGAACTGCGGCTTGTAGCCAGAGAAGAACGGCGTGTGACGGCCTCCTTCGTCCTTACCGAGGATGTATACCTCAGCCTCGAAGTCGGTGTGGGGCTTCACCGAACCAGTCTTCGCAAGCACCTGGCCGCGGTGCACGTCTTCCTTCTTGGTACCGCGCAGAAGAATACCGGCGTTGTCGCCCGCCTGTCCTTCCGAGAGCTGCTTGTTGAACATTTCAATACCGGTGATGGTCGTCTTGGTCGTCGGCTTGATACCCACGATCTCGACTTCCTCACCCACCTTTACGACACCGCGCTCGATGCGGCCGGTCACCACGGTGCCGCGACCTTCGATCGAGAAGATGTCTTCTATCGGCATGAGGAACGGCTTGTCCATTTCGCGTGCCGGGAGGTCGAAGTAGCTGTCCATCGTATCGACGAGCTCCTTTACCTTGAGTGCGTACTCATCGTCTGCGCTCTTTGCCTCAAGTGCTTTGAGACCAGAACCGCGGATGATCGGCGTCGCTGCGCCATCGTACCCCTGCTTCGTGAGAAGCTCACGAATTTCCTCTTCCACGAGGTCGATGAGGTCTGCTTCCGCTACCATGTCGACCTTGTTGAGGAAGACGATGAGCTTCTTAAGACCCACCTGCTTTGCGAGGAGGATGTGCTCGCGCGTCTGCGGCATCACGCCGTCAGTTGCAGCGACCACGAGTACTGCGCCGTCCATCTGGGCGGCACCGGTGATCATGTTCTTGATGTAGTCTGCGTGGCCCGGAGCGTCGATGTGCGCGTAGTGACGGTTCGGGGTCTCGTACTCCGAGTGGTGGAGCGCGATGGTGATACCACGAGCCTTCTCTTCCGGTGCGTTGTCGATGTTATCGACGTTCTCAACGCGCGCCTTATACCCCTTGTCGGAGTTGAGGTTGAGCACATTGAGGATACCCGCCGTGAGGGTCGTCTTGCCGTGGTCAACGTGGCCGATGGTGCCTACGTTCATGTGCGGCTTGCTGCGATCGAAATCTGCCATAGTAATTACAAAGTAATAATTCCGGTGGTCCGCTAAATCGGGACCGGTCGGAACAGGTTTATAAGCTCACGCCTGCAACCGCAGCGACGACAAAGAACACGCGCGGTGGTGCGTTATAGGCCACTATATAGCCGCGGTATGGAATACGCAAGCACGCGGACTGTCCATCCGTGGCTATTTCGTGGTGTTCGAGACGCGTGCCTTGCCCTGCGGGAGGAAGGCCTTGAAGTACGGGTTCTGGCCCATGGCCGCGAAGGCATCGAGGCTCGCGCCGCGCAGGATGTAGTTGTTGCACTTCTGGGGTCCGCCGTCACCGACATTACTCCAGTAGACAAAGGCCTTCATCATCGGGAACTGGCTCGCGAACGTCTGCGTGGCCGAGGTGATCCACTCGGTAGCAGCGTCGGGCGTCGTGCTGCCGATCGAGTAGTCACAGCCAATGCCGTTATCGAACATCTGGGGGTCGGGGCCGACGGCGCCGGTCTCAGAAAGCATGAGTGGCTTCCCGATAGGCGCAACCTGGTTATAGAAGTTGAGGAAGCGGTTGGATTCGTTAATAGCGACCGAGGAGGTGGCGACTTTGTTGTAGGTGTCTGAACCGATCCAGTCGACATAGTCGTCGCCAGGGTAGAAATCTTTCCACAGATCGGTCGGCCCGCCGTCACCCCTATTATCTGAGAAGGCATCATTTCCCGGCGCCCACACCCACTGCGCATTTGTTACGTTATCCGTCTTGAAAATATCGTGGACGTGCTGCCATGCGGCAATATACTCCTTCCCCGCCGTGACCGGGTCCTTCGTCACATCCACGTCGTAGAAGCATTTACCACCCTGCGGATGCTCCATTTCGTAGTGCCAGCGGATGAGGACGGTACCGCCGAGCGCCTTAATCGCATCTGCTTGCGTCTTAAGCTGAGTGTCGTACACCCCGTTCACGATATCCGCCGCCGTCGCGCAACCAGGCGGGTGTCCCGGGTAGTCAGTCTTCCAGGAGATCATTGGAGCGCGGCCATTCGCGATGTCCCAGGCAGCCTGGTCGAGGTTCGGGGGAAAGTCGGCCCAGTTCGCGTACTGGTTATCGATTGCGACCTTGCGGCCGAGCACTTGCTCTACTTCAAGGAGGTCGTTCTCACTAGTCGTCGCGTCCTTGATGCTCGCAGCATCGTCCTGATCGGCACGGACGCCGATCAGTACCGTTGGCTTTAAACAGGACACTCCAGCGTTCACCTTCCCACTCTTCGAGTGATTGCCCGAGGTGTCAAACGCATCCACGCGAAAGGTATACGTGGAGCTGCAGGTAAGGGTTCCGGAGGTGTAGGACGTATCAGTCGTAGTCGCAATGAGCGCGCTGTTCTCGTAGATGTCGTAGCCGGCGACGCCGACGTTGTCCGTGGAGGGATTCCAATTCACCGTCACGGTCGTGGCGGTAGTCGAGCTCACCCAAGGCGCCGGGGTCGAGGGCGGCACCGTGTCACAGCTATTTGAAGAAAAGGAGAAACACCCGAGCGCCGCAGTCAGCGAGACACCCGAGAACGGGTACCCCGGTGCGGTCATGACGACCAGAATGCCGAGTGCAAATGCAGTACTGCCTGCCAGCGCGAGAAGTTTCCCAGGCACATCCGATAGTTTGTTCATAGATTCAGTGTACCCCATACAACACCAGCCGCCCCGTGGGCGGCTGGTGTTGATATTCATTTACTCGCCCATGCCTCCCGGCCCCGGATGAACACACTCAGACGGATCAGGCGTAGGTCCATCTGATTTCGCGAACTCACCGTAGTAACCAATTGAGTAATTACCATTTTTGTCTTTAGCGCACTGATCCCCAATGAGCACGAAGGTCGCAGGGTCAACTCCATCGAGAACCATGTAGTACCAATTTAAACTCGTGCTGTACATGACCTCGTACACGGCATTTTTATCCTCTACGAACCGGTAGTACCCATTCGGGATCACCGTGAGCGTCGCGAGGTCAATTTTAGTGGTCGTCGCGGTTTCCGGATTCACCTTATAGCCCTGGTAGAAAATATTCTGCGCGTCCTTGCCCCAGCCGTACATGACGTCGGTGTCAGAACTAAACGTCGGAGTACGAATCGTGCTAAAGGTTGCGAGGTCGGCGCCGTTCACCGGAGCTTTGGTGTACGAAGTGCCCGTGCTCATGTGCATGAGGCTCACATACACTATGCGACTACCGTCCACGACATATCCTTCATCAAGCAGTTTATTCCCCACGTAGTAATTACCGTCCTTTTGCGTGACGAACGTTTGGGGTACCGGTGCAGAGTTGGCCGCAGTGACCGCAGAAGTCGTCGTGGCCACAGGCGCTACGACTGTGGAGTTAGACGAGTTGTTATACGCCCATGCCCCAACTACGATAATGACTACTACGACCAGCCCAATTGCGAGGTTTTTATTCATGTCCTGACTATAACGCAGCACGGCCCCATCTCGGGGCCGTGCTGTTAGTAACCAAATTCAGCTTATTTGCGCGACGCAATGATGTCCTGCGCGACGTTGTTCGGTACGACTTCGTAGCGGTCGAATTCCATGGTCATGGAACCGCGACCTTCCGTCATCGAGCGGAGCGTCGTGGTGTAGCCGAACATTTCCGAGAGCGGCACCTTGGCATTGATCGCCTTGTTCTGACCGCGATCCTCCATGCCTTCGATATTGCCGCGCTTACCCGAGAGCGATCCCGTGATGTCACCCATGAACTGCTCCGGCACCACCACCTCCACCTTCATGATCGGCTCGAGGATCACTGGCTTAGCCTTCTGGGCAGCTTCCTGGAATGCCATCGACGCCGCGATCTTGAAGGCGATTTCCGAGGAGTCCACATCGTGATATGAGCCGTCGTAGAGTTCGACAGAAATATCCACCATCGGGAAGCCGGCGAGGAACCCTCGGTCCATCGCTTCGCGAATACCCTTCTCCACCGGAGCGATGTATTCCTGCGGAACGACACCGCCCTTGATCGAGTCGATGAACTCGAAGTGATCCTCGCGGGTGACGTTCTTCGGGATCTTTGCGCCCTCCTCGATCGGCTCGAGGTGCTTCATCTTGATCTTCACGTGACCGTACTGACCCTTACCACCGGTCTGCTTGATGTACTTACCTTCTGCATCCGCGCTGCCCTGGATGGTCTCGCGGTACGCCACCTGCGGCTTACCCACGTTCGCCTCCACGTTGAACTCGCGCTTCATACGGTCCACGAGAATTTCAAGGTGGAGCTCGCCCATGCCGCTGATGATGGTCTCTGCGGTTTCTTCGTCGGAAGTGACGCGGAAGGTCGGGTCTTCGTCAGAAAGCTTGCGGAGCGCGATACCCATCTTCTCCTGGTCTGCCTTGGTCTTCGGCTCGATGCGGAGGCTGACCACCGGTTCAGGGAACTTGATCTCTTCGAGCACGATTGGATTGTTCTCATCGCAGAGTGTGTGGGACGTCTTGGTGTCCTTAAGACCCACGGCTGCCGCGATCTCACCAGCGAATACCTTCTTCACTTCTTCGCGCTTGTCGGCCTGCAGCCGCACGATGCGACCCACGCGCTCCTTGCTGCCCGTCGAGGCATTGTAGACGTAGGAACCTGCTTCAAGCGAGCCCGAGTACACGCGGAAGAAGGTAAGTGCACCCACGAACGGGTCGGTCTGAAGTTTGAATGCGAGTGCCGTGAACGGCTCGTCGTCTGACGCATGGCGCTCGATCGGCTCATCGGTCTTCGGGTTCTTGCCGGTCACCGGCGGAAGGTCGAGCGGGCTCGGGAGGTAGTCCACCACTGCGTCGAGCACGAGCTGGACGCCCTTGTTCTTGAGCGCTGAACCGCAGAACACCGGGAACACTTCGTTCGCGATCACTGCTTTGCGCAAGAGTTTCTTGAGTTCATCGAGTGACGGCTCCTTCCCTTCGAGGTAGGCGTTCATCGCGGCCTCGTCCTGCTCCACGATGCGCTCCACGAGCTGTGCACGGTACTTCTTCGCTTCGTCCATGAGCTCTGCGGGGACATCGCCTGCGACGACGTTCTCGCCCATGTTGCCTTCAAAGCGGTACGCCTTCATCGTGAGGAGGTCCACGACGCCTTCGTGCGCGGATTCTTCTCCGACTGGGATCTGCATGCGGATCGCCTTCTTCGAAAGACGGTCGAGAATGGATGCATACGAGCGTTCAAACGACGCGCCGGTGCGGTCGAGCTTGTTGATGAAGCAGAGGCGCGGCACATTTGCCTCGTCTGCGTAGCGCCAGTTGGTCTCCGACTGCGGCTCTACTCCGGCCACACCGTCGAACACACAGACGGCACCGTCGAGCACGCGCATGGAGCGCTTCACTTCCACTGTGAAGTCGATGTGCCCCGGGGTGTCGATCACGTTGAAGCGCGTTTTCTTGGCGGTGTCCTTCTTATCCGGTTCCTGACTCTGGGTCCAGAAGCAGGTAATGGCAGCAGCGGTGATGGTGATGCCGCGCTCGCGCTCCTGTTCCATCCAGTCGGTGGTCGTTTCGCCCTCGTGCACCTCACCGATCTTATGCTGGGAGCCCGTGTAGAACAGCACGCGCTCAGACGTGGTGGTCTTGCCCGCATCGATGTGGGCGATGATGCCGAAGTTGCGCACGCGCTCAAGTGGGTAATCGCGATTCATAGAGAATTGATAAAAATAAAAGCCGCTGGGGCGTTACCTGAAATATAGCGAAAACCGTCCTAAATGTAAAACCCGGCTGCCTTGGAAGCAGGCAGCCGGGCTCGGCGCAGGCACTCAGTCATAGTGGCGTTTCTCCATACGGGTCCAGATGAAAGCGACGACGACCAGGAATACCCCAGCCATCACCACCCACACACTCTGGTATGTCGGCACATTGTGCGCGACTTTCCCTACTACGCGTGAAGCAAACCCGCCGGCGATGAAAGAGCAACCAAGCAATGCAAAACATATCCTGAAAAACAGCCCCATGGTCTCCTCCCGTACAAGGCTCCCATCATCCTACGCCCATAAAAAACTTTCAGTGCCGCAATCCCCAGCAATACAACAGCCGCTCTTCCGAGCGGCTGTTGTTTCGGTGATTCAAATACTTACCAAGCGAAGTGTGCGAATGCCTTGTTGGCGTCTGCCATGCGGTGCATTTCGTCCTTCTTCTTGATGGCATCGCCTTCGTTCTTAGCGGCGGCGAGGATCTGGACGGCGAGCTTCTCCGCCATCGGCTTACCCTTCTGGCTGCGAGCGGCGTTGATGATCCAGCGGAATGCGAGCGCGAGGCGGCGCTGCTGCGGGACTTCGCGCGGGACTTGGTAGTTCGCACCACCCACGCGGCGGGAGCGCACCTCCATGAGCGGTGAGACGTTGCGAATGGCGGTGTCGAATGCCTCGATCGGGTCCATGCCTTCCTTGCCGACGATCTCGAGTGCGTCGTACACGATCTTGCGTGCGGTGTCTTTCTTACCGTCCCACATGACGGCGTTTACAAAACGAGTGAGGGTCTCCGATCCGTACTTGAGGTCGGGGCGCCAGCTGCGCTGCTTTTTAAGAGGGCGTCGCATAGTAAATGTTATTTAGGCTTCTTAGCTCCGTAGCGAGAGCGACCCTTGCGGCGCTTCTCGAGACCAGCGGTGTCGAGCTTACCGCGCACGATCGTGTACTGGACGCCGATGTCCTTCACACGGCCACCGCGCAGGAGGACCACCGAGTGCTCCTGGAGGTTGTGTCCCTCGCCCGGTATGTAAGCCGTCACTTCCATACCATTCGTAAGACGCACACGAGCGATCTTGCGGATAGCCGAGTTCGGCTTGCGGGGGGTCTTCGTGGTGACCTTGGTGCACACGCCGCGCTTAAACGGTGCGGAGTAGTAGGTAGGGCGGTTCTCAAGCGAGTTAAAGCCACGGGAAAGAGCCAAGACCTTCGTCTTGCGGGTCTTGTCCTTGCGGCGCTTCTTGCTGAGCTGATTAATAGTAGACATTCAGGTAAATGAAATCCCGCCCTGCGGGATGTACGCACTATATAAAAAGACGCCCCGGAATGCAAATCCAGGCGTCTTTCCCCACTCTCCAGACCCGTACCTTACCGGGCCCCGATGGTGAATTTGCGCGGGTTATCGCAGAGGTCGGTGAAGGCGTGGGCGGCTTCTTTAAGCTTCGCCGAAGAGGACTTGCCGAACGACACCACCTCCACCTGCGTCCCATGCATATCGAGGTACTCGATGAGCGGCACGAAGTCACCATCGCCCGAGGCGATGATCACGGTGTCGAGTTTCGGCGCGAGCTTGATCGCGTCTACCGCGAGCCCCACGTCCCAGTCGGCTTTCTTGGCGCCGTCGGAGAACACCTGGAGATCCTTCACTTTCGTCTCGATGCCTATCTTGGTGAGGGCTTCAAAGAAGTTCTTCTCGTCGCCTGCTTCGGTCGATATTACATACGCGATAGCACGCACCAGGGTGCGGTCGCCTACGGCCTCTTCGAGCACATTGCCGAAGTTCACACGGGCCTTATAGAGGTGCTTCGCGCTGTGATAAAGGTTTTGCGTGTCGATGAATACGCCCACACGCTGAGCTGGATGTTTGATAACTGCCATATAGAAAATGACGTATGAAAACAAATAAAAAGTAACCTGAACTAAAAACGCACACTCATATCATACCAAGCACAAGGCCCGGCGAGCGCCGGGCCTGTGATTACTTCTTGAGGCCCAGTTTCTTCACCACCGCATTGTAGCGGCGCTTGTCATTGGTCTCAAGGTAGCGAAGATGGGAGCGGCGGTCGGCGACCATTTGGAGAAGACCGCGGCGAGAGTGGACGTCCTTGGCGTTCTTCTTGAGGTGCTTCGTAAGGTCCTCGATGCGGCGCGTCAAAACTGCCACCTGAACCTCTGGGGATCCGGTGTCCGTATCGTGACGAGCCGAGTCTTTCATAACCGCGGCCTTTTTCTTCGTGGTAAGCATGATTGCTCTACTCTACCACACCTTGATTATTTCCGCAAGGGTGGTGCTATGGGCTACCGGGCGGACTCGAGATTCTTTACGCGGCCCGCGAGGGAATCGTAGTCGGCGCGGACTGCGCCCAAATGCCTGTCCATTTCGATTGCCATGCGTTGTTCGAGATCAGCGAGGTCTGATTTAGTCGCTATAGTAGTTCGTACATCAGCAATTTCCCCTTGCAAGTCGGTAAATCCCTCAGCAACCATACGCGCGAGATCGTCGACCTTCTCGTCCGTTGTCTTGGTCATTTAGCGAGTATATCACCGTGCACTCGGCGCCTCGGACACGAGGTGTACGCAATTGTTACAATACTGGGACATATGAACGCGGAGTCCGCCAAACGCCAGTTTCTGGAATACATAGAAATAGAGCGCGGGCGCGCCGTGAAGACCATCCAGAACTACGATCACTACCTGACTCGCTACTTCGAGCAGATGAAGATCACCGACACCAAACAGATCACGGAAGAGAATGTGCGCGAGTTCCGCCTGTGGCTCAACCGCCAGCCCGGAACGAAGAAGGACTCGATGAAGCGCCGCACGCAGAACTACTACCTCATCGCGCTGCGCGCGTTTCTCAAGTTCCTCCGCAAGCGTGACATCCCGAGCATGTCGCCGGAACGCATTGAACTCGCGAAGGTACCGGAGCGCCAGCTCGACCTCGTGACCTCTGCAGAGCTCGACCGCCTTTTGAATGCACCGAACGAAGCGCTCAAAAAAGCAAAAACTCTTGAAGAACGTCTTCCCTATCTGCGTGACCGCGCGATACTTGAGCTGTTCTTCTCCACTGGTCTACGCATTTCTGAACTTTGTTCGCTTGATAGCGATTTGGATTTGTCTCGGGATGAGTTCTCGGTGCGCGGTAAAGGCGAGAAAGTACGCGTGGTGTTCCTCTCCCCTGCTGCAAAAGATGCTATTCGTGACTATTTAAAGGAGCGCAAAGATATGGAAGGAGCACTCTTTGTAGACGGCCGACCGAAAAACCTCCATCGCATCACGCCGCGCGACATCCAGCGCCATTTGAAAAAGTACGTCGCGCAGGCGGGTATTACTAATAGAGTGACGCCGCACACGCTGCGTCACGCGTTCGCCACCGACCTTCTCAGCAACGGCGCGGATATTCGTAGCGTGCAGCAGCTGCTTGGTCACGCCTCGATCAACACCACGCAAATTTACACACACATCACCGACGCGCACCTGCGCGAGGTCCATAAGAAGTTCCACTCGCGGAGCCGGTAGTCGGACAACCGATTGCACTTGGCAGTGCTATTGCTACGCTGGGCGGCAGGGAGAAACTGTCTGACAGAAAGGGGCTACTTAATGCAGATAGCAACTCATCCCAGCCCTGCGGCTTCGCACCCGCTGCGCTGGGGGTACATCGCGTGGTTTGTGTCCCTACACATCACCGCGCTCGCCGTTCTTTGGTATCTCATCTTCATACGCACGCTATGGACCGATATCGCGCTCGCCATATCGCTGTTCTTCGCGATGCATCTTTCGATTACCGTCGGACTCCACCGCCTGTACTCGCACGATGCGTTCAAGGCCGCGAAGTCGATCGAGGTCGTATTGCTCCTGCTTTCCGCCGGAGTCATGCAGAGCTCTGCGCTCTGGTGGGCAGGACGGCACCGCGAACACCATCGCTACTCGGATAAAGACAAGGATCCGTACAGTGTGGTGCACGGCATATGGTGGGCGCACATCGGCTGGCTGTTGCGTCAGCACGACCCGATAGAGCGCGCGCTGGTACGCGACCTGTACAACAACCCGCTCGTCAAACGGCAGGAAGAGAACTATTGGTGGCTCGCGCCGCTCATGGGACTCGGATTGCCGACGGCGATCGCTTCGTTTTGGGGTGAACCGCTCGGCGGACTTTTTGTCGCGGGATTCCTGCGGCTTTGCGTCCAGTACCATGCGACGTGGGTCATCAATTCGGTTGCGCACTCGTTCGGTTCGTATCGGTATCAGAAACATGACACTGCGCGGACCAATGGTGGAATCCTCGCCATCCTCACCGTCGGTGAGAGCTACCACGAACGGCACCACCTCGCACCGAATGACTACCGGCTCGGGAATCGCTGGTACGACATCGATCCGGGCAAATGGGTGATATGGCTTCTCGCACACGTCGGTCTCGCACGAGACCTGCAGACGCGTGAAGAAAGCGCACTCACCTGAACGGCGGTACGCAATGAAGAATGGTGCCCGCGGAGCAATCTGCGGGCATCTTTTTTATCTATGATCCGACGAGGAGCGTAAAGAGATACGAGACGAGGAGCGAGAACGGACCAGCGAAGAAGACGGAGAAGACGACGAGGATCAGGATGAGGCTTGCGATGCCGCCGCCGCGCACCCGACTCTCAAACTCGCGCAGCGCCATGCCCGCTTGGTACGGCAGGAGGCCGCGGAGCGTGGTGTAGCCATCAAGCGGCGGGAGCGGGATCAGATTAAAGAGCCCCAGGAAGAGGTTCACGAACGACGCCACGAGCGCAATGTTCACGAATGGGTCTGGGAGCTGCCCTGCCCCGAAGCGCGCAACGAGCCCAAAGAGAATCGCGATGAGGAGATTGGTGCCGGGACCCGCGAACGCCACGATCGCTTCTCCCCAACGCTTATTGCGGAGGTTGTAGGGGTTGTACGGCACCGGTTTCGCCCACCCGAAGAGGATGCCGGCGTTCGTGAGCACAAGGAGCGCGGGCACAACGATCGAACCCATAGGGTCGATGTGCCGGAGCGGATTGAGGGTAAGGCGCCCCGAGAGCTTGGCGGTGGGGTCGCCGAGCGCGTTGGCGGCGTAGCCGTGCGCCACCTCATGAATCACGATCGATAGGATGAGGATCGCAAGCTGGAACACGATAAATAGCGGGTCGCTTGGCATGAACGTAGGGCCATGGTACCATGCGGCGACTATGGCAAAGACTTGCGAGGTTACCGGAAAGAGCACGCAGATCGGCGGGCGGTACTCCAACCGTACCCGCGCGACCCAGTTCAACCCGACCGGCAAGGTCCGCCGCAAGGCGAACATCCAGCGCCGCCGCGTGTTCGTCCCGGAGCTCGGCAAGACCGTAATCGTGGACGTCTCGGTGAAGGGCCTGCGCCACATCAAGAAGAACGGCGCCTTCGCCACCCTCAAGAAAGCTGGGAAAATTTAAGCGCTCCAAGAAAAACCCAGAAAGGGTACGCTCCAGGCCGCTCGGCAGCCAGCCCCTTTCTGGGTTTTTCTTTACGCACTAATACTCCATTACCTTCGCACCATCGCTCACAAAGTGAATCGTACCCTTCCCGAGCGTGGAGTAAATAATCGCGCCCTCATTTTTTATACGATCCAGGGTCTCGGGCGCCGGGTGCCCGTACGGATTATTGAGTCCCGCGGAAATGGCGACCATGCTCGGGTGGAGTGCGGCAAGCCACGCGTCGTCGGTGGAATACTTTGACCCGTGGTGCCCTGCTTTCAGCACATTCGTGGGTAGTTCTCCATCGCTGCCATCGAGCTGCACCAACCAATCTTCTACTGGCGAAGGCAGATCACCCGTGAGCATGAACGATGTCTTTCCATACACCACGTGCATCGTGACGGAACCATTATTCGTGTCCATCTTTGACGGATCCCGGTCCGGATAGAGCACGTCGGCGTATGCGCCGCCGCCGAGGTCGATGCGCATACCGCGCCGCGCGATGATGTGATCGACGCCCGGCTCCGCGCTTACCGCTGCAGTAAGCGCGGCCGACGCACTCGTCGCATCCGGAATCCCGGGCTCCATGAACGCACCCACACGGTAGCGATCAAATATCGCGGGCAGTCCGCCGATGTGGTCGGCGTCTGGGTGCGTCTCCACTATGAGGTTGATGTGCCGATCAAAAAGTCCGAGCTGCTTCCCCACCTGCGCGAGGTCGGTCTGCCCCGATCGTCCGCCATCGACCAGCATGGTGATGCCCGTCGGCCCCTCGACGAGTATCGAGTCGCCCTGTCCGATATCGAGCACAGACACGCGCAGCCCAGCGCTCTGGGATGCATACACCGCGTAGGCGACGTACGCGTTGAGCGCGATGAGTAGGAGAAGCAGTGCGAGCGGCTTCATAGAACCATAATACGGCCTTGTTCCAGGGTACTTGCATCATTCCTTACATACAGGAACGTGCTACGCTCTAGATATATGAAATACGATGTACGGAAATTCAATCTCCCCGAACTCAAGGGCCTCTCGAAGAAACAGATCGACGTGCACCTTTCCCTCTACGAGGGGTACGTGAAGCATGTGAACCTCATCATGGAGAAAATTGCCGCGATGAAAGAGTCTGACGCGGAAGGCAACGCGTACGTGATGGCAGAGCTGCGCCGCCGCCTCGGATTCGAATTCGACGGCATGCGCATGCACGAGTACTACTTCGAACAGTTCGAAGGCGGCAATCAGGGCAACCCCGACTCCGCACTCGCGAAGGCTGCTGCCGAGCGTTACGGCAGTGGCGAGCAGTTCCTCGCGCATATAAAAGAAGTGGCCGGCACACGCGGCATCGGCTGGGTCGTCGTGTACTACGACGCTGTGGGTAAGATGCTCCATACCGCGTGGGTGAATGATCACGAGATCGGCCAGCTCGGTGGCTGCCCGGTCATCCTCGCACTCGACCTGTGGGAACACGCCTACATGGTCGACTACCTCCCTGCAGAGAAGAAGAACTACATCGACGCATTCTTCGACAACCTCAACTGGAACGTGTGCGAAGCACGCTTCGATAAAGCAAGCGCGTAAACGAGTGCAGCGTACGCCAGGAGTACCAGCCAGAACGGGAACGCGGGCAGTATCACATTCGCAAGCGGTAGCTCGGCTGCCGCTTCGGCTGTCCAGATGATCGCGGCGAGAAGCGCGTATGCGGGGAGTCCAATTACCGGCGCTGCGATAGGTAGCACGACGCCGACGAGCCCCGCGATAAACGATGCGAGCATGGTGACGGGTACCAGTAGCGAGACGAGGATGTTCGCCGGTATGGCGACGAATGACAAGTTCCCCGTCTCATAGAGGAGGAGCGGGAGCACGAACAGCTGTGCGGCGAGCGTGCTCGCGACTACTTCGCGTAGCGCTGGGTGCCGCACGCGCACCAGGTACGGTTCGATGGCGGGCACGCCGAGGATAAGCCCGAGCGTGGCGGCAACCGAAAGCTCGAACCCTGGGTCGTGTACCAAATAGAACGGGTTCCAGAGCAACATGAGGACGAGCGCGACACCGAGACCACGCAGTGCGCTATAGGTGCGTCCGCTCGCGCGGGCATAGAGCGCGAGGCACGCCATGACGCCGGCACGTATTGCGGAGGACCCGCTCCCTGACGCGATCACGAATGCGATGATCGCGAGCGCGGCAATGACGACGGCGAATCTGCGCGGGAGGAACCAGAGTGATTTCAGCACCGCCTCTGCGACGATCATGACGTTGTACCCCGAGAGCACGACGATCTGCAGGAGCCCCGCGACTGTAAACGCGTCGAGGAGTGTAGCGCCGAGCCCCTGCTTCCCTCCCGTAAGCAGTCCCTCGGCGAGTGATGCCGCTGGCTCGGGCAGCGCAGCATCGAGCCCGCGCACGAATGCGTGCTTCACGCCGTAGAGCGCATTCATCACTGCTGTCATGGCGCCACTCGGCGGCGCGATGTGGTCAATGTGCGCCATGGGAATCACCGCGTAAATGCGGTTATTCGCGAGGTACTTATCGTACGCGAAGGTGCGCCCGCCGTCGGTCGCAAATGGCTCCGGTGATTCGAGCGTGCCGGACACGCGCACGGCTTCTCCGTACATAAACGACGGGTAGAGCGACGCGTACGCAAGAATCTTGGTCGACGCAGTGGAAGTCGCGACAAGAATCGTGACGTGTTGATTAAGCTCCCGAATATCGGGATCTTCTACTACCACGCCCACAAGCGATACATTGGTATTGAGGAGGGGCTCGAATGCGTGCGGAATAGACCGCGGCACGAGTGTCGTGCGCGCAGCGCCGAGCGCTGCGCATAGCAACACGAGAGAAAGTGCCACCAATATCTTCTCGCGACGCGCAAACCACACGAGCAGAAACAGTGCAGCGAGTAGCGCCGGAAATATGATCATGGGCCAGCCGAACGCGACCACCGAGCGCGCAGCGACGCCAAAAAGAAACGCACTTACCGCGATATAAAAGTAATCCATTGCGAGCGGATTACTAAAAGTGTATGCCGATTATTGCAAATCTTTCAAAACCGGGCTGTAGAATTCTTTGTCCCTATTCTCCGCGATCCATTGCGTCGTTGGCGAGGCGGTCAGCATGAGCATTCTTCTCACGCGGGATGTGCGTGAAGCGGACGGATTTAAACTGGGATGCGAGTTCTGCGGCGCGGCGCTGGAGCGGTTTCATGTTTGGGTGCTTCACTTTCCACGCACCTTTCATCTGCTCGATCACGAGCTTGCTATCCATTTCTACGAAAATTTCGGCTTCTTTTACTTTCCCACCATACTCCGCCTCTATGAGTTCGAACGCGCCGATGAGCGCAGTATATTCCGCGACATTGTTGGTGGTGTGGCCGAGAAACAGCGACACCTCTCCCACCACCTCCCTCTTTTCATCGAAGATCACCGCGCCACTTCCCGCTGGTCCCGGGTTCCCCCGCGCGCCGCCGTCTGCCTGGATAAGGAATTGCATGGGCTAAAAATACCAAACTTACCCGAGCGACACTATGCGCAGGCGTGGCACGCGCTTGCGTGAGAACTGGTCGCGTTCGAGCGACGCGAACAGCGTGGCACGTTTGCCCGATTCAAGGCGCTCTACTCGCTTACCCAATTCTCGTTTCGCATAAAAGGCAACGGCATCGATTGGATCTGAGAATTCCGTCGCCACCGAGAGCTTGAGGTGCTCGCTCGACTTCCCGAACCAAGTAACGACAGAAATGTAAACGTCACGGAACAAGAACACCGGCTTCGGATTCCCCTCGCCGAACGGCGCCAAACGAGCAAGCTTTTTCATGAGTTCGTAGGTAGCCTCGTCGGGAGTGAGGGTTGCATCTGCCTGTATTTGTTCCGTGACACTTACATGCACACTCGCATCACGCGCCTTCGCGAGCTGCTCTTCGAGGAAAAATACCTGATCGCTTTTCACTGTGAATCCGCCCGAATACGCGTGACCGCCGAACTGGGCGAACACGTCCTTCGCTGCCGTCATGAGTTCTACCAAGTGCACGTTCCCGTATGATCGGCACGAACCCTTGAGCGTTTGATTCCCTTCTCTGCCCCACAAGAACACCGGCCGCTCATATTCTTCCGCGATGCTACTGGCGACGAGCCCTAAGAGTGCAGGTTTCCAGTCAGGATCACCGAGCGCGATCACGGATGGCAGCGCGCCATTGCGCGCTGCCATTCGCTCAGTCATTTTTGCGTGTACACCGCGCGTGATGGCAGCCGCTGCTGCGCGACGACCGCGGTTCGCTGCCTCCAATTTCTTCGCGAGCTCTTCTGCGAGCGCTTCGTCGTCGGTGGTGAAAAGCGTGAACGCATCTCGCGGATCGCCCATGCGGCTTGCGGCATTCACACGCGGCGCGAGCATAAATGCCACGTCGTCCTCACTGATGAATCGCTGATTGACGCGCATGACCTTGCACAATTTCTGGAGCCCGATGCGCGGCGATTTGCGCATCACGATGAGTCCGTAGTGCGCGATCACCCGGTTCTCGCCGGTGAGCGACACCATATCGGCAATGGTTGCGAGTCCCGCCATATCAAGCAGCCACTTCTCCCATCCCTGCGGTACCTTCTCGCGCAGCTCGGGCGCGACCGCGAGCGTCGCGCAGACCAATTTCCACGCCATCGCCGCGCCACACAGATCCTGGAATGGATATGTTTCCCCTCCTTGCTTATGATCCACAATGATCGCATCCGGAAGCTTCCCTTCTTGAGGCAGGTGATGATCCGTCACTATCACATCCATCCCGAGTTTCTTGGCGTGTGCGATCGCTGCGACATCTGTAATTCCTGAGTCCACCGTGATCATGAGCTTTGCGCCGTTGTTTGCCAGCTTCTCGATGCCGTCTACATTCACGCCGTACCCTTCTTCATGCCGATGCGGGATGTAGTTCTCGAAGTTGGCGCCGACTTTCTTCAGGAAATCATGCAGAATCACCCCGCCTGGGATACCATCGCAGTCGTAGTCGCTCCATATGGCAATGTGTTCACCATTTTTAATCGCGCTGCGCAGTCGTTCTGCCGCTTCAGGCATATTCTTAAGGAGCAGCGGATCGTGGATGTGCTCGTCGTAATTCGGTGCGAGAAACGCTGCTGCTTCGTCTCGCGTCTGTACGCCGCGGCGGTGGAGGAGTGCAGCCGTAAGATCGTCGTATGCCGCGAGCTCCTCTCGCATTTCTCGGTCGATGACATCGTGCAGCTCGGGCATTCATCCGATTGTATCAAAGCGGTATCCTTCCCGTATAGGCAAGTGCATTGCTCACGCGATTTCGAATATGCTGACACGCGCAGCCCGCGAGGTGTGAAGTCTCGGTTCTCTTCCTTGTTGCGGCTTAACCAAGCGCCCTACATCGTTCCTATCGCCAGAAGATACTGACAAACGCCGTCCATGCATCCGCCAGGTAATTGAGCGGATTCTGAAGGCTGAGAAGGCTTGGGATCTTGATATTCGTACCCGGTATCTTAAAGCCCCCTTGCTTGACCTCGTCGCAGGTGACTTTAAAGGTGACCGTATTGCTCATCGACCAGTTGTCGAAGATACGAAGGTCGTGCTTACCACAGTCGAAAATGTGGCCCTTACGGTTTGGATCCCAATTTATAGTGAAGTCGACTTCGTTTGAGGAGACCGGGACGTATCCACCACCCGCAGCATTCCCTCCGTCAAACATGACTAACACCTGTCCCTGAGGGTCGTGTGGAACGAAACCAGTGCCGAACAGCTTGATGGTAGACGTGTCGTTCAAGGGCACTGAATCGGGGACGACTGAAGTAATCACAGGGTTATCAGTGCTCGTAAGACCGAAAAGCGGAGCGGTCATATTTCCTTTCTTAGCCCCTGAGACGAATTCGTCCGGATAATCGCCGTTTTGCAAGTCTGCAGGGGCCGTGATCGTAGTCCACTCGCCGCACGCGAACATTGCGAACTGGCCTCCCCCCACGTCCTTTGAGACAAGTGATATGAATGGCTGGCTACAATCATCTCCTTCTGTTCCCTGAATTGGGTATGAGTACGACGTCCCATTCGGCTCGGTACCGGAGCATACCAAACCTTCCGCAGCGGCAAACTCCGGAGTCGCTAGACTGCACGCTTGTTTGAGGAATCCGGATGACAAATCCCATGCGTCTTGATTGGTGTACAAGTTCCCATGCTGAAAGAGATTCTGCCATGCCTCGTAACGGGTACGGCCAAACTCGCGAGTCTGATAATAGACCTCGATGTGATCATTACTATCATCCGGAGAATCGCCACCTGTAATGAGGCTAAGAAGTGGCTGAGTACGGCTACCATCGGGAAGCGTGTAAGAGAAGTAGGCGAGAGACCACGGGTCGGAACTCTGTTTTTGTTGTTTAGGACACGGCCCAGGATCGTAGAACTTGTTTGAGTTTTCTTGCACGATGCCTGATGTCGCGCCTTGCGCGAGGCTTATGTCAAAGCGAGGCTTAGTGTCGAGGAAGGCTTTGAACCCCACCAGGTTAGCTGCATCGAAGACATTTCCCGTACAGCTCGAGTTCGCATGATATGTCGGGCCGTTACTGTCAATAGCCATGTAGCTTGAGACAGTGGTTGGCGATTGCAGGTAGACGTTTGAGAATCCGTCTCCGAGATCTAGCACATTCGCCTGCGTGCCATCACCGTATGAATCCTTGATCTTGACCGGCACGATACCAAGAGAAGTACCTGTCTGTACTGGGAATTCGTCGAGCCGAACCGTACTGTGATCGTTGCGCGGATTCTCTTTGTGATACGGCAACCTCTCGCCGGCCAACAAGTCGCGAGTGGACGCGCAACGAGTGTCAAGCGGCGAGGCTCCCATGATGACCGCACCATTGGCATCGAGACAAACGTCTTGAATGAAGAAGTCCAGTGCGCTGTTATCAGTATCGGCTCCCACAGGATACCAGTGCATCGCAGGGAAACCGCTGATGGTAAGCTGGACAGCGTCGCTGTCAGCTGAATGATTCCCCGCAGCATCGTACGCTTCTATGGTGTATGTATAAGTTGAGCCGAGCGTAACACCCGTATCCGTATAGCGCGTCCCAACAACAGTGGTGATTTGCACGCCATCGCGCATCACGGCGTATCCTGTCACCCCCACATTATCCGTTGACGGATTCCAGGATAAGCTAGCTGCATTCCCTTGACCCCCGCCGATAAGATCTGATGGCGCAGTCGGTGCCTGCGTGTCGCCGCCACCTCCGCCACCACCTCCGCCCCCACCACCTCCGCCGCCACCTCCGCCACCACCACCACCGCCGCCGCCTTGAGGTGCGCCCCCACCGCTCAATGGGTTCTCGCCAGGATTAGTGAGGATACACGCCTGCGCGATAGCCGCACGCGTAATCGGACCCAAATACCCCGCTGCAGGTACTATAGAGTGCGCAGACTGGAACGCAGCGAGTGCTGCTTGTGTCTGACCGCCGAAATAGCCCGTCGCTCCTGCGGGGATCGAGTACCCGTTGGCGATGAGCCAGGTCTGGAGTGCGGTTACATCAGTTCCCTGCGCACCAATATCGAGGTCGCGCGAAAGCGCTGGGCAGTTGGCCGATGTCGTACTCATTGTGCTGCTACTCGATCCGCCGCATACAGCAATGATCGCCGCCTGCGTCATTGGCCCCGTCACGCCGTAGCCGGTCGTATCGGCAGTACCGCCCGACACTACCCCATGGGCAGACTGGAACGCCTCTACAGCGGCCGCTGTCTGATCGCCGTAGTAGCCCGTCGCTCCTGCGGGGATCGAGTACCCGTTGGCGATGAGCCAGGTCTGGAGCTGCGTAACATCGCCACCTGAGACACCCGAGGATAGGGAGCGGGTAAATGAAGGGCAGACGCCAGCCGCCTGTACATACTGATGGGGACTCGTAAAGGAACACGTGACAATGAAGGCGGCTGCGGCGAGTACAGCGGCGGTACGACGGTAAAGCATGTTTCTAGTATACGGGATGCCTGCCCCGCGCTATCCTGGAGGCATGGACAACTGCATTTTCTGCAAAATTGTTCGCAAAGAAGCTCCCGCTACTGTCGTATACGAGGATGACGCCACTCTTGGGTTCCTCTCCATTGGCCCGAACGCCCCTGGCCACACACTCGTGATACCGAAGGTGCATGCGCGTAACATTCTTGACATGGATGAAGCATCGCTGGGAAGCACCATGACTACGGTACAGAAAGTCTCCGCGGCACTCATGCGCGGGCTCGACGCCGAAGGAGTCAATGTCATATTCAACAACGAACCTGCGGCACACCAGATCATATTCCATACCCACGCACACGTAATCCCCCGCAAAACGGGGGACGGCCTCCACTACGAAAGCCCTGAGCACACGTACGGAACGGGTGAAGCAGAAATGATTGCAGCGGAGATACGGTCCGCGCTCGGCTAACCCAGCGCCTCGATACCCGGCAGCGTGCCCTTCGCGAGAAAGTCGAGCATCGCGCCGCCGCCAGTCGAGATAAATGAGAAGCGATCGTTCAGGTTGAGCTTCTCGATCGCGGCGATCGTATCGCCGCCCCCGATGACCGAGTGTGCGCGAGAAGCAGTAATACATTTCGCGAGCACTTCGGTACTTTCAGTAAATCCGTCTTCATATTTCCCGAGCGGCCCATTCCAGAGAATGCTCTGCGCAGGCGCAATGAGCCCCGCGAGTGTCTGCGTCGTCCCGGGCCCTACATCGAGTATCGCTTCTTCCGGTGCGACATCATCCATGGTCGCGACGCGCGCTGCTGCGCGCGTCTTGCCAGGGAGGGCGACGAGATAGTCCTGCGGCAGGATGAGCCGGGGATGCTGCGCGATCGCAGCGATTTGAGCTGCGTCTGCGGTGGAGACGAGCGACTTCCCGACCGGTCGCCCGAGTGCCCTGATGAAATCATTGGCGAGCGCGCCGCCCACAAACACGTGATCGTACGCATCGAGGAGCTGCGTGAGTAATGCTTGCTTGGTCGAGAACTTTGCGCCGCTGATGACCGCGATCGACGGCGATTTCGGCGTGCGCGCTTTCGTAAGTTCTTCCACTTCACGAGCGGCGAGGAATCCGATATACGACGGCAGCAGCGTAGGGACGGTGACGATAGAAGCGTTCACGCGGTGACAGGTGTCGAAGCAGTCTTCCACAAACACATCCGCCTGGGAGGCAAGATCCCGCGCAAATGCGGGATCGTTCTTCACTTCTCCCGCATTCTGCCGCAGATTCTCGAGTACCAAAATATCCCCGGGGCTCATATTCCGTATCGCCTGGCGCGCCTCGGGACCAACGGACGTCGGACAGAACGACACCCGCTTTAGATATTCACCGAGCTTCTTCGCGACCGGCTCGAGTGTCGCCGCCGTGGTACTGACTTCAGTGGTGCCCGGCGGGTCGATGTGGCTCACCGCGATCACCCGCGCGTGGCTATCGGCAAGATGTTTCAGAGTCTCAACCGCGCGACTGATGCGGAAGGTCGTGCGCACCACGCCGTTATCCACGGGCTCGTTGAGCGCAGCACGCACCATAACTGGAATATTCTCGAGCACCGGGATGTCCCGAACGGGTTTCATTACGAAAGTGCTTTGACGAGTGCGCTGAACGTCTTGGAGTCGACCGACGCATGGCCGATAAGGAATCCGTCGATGCCGCTGCCCGCGGCGAGATCACGAATGTTGCCTGGTTCGACCGAACCGCCGTATAGAATTTTTGTGTGTGCCGGTGCCTTGCCGGGAAGAAAATCTCCAAGCACTTTGCGAATATAGAGCGCCATCTCCATGACTTCGTGGGACGGGAGCGCATCGGCAGCACTCTTCCCTATTGCCCACACCGGCTCGTACGCGATGACGGTCATGAGGCGCTCCTTCGGCGTGAGCGGGGCGAACACGGCGGAGATCTGCGCACGGATGAGTGAGAGATATTCAGCGCCCGCATCCCGCTCGCGTTCTCCCACACACACAATGGGCACCACGCCATGCGCGAGCGCGTGCCGAGCCTTTTCAGCGACCACGATATCCGTCTCGCCCATCGCACGTCGCTCGGAATGCCCGACGAGCGTATACGCGACATCCATATTCTCAAGCATCTGTGCAGACACTTCTCCAGTGTGTGCGCCGCCGGTCGTGAGCGATACATCCTGTGCGGCAAATTTCACCTTTGACTTATTCCCCTGCGCCAACATACCGAGGTGAAGCGCGGCCGGCGCGAGTACTATTTCATGCTTGCGACACTTCCCGGCAAGGCGCTTCCCGAGCGCCGCGAGCTTCTTCGCGCGTTCTGCGTCCTCCACATACGCCTTCCAATTAGCGGCAATAAACATGCGTCTATTCTAGCACTGGCGTATTCACTAATTCTCGTGCCAGTCCATGAGCTCGTAATCGGTCGAGACAGCCGGGGTAAACGGCGGCGGGCTACTTGCAAGCGTGCGGTCGTAGGAATCGGTGCGGTTCTGGTAGCCCGCGTCGCCGTAGAACCCGCAGCCATTGATCCACTTGGTACCCGTGCGCTTGTTAGACACAGTTGTGCCGAGGATGGTAAGCGAATTGAGACGGCTCGACCCATTCCCTCCTTCATACGTACCCGGACAGTCGTAAAGGTTACGGCCAAACGCCCCGTTCTGCGCGATGAAGATACCGTTCATGGTCATCGTCGAGGGCGAGGTGGGGCCGATGAGCACGTCGTGCTGCGCGATCACCGTGAGTCCCACCGTCCCGTCATAGGCACTATAGGTAAGGTTGTTCGGGATGATCGCGTCCACTGCCCCATTTGCATCGGTCACGTCCGCCACGACAATAGTCACCTTCCCCGTAATGGTGCCTTCGATCCACGCGCGATTCTCGACGAATACAAGTCCGCAGTCGCTTGCCAGAGTGTAGGTGCCGAGCGTCGTTTCATTTTTAATAAGCGAATAGTCGGTTGAACCGCTACTGCCGTCTACAAACGCATCGACGCTCGGTGAGTTCACCGAAGTCACCTTCTTCACCGTCACGGTGCCGTTCGCGTTGAAAATAAGGTGGATGCCGTTCTGCTGACTCGATTTGGTGCCGTAGGTGAAATACTTTCCGCTCGTCTGCGCGGTCGATTTAAGGCCCGAGAAGTCCGCCGCGATAGCGCTGAAGTCCACTTGCGGCGTCGGGTAGCTCCACAAATTGCTTGGTGACCCCGCACCGAACACGCCGGGCTCCGTGGTGTTGTGACTGCAGCCGAAGCTACTCGTACACGTCCAGCTCGAGACGGAGCTCGTGACCGGAGAGTTCGCGGTGCCGTCCATGCGGATGCCGCCGTTGCTGTGATAGGGACCGAGGATGACGCGGTCTGCGCCCGCCCACACGCTGTCGTTCAAGATGTACGAATAGGTGGCGACCGATGGTTGTGCATACGTGGCGCTCACCGTCTTTGAAACACTTGCGTCGTCTGCGGGCGTGCCGGTGGATGAAATTTTTATAGACGTCGTCTGCCCGCACGCGGTCGTACCATTTATAGAAAGCGAGATCGTGCCCGCCGTGCCATTCTCGGGGTCGTAGTAGGTACTCACATAGGGACCCGCGTGTCCCGTGCCATAGGTGGTGTTGCCCGGATAGTGTGCGAGGAACCACTTGTACGCCTCGACCCCTGCTTCGGCGATTGAGAATGCTTCTTCGCTTGAGGCATTGGTGCGCTGGAGTTTATTCTCCACAAGCACGTATCCCGAGAGCGCGCCCACGAGTCCCAGAAATATCGCGCCGAATACGAGTCCGAGCAGCATGATGAATCCTGCGGATCGAAGTTTCACACGTCGATGAGTGTGGTGTGTCATAGGGCTACTCATTACGGAGGTTGCGGATGGTCGCGCTGCCGATGAGGGTGAACGTCACCGGTGCACGGCGCACATCGACGTCGACGCCGATCACCACCGACACCGATGCGACCTTCGACACATCGGCGGGCGTTGCGAGCTGCGCCCCGGTATCGTCATAGTAATTGAATATCGGTGTCGAGGTGCCGTTCTGCACATAGCTCGCCACAATCGTCGCGGCTTCCGTCTGTCCGGTGTAGGACGGCGGCGACCCGGCAGGGTTGGTGACGCCGCGGTAGAGCGTGCCATTACTCAAGTAATAGCGAATCTTCTCCACGGTCCCATCGTTGTCGACGTCGGCATAGAACGTGACCGTGGAGGTCGCTGCGTTTGCGATCGGGTATGCTCCGTCGGCGCCGTACGATGCTTCGCGGATATTCTCGAGCGCGTACTCGATGCCGCGTCGTGCGTTATCCGTAGCAGACGATTGTTGGAAGAGAAAAGTGTTCGTTTTATAAATGTACGCGATCATACCGGAGACGGCGACGCCGACTACCGCGAGCACCGCGATGACCACGAGCATCTCGATGAGCGTGAACCCGCGCTGGTTACTGAAGTATTGCAGCATAGGTAGCATAGCCAGAAACCGGCACATTCGTATAGGAAGCATTGAGCGCTCCCGATGTTGCAGAAAGCGAGTAGTCGGTGTGGGCATCGACATCGCCAAAGTACGCCGTACCGCACGATGACGAGGTCACGGTCTGCGAGAAGCCGGTGCGAGAAAGAGTCACACTCGCGCCAGAAAGTGAGTTGCCCGATGCGTCCGTGGTCGACACCAGGAGCGCGTTCGGCGTCGCGCTCGCGATCACGAGCCGAGCATCGGTAGTGGTATTCGGGAGCACGTTGTAGGGGAACGTGGGGCACGCGTCGACGACGTCATACCCCGAGAACGAAAGGGCATAAGAGTCCCACTCGAGGGCGAGCGGCACACTGCCCGACGCATCAGTGGTCGTCGCGATGGTGGTCTTGTAAATCGGCGCTCCCCCGCCCGTGGAGCCGATCGTCTTTGCACCCGTAAGGGTGAAGTCCACATTCGGCACGGGGGTCGGGCCGGTGGCGTAGCTGAGCGACCAATTCGTGAGCGACGGTGTCGCGGTGCCACCCGTCATGTCTACCCTGAGCGCAAGCGTGGAGTACGTCGTCGTGGAAAGCGCTGAGAGATCAACAGGAAACGACGTGAAGCCAGTGCTATTCCCGGCGAGCGCAGCATCTGGCACAAGCGTACCGCTGCCGTCGGTCACATGTACGACCGCGCTTGCGCCGACCGGTAGCGTAAGCATGGCCGATGCCGCGCCCCAATGGGCAAGCAGCGCGGGCGACACTCCAATCGACCGCGCACTGCCCGGCGTCAGGTACCCACCAGCTCCATCGCTCGTGAGCGTGAGCGCACCGCTCGCTGCGGTTACATTTGTCATGCTGGCGAGCTTGCTTCCATCAGTGAACGCATCGCTGAAGGTACTCGTCGCGATCGGTAGATACACATGCATCGTGAATGCAGACAGCACGTCGATCGCGAATGTGCCGGATGTGGTTTGGTTCTCCACCACCGTGAGATGGCCAGGGTTTGGATTCTGATTATTGGTGTCGCGGTCGTACGTCTGGGCTGTTGAATAGCCCGACTTGCTCACCGTTATCTGGTAGTTCGTGGAAGTGGCTGCACCTCCAAGCAATGCCGTACCGAGAGAATCGGTGAAGGTACTTACGTCGACAGCAGGTACCGTGCTCGGGTTATAGATACGTACCGTCGCACCCGCGACGGGATTCCCGCTTGCATCGACAGCCACGATACGCAGCGTGCCGCCGCCCGTGGTGGTCTCGATGCCGATCGGCGTGACGTTCGTATCGATCGTCACCGTGTGCGTGCCGGTCGTCGTGGTGAACGACACGCTGACCTTCACTAGTTTGTAATCGGTAGTGATCCCGTTGCTGTCACTGGTACCGCTGCCATCCGCCGGATCATCGTAGTACTCAATAAAGGTATGCACCGCGTAGTCGATACCATCCTCGGTCGTCGTCGCGTCCTGCGGTATCACGCCGGCGGGGATGCCGCCCACCGTGCCCACGTCGTCGTAGTTCAATGAACGAATGTATTCCATTTGGGAATTTGCGATCGAGGTCGCGGCTGCAGTCTCAGTAGCGAGCGTGGAGATAAGTGCCGAGGCGCGCAGCAACTGGAACACGGCGAGGAAAAAGACGAGCGCGATAGCGGAGCCGACGAGCACGTCGATAAGCGTCATGCCGCGGAAGCGCGCAAGGTACATGGCCCAATGATACCGCACGGGCTAGCCGATTTGCGAGGTAAGCGAGTAGATCGGGCCGATCATCGATACGGCGAACACACCGACCGCTAGTCCGATGATGAGCATAAGTACCGGTTCGATGATGGTGGAGAGATCTTTGGTGCGGTCCTCTACGTCGTTCTCGTAATACTCAGCCACCTGCGCAAGCATATCGGCCACCTTACCCGTCTCTTCACCGACCGCGATCATATCTGAGAACAGAATGGGATAGAGTTTCGGGTGCTCCATGAATGCAGCCGAGAGCGCCTCGCCCTTACGTACTTTTTCCTCCGCATCGTCGATCACCACGGAGAATGTGGGGTTCCCCACCACTTCTGCTGAAATAGAGAGTGCCGTGAGCATCTCGACGCCCGATGAAAGGAGTGACGAGAGCGTGCGCGCGGCGCGCGCGGCATAGGTCTCGCGCATGAGCTCCCCCACCACCGGTGCGTGGAGCGCACACTTCACCGCGATCGCTGCTCCAGTCCTCGAGCGCACAGCGAACACCACGAGCACCACGAACGCGATCACGCCGACGATCACTAGTATGAAATTCGCGACCATGAAATTGGAGACGGCGAGGATGATCTGCGTGGAGAGCGGGAGCTTCACCCCGAGCGAGACGAATGTGGATGCAAGTGTGGGCACCACGTACACCATCATGAGAATGCCGATGATCACGATCGCGGAAAGGATCACGCCTGGATAGATCATCGCGCCGCGCACCTTTTTAATGAGCGCGTTCGTGCGTTCCATCTGCCGCGCCACGATCGCGAGCGACGCCGCAAGCGTGCCCGACTCCTCACCCGCTTTCGCCATCGCGATGTAGAGCTTGCTGAATACTTTGGGATGCGCGGCGAGCGCCTCATGGAACGCACTTCCCTCTTTGACCTTGGTCTCAAGCGAGACCACGATCTTCTTGAGCTCTTTGTTCGTCGACTGACGTTCCATCACCGAGAGCGCACGGGAGAGCGTGAGCCCGGCCGTGAGCATCGCGCCCATGTTCTTGGTAAACGTAATGAGCTGGTCGGTCTTGATGCCCGTGCCGAAACTGATATTGAGTTTGGAAATGAACGACACACCCGCAAGCTCCTCGATCGCCGTCACCGTCTCGCCCGCTTTCTCTGCCTCGGCATAGACACTGAAACGGTTCGGGGCATCGACCGTCCTTGTCTCGTTGCTTCCGTCTTCTTTACGAAACGTTACCTTAAATTTCATATCACTCGGTCACCGCACGCAGGACCTCTTCGATGGAAGTCACGCCCTTCGCTGCCTTATAAATGCCATCTTCGAGCATGGTGAGCATACCCTCCTTGCGAGCCTGCGTTTCGATAGCATCTGAGGTACCACCCTTAATAATGAGATCGCGAATGGTCGGCGAGATCTGCATGATTTCGTGGATACCGATGCGACCTGCGTAGCCGTCCTCGCACTCGGGAGAGGGCTTGGGGTGGTAGAACGGGATGTCCTCAACTTTGACGCTCGGCTTCACGAGTTTCTCCTCATGCAGCGCCTGCATCACCGCATCGAACTTATCTTCTGTCGCCACTTTCGTACGCGCCTCTTTCGTAAGCTTGTACTCTTCCTTTTCGGTGCAGAGCTGGCGCACGAGGCGCTGCCCCACTACCACCTTGAGCGTTGACACGAGAAGGAACGGTTCGACGCCCATGTCGATGAGCCGCGGCACCGCACCCGCAGCGCTATTGGTGTGGATGGTGGAGAGCACTAAATGGCCGGTGAGTGCGGCATTGATCGCGAGCGATGCCGTCTCGCCGTCGCGGATTTCTCCGACCATCACCACATTCGGGTCCTGGCGCAGAAGCGCGCGCAGCCCGTTTGCAAAGGTGAACCCAATAGCCGGATTCACCTGCGTCTGGTTGACGCGCTTCATTTGATACTCGATCGGGTCTTCGATGGTGGAGATATTTACGTCGGGCGTATTCAAAATGTCGAGCACCGTGTAGAGGGTCGTGGTTTTACCCGAACCCGTCGGTCCCGAAATGAGGATGAGTCCGGTGGTCTGCTTGGTCGCTTCGTGGATGCGCTCCATGCCCGCGCCATGGAAGCCGAGCGCGTCGAGTGTGAATCCGTCACCCGACTCGCGCAAGAGACGCATCACAATTTTCTCGCCGAAATAAGTCGGGAGAAGCGACACGCGGAACGACACCTTGTCGCTCTCGGTCTCCATCTTGAAGCGTCCGTCTTGCGGCAATCGCTTTTCATCGAGCTTCAGATTCGCGAGCACTTTGATGCGCGCTACGATGCCCGGCGCCGCGGCGCGCGGGAGCGTCATCGCATCGTGGAGGATACCATCGATGCGGTAGCGCACGAGCACTTCGTTCTCCAAAGGCTCGATGTGGATGTCGGACGCTTTCTGGATGATCGCGTGGCGTAGCAAGGTATCGACGATGCGCACGATCGGCAGATCTTCTGCCATTTTCTTGAGTTCCTCCCCGGTGGCTTCTTTATCGCCAAGCTCTTTCACCACCGTAAGCTTCCCCGCTTCCGTGGATATGAGATCGCCGAACTCTTCCTTGAGCGACTTCTGGTATTGGAGAAGTACATTCTTGATCGATTCCTCGCTCGTGAGGCGCGGCAAGAGTTTGAGGCCGGTCGACTTGCGCACGGAATCGATTGCGGGCAGGTCTTCGGTATCGAGCATTGCCACCTCGAGCTCGGTGTTGGTCTTTTTGTACGCGACAATGGAGTGCGTGCGCGCAATTGGCTCTGGGATGAGCGTAAGCACCTCGAACGGAATCTTCTGGTCTTTGAGGTTCACGAACGGGATGCCGAGCACATAGGCCTTGATGCGGCGGAGCGCATCGGTGGAGAGCTTGCCGTTGCCCACGAGGATATCGCCGACCGATTGCTTGCGCGCCTTCCCCGCTTCTGCGGCGTCATCGACGTCTTTACGAGACACCAGTCCCGAGTCGATGATAAACGCCTTGAGCTCTGATTCGGCCACCTGCATAGCTAAATAAGAGTATAGCGCGTCGATGCGTACTCGACGCGCTGCGCTGTGGAACAGACCCAAACTGAAAATGTCACTAATCTGTGACACGAATAATCACTTTTCTTCCTTCGTAGTTTCATATATTGTCACTACTCTGTGACTATGGAACCCCGTACGCACACCCAGGCCCTCATCGCGGCAGGGCTCACCGCCGAGCAGGCGCAGCTCTACGGTGCACTCGTGAAAGAGGGCCCGCTCCAGGCCGGGAAGCTCGCCAGCCGCGCCGGACTCTCCCGTACCTACACCTACCGCATCGCCGAAGAGCTCATCACGCTTGGGCTCGTCACCCGCGAAGAACCACCCGGGAAACCAGCGCTCTTCGCGCCCGTGCATCCGTTCGCGATCGAAGAGCGCGCACGACGGCGCGCGGAGAACGCCGTGGTGGCGAAGCAGACCGTGGACGGTGTGCTGAGCCAGCTCATATCGGACTACACTTCGGCATCGAGAGCGCCCGGCATTCGTATACTCTCCGGTGCACCCGGCATCGCCGAACTTTATGAAGACACCTTGCGGCAAGCGAGCGACCTCTGTTTGATCCGCTCCACGCACGACGACCGGGATGACGCGATTGAAGCACTCACGCGAGAACACCTGCTCAATCGCGCGGCGCGTGGCATACACACCCGCGCCATCACTCCCACACGCCCCGGTGGTGCACCCGTCGACGCCAAAGTACTTGCACGCGATAAAGAAAATCTCACGGAGCGTCGGCTCATGCCTCGGCGATCCTTCGACCTGCCGGCACAGATATTGATCTATGGAAATAAAGTAGCGATTACCGCCTACGGCGATCCCCTGATCACCACGATCATCGAAAACGCCGCCATCTACACCACCATGCGCGTCCTCTTCGAGACGATTTGGGACATCGCGGAAAAGCCGTAATGCAAAACCCGCACGCGATGTTCGTCGCGCGCGGGTTTGCCATTCGGTAGTGGAGAACACCGGTCAGGGCGAAGACGTCGTCTGCGCTGCCGGCGCAGGCGTCGCGGGTTTCGGACCACCCATGTTGAGAGCGACGAATGCGATCACGACGATCACAAGCACCACACCTGCCATGCCGAGAAGTCGTGTGGCGGTACTTGACGTTTCCACTTTTTTCAGTCGGGGATCGTGCATGGATACCTCACCTATCTTATGAATGGCGCGAAGGAACACCACGCTCCTGGTGCCACTCAGGGACGTGGGACGACTATACTGCTGCGTACGCAGGAGTCAAACGCCTCCATTGACTTTTCATCGTTCCTGGGGTACCTTAGACCTATCTGAAATGTCCGCGCCGCGGATATTTCTTTTTACCCAAACCGCTATTCCTTATATAGTGAGTGAAGGTACGGGCACCAATTTAATATGTGCGACAACTAAATATCGGAAGTATGTTGGATCTCAAAACTATCAATGCAGTGCTCGGCGAATTCGAAGACCGAGGCATTACCAAAGAAACCATGGTGGACGCTATCGAGTCCGCGATGGCCACTGCGTACAAAAAGGAATACGGTAAGCGCGGCCAGGTCATCCGCGCGAAATTGGATATGAATACCGGTACGATCACCTTCGAACAGGTGAAGACCGTCGTCGACGAATCATCGGTGCGCTTCCCCGAGGAGGGTGAGGAGATCGCACCGGAGCCGGAGCACCCGCACCGCCGCAATGAAGATGAGGAAGTCGCTGAGGGCGAACTCCCTCGCTACGACGAAGAGAAGCACATGCTGCTTGCGAACGCGAAGATGATCAAACGCGGCGCAGAACTCGGCGAGGAAATCATTTTCCCGCTTGAGCCGCAGGACGACTTCGGTCGCATCGCGGCGCAGACGGCGAAGCAGGTGGTAATCCAGAAGATCCGCGAAGCGGAGAAGATGTCGATCCTCGAAGAGTTCGGCCACAAAAAGGGCGAGATCGTCTCGGGTATCGTGCAGCGCATGGAGCGCGGCGCGCTCTTTATCGACCTGGGTCGCGCGACCGGCATCATCCCGTACGAGGAGCAGATCCCCGGTGAGCGCTACCGCCCCGGTGAGCGCATCCGCGCGTACCTGTACGCGGTGGACGAGGGCTTCCGCGGCGTCTACCTGCGCCTCTCGCGCAGCCACCCGCGCTTTCTCGTGCAGCTGTTTGAAATGGAAGTACCGGAACTCGCATCCGGCGCTATTGAAGTGAAAGGCATCGCCCGCGAGCCGGGCAGCCGCACCAAAATCGCCGTCGCCTCCGTGGATTCCCACGTGGACCCAGTGGGTTCGCTCGTGGGTCAGCGCGGCGTGCGCGTCTCGACGGTCATGGCAGCACTCGGCGGCGAACGCATCGACATCATCGAGTGGTCGGAAGACATGAAGGCGTTCATCAAGGAAGCGCTCTCTCCTGCTACCGTGCTCGACATCGAGCTCGATGAGGCAGAGCACCGTGCGACAGTGAAGGTCTCCGATGACCAGCAGTCGCTCGCGATCGGTCGCGGCGGCCAGAACGTACGCCTCGCAGCCAAGCTCACCGGCTGGAACATCGACATCGTGTCGGTCGGCGGCGCGGAAGTCGCAGAGTCTGACGGCACGGGCGGCGCATCGACCGAGGACCGCGTCATCGCGGGAAGCGAGCATATTAAGGAAGCCGAAGCACAGCTTGAAGCTGAAGAAGCTGCCGTCGAGAACGACCCCGCGAAAGAAGCGGGCGTTGACCCTGCAGAGCAGGACTCGGCCGTGACCGAAGACGAACCGCCTGCATCCGCGAAGACCGCAGAGGAGGAGACGGCATTCACCGATAACGGTTCCGTCGCCGACGAGCGCGAGAATCGCGACGAAGAGGCAGCGTAAGTTATACTCGAACTATGAATTTGCTTCACGATATTCCGGCAGGCACTCCTGATGAGCTCAACGTCATCATCGAGATCCCGCACGGTTCCCACAATAAATACGAAGTAGACAAAGAGACGGGGATGATTGCGCTCGACCGCGCAAACTACGGCCCGGCTCCGTACCCGACGAACTACGGATTCATTCCTCAGACGCACTGGGATGACGGAGACGCCATCGATGTGCTCCTCATCTCGAGCCACCCGATTCCCTCGGGTATCCTCGTGTCTTCTCGCGCAGTCGGCGTGATGCGCATGATCGACGACGGTGAGTCGGATGACAAAATTATCTGCGTCCCGGTTAACGACCGCCGCATGGAAGATATCCAGGACATCGCAGATGTGAATAAGCATCTCATCAAGGAAATCCAGCATTTCTTCGAGACCATCAAGCAGCTCAAAGGAAAGCCAGTCGTAGTAGAAGTGAAGGGCTTCGAAGGCAAGGAGGCTGCGGTATCGACCTTGGAGCGTGCACGCAAGATGTACCAGGAGAAAAATAAATAACTATGGACTCAAAGCCGAACGCGTCCTACGGAGCACTCCTCTCGATCATGCTGATCCTCGCGATCATCGTGGTCGGTGCGTTCTACGTCTACCAGCAGCGCCTGCAGAAAGTCGCGACCCCGATCGTGCTCCCCACGTCCACCACGACGGAAGCCACGACGACGATGGCCACGACTACCATGATGGCGTCCCCATCGGTCGCCACTACGTCCACGTCTACGGCGCAGTAATCAAAAAGCGCGAGAGCATTGTCTTGAGAAGGGGCTGACTGCCGAGCGGCATGAGCGCACCCTTCGAGAGACATGCTCGAGCGCTTTTTGCGTATGGTCCTCGTTTGAGATACGATTCAATCACTATGAATATGAAAAACACCTCACCCAAGAGTTCGATGCTCGTGCCGATGGTCATCGAGAAATCGCAGTTCGGCGAGCGCGCCTACGACATCTACTCGCGCCTCCTGCGCGAGCGCATCGTGTTCCTCGGGGGCCCCATCGACGACGACGTCGCGAATCTCATCATCTCGCAGCTTCTCTTCCTTGAAGCAGAGGACCCAAAGAAAGACATCTCGCTCTATGTGAACTCGCCCGGTGGCCATGTGCACTCTGGTCTCGCCATCGTGGACGCGATGAATCACGTGAAGCCGGACGTCTCCACCGTATGCGTGGGTATGGCGGCATCGATGGGTTCCATCATTCTCGCGAGCGGTGCCAAGGGCAAACGCTTCGCACTGCCGAACGCCGACATCATGATCCACCAGCCCCACGGCGGCGCGGAGGGCCAGGCATCCGATATTGAAATCAGCGCGCGCCGTATCCTCTCGCTGCGCGAGCGTCTCAACAAAATCCTCGCGAAGCAGACCGGCCAGCCGCTCGATAAGGTCTCCCGCGATGCCGACCGCGACTTCTTCATGACCGCAGACGAGGCAGTAAAATACGGCATCGTCGACAAGGTCTTCAAAAGTAAATAAAGGTGTCGGGCTCAGTTTGCGAAACGGGAAAAACGTGATAAAATGCAGTAATTCCGCCACGGATTGACGACAGATACGGTTGCACGGCTGGAAGCATTACTTCGATTTTTGAACTTCCCTTCGGGGAATTTGAACGGGCACCATGTCTATAAAACTCGTACTCATCCTGCTCGCTATTTCAGGCGTGGCCGGCATCGCGCTCGGCTACGTGCTTCGCGTACTCATCGCGCTCGGCCAGCGCGGGTCACTTGAAATTGAGATCAAGCAGAAAATGCTTGAGGCTAAGGAGCGCGGCGCGCGCATCATCGCGGAGGCAGAGGAGCGCGCTGAAGAAGTGGAGAAGGAGCAGCTGCGCCCCTTGACCGAGCGCGAAGAGCGCCTCCGCACCGTCGCCGACCGACTGGCAAAGAAAGAGGAGTTCGTGGACGAGCGCGAGCGCGCGCTCGTGACGCGCGCGGAAGAACTCAAGAACCGCGAGAACGAAGTCGCGCGCATGAAGCGCGACGCCGAAGAGCTCTCGAGCCGCCGCCGCGGCGAGCTCGGTCGCGTCGCCCACCTTTCCGAGAACGCGGCAAAGGACCTTTTGATGAAAGAGATCGAGGACGCATACGAGGAATCCATCCTCGCGCGGCTGCAGAAACTCGAGATGACCGGTCGCGAACGCCTCGAAGAAAAAGCGCGCAACATCCTCACCGCGGTGATCCACCGCCTCGGCAATTCCGTGAATGCGGAAGTCACTACCCTTTCCGTACAGATTCCCTCAGAAGAGATGAAGGGCAAGATCATCGGCAAAGAAGGCCGCAATATCAAAGCGTTCGAGCGCGCGACGGGTGTCGATGTGCTCATCGACGACGCGCCGGATAAAATCACGCTCTCATCCTTTGACCCGCTGCGCCGCCACGTGGCGAAGATCGCACTCGAGAAGCTCATCCTCGACGGCCGTATCCAGCCCACCAAGATCGAGGAGATCGTGGAGCAGACCAAGAAAGAGATGAACGACCTCATCAAGCAGAAAGGCGAGCAGGCTGCATACGACGCGGGCGTCGTCGGTCTTGATCCTAAGCTCACGGCGCTCTTGGGCCGCCTCCATTTCCGCACGAGCTATGGGCAGAATGTCCTCCAGCACTCGGTGGAAATGGCACATATCGCCGGCATGCTCGCGGGCGAGCTCGGCGCTGATACCGGCATCGCACGCACCGGCGCCCTCCTCCATGACATCGGGAAAGCCGTCGACCATGAGGTATCCGGCACGCACGTGGAAATAGGGCGCCGCATCCTCGAGAAGTTCGGCGTGGACCCACGCGTGATCCAAGCAATGCAGAGCCACCACGACGAATACCCGTACGAGACACCGGAGGCAGTGATCGTGCAGGTAGCAGACGCTATTTCTGGTGGCCGCCCTGGCGCACGCCGCGACACGGTGGAGCGCTACTTGGAGCGCCTCGGTGACCTCGAGCGCATCGCCGCATCATTCCCCGGCGTCGAGAAGGCATACGCCATCTCCGCGGGCCGAGAGATCCGTGTGTTCGTGAATCCAGGTAAGGTCTCCGACGTCGCGATGCATAAAATGGCGCGCGATATCGCTGAACGCGTCCAGGAAGAGCTCAAGTACCCGGGAGAGATCAAAGTGAACATGATCCGCGAGAACCGCGTGGTCGAGTTCGCCCGCTAGCTAGCCCTTCTTCGCCACCACAAAGTTGGTGAAGTTGTATTTGAGGTCTTGAATACTCTCCTCGAGCAGGTCGAGACCGTACATTTCTGCGCAATTCTTTGACGCGATTACCGCATCGCTGTCTTTCAGTACGCCGTTTGCAAGATCCTGCGCCGCCTTAGCCGTATCCGGGTACTCCTCCATATCGATACCGGGCCATTTGCGCTTCAGGTACATGCGGCACTGCTTGAGTGCCTGGTCGTGAGAGACGACACGCGTAATATGCTCTGCCTTGGTGCCCGGTTTTACCAAAAGATTCTGGTGGATCTCAAGCTCGAACATCGTTTCCACGTCAAAAAGGTGTTTGGCCATTGCGTACACAGCCTCGATCACGATCCCGCCGGTAGAATTCTCGACCGGGAACACGCCACGCTCGATAGACCCTGCATCGAGTGCAGAAAGTACGCCTTCCACGCTGGTGAGATACGCCATTTCAGGCTCGCGCACGCCGACCGACGCCGCGTACTGCCGCCCTGCCTGTTCAGAAAAGCTCCCGCGCACTCCCGATACACCGATTTTCATATGTTCTCGACTCTAACACACTTTTCTGCATCACTTTACTAAGTCTGTCTACCCCTATTGCACTAAAAACCTGGTTTTCTATACTTCCGGCATACCCTCCCTGCCCGTCAGGGTATGGGATTAGCCCTAACCAAGCCCCTATGAATAAAGCAGATATCGTAGACAAGGTGCACGGCGTCCTCGGAGGTACCAAGGCAGACGCTGAGCGTGCCGTGGAGACCATGATTGCCAGCATCCACGAAGGCCTCAAGCGTGGCGACGAAGTATCGGTCGCCGGCCTCGGCATCTTCGTGACCAAGGCCCGCCCGGCCCGCGAAGGACGCAATCCCCGCACCGGCGAGACCATCCGTATCGCAGCGACTCGTACGCCCAAGTTCCGCCCGGCAAAGGCCCTCAAGGACGCGGTTAAATAGACTAGACGCAAAAGCGGAACGCGGGCCTCATTCACGAGGTCCGCGTTTTGCTTTTACTCCTAGCAGCTGGAAAGGACGGTGGATCAGAATGCGTCGATTCCGGTGGTGTAGTACCTCCCGAGTCCCCTCGATCTCAGTCTTCGCCAGTCGCTTTGTCCAGTACTCGAAAGCCGTGCCTTCCGGCGTAGGGTCGTCAGGCGAGTACTCCGCATCGGCAAGGAGGACGCGGGCATTGGTGCCATGCAGCGTCGTCATCCCCGCATACGTGTAGAAGGTGGCGACAAGCGCGATAGCGGTACTTTTGTGCTCGTTGCCATACGTTTCCTTCACAGTCTTTGCGATCTCCTGCGCCGCCTCCAGCGCCGTATCCGCAACGACACTTCCGAGAAGCCGACGCCGCGTTGCAGCGGCAATAGCGAATCGCCCTGTTCGGTCGAGCGCGCGTTCCGCGCGCACGATCGCCATGCGGTCTTCAAGCCGCAGCGGGAGGTTTTCGTCAAAGATACGAAAGTGGTCGGCATCAATTGGCCTGCCGTCCAGTAGCCTCAGTACTTTCCCTTGAGCCATGAGAACATTCCTTTTCTTCCTATTCGCACCTTATCGCACATAACACTTGGAGTAAATCTAGACCTGCGCCGGGCCGAGCACGTCGTGGTGCGCCGCGGTACCGGGGCGTGGGAACTGCGCGAAGAACGCGCCGGAAAGCACATAGAACAGCATGTGGAGCACGAGTGCATACGCGATACCACCGGATACGAACAAGATTAAGAACGGAATCGCGAATCCGGCGAGCATCGCGTAGCTGGTGTAGTACATGCCCCAGAA
>DASZTF010000149.1:0-2043 GCA_035548315.1 Minisyncoccota bacterium
GTAATCGTTCGCGCCGGCGGTGATCACCTTCTCGAGCAATCCGCCAATGAAATACGTCGTCTCAAGCCCTGCACTGCCGCTGTAAATGGCGCGCCATCGCAGATGATTGTGGTTGTACGAGAACTGCACGGACTCCGTGCCACTGTTGATCACGCTCGGATGATCGAAGCTCGTCCAGGAGATCGTAGCGCCGTTCCGACTCGTGACGTTCCCGTTTGCATCGTACGTGTACGAAACACCCCCAGCCCCTGGCTGCGTCACCGCATGCTTGCGCGCAGGATCGTAAGTCCATGTCGCGCCGCCGGCGACGTCACTTCGCGAGGTGATGTTGCCGGTGCCATCGGCGAAGCGCGAAGGCCAATGGACTCGAGCCGTACGCCTATCTGAAGCAGCTCTTCGAGAAACTGCCGCTGGCCAAGAGCGTTGCAGACTTCGAGGCGTTATTGCCCTTCGCCTCGAGCGAGGCATGAGTCGTGGGCAACACATGGATCGTTAATCTCAGGCACTACCTCACGCCAGCCGGTGCGCTCGCGGAAATGCCACCGCGCGTACGAATGCTCGCAGAGTACTTCGCAAGTATCGTTGTGGACGCCACCGCCAACATCGACGATCCACCCAAGGTGCGCTGTCGCCGGCGGCCCGGGCATCGCCGATGCCATGGCATCATCATGTGCTATCCGGCCGCCGATGAGAACGACACGATCCACTGGTACTGTCCCGTGTGCCACGACAACGGGATCATCAGTGGCTGGCAGAACACGCTATGGGACGGGTTCGCTGAATCAGGTCCTGTCTCCTGACTCGCATCGTCGACTCGCTCGCAATCACGGTGAAGATCGATCGCTTACACAGCACTCGTTGTTCCCGTCCGTACATGGGCTGCTCCCCGATCGCTCAAGGAGCCGCCAACTTGCCCGAGTGTGCAAATTTCGTCCGCCATATTTGTGCAATTTAAGTCCGCCACCGACAGCATGATCCATCGTCGTTACAAGCTGCCTGCTGTCGCGTCCCTCGTCCGCATGTCTTCGATCATCCAGCGTGCAGATCGTGCGAGGGATGGGCTCGTCAGTAGTTGACAGGTCAGGCCATATTATCCTGCACGCCCTCCACAACGGCACAGAACGAAGGCAGCGATCTCTCGTTTTAACCACGCCCGCTGTGCATGTGCCCGCTGAGGTCTCGGAGAATGCGGTCCACCTTCTGCAGTTCGTACGGCGCACCCGGCGCCTTGCTTGAAGCAAGTCTTGCGGTGAGCGTCTTAAGTGCCGGCATCGCATGCGCGATCTTGAAGTCATCGATCAACGCCAAGGCATCGAAGCGCACGTTCTCGTCCTCGGACAGAACCCACTCCGTGAGCACCTGATCGGCCATCGCCCGCTCTTCCCCATCGAACTTCCGATACAAATTGTGAAGCCGATCCAGCGCCAGGTACGAGTCCTTAAGTGACTTCGCTTCCTGGTCGACGGAGCTGCGGTACGCTTCCATCTGATTGCGAAACTCGTCCAGCTTCATGGCCCTATGACCGCGATGAACTGCGGAGGGATAGGGTATGGGAACTGCATTTCAAAGCCACCACCCGGCATCCCGAAGCTCCTCCCAACCTTCGTCACTTGAGGAATCTCATATCCAGCCTGCCGAAGTCCAGCGAGGTCGATGCGCAATAGAGCCCCAGGCAATCCTCGATTAGGCGCCAGTGCGAGATCGATCTGTGCCTGCAGAGGACTCAGGGCACCGTTCGGCGTCGCTGACCTGCTCCCCGATTTCAGTGCCACGCGAAGGTAAGTAGAGTCCGCTTTCCGGGTTAAACACGAGCGGCCGCTCGCCTATCCTGCCTGTCTGCCTGTCTGCCTGTCTGTCTGCCTGCGTGCTCACTGTTTCCACTTGCGCGACCATCTTCGATAACAGGCACTCGCCCCGCCGATCGGTGAACGTGCGCTCGATGTCGCGCACCGAGAGCCCGCGTGCGTACATCTCGATCGCCAGGCGCTCCAGCTCCTCGCTCCGCCCACTCGCCAATGCCTGACGAATCTGCGAGCGATAGGG
>DASZTF010000150.1:0-2210 GCA_035548315.1 Minisyncoccota bacterium
CTTGTCTTGAGTGCGAGTGCAGTCAGCGCTGGCACGTGGCGCTTCCGCGGTGAGAACGACAACTTCTCATTGACCGAGCTCCGCTTCAAAGTTGCGAGCGCGTCTAACGAGCAATTGGCCGTCGCGTCAGTTGACTTGAAAGACAATGGCGTCGTGGTTCAGAGCAAACCGTTAGTATTGGTTGGCGATGACTACGTAGCCACCTTCACTGGCTTGAATATCCCGGTTGGCACTGAAAAAGTCTTGACTGCGGATGTAAACACTGCCGATGTCACCACAACGGTTACTACCGGCAAGAATGTTGGCTTGACGCTTGATTACGTCAAGTACAAGTCAGACAGCGTCAGTGAAACCACTGACAACACTGATCGCACCGGTTCTGCGCTGTACGTCCATGACGCAATTCCGTCATTGACCCAGACTGCGTTGAGCAGCGGTACGTTTACGACTGGCTTCCAGGATTTGGCTCGATTCACTATCACGCCTTCCAACGGTCCTGGCGGTTCAGTTGCGGTCAACTCGATTCGCTTCGATATCAGTAAGTCGAGCGGCGTCCGATTGGCCTCTGCTTCAGCAAGCGACTTGAGACTCTACATTAATGGCGGTGATGTCACCCCGGCCTCGGTTTCACACTCTGGCCTCGGTCAGTCAAGCACCAGCGGTTATGTGATCTTCGAGTTCCCGACCGAAGTGGTATTGAGCGGCGCTACAACGGTAGCCTTCCGAGGCAACGTTGACCTTGGCGACGGCACCGATACCTTGACGGTCTCGATGCACCAGGATACGACCAAGACTGGCCCTGCAGATGCAGAGACAGCCGGCGCTTCCAGTGCAAGCCTCGTGTGGTCTGACCGCTCTGCGTCCAGCCACTCGAACACGACTGCTGACTGGATGGACAGCTACTTGCTCCAGGGTCTCCCGATGAGCTGGGGCTTGAGCCGAAACTAGTCTAGTCGCTGGAGAGTTTCTCGATGTCTCACAATCGAAACCAAAAACCACCCGAAAGGGTGGTTTTTGGTTGGGAGAACAACACCAGAAAATTAAGTGACTATAAGAGAGTCTCGATCTTCTCGACCATGCTGGTAATACTGAATGATTTCACGAGGGTCTGGTGGGCTTGGATTACCATTTCCCGAGCTAGATTTTCTTGGTGCAGGATGGTGAGAATCGCTTCTTTCATTTCGGTGGGCTTGCTGGGCTCTACCACGATACCGCTTTTGCCGTTATCGAGGACTTCCGGTACTGCGCCGACGCGGGTCGCAACCACTGGAATTTTGGCAGCCATGGCTTCCAGAACGCTCCAGGGGAAGCCTTCTTTCAGCGAAGGCAATACGAATACGTTTGCTCCCGGGAGGTATTGGCGGGCGTTTTCAAGGTGGCCGGGGAGAAAAACCGAGCGCTGAAGGCCAAGAGCGGCGATTTTTTGCTGGAGTTTGGGGCGGTCATGGCCGTCGCCGATGATGATGAAAATGAGGTTTTCATTCTTCAATAGAGCTGCTGCTTCCAGCAGGGTTTCCAAGCCCTTGGCGGGATAGAAATTGGCAATAGTGCAGGCGATTTTGCTGGTATCATTCGCCGAGAGGCCGCAAAGTTCCAGGAGCTTAGCACGAGCTGTTTCCGGCGCTAAGCCGCCGTCGCCATAGGGTTCAATGCCGTTATAGATCAATTCCAGGCCTTTAGCGGGCTCAATATGGAATTGGCGGGCCTGAATGAGGTCGTGAGTATTGTTGACGATAATATAGTCTTTCCAGGGGCTGCTGGTGCGTTCCAATGCCTTCCAGAGCTGCTTCTTCCAGACCGGCCAGGGGTCATTGAATGTCCAGCCGCCGATGCGGTAAATGACTGTCGGTCTCTTGCGGGCCAGCTGGCCCGCAAGAGACCCGATAAAGCCGGCTTTAGAACTTAACAAAAAGAGGGTAGCGGGTTGGAGTGAATTTATGATATCTCGGAGCTCGTATATAGCTCGGATATCCGATAGTAGGTTTGGATCGCGTTTGAGGGATTTGATGATCAGCGGAGTAATGCCAATTCCGCTTAAAGCATGGGAAAAAGAACCATCGCCGTCGCTGCCGACGGCGATGGTCAGATCGTAGGCATCCCGGCGCAGGTGAGTCAGTAACTGCAGAAGAAACATCTGGGCGCCGCCCATTTCCGATTGCGTGATGACGAATAAAATCTTCTTGCGAGCGCTCGTCGGCTGACCTTGGAAT
>DASZTF010000151.1:0-2067 GCA_035548315.1 Minisyncoccota bacterium
AAAATCTTTCCTCCAAAATCATCGCATCACGCCGGGCACTTCGGTCGTCGCTTCGCGCTTCTTCGAGGATGATCGCATCGTCGCTGGCTCTTGGACTGCTGCGATTCATGACGGCGCTTTCTCTTTCGGCCAACGTTAAAGATGAGCCACGACGGTGCGCGGCGCGACGGGTGCGTCAGCAGCCGGCGTGACGCGCAGCGGCGTTGGCTCTGGCGACTGGTTGGGCTCTTCTTTCATCGGGGTAAAAGGCTTCACTTCTCAACGCTTCTTCTCGCGCCGCATCTCGCGACTGTCACTTCGAACAATCTGGCTCGCTTCTTCTTTCTGCGCGCACACCTCGCCGCCAGACACTCGCCAACTTCCGGCTCTTTCTTTTTCGCGCTTCATTCGCTCTTCGACTCTTCGATTTTAGCGCTCGCTCAAAAGCCTCATTTCTTTGCCCAACGTTAAAGATGAGCCACGGCGCCGGCTGGCGCGAGGCGTGCGCCAGCACGACTCGTGACAGACGGTGACGTTGGCTCTAGCGACTGGTTGGGCTTTTTTCTCATCGGGTGCGATCGTCGAGCCAATCTACCGGGTTAGCTTTGATCTTCGTCGCGTGAATCGCGCCAGTCCACGCGCCTAAATGGCCATGCTGTTCGGCATCGACGACTCCCTCCACTTCGAGCCAAAGGGGCTTCATGTCCCGCCAAATCGGATCGGACGGCAATGGCTCGATCATCGCCTCCCTCTTCCAGTCGAGCCACAGTCCATTTGCTTCCGAGAAGCTCAAGTCGCGCGAGGGAAAGAGCCCACTTGTCTCGAAACCGCGTCGAAAAAAACCGCTGACTCTTACCGTCTTTCCGTGGAACCGCACGGGATCGGCGATCACTGCCACCAACGCGGTGGGCGAATGCACTGCTATCTCTTTCTTCGCGCACGCGCTGAATGCAATCAAAGCGGCGAAAACGAACAGCGATTTCATGTTTGCCCAACGTTAAAGATGAGCCACGGCGGCGGCTGGCGCGGAGCGTGCGTCAGCACGATCCGTGACAGACGGTGACGTTGGCTCTGGCGACTGGTTAGGCATTTTAGAGCTTCCCCTGCAACCGATGAGGTCCATTCCACCCAGCAGCGCCTCGTGAACTCACAAAGCAGACGAGAAGATCTGCGGCACCTCGCGACTCGACCCAACAAATTGTGGATGTCGATGCTCCTTCAGACTCGACGTAACACCAAAGCTCATCGGTGCCCTCTGCAGGTCCGCGCGACGGCACTTGGCAAACAAGCAGGTCGGCGGCGCCCCGCGATTGAACAACGCAAACTAAATAGTCGGCGCCACCTCGTGATTCTTTCACTTTTATTAGAGCCATGGCCGGAATGTTCTTTGCCTAACGTCACAGGTGAGCCACGTCGCCGGCTGGCGCGACTCGTGCAGCAGCACGAGGCGTGACAGACGGTGACGTTGGCTCTGACGACTGGTTAGGCCGTTTTTCTTTCACTGGATCTAGGCAACGCTTTCGTCGCCGCTGAGGAAAGCGCGGGGGGCAGAGGCTTCAAAGGTGCGGTTACACCTGTGCTTTGCGATCCGTCTTCGGGATCGTCTCGCTTTTCTCTTTTCGGGAACGTCAACGCCTTTGCCATCGAACGGATTTTTCTTTGGAGGGCTTCACGGCTCATGCGGGTAAATGTGATGATTTGAGGCTGAATCGCCAACTCCACATTTTCTGCGCCTAACGTCACAGGTGAGCCACGCCGCCGGCTGGCGCGGAGCGTGCAGCAGCACGATCCGTGACAGACGGTGGCGTTGGCTCTGACGACTGGTTGGGCAGGTTCTTCATCCGACGACGCGGCTCGAGTAAAGTGCATGCGGCGGAAACTTTCGCTTCAGCTCCACTGCGACTTCTTTTTGGATTTTCGTCCAGATCACTAGGCGCCGCCACAACCCTGCGCGCTTTCTTTCTTGTTCGTAGCGACTGCACACTTCGCGCTCGATGAGACGACGCGCCTCTTCTCTTGCTTGAATTTGCGGTGTGATAATCGAATTCATGGAAACCTTTCTTTGCCCAACGTTAAAGATGAGCCACG
>DASZTF010000152.1:0-4572 GCA_035548315.1 Minisyncoccota bacterium
GGTGAGTTACGACGCCAATGGGAACCAGACGCAATCCGCGATTGTCGGGCAGAGCGGGAATGCGACGCTGAGCTACGATGTGGAGAACCGTTTGACGGCGATGGTGTACGGGACGAATCCGCAGGTGACGATCGGGCAGTACGCGTATAATCCGTCGAATCAGCGGGTGTGGCGGAGAGCGGTGGAGAACGGGGTGACAGCGGAGTATTTCTATTTCTATGGAATAGAGGGGAAGCGGGAAGCGACGCACAAGGTGACCAGCAACGCGCCGACGGGGCTGACTAATTACGACGCTTCGCTGGTGGGACGGCACAGGATGTGCTGGTGTATTTCGGGGTCGAGACGATTCAGGAGGGGAGCTACGGAAGCACGCTGAGCTTGAGTTATGTGACGGCGGACCGGCTGGGATCGATGCCGGGCGGGGCGAAACTGGATCCGTACGGGCGGGAGATCACGGCGACGGCGAACGATAAGGTTAAGTTTGCGACATACCTCCGCGATGGGGAGAGCGGGATCGATTATGCCATGAACCGGTACTACGCGGCCGGGCGGGGGCGGTTTTTGAGCGCGGACCCGTATCGCGGGAGCGCCGGGCCAGGAGATCCGGGGAGTTGGAATCGATATGGGTACGCCAGCAACGACCCAATCAACGGCTTCGACCCACTGGGCTGGTGCACGGCCACTGTAACCGCCGGAGGCGATAGCGTTAGCAGCGAATATGACTGTAACGTGCCGCCTTGGCCGCGCACACAGCAAGCGCCTCTCGGCAGCATCACGGACTATGACGACACACACTCAAATCCTCGGAAAGAGACTGCCCTAGCGTTCAGGGCCGCTCTAAACAGTTTCAAGAGAGCGGCAAAGACGATAGCGAAGAAAACAAACTTTAAGAAGGACTGCGTCGAAGATTTTAGCAAACTTGGCGTCACGGCCGCCCAGGTTCAGGACGATGCGGCACACGTACAGTTTTTTGGATGCGGTTGGCAACACGACCCCGATGTCCAGCCTGTACGCCTCTTCTCCAGTTCCAAGCGTACGACAGGCGGGGAACTCCGCGCCGGGAACGGTGGGCTCTTTCATCGCAAGCCATGCGGGAACGGTTGGGGTAGCGCAGTTGGGTAAGCCGTTCGTCTACCTCAACGCAAGCCTGATTGACCCCGGTGCCTATTTCCAAAACCTGGCGATCGTGCTACATGAAGTTCTCCACAATGTTACGGGGCTGACGGACTCGGATTTGCAGCGACTCCTTGGGCTTCCCTCGCAGGATGAGAATGGCAGGGCTGTTCCCACCGACAATGTTACAAAGAGACTGTTAGGAGATTGTTTCTAATGAAACGGAGACCGCAGAGGTTATCATTGTTCGTGGCATGCGGGTTGCTTTTCGTCAGTGTCGGCCGTGGGGCGGCTCAGGAGGCTTCTCGACGACCCTTAGAAGTTAAAGTGCCGATTGCCACTGTGGAACTGAGAGTATACGTAGAGAACAATGGTAAGTTTCTCGAGCAGCCGGCCGTGCATGAATTCATATCTGCGGACGGTAAGAACTTCGCCTCAAGATTCCATTATGGCGTGGCCGAAGGGATACCGTACGGGGTATATAAAATATACGCTTATCGCGAAGGTTACACGTCGATAGGCGGGCTGGTCTCGGTCTATCAACCGAAAGTGACAGTTGTTCGTGGAATGGCGGTAGGCACAATAACGGAGTCTCGAAATTCATTGCGGGGCCGCGTGATCGGAACGCCACCACCTCATAGCTTTGTCAGGCTTGTCGGAATCTATAGCGACGAAACGCAGGATTCAGCCATCGGTTCCGGTGGCTCGTTCAGCTTCGACAACGTTTCAGATAGAAATTATGTTCTGTTCGTGATCGGCGAAGGCAGTAGCATCCTCGCGAGCCGGATTCTCACTACGTGGGATAGAAGGCCGCCTTTAGTAATTCAACTACAGCGAGATCAACTGGGTTGCACACCACCGTCGGGTTTGCGCTGAGTCAGAGTTACACTTGGGACAGCGAAGGACGAATGAGCACCAGTCAGCTATCCGAGCGCGACGGTGTGCGGATATGCGGTAGCGTGCCCGGGCGGCAGTACGGTGGCGGGGCCGGCGTTTTCCTATGGGTACGATTCAATGGGAAGACTTCTGAATATGACGCGGACGGATGTGACGCCGGCGCAAAGGGTGGCGAGCGCGGCGGCGTACAACGAAGCGGATCAGCTTGTCTCGTATACGGCGAACAACACACTCAACCGGGAACAGCGGCAGTACGACACGATGCGGCGATTGACGAGCCTGCGGATTGGCGGGGGCGTGCCGATGCTACAGTCCGGGGAAGATCACTTCGATAACGGATTCGGTGGCGAGCCAGACGGTGAGTTACTCGTACGACAGCCTAAATCGGTTACCGTCGGCCGCGGCTACGCGCGGCTCGGCGTGGAGCCCGACCTATTCGTTCGACGGCTTCGGGAATCTGACGGGGAACGGGAACTGGACGCAGAGCGTGAATGCGGCGAACAACCAGATCTCGACGTTGAGTTATGACGCGAATGGGAACCAGAGGCAATCCGCGTATTTGCGGGATGGGGCTTTTGCTGGCGCCCGGGTTGGTTGCTTTACGGGAGCCGTGAGTGCGATGTTGGATGGTTTGCCACAGGCTGTGGTCCTCGGACTCATTACCGCTGGAGCGGTCTATGTTTGGGAGAGTAACCTGGCGGCTAATCAATACACGCAGGACAGGAAAGCCTGCAGCCGGATCCCGTGAGGGCACAGATGAAACATCTCAAAAAGCTGTCTCTATTGCCATTCGCACTTTTTTGGGGAATTGTTGGCGTGAGAGTCGAGTTTTTCAGGTCTCACTTTTGGCTGACGATCCTTTGCGGGGCACTGTCGGCGGTGATTGTCCTAACTGCAGTCTACCTAGCAGTCTCGCCTTTCAGGCGAGGTAGGGCTCTCAAATATCGGCGCCTGGCGCGGGACAATGGCCCAACCTCCCCACGTGCAATTAGGGAATTGGATGTGCTGAAAACGGCGGATACGGCGGTGATCATCATGAAACTGAAAGTCATTCGGGCAGTGCTGCTATTTTGCACCGTCATCGGCGCCTCGTGCGATACAGCACCGAAGCTTGTTCCCCGGCCGGCGAGGCTTGAATTCACGGAGATGATCGATAAGGCCGAACTAGTTGTCATTGGCGTGGTCGAAGGGGGTTCGACCGTGGGCCGGGTGGTGAGTCAGCGGGGGCTCCGGCTGCAATTGTGCCGGGTTAAAGTGCGTATCGAAAAGACACTCAAAGGGACCGAGCCGAGTCCTCAGATCGTACTCTTTTTCTACGAGGCTGCTGGGGCTTGGGACGGGCCGGCGCCGAACATTATCAGTGAGCACGAGCGGGCGATTTTCTTTCTTGTACACGATGGCGGCGTGCTCCGCGCGACGAACGACATGTACCTTTCCCACATAACCGTCAGGACCGGACGGCATCCTGAACTCCCCTGGCCGGGAGTGTCGCTCCGGCAAACGATTGCCAAGGTACTGCTCACGCCCGGACAAGAGGCTGACATTGATCGGTATACGGCCACACTTCACTCGGTGAAGGCCCTCGCGATTTCTCTAGTAGGGACGCGGGATACAGTGGCGTTGCTCCAAGGGCTTCTTGGGAATGCAGACGCCCGGGTCCGGAGCCAAGCCTGCATTACGCTCGCAGAGTTTCCGCTTGAGAAAAAAGATTGCCTTCCAAAGCTGATCAACGATCCGGAGGCACCAGTGGAACAGCGGAGACAAGCGAACGAACATGGACCGGTTGGATCTGATCGACGGGCACAAAATGGCCTATACTTCCTCCAAATAAGTCTCCTCGTGTTTTGAATGTTGGACGAGGCAGGTACTATGAACTCATTTCGCAAAACGCTCACAGAAGCTCTGGAGCAAGCTAAGGGCGGTCGTGTGGACTCGGCTCTGGAGAATTTGGACTCCGCATTTAGGGTAGCTATTCATGCTGGAAGTGAAAAGTGGGCGTCATTGCTCGGCAGAAATCTAGCCATACTGTGCGAGCACGCTGGCGACAGACGGCGGGCTGCAGGTTACCTAGAGCAAGTGGTTACCACTTTTCCAGCGGATCGACGATCACTCTATCAACTTGACCTTTTCCGTCACCTAGGGGATGTCTCAAAGGCGAACGCCTCATTTCGAGAAAGTCTTAGGCTAGCCGTACTGGAAAAAGACAATGACCTTTTGGAGTCGCTTGCGCTGGAAGGCTACCATTTATAAGGAAGCATCTGGCGCAGACGGCGGGAGTGAACGGGCCGCGTTACACTCTGACGACGCCCGGCGGGTTCGGCCGGGCGATCCGAGTGGAGCGCGGCCGCAATCGTATGTGGATGCGCAGTACGCGCCGTCCGGATGCCCGCCGCCGGGGAAAGTGAGCAAGGTGCCGGAGGCATACGGCCCGAACGCGGCGGTGGTGTGGGCGCACCAGTATACGTTCGACGGGCTGGACAGGATGACCCTGTACGCGTACTCCGGGAATACGACGCGCAGGGGACTTTTCCGGGAGTGCGGTTTATGTGAGGCCTAGCTGCG
>DASZTF010000153.1:0-7352 GCA_035548315.1 Minisyncoccota bacterium
GGTCGGAGACCTTCCGGCCCGCCTCGCCTTCCTTCACGATCGCCAGGATCTGCTCGTCGCTGAACTTGCTCCGTTTCATGCGGTCCTCCTGTCCACGGAGGACCCTCATTCTACGCGTGGCGGATTAGAGGGGGCCGGTCACCCCACGGACGTAACGGCCCAATCGTGGTTGCGGATCCGCTCGCCGAGCTCGCCGCCTCCGCTCAGAAAGTCCGTCTCGCCCATCTCGGAAGCCCTCCGGGTTCTACAAGACCCTTCCGGAAGAATTCTCGTTGTCGGCCTCGAAACTCCACGAGTGTAGTCGAGTTGGCCGTGGGTCAACGAGACAGCCATCCAGATCTCGGTGATTCTGACAACTGTCGTTAACCCTGTCTCTCAGTCGTTGATGCGCGGTGTGAGCAGATCAGCGAGGCCGAGGTTGTGAAACATCTCGCGCCTGACGCGATCGCCAACGCGGAAGACTTCCTCCGCACCGTCCTGCGACGGGTCCACAAAGACGCGGTACGGGCGCTTCCCGGCTGGCGCATTCACCACGTCGACGATCGCGGCCGCGACCAATCCAGCATCCGCCTCCGGCGGTTCGAGGGCCGCAAGCGCTTTCAGCGCATGGTCGGCGACGCCCACATACGGGCCTTCGTCGTACGCCGATTGCACGGCCGTGTCGGCCGGCGCACCGGCATGGGCGAAATGATTGGTGCCGCGGGTGAATGCGCCTGGCACGACGATCGACGTTTCGATGCCCCAGCGCGCGACTTCGCTCGCATAGGACACCGCCAGTGAATCCATAGCGGCCTTCGCGGCGAAATACGGCGCCAAGAACGGCGGTGTACCTCCGCGAGCGGACGAGGACGAGACCCAGACGAACAAACCTCGTCCCTGCTTTCGCATGTGTGGCAGCGCTGCCCGGTTCACGCGCTGTGTCGAGAGCACGTTGACGTCGTAGAGGTCGGCATACTGCTCTGGCGTGAACGCCTCGGCGACGCCGAAGACCATGTGACCGGCGTTGTGCACGATTACGTCGAGACGACCGCTTGCCCCGATGACGTCGTTCACGCCGGCAGCGACCGACGCGTCGGAGCTGACATCCAGCTCGACGGTCCTGAGGTCGATGCCCTGCTCGCTCGCATACGCGTGTGCCTCGGCGACACGCGGCGCGTTCCGGCCCGCGGTCTCACGCATCGAGGCATACACCGTATGACCCGCCCGAGCGAGCGCCCTGGCCGAGAGCCAACCGAAGCCGCTCGACGCGCCTGTCACCAAAATGACTTCCTTCATTGAAATTCCTCCCTGGAGAACGAAACTCGTGACGAGCGCGATGACATCAGCACATACCGCCGTTGGCGCGCAGCGTCTGGCCGTTCACCCACGCTCCCTCCGATCCGGCGAGAAAGGACACGACTCGGGCGATGTCTTGCGGCTGACCGAGGCGTTCGAGCGGGTTCATTTTCGCCATGTGGTCGATCAGCTCAGGGCTCTTTCCCTGCAGAAACAGGTCGGTCGCCACGGGGCCTGGCGCGACCGCATTGACACTGATGCCGCGCCCACGCATCTCTTGCGCGAGAACCTGGGTCAATCCTTCGACCGCAGCCTTGGAGGCGATGTACACCCCGTAGGTAGGAAGGCGTACGCCAATCACGCTGGACGAAAAGTTGATGATGCGCCCGCCGTGACGAAGCCGCTTGGCGGCTTCCCGACAGACGTTGAACGTGCCCTTAAGATTCGTCGCGATCGTCTGGTCGAAGGCTTGGTCATCGAACTCCGCGATCGTGGCGAGCTTGAGGATGCCGGCGCAGTTGACGACGACATCAACGCCGCCAAACGCCCGGTCGGCCGCCTCGAACATCGCCGCGACCGCAGCCGCATCGGTGACATCCGCCCGGGCGACGATTGCGTCGCTCCCGGCGGCCTTGATCTCGTCCGCGACCTTCTGGGCCGACTCGCTATTGCCGGCATAGTTCACGACGACCCGAAACCCGTCCTCTCCAAGCCGGCGCGCTACTTCCGCGCCGATACCCCGTGACGAGCCCGTGATGACTGCAACCTTTCCCGAAAACTTCATGTCTCGCTCCTGTTAGCCATGCGGAACAACGCCGGCACGAACAAGGGTAGGACGCGTCTCACCCAACAGAAACTGCATAGTGATCACTTTAAGGATGACTGGTAGTATGGCTCGTGGCCTTCGACAGTCGCGTTCTGAGCGGGATGGGGGTCATTTCAGCGGTCGTCGAGGCGGGCAGCTTCGCGCGAGCTGGTGAAGCGCTCGGCCTCACGCAGCCGGCCGTGAGTCGCGCAGTCGCGCGACTCGAAGAGCGCGTGGGCATCCGCATCTTCAACCGGACGGCGCGGTCCATCTCCCTGACCGACGAGGGTCGCCGCTTCTACGACGCGGTCGCGCCACACCTCTCCGGTATCGAAGATGCGGTGGTGAGCGCGGGCAAGACCAGAGGCATGGTTCGAGGTCGGCTGCGGGTCAATGTCGACGGAACCTTTGGTCACCACGTGCTGGCGCCACGGATTGGCGAGTTTCTCGATCGCTACCCTGATGTGTCCGTCGAACTCCGCGTCCGGGACACGCTGGGGGACCTCGTGGCCGAGGGCTTCGATGCGGCTGTGCGATTCGGCCTACCGGAAGCGTCCTCTCTCAAGGCCCGATTGCTCCTCCAGACCCGCGTGGTCACGTGTGCATCGGCCGCATATCTGGCACGCCATGGCACGCCAAAACACCCGAAGGATCTGGAGCGTGGGCATCATTGCTTGCTCATTCGCGATCCCGCGACGGGTCGCCCCTTCGAGTGGGAGTTCACGCGCGGAAAGAAGGCTGTTCCAGTGTCACCGTCCGGTCGTCTTCTGGTCAACGACACCGGCGCACTGCTCGGCGCCTGTCTTGGCAATGGTGGCGTTGCCCAGCTGTTGGAACTCTATGCCAGAGATCTCATCGCCAGCGGGCGGCTGGTGCATGTGCTGCCGGACTGGTCGGACGAGACGTTCCCCGTCTACACGTTCCGTCATCCGTCGAACCTCGTGTCCGCAAAGGTGCGCGCGTTTCTCGATTTTGTTCAGCAGTTGGTGACGTAGTTTCGTTGCCGCAGGCAGCGGCTGTCCGAGAGTCTGTCGATTCGTTCATTCGGCGCGACCGCGAAGACGCCGTACCCGCTCGCCGGGTTCGCTTCCTCACCGTTCAGGAAATCCTGAAATCTCAGGATCCGCTCCAACCGTAACTCGTTGATTCGGAAGCAACGTCGACTGGCCCCCTGATTGCCTTTGGAGTCGCGCGTGGTGAACCACTCGTGACGCTCAGGATCGAACGATCGATCGTGCCCGATGGAACTCGAATTCGTCTCAGTGGCGAGCTCCGCTCCCCGCAACTGGTGGACGTAAGTCTTGCGATTGCGCGCAGCGATCGGCTCGTCGCATTAGATCTCGACGAATTGGAGCACGTGGACATCGACGGAGTTCGCTTCCTCGACACGTGCGAAGCGGAAGGTATCGAACTCGTGAACTGCTCGCCGTACCTCCGTGAGTGGATTTCGCAAGAGCGAGCGAGAAAGCAGGAAGTGAGAGAGGAGTGACCACATGAACCGTCTCGGCAAGTTAATCGCCATCGTTCCAGGAGTGATTCTCATGACACACGTACTCGCAGCAGAAGTGGCGAATCCGACCACGGATTCGCGCATCAATCCGCAGGTTCGGGCCTTTCTGTCGGAACTGAACAAGGACAGCAGCCCGTTCTGGGAGCTTGCGCAGCCGAAGCCGCAGGAAATTCTGACCGGCCTTCAGAACAAGACGGCGGTCGACATGTCCGGCGTCGCGGTCGTCGAAAAGACGATCACGCAAGATCAGCGGACCGTGAAGCTGTACGTGATGACGCCGCACAACATCACGAACAAGCCAGGCGTGCTGTTGTTCATCCACGGTGGCGTCTGGATCGTCGGCAACTTCCAGAACCACCAACGGCTGCTTCGCGATCTGGTCGTCGGCTCCGGTCAGGTGGGTGTGTTCGTCGAGTACACGCCTCTCCCAAGCGCGAAGTTCCCGACGCAGCTCGAGGAGAGCTATGCGGCGCTGAAGTGGATCTCGACGCACGCTGGCGAGTTCGGCGCTGACGGCGATCGGATCGCGATCGCGGGCAACTCGGTCGGCGGAAACATGACCGCGGCCCTGACGCTCATGGCGAAGGACCGAAAGGGACCGAAGATTGCCTATCAGCTTCTCCTGATCCCGGCGACGGACGCGAGCGTCGACACGGCTTCGTACCATGAGTTCGCGACGGGTCGCTTCCTTCCGCGAGCATTCATGAAGTACGGGTGGGACCTGTACGCGCCCGACGAGAAGACGCGCAACAACCCGTACGTGTCGCCGCTGCGAGCAAGCAACGAAGAGCTGCGCGGGTTGCCTCCGGCGCTCGTCATCACCGCGGAGAACGATCCGCTTCGCGACGAAGGTGAAGCCTACGCGCGAAAGCTCGCGGATGCCGGCGTTCCGGTGACGACGACCCGGTACAACGGGACCATCCACGACTTCGTGCTGCTCAATGCCCTTCGCGACCTTCCGGAGACGCAATTCGCGCTCCGGCAGTCGAGCGATGCGATTCGCGGCGGGTTGAGCCGTTGAACCCTGTGGAAGGGCGGCCAGAGCAAGGGTCTGGCCGCTCCTTCACCTGCGGTATGGCGAGTCGAATAGGAAGCGACACAGAAAGGAATAGAGACCAATGACCGTATCGACTGGCACTTCCGCGCCATCCACACGCACCGGTCCTCTCATCGAGATGAGCGATGGAACGCGGATCTACTACAAGGACTGGGGATCCGGCCCGGCCGTCGTGTTCAGCCATGGGTGGCCGCTCAGCGCCGACGCGTGGGACGCGCAGATGATGTTCCTGGCGTCGCGCGGCTACCGATGTATCGCCCACGACCGCCGAGGCCACGGCCGATCGAGCCAGCCGTGGAGCGGCAACGACATGGATACCTACGCTGACGACCTCGCGACGCTCGTCGAAACGCTGGACCTGCGACACGCCGTTCACGTTGGGCACTCAACCGGTGGCGGCGAAGTCGCGCGTTACATCGGCCGGCATGGGACGAAGCGCGTCGCGAAGGCCGTACTGATCGGTGCCGTACCACCGCTGATGCTCAAAACGGCGACGAATCCAGACGGCTTGCCCCTTGACGTGTTCAACCAGATCCGCGCGGACGTTCTCAAGGACCGCTCGCAGTTCTTCAAGGATTTGACGATTCCATTCTTCGGCGCGAACCGGCCTGGTGCCCACGTGTCGGAAGGAGTGCGCGATTCGTTCTGGAGGCAGGGCATGCAGGCGGGCTTCAAGGGCGCGCTCGACTGCATCAAAGCGTTCTCCGAAACCGACTTCACCGACGATCTCAGGAAGTTTGATGTGCCGACACTGATTCTGCACGGAGACGACGATCAGATCGTCCCGATCGGCGGCTCGGCGATGCAGTCGGCCAAGTTGGTGAAAGCGTCGACGCTCAAGGTGTATCCCGGCCTGTCGCACGGGATGTGCGTCGTCAACGCCGACGAGATCAACGCTGACCTGCTCGGGTTTCTCGAGACCTAAGCGAAGGCGAGGGATATCTATGAAAACGATTGATGCGGACGCAACCATCGCTCGTGTGATACCGGCGGCACGCCAGGAGGCGCACGAGATTCAGCCCTTCGGACATCTCGTCGGGATGCCGATCGCGCTTGAGCAAAGTACAAGCATCGAGTCTGTCGAGAACCTGAATCAGCTGCTCGCCGACACGATCACCCTTCGGGACATGTACAAGAAGCACCACTGGCAGGTCTCTGGGCCGACGTTCTACCAGCTACACCTGTTGTTCGATAAGCACAGCGACGAACAGACGGAACTCATCGATGCGCTCGCGGAGCGCATTCAGCTGCTCGGGGGCGTCAGCGTCGCCATGGCGAACGACGTCGCGGAGCGAACGACCATCCCACGGCCTCCAAAGGGCCGCGAACTCTCCCGAGATCAGACCTTCCGCTTATTGCGTGCGCACGAGATCGTGCTGAAGGAGGCTCGCACGATGGCTCGGCGCGCGACCGAAGGCGGAGACGACGGAACGAATGACTTGATCGTGAGTGAGGTGATTCGACGGAACGAAATGCAGGTCTGGTTCCTCTCCGCGCACGTAGTCGAGACGCCGCACTCGCCGTAACGGCGGACCGTTGCTCTGCGGTACCCCGATCATCCACCCCGGATAGAATCGAGGGCCACGACGGCAACAATAGGACGGGACACGAGGCGGGCAATGAAAGCGATCGTGGTGACCGACCAGGCTTCGGGAACGGCTGGTATGCGGCTGTTGGAGCGGCCTAATCCGCAGGCGGCCATTAATGACGTCGTCGTTCAGGTTCATGCCTCGGGATTTGTTCCGACCGAGCTGACGTGGCCCTCAACGTGGACCGATCGCCTCGAGCGTGACCGGACGCCGTCGATCCCCGGGCACGAACTCGCCGGAGTTGTCACTGCCCTAGGCTATGGCACGACGGGTATGTCCGTGGGACAGCGGGTGTTCGGCCTCACGGACTGGTATCGCGACGGCACGCTGGCCGAGTACACGAGCGTCGAGGCACGCAACCTCGCGCCGCTGCCGGGCGACGTCGATTTCACCGTGGGCGCGAGCCTTCCGATCTCGGGCCTGACCGCCTGGCAGGGACTGTTCGAGCACGGGCGCCTTCAGGCCGGGCAGACCGTCGTCGCGCACGGCGCAGCCGGCGCAGTCGGATCGATGGTGACGCAGCTGGCGCGCGAGGCCGGCGCCTACGTTATCGGCACGGGACGCGCCGCCGACCGTCAGACGGTGCTCGACTTCGGCGCGCAGGAGTTCATCGACCTCGAGAACGGCGTCCTCGAAGGTGTCGGCAAAGTCGATCTGGTGTTCGATGTCATCGGCGGCGATATCGGGAAGCGGTCCGCAGGCCTGATTCGAGCTGGAGGAACGCTGGTGTCCGTCGTCGGGCCCGTCGAGGCGCGACCGGCAGACGGCGTGGCGGTCGACTTCGTGGTCGAGTCCGATCGTATGCAACTGAGTGAGGTCGTCCGGCGTGTGCGTGACGGACGCCTGCGGACAAACATCGGCAACGTCTCTACCCTTGACGATGCCCTCGCCGCATTCAATCCGACCAAGCGGATCAAGGGGAAGACGATCATTCGCGTTCGTCCGTGAGCCGTACCTGACAAGTACTAACGCGTACTAGAAGTCATCTCATAAACTCCCGGAGCAAGATTTTCGCGCAGGCGAGTTGGACCATGCCGAGGTAGTTATCGAGATGGCGCTCCCAGCGGGTGACGACGCGCCGGCAGTTGTGGAGCCACGCGAAGAAGCGCTCGACTT
>DASZTF010000154.1:0-1534 GCA_035548315.1 Minisyncoccota bacterium
AATGGCCGGGCACTAAAACGTTGTGCCCAATCGCACGCTTGAGGCCTACGAGGTAGCCGTATGGGGCTTCCCGCGTAGAAACGTATTCCGTTTCGATAGGCACGCACTCGCTCTTCGCCCAATCGAGAAAGGAGCGCATCAAGTGACTCTTGCCAGAGCCGGATGTGCCTGCGATTTGGATAATCATTCAAACAACGAGCTCGCCTTGGGCTTGGTGCTAACCCAATCCCGCCAACCATCCACCCGATCGATAATCGTTGGGTCTTTCAGCACCGGGTCTGTCCCCACATTCCAGAACAGGACATCGCGTCCCGAATTCTTAGGAACATACTGCCAGACCTTACCGTCGTACGTCGGGACAGTCGGGAAGGGCGGTAACTTCTCCTTGGGCGCTGGCGTGTTGAAAGGCTGTGTGTGGCTGATTGGCTTCGCGCGCCCCAGCTCACCGGCCTTCATGTTACGGGCAACGCACACACTCACGAACCGAGCCTTCGGCCAAGCAATCTGTAGGGCGCGGGTCAGAACGCCGGTCGAAGTCGCTACGTAGACCTCCTCTGGGGGCTTGACCTGCGAGGCAGCCAGAACCAAGCCCGCCGTCGCCAGCTCGTGCTGAAGCCCCAGCGGAACGAAGAGGGCGTCGTTCTCCTCCGACCATTTCCGCGCAATCCGGTTCAGGTTAGGCATCGCCACAATACGGTAGAAATGTGGGGTTGCGCCGCGCTCAATGGTGCAGGCTTGGTGGTAGCTGATCTTCTTGGACGCGGGCATGAACAAGTGAACTTCCTTGTCGTAGTTTTCCGCTACGCTGATCAAGGAAATTCCCGCCAAGCCTGTGCGGGGCTGAACGTAGACCACCTTCTTCTGCTTGCACGCCGCCAAGAGAGGATCAGCCGCGCGGGCCTTACTCCCCACAATCTTATCCTCGCGAACCACGCGCACGCCCTCGTGCATGGTCACCAATGGTTTGGGGTAGGGGCAACGGTAGCGCTTGAGTAGCTTGAGGTAATAGTCGCGCGCCTCCTCAAGGCTCCGCGAGCCTACGTCCTTGTTGACGCCATCCCGAACGTGTTTGTCGTGGCTCAAGCTAGTACCGCCGCTTCTTGTCATCCTTATTTGGACACGGCTTGCTGAGGCCAGTCGCGCCTCGCATGTCGGTGGCACCACACAACACACACTTCTCGTCGTAAAGAGAGCTGTCGGAGTAGCGCGTGCGGTGCCCTAAAGCATCAGCTTCAGGTAAATCGTCGTTGTCGTTCATGACCAAATGTTCCGGTCAAAGGGGTTGTTGAATTCCGGCCAGCGCTTGGACATCATAATCGGGTGGCCGGTTTCCCGGTAGTAGTTCTGCTTCTCCGGGACGAGGCCGGGGTCTTTGGGCGTGAACTCCAACAATAAATGCTTCGGCGTGCAGTCCTCGCGACAATCCCAGAACTGCCGAACGCCTGTGCGGTCAGGGAAGGATTCCGCCGCCTTCTTAATGCGCCCATGGAACATGTCGTTGTAGACATTGGCGTAACGCCGGTTCTTGCGATGC
>DASZTF010000155.1:0-2001 GCA_035548315.1 Minisyncoccota bacterium
CGCCTATAGGCAGTTGGTCCACGCGCTGCAGACTGAGTTGCATTTTAAGAACTTGACCGTGTCAGTGAATTCCAACGGCAACCTTGCATTCGACTTCTCGTGCTCCGGCGGCGATGGCGGATGCAAAGCCGGCGGCGAGGCGATCGCCAATGCAAACGGCGGTATGGAATTTGGCGAAGGTGCCGACACCGTATGGGCGATGCCCGACTCCGCTATCAATTACGTGACAGGGGGTGATAGAAACTATGCGTGGTCTGAAGATCGAGGAAGAACTGTCTATATTCGGCGATCAGGAACTCTCGAAGTTCGTAGAGGGGGCACATTGGCTTGGAGAAACAATAATCCCGGTAATTTGAGGGGCGCACCAACACAGATTGGCACTAATCATTCATTGAGCGGCCAATTCGCTATATTCAATAGTCCCGAAATTGGAAGACAGGCTGAGATGGACCTCATCTTTGGGCCACGCTACGCGGATCTCACTATTGCGGATGCTATGTATATCTATGCACCACCTTCTGAAAACGACACCGAGGCCTATATTGCCAATATAGTGGATTCGACCGGTCTCGATCGGACCACAGTGCTGAGCACACTAGATTCTGCCCAAAGACAGTCATTTATGGATGCGATTGCAGCACATGAAAATGTCACGGAGGGTTCGTCTGAGACTTACATCTATAACCCATTTGGCCCATAGGCCGAATTGCAGGAGTTGAACATCATGGCAAGACTGACTCGTGGGCTTGTCGTGCTGATTTTGAGTGCGGCTGTATCGTCACAGGTTGCGACTGCAGCTTCTCGATCCTCAATGCCCAACTGCTCCAAGCCACTTATAGCAGGAGCGAACGAAGAAGTGGCTCTGTCCGGCACACTGCGTAAGCGGTTTGTATGGGGACCTCCAAATTTTGGCGAACGACCGAATACTGACAAGAAACTCGTTGTGTGGGTTGTGCATCTAGACTTCCCACGTCATGCTATCGCGCCGGATTACACCACGGGCCACCCGAACAAATTCGTTGTTAGAACCATCCAGATAAGGCGACGTTTGGGGACCGCGTACGGCTACGAAGAATTTGAAAGAAGACACGTTGTTGTGCGGGGGAAAATACTGGCTCAACTTGAGTATGATGATGTGATGCCAATTATAGTCGATCCAACAACTGTCTCCCTTGGCGGTAAGGTGGGCTGCAACGGTCGCGCGCTATCGCCGAAGATCTGAGCGCTAACAACGAGCACGCGCGCATCTCGCAAACCGTCGCCAACGGGTCGAGCACGGTTGTGACCACCTATCTGAACGATCCGGTCACGGGCGGGATGAGCAAGGTGGTGGGCTCGGGCGTCTCGGCGCAACTACCTGATGGCCGACGGCAGGCTTGTGGGCCAGCGCCGCTGCACGGGTGTTGCGCCGTGCTCGACAGGGGCTGCCTGGAGCTACTTCGTGCTCGATCACCTCGACTCGGTGTCGGTGGTGACAGATGGCGGCGGTACAGCCATCGCCCGCGAATCCTTCGATGCCTGGGGGCGCCAGCGCAACGCCAATGGGACCGACGACCCGGCTTGCGCGCTGGGTACCTCCTCGCCCAACACCCGCCGCTTCACCTCCCAGGAGCACATCGACGCGCTCTGCCTGATCAATCTCAACGCACGGCTCTATGACCCCACCATCGGCCGCTTCCTGACGCCGGACTCCGTCGTCCCCGATCCGTCCGACGCCCAGAGCTACAACCGCTACACCTATGTCGATAACCGGCCGCTCTCCTTCACAGATCCAACGGGGCAAAGCGGGTGTCAATCCAACAGTGCCGAAACAGGGTGCTGGAACCCGGGCTCGCAAGCCGATGGCGCTGACCCGTACGCGCATCCCGAAATGGAGGGCGTGTTCTTAGGAAGTGCGGCCGGAGCGGCATCGGCGGCTGGTGCAAAGAACATAACAATTAGCCGAAACTCAGATGGGAGCCAGCAAGTCACGTTCACCTGCAGCGGCGGAAATGCAAGTTG
>DASZTF010000156.1:0-2453 GCA_035548315.1 Minisyncoccota bacterium
GGTCGGAACTTACCCGACAAGGAATTTCGCTACCTTAGGACCGTTATAGTTACGGCCGCCGTTTACCGGGGCTTCGATTCAGAGCTTGCACCCCTCCTCTTAACCTTCCGGCACCGGGCAGGCGTCAGACCCTATACGTCGCCTCATTGGCTTCGCAGAGCCCTGTGTTTTTGGTAAACAGTCGCCACCCCCTGCTCTGTGCCCCCTCATCCCGGTTGCCCGAGACAAGGGCCCTCTTCTTCCGAAGTTACGAGGGCAATTTGCCGAGTTCCTTCAACATCATTCTCTCAAGCGCCTTGGTATGCTCTACCAGTCCACCTGTGTCGGTTTCGGGTACGGTCTCACGCTGGCGTTGTTTCCTGGAACGTCTTCGCGGCAAGGGCAATCCGATAAGCCCTCACAACTTACGACGTTCGTCACATCCAGCAGGCCCAGGAATATTAACCTGGTTCCCATCGACTACGCCTCTCGGCCTCGCCTTAGGGACCGGCTCACCCTGCGCGGATTAACCTTGCGCAGGAACCCTTGGACTTTCGGCGACAGTGTCTCTCACACTGTTTGTCGCTACTCATGTCAGCATTCTCACTTCCGGTGCCTCCAGGACCCCTCGCGGGACCCCTTCACAGGCTTACGGAACGCTCCGCTACCACGTGCGATTGCTCGCACATCCACAGCTTCGGTACGTGGCTTTAGCCCCGTTACATTTTCGGCGCAGGACGGCTTGTCTAGACCAGTGAGCTATTACGCTTTCTTTAAAGGATGGCTGCTTCTAAGCCAACCTCCTGGTTGTCTTGGCCTTCCCACATCCTTTCCCACTTAGCCACGATTTGGGGACCTTAGCTGGTGGTCTGGGCTGTTTCCCTCTCGGCCACGGACCTTAGCACCCGCAGCCTGTCTGTCGGACGATACTCGCCGGTATTCGGAGTTTGGTTAGGTTTGGTAAGGATCGCTCCCCCCTAGCCCATCCAGTGCTCTACCCCCGGCGGTACTGTATCCGACGCTCTACCTAAATAGATTTCGCGGAGAACCAGCTATTTCCGAGTTTGATTGGCCTTTCACCCCTAATCACAGATCATCCTAAACCTTTTCAACGGTTACAGGTTCGGCCCTCCAGTGGGTGTTACCCCACCTTCAGCCTGTCCATGACTAGATCACCCGGTTTCGGGTCTAATCCCACGAACTCGTTCGCCCTATTCAGACTCGCTTTCGCTACGCCTCCGCCTATCGGCTTAAGCTTGCTCGTGAGACTAAGTCGCTGACCCATTATACAAGAGGTACGCGGTCAGGGCATGAAGCCCCTCCCACTGTTTGTAGGCATCCGGTTTCAGGCTCTCTTTCACTCCCCTCATCGGGGTGCTTTTCACCTTTCCCTCACGGTACTTGTGCACTATCGGTCACTGAGGAGTACTTAGGCTTGGAGGGTGGTCCCCCCATCTTCAGACAGGATTTCACGTGTCCCGCCCTACTCGAGGACCGAAGCTCTTTCTACCCGTACGGGGCTATCACCCACTCTGGCCCGCCTTTCCAGACGGTTCCGGTTCTTAAGCTTCGATCGCTGGCCTGGTCCGCTTTCGCTCGCCACTACTCGCGGAGTCTCGGTTGATGTCCTTTCCTCCAGGTACTGAGATGTTTCAGTTCCCTGGGTTTGCTCCGTCTTCCTATGGATTCAGAAGACGATGACCATAAATGGCCGGGTTGCCCCATTCGGAGATCCACGGATCAAAGGGTGCTCGCCCCTCCCCGCGGCTTATCGCAGCGTGCTACGTCCTTCATCGCCTCTCAGTGCCAAGGCATCCACCAAATGCCCTTCTTGCGCTTGATCGCTCAAAGCCAAAGACCTCGCCGCTGACAACCGGCCCTCTTAAAAACCGGTCGTCACCCGCAAAGACCCGTTACGCATGGCTTCGAGACTTGCTCAGCTCTTCGTCACATTCTTTGAAGCCACGAACGCCAGTGCCACCGCTCCCTCGCCGCTCATAAGCATGAGCGACGCCGAAGCGATCGCGACCCGGAAAGACCCAGTCTCGTTCGCAGCTTCCGCAGTCTGATCCACAATGACAAACAACATGCCAGGCGACCGACCCTCGGTGCAGCCGCACCTCGGCTCATTCAGCCCGGCAAACTTTCTACTATCCCGATGGAACCTCGATCTCCGGCCATCCAACCTGTCGCCCATCGAAGGGCGCCTGGTGGAGCTGATCGGGATCGAACCGACGACCCCCTGCTTGCAAAGCAGGTGCTCTCCCAGCTGAGCTACAGCCCCGTTCTAGGCTTGGGCCTCGCATCCTGCCGCCCGGACTCTTCAAGAGCCTCACGCTCCGCCGCCCGCCAACCCGGAGCGTTCGGCTCTGGGTCGAAAGAGTGGTGGGCCCGGGAAGATTTGAACTTCCGACCTCACGCTTATCAAGCGCGCGCTCTAACCAACTGAGCTACGAGCCCGGAAGCTCTCGAGG
>DASZTF010000157.1:0-5328 GCA_035548315.1 Minisyncoccota bacterium
CTTCGCGAGAGCGAGTGCACCCGCCGGGAAGCGCGGGGCCTCGCGTTCAAGGTAATCTGAGTAGCGCAGGAAAGCGCCCTCAGGATCTTGGTCGCGCTCGGGCGCGAGTATGAACATGTCGTCGCCCGCCCAACGTACCGCTGTTCAGCAGCGGCCGCATCCAAGAAAGCAGACGCTGCCGGTGACAACGACCGAGCCCGTGGTAGTCCACCACGGGCGAGAGGATCGACCTTCCAAATAGCAACGAGGCGCGGCCGTCAGCTGCAACAGCTTGTTGGGCGGCGCTCGTCACAGGAGGCGTGAGGCTTACGCTCGCGTGTTTCGTGGTTCGGTCCGCATCAGGGCGCGATACTGAGGCCTACCAGAATTTCCATCGAGGCTTCCTCGTTGCCTGAGGGGCGGCGGGTGGATTCTCTACCCGAATATCCTCAAGCATCGATTGCAAGAGTTCCTGAGCTCGCGCAGCGCCGCGCTGAGTGACGGCTTCAGTAAACGCCATCACGGGTGCCATGGCGAGATCGGCGGGATTGGAACCAGAATTGAGGGCGTTGTTGATCGCGTTAGTCTCGGCTGATCGTAGCGCGACGGCCTTCACTACATCCGGGCGCGATGACGCTGCGGTCAGCGCGGTCTTGTAAACGACGAGCGAGTCCAGTGCGCCACGTTCAACGAGGCGTCCCTCACCGTTGAGCAAGACATAGTTCTGCGAAAAGCGGATGCCCAAGCCGTCCAGGAGTGCGCGGCCGAACGCGATTGGGACGAACTGAACGGCTTGCGAAACGAACGGCTCAGCGAATCCGGCCGCGCGGAGAGTCTCGGTGATGCTTTGATCGGTCACTTGCGGCGACGCGGCCAATACGTCCAAATAGGCCGTTACAATTTGAGCATCATCCTGCATGTCGCCCGCCCAACGTACCGGCGTTCAGCTGCGAGCGCCAGAGGTACGCCGCAGGCGGACCGACAAGCTCGTCAGCTGCAACGCCTTGTTGGGCAGCCCGTCCGCAGAAGCATGAGTTTGATCAGTCGCGTGCTCGGGGAGGTCGTCTGAATGGGACGAGGGACCCAGGTTCGCATCAAGCGGTTCATGTTCAGCGCTCGGGGTACAGGTTGGAAGGCGGGACGAGCACGACGTGTTGCGAGCCAACCGGCGCACAAACTCAACATGAGGTGACCACGGTCGGCAAGACCGCGCTCGTGGTAGTCCACCACGGGCGCGAGACACAAGGTCACCGCATGCACTGTTCAGCAGACTCGGTGGACGATGACAGCTCGCCGGCGCACGCCCGTCGGAACGGATGTTGCGCCGTGAGCACGGTCGCTAGCGCGCGACCGCGCCCTGGAATGTCTTGAGTACTCGCCGCAGGACGGGAAGAACGGTCTCGGGATCGCCCGCCCCGAGGCCGTCAAGATTCAGCACCAGCTCAGCGAAGGCCTGTGGATCTCGCGGAGGATCAGCTTCGATGTTCTCGTAGTCCTGGGCCGTGAGGCAGATGCCCAGGTCGCCGGTAAGTTCGTCGAGGATGGCCCGCACGACGTGTGCAGGTAGCGTGACGGGACGCTCAATAAACGTTGCCACGTCCGCCTCAAGCGTCGAATGTGACTCCGATCGGTGCCGCTGCTGCCGACTCATCGCGATGCTCCCGGTCTGCCCAACGTACCGCTGTTAAGCTGCGGCCGCATCCAGAAAGGCAGGAGCTGACCGGAAGCTACGAGCGAGCCCGTGGTACATCACCACGGGCGAGAGGGAGGACGGGTCAGGTCAGGACGAGGCGCGGCCGTCTGCTTAAACAGCTTGTTGGGCGGCGCTCATTTTGGCGGCGTTGAGGTCTGGGCCGTCCTGCACGCCGTGTGAACCATGTACTCGAACAAGGTGTCAACAATGCGCTGGGTTGCTCACCGAGTGCAGGTTCGCGGTTTGGGCCTGGTCGCCGTGCCGCACTTCGTGGGTTGAGTTGACAAGCTGTGGGCTGCACAGGATCCTACAGGGCGCAACATGGGTAAAGTTGGTTTGGTGAAGTTCGTGGTGGCGGCGTGTTTGCTATGGGCGTGTGGCGGTGGCGTCGATCGAGATGCCGCATGCAAGAATGAAAAGCAACTTACCGAGCAGATTACCGCGGAGGCCACGCAGGTCGACGGCATTTCCGCGCAGGGGTTGTGTGCGCTGGACCAGGCCGGGATCGCGGCGCGCCTCAGGAATGGCGCGAGGTGGAGCAGCGCTTCTGATGCGGATGTCAGCGCCAGAGCTCAGCAATACGTGACAAATTGCGGGAAGGTCTCACAGGCGAAGGCTGACTGCGGAGACTAAGCACCGATGGGCCGTGATCGATGTCTTGAAGCGTTGTTGTCGATGCCGTCGTCCGCCCAACGTACCGCCGTTAAGCAGCGGCCGCATCAGGAAACGCAGGCGCTACAGGTAACGACGAGCGAGCCCGTGGTACTTCACCACGGGCGAGAGGTAGGACGGTTCAGGTGGACACGAGGTGCGGCCGTCTGCCTTCAACGGCTTGTTGGGCGGCGTTCGCTATGCAACGGACCGGCGTGCTGGATCAACAACCATGGGAAGACCGGTTGAATCAAATAGGTCCAGAAGAGCGTCCAATCCGTTGCTGCGCTTGAACTCTCGCTCGGCGTCCGTGATGGGAACAACCCACCAGAGGGCTACTGAATCGCCCTCGACGTTGACCTCAGATTCCATGTCACGGTGGGTCCTCACGAGTGGTGGGAGGATCAGAAAATGCTGAAGCGCCGATCCGGAAAAAAGCGGTTGCTGCGAGTAGACTGTGTGGCCGTGTCCGAGCCAGGTGTCGTCGATGAACGGAAACTCGGCGAGCCAGCCAAGCCACCAAGTGAACTCATGAGTGCGTGCCGGAAGATAGGAGACGAGCTCAGCCCTGCAAGGGCGATCGACCGCTGCTGCTGGGAGGTTCATCCGACGGGCGCTCATGCCCGATGTAACGGCAGTCCATGGTGATCCGTGCTCGGCCGTGTCGTGCAACAGCAACCGAAGGGCAGGCAGTTCGGATGAGTCTACGGTGATTTCCCCGGCGGCCAAGCCGAGGTGGTCCCGATAGAACCGTTCGACTCCGGAAAGCCTGTAGACCCTCGCCATTGGTCGTCGCCCGCCCAACGTACCGCTGTTAAGCTGCGGCCGCATCCAGAAACCGAGGCGGTATCAGGGAGCGACGAGAGAGCCCGTGGTACATCACCACGGGCGAGAGGAAGGACGTCTCAGGTCGCGACGAGGCGCGGCCGTCTGCTTCAACAGCTTGTTAGCCAGCCCCTCGCATTTGGCGTCGGATGTCTTGCTGCAGGTTCCACAGTTCGGCGAGTGGTACGGCACGACGTGAGCGCTCCGCGATGGCCGGTCCCTTCGCCCAGAGGAATGGATAGACGGAAAGACCACGGTCACCGGGAAGGTCGGCGAGCTCATCGGGCCAGGCGGGCCAGCGGGTGCCTTGGTAGAAACGCTCCAGGTCACCGGAGAGCAGAAACCTGATGAAGTCCGAATACGAAGACCCGAGGTTCTGCCAGTCGAGCGAATCGGGCGCGAAGTAGTGGACTTTGCCTGGGGCTCCGGTCAGACCGCCGCCGTCGATCGCGAAAAAGCCTCCGAGAATGTCGTCCGCAATTAGGAGGAATGGTGGCGGCGCTCCCGCAGGCGACCGCACGATCTGCGCGTTCCAGTCCGGCAGTGAACGTGGCAGGCGCTGACTGCCGGACCCAAGAACCCGAAGCCATCCATGGTCGATGAGTAGTCCTCCGGTGTGATGGACGATCGCGCCCATTGGGGACCGAGTCGTCACCTGGAGTTGCACGAGCGCAGCGTCAGCCTTGTCTCGATCGACCGGCAAGACATTGACGGCATTCGAGGCGGTCTCAATCCAACTTTGGACAAGCGGCCACGCGGGGTCCTGTGTTTCGACAAGCTCCTCAAGCGGTCGCATCTTTAAGTCTGGCTAACGTACCGCTGTTAAGCTGCGGCCGCATCCGGAAATCGCGACGGCATCAGGAAGCGAGGACCGAGCCCGTGCTACATGCACGGGCGAGAGGGAAGCGGTGCAGGTCGCAAAGAGGCGCGGCCGTCAGCCTTCAACAGCTTGTTGGGCGGCGCGGTCTTGGCTAAGGGGCACTGGTTGCGCGGGGATAGAGCGACCAGTCATCCGAAAGCACTGCCCGAACGAAGTCGGTGAACGACGGCGCCGCTGAAACCGCTGGCCTAGCGCCATCGACAAGAAAGACGACTCCAAAGGTACGCGAAGTCGGTGAACAGTCGAGCGCATACCACCAGGAATCAATCATGTGGTCGGCTACCAGCGGCGCCGACGCAAGCTGCGGGTACAGTTCGGGACTGGTCTCCCGAGCAACTGGTTTCCACTCAGAGATGGGCCAAAATCTGATCGCCGCTTGTTCCACCGGCGTCATCTCGCGAGTGCCGTCCATGTGTTCGTAGAACAAGCGTACTTCCTCAGGCAGTTCACCGAAATCCGAGCGCGCACGGCGGAGCGTTTCGGCGGACGCCGGCGGATTTGCTAGCGCTCGCAAGCCCACGATCAACGCTTCGATCGAATCAGTCATGGCAAGAGGTCGACGCCCGCCCAATGTACCGCTGTTCAGCTGCGGCCGCATCCAAGAAAGCAAGACGCTGCAGGTGGCAACGACCGAGCCCGTGGTACTCCACCACGGGCGAGAGGACTGACCTTTCAAGTAGCAACGAGGCGCGGCCGTCTGCTGCAACAGCTTGTTGGGCGGCGCCCGCCATGGCGACGTCGAGACTAGGCCGCCCATCTCGCCATACCGTGCGATCGCTTCAACCAAAGAAGGACACGCGAAACAAATGGCGGTGATCCCGCGGTGAGGGTCTCTGGCCGAGCACTACGAACGCTCCCGCTTCCAGTCGGAATCTGCTGAGTCTCGCCACGCGCGCCAACCAACAGGCAAGTCAGCAAGCTGACCGATTGAACGGTCACGTTCGAAAAGGCAGCCCAGGCACACGACGCGACCATCGGACACCTCGCTGGTCGAACCGCACAGAACCTGCCACCCACCGTCGTCCTCGTCATGGGTCACGAGTAGGATCGGGTGCGAATCGTCGAGAACCTGCCGAGTCGTGATCGCGGCAACATTGGCCGGCTCATCGAAAGGCCAGTCGGTCAGGTCAAACGAATGCTCGTGGGACATACCGAACTTCGCCCGCCCAGTCAGTATGGAACGACCGGCTCGAGTTCACCAAGTCGTGGATTACGCTTCGAGCTGCGACACCAAAAACGCAGAGCCAAATGGTGAAAGGAGCCGGTCATGGCCAAGAATACACGATTTGTTGGGCTGGAC
>DASZTF010000158.1:0-5065 GCA_035548315.1 Minisyncoccota bacterium
GCGATTCCCGATCTCCGATCTTCTCCAGAAGTTCGTTCATGAACTCCGTCATTGCCTTGTAGTGCCGCTCGCTTCGGATCACCGTCAACTTCACCGGCGCGCGAGCCTCCAGCTCCCGCCAGGCAGGAGCGACTTCATCAATCTTCCGAACAACCGCATGCATTAGCGCTTGCTCCTCTTTGTCCGTCGCATCTCCTCAGACCACACGTCGTACTCCGGATGAGTAAACACGTGCCGAACGTAGGCGCGCTGACGGTTATAGTGGATCACTGTGATCACCCGGTACTTGTTGCCGCCCACGTCGAAAATCGTGTACGGGGCCAAGTAGTCGGCTGCGCCAAATGTCCTCCTGATCGCATTGAAATCGGCGAAATCGCCGGCTTCCAGCACCCGAAACCATGCCGCTAGCGGCGTCTTCGCGGGCGGGTGCCGTTCCCAGAAGTCCCGCAGGGCTCGCCGCGAGATTACGTGCATAGACCGCTCCCGTCATTGCACTATATCTCAATTTGAGATATCGAGCAAAAAATTAGCCAAAAAAGAATGACCCGCTCCGAAGGAGGCCAGAGCCCCGGCCGAGGAAGTAGATCGTGTTCCAGTGAGGTGGCGTCGAACGACGCCAGATCAGCAGCCAGCCTCAGTCTGTGTCGCGGTCAGGGCCGCGGGGCTAGCGCCCGGTGAAATCGTTGCGTCGTCCGGAGTTGGCGACGCGCGGCACTATCGTCCGCTCCGCTTCCAACTGTCAAGGCGCAGAAATGATTAGACAAGGATATTTGCGTATCTCATCCGACCACGAAGTAAGTCGCTTCTGAGGGCTTGATGCTCGGGTGATTCGCGAGCGCGCTTGCGGGTCCCGCGTTTCACTCTGTCTGGGGCCGAGCGACGCTACGCGGCGCCACGCGGCCGGCGTCGGAATTTTGGCGGCTCTCGTTCCGCACGCACGACGGCGAACTCAAGGTTGCGGTTCCTCGGTCGGGAGTGAGCGCGCTGCTCGGCGCCCGCTAGAAAGGACGCCATCGCATCCCGGAATCGAAGCCATTTAATCGCGAGCGGTGGGGAAACGAGCGCCATTGCTGCACGCGACGCGTTGCGCATGTCCGGCCACAAGCATTTCTTCCCTCGACGACAACTATTTCTGCCGGTTCCCGGCCCTCATCACGGTCGACCCGAAGGGCAGTCTGCCGCGTTAGCGGCAGAAGCTCTTCGCATTCATTGCCACGTACCCGACGCTACGTGACGGCATCGGCCCGCTGAGCCACTTCTGCGACCTCCTGAGCGGACTTTGCTTTCGTGCGTCGTCCTGCCGCCTCCGCGCGGAAGCTCGGCACATTGAGCTCGAGGATGACGGCGTGATGCACGACCCGGTCGATCGCCGCCGCCGTGGTCATCGGATCCTTGAAGATCTTTTCCCACTGCGAGAACACCAGATTCGAGGTGATCATCACGCTCTTGCGCTCGTAGCGCTCGGCGAGCAGCGCGAAGAGCACTTCCATCTCGGCGCGGTCGTGCTGAACGTAGCCGATGTCATCGAGCGCGAGGCACTCAAAGGTATCCAGCTTCTTGAGCTCTCGCGCCAATCGCAGATTGCGCTTGGCGTCCAGGAGCCGCTCCACCAGAGCCGCCACCGGTGTGAAGAACACCGGGTATCCGCGGCGAACCAGTTCATGCCCGAGCGCGGCCATCACGTGCGACTTGCCGGTGCCGGGATGACCGAACAGGCAGACGTTGGTGGCGCTGGCGAGGAACTCTCCACTGGCCAAGCGCGTGATCTGTGTGCGCACCGAGGCCGGCAGCCGGTTCAACTCGAGCGTCGCAAGCGTCTTGTCACGGGGCAGACGAGCCGCGCGTGCGAGACGTGTGATGCGCCGATCTTGCCGTTCGCTGGCCTCCAGCAATGCCAACTCATCCAAGTACTGCACATGTCCCCATCCCTGGTGAGCCGCTCGCTCGGCAAGGTTCGCGTAGTGCTCGAGAAACGACGGCAAGCGAAACGCCTTTAGGCGCAACTGCAGCGTGTGATCGCCGTTCATGCCGCTACCTCCTGGAGCAAGTTATCGCTGAGCAGTTGATCGTAGGCATTCAGATCCGGTTGCGGCACGCTCAACGCGGGGATGGCCGCGCCGGCGGCACAGCGCAGACCGCCGCGCACTGCTTCGTACTCGGGCACGATACTTTGGCTCAGGAGTTGTTCGAGAACCGCGGTGACTTTGGCCTCTCCTTCAGTGGCCGCCAGATGCAGGATGCGCACGTAATCGAGGTCCGCGCGGGAAGGGTGCGTCTCGAGCAATCTGTCGTAGGTGTGGCGAAAGACCAGTTGCGGAAAGAGCGCCTCGCGAAACGCATAACGACGAAACGCGCCGGGCTTGCGTACCAAGGCATGGATGATGTGCCGGTAGTCGATGCGAGCCGCAGTAGCTCCAACCAAGCGCTCGAACTGCATCAGCGCTTCGCCCTGGTACGCCAGCTCGATCATGGCGGCATGCACACGGGCCAATAGCCGATGACCGATCAGGCGTGACGGTACTGAGTAGCTCTTGCGGGCCACACGCACGACGCTCGCGCGCGAGACCGTGACGTACACTTCCTGATACGCTGGCAGCGCTCGCACCGGCAGAGCGCGTAGCTGCGCGCGTTCTTCAGTTAGCCGCGTGATCCGCGTGGCGTTGCGTGCTTCAATCACCTCCTGCACAAACTCACCGTAGTGCTCGCGGCAGTCGAAGGCTCGTGATCCACGTAATCGCAGCCGCTGATCGATGGCGTTCTTCAGACTTGCGTGCGAGGACTCCACATCGCCGTTCTCGTGCGCGTTCCCCGGATAGTTGCGCGAGGCCTTCAGGCCGTAGTGATCCAACAGTTCCCGGTAGCGGGCGGTGAAATCCCGCCCACGGCTTCCCTGCAACTCGTGCGTGGCCGCCGAGAGATTGTCGGTGCGATGCTCGCGCGGCACACCGCCCAGTTGCCACAGTGCTCTCTGCAGACCCTCGCTCAATGCCTCGAAACTCTCGGAGAAGCAGATCGACACCGACTCCCAGTTCGAGTACGTCAGCACGAAGTGATACAGCAGATGCGCGAAAGGCTCCCCGGCCACGGTGATCTGGAGCTTGCGCATATCGGTGAAATCCGATTGCCCCTGCTCGCCGGGAACGTGAATCTGCGGAAAGAACACCTCGCGAGCCTCTCCGGCGTGCGCCCGCCAGGCGCGAAACCGTCGCTGCAACGTGCGCAGTTGCCCAGGCTCGAAACGCTGCGGGTAGCGAGCGCACAGCTCCTCGAATACCGCCTTCGCCTGAAGCCCGGAATCCCGTTCGAGCAGCGCCTGCACTTCGCTCCACACTGCCTCGAACGGATCCGGCCGTGTCCGCCAGTCGTGTGCCCGCTTTATCTGCGAGGGCACGCTTCCTGATCGCCGGTACTTACGCGCTGTTCGCTCACTCATCCCAGACTTCGCTGCCGCAACCGCCAGCGGCAACCCTTGCTTGATCAAACTCATCAGCAACCTCACTTGCTTGTCTGTGACCATCCGCCTCCTCCACAACCGGAGGAAAGGCTACTCACGACACGCAATGAGGGCCGAAAAACCCGGCAAATCTAATTGTCGTCACCCGGAAGTTTTAATTGTCGCTGACCAGACCCGGATCGTGCCTGCCCGCCAGTCGACATCGTCAAGCATCAAGCGGCAGATCTCTCCGGCACCGAGCCCATACACGCTCATCATCAGCAATAGCGCATAGTCCCGCCGTCCGCCTCGACGGGCAAGATTCACCGCGCACAGGATCCGTCGCACGCCCTTCCATGGCAAAGTCCGGTGTGGGCGCTCGATCTTCCGCATAGTCGGCGCCATGATCGAAGGCGCAAGATCGGCCGAGAGCTTGCCGGTCGCCCGCAGGAAGCGGACAAAGCTACGCAGGCTCGAGCAGACATCACTAACGACGGAGCGCGCGTAGCGACGCCGTCCCCCGGTATAGGCTTTTGCTGGACACGCATTTGGGCCAAATTGTTGGCCGAAAGGGTGTCCCATGCGAAGGAAGAACGAGACGAGCACTGAGGAACGAGGCCGTTGGTCCTCGAAGAAGAAGATGGACGCGGTACTGCGTCTGCTGAAGGGCGAAGATCTGGACACGCTCTCGCGCGAGCTGAGGGTGAACGCGGCGACGCTGTCGTGCTGGCGAGAGGTGTTCCTTGCGAACGGGCTGGCGGGCCTGAAGAGCCGCGAGACTGATGCCCGGGACGAGAAGATCAATCAGCTGCAGAAGGCGCTCGCCGAAACGGCGTTGAACCTGGAGATCTCGAGGGAGATCAACCGGGTCTATGAAAGGAAGCACGGCCCTTTGGGATCAGGGAAGTCGACGAAGTGAGGCGCGGCGTGTCGATTTCCCTCAATCGTGTGGTGCCGCTGAGTCGGGTGTGTGCGCTGGCCGGGGTTGCACGCTCGAGCGTGTATTTCGCCCGCCGGGCAGAGGTTCGCGAGCTTGCTGGTCCGACGCGTACGCGTTGCAGCGGGGAGCGATGGCTCGCTGACGACGAACTCGTCGTTCACATCCGCCGGGTACTGGGCGAATCGCCATTCTTGGGCGAGGGCTATCGCAAGGTCTGGGCGAAGCTGCGCTTTGGCGGCGTTCGCACCAGCCCTGGGCGAGTGCTGCGGCTCATGCGGGAACACAACCTTCGAGCTCCGATGAACCTCGGTACACCGAGAGGTCCGAGGTCCCACGATGGAACGATCATCCCGCCGGCGCCGGATATGCGCTGGGGAACGGATCTGACGGGAACGTGGACGGCGAAGGATGGCAAGGTCAGCGTGATGCTCACCGTGGACCATCACACCGCGGAGATCCTCGGCATCCACGCTGCCAAACGTGCTTCGCGGTGGGAAGCGCTCGAGCCGGTTCGTCAGGCGGTGCGTCGTTGCTTCGGGGTCATCCGCAAGAACGTCGCTGCGGGTCTGGAGCTGCGCCACGATCATGGCTCGCAGTACATGAGCGTTCATTTCCAGCAGGAGATCGAGTTCCTCGGGATCAAGTCCAGTCCGGCATTCGTGCGTGCGCCGGAGGGCAATGGCTGCGTCGAG
>DASZTF010000159.1:0-1809 GCA_035548315.1 Minisyncoccota bacterium
CGAAGACCAAGCACCTTGCAAAAAGCGGTAAAGGGATTCCTCGCAGCGCTCCTTCTCTTCGAGAATAGGATACTGCGCCATCATCTGGCGCAGGGCTGCTAGTCGGGCTTGGAATTCCTCTTCAGAGAGGTTCACGGGCCTCCCAACTTGGCGCGGCCCCGCACTGTTGTCTTGATTGCGAAACCAGCATCAGTATACGGAGCAAGCTCAGCCGCAGACGCCCCGGCCCACAAGACACCACGAACGAAGTTGCCCATCACAACGCAACCCTTGGCAGCGAGCTTGTCGTATACCGACATGGATTCACCCGGTCCAGGAGCTTTTTGCGCAGTCGAGATTGAGAAGGCTTCAGCTTTCCCAAGCTCAGTGAGGTCCTCGCGCTTTGCCAAAAGTGTCAGCGCCTGCTTCTCGTCGTCGTCCAAGGGCGCATCATACTTGACGAGAGTGTCCGCGTCAGCCCGGCGCGCGTCGCGCATGGCGGTGGCGAGGCGGTTGTGCGCCTCAGTGTAGTCCAAATAGGGCTTCACGAAGGGGTCGTCCTTCCGCGACGCCAGCGCCCCTTCGATGGTCTTGATGACGCCCGTAGCGAATACAATCGCCTCCAGGTCTTCAAGCGATACTGTTACAGTCTTCACGCTTACGCCTCCTCTACGCTTTACGGAACCCTCTTGATGTTCGCGGCCTTCGGCCCCTTCCCCTCAGTGGAGGGGAGAACATCGAATTCCACCTTCTCGCCGGTCGTCAGACCGTTGGTGATCCCGGACTTCTTCAACGCCATCGCGTGAATGAACACATCCGGCGCGCCATTCTCGCGACGGGCAAAGCCGTAACCCTTCTCGCCGTTGTAGAACTTGACGACGCCCTTGTCGCGGAATACTTCAGCCTCACTCATGATACGTAACACCCTCAGTGCTTGGTTGACCCATTCGTCCGCGCAGGTGGAGCTACACCAACCGCCTGTTGGACAATCTCTCCCAGACCCAGCTTCGCAGCCTCGTCCAGAATCTGTTGCCGGAGCTCAGCGGCGGTGAGGCCCTCGTTGACCTCCACCTTCCCCGTGTGCTCATACTTGTGAACATCGCGCCAAACCTCGGGCTTACGGTTCTTCAGCCAGAAGATACACGCCGTCACGTCCGGTGGGAATTCCTTACGCGTCGTATAGCGAACGACCTCGCCATTCTTCGTGACCTTCACCTCTTCCACGTCCAAGGCGTAGCCCAAGGCGCGCTGCGCGAGGGCGCGCTCCACCTTCGGGTCGAAGACATCGCTCTTGCCCTGCCGCACGGCCTCGCCAAAGTCCGGATGCTGAATCTTCCACTGCTTGATGGTTGAGGTAGTCTTGCCGAAAGCCGTAGCCAGCTCGTCATCGGTCGCACCCCGTTCGCAAAGCATCTTGGCAATCTTGGCGAACTTGGGATCGTAAGTGGACTTCGGCCCGCGCCTGCCGGGGGTGTCGTCGTCCACGTGTTCCAAATGCGAGGCGGCCTCCTCTTGGAGCACCAACACCTTCTCAACTTCGGGGGGCAACTTCTTGCGCTTCGCCATTATACAACCGCCTGTAGTGCCGCGTCGTCCACCGCCACGCGCGTCTTTCGTCCCAAATACTCCAACAGAACGCGCACGCGGGTGTGCGCCTCGTCACACTGGTAAATCCCGGACAAGCCCGTGAAGGGGCCTTCCGTCACTCGAACAAGGTCGCCGTCGCTGAAGGGAAAGACCGGCTCGGGGTCGAGCACCACGACGCCACGCTCATTCTCGCGCGCACGCAGCCGGTCGAGCTCGCGTGCCGGAACGGTGGCCGGGTGGTCT
>DASZTF010000160.1:0-1509 GCA_035548315.1 Minisyncoccota bacterium
AGGCCGCGATCAGGAATAAGTTGATCAAAGCTTTGCATGATGGCGAGGGCGGATGGTGTAGTTCCAGTCACCATGAAATGTCGAATGTGTGATTGAAAGGAGTGCCATCTCATCATCGGAAACCTTGGTACCGGTGACGTACTCGCGGGTGTCGAGCGCGGCTTTGACGGTGAGGCCAGTCCGGGTTCGCACACTGCCGATGAGCTGGACGACGGTCTCATGGTCGACGAGCGGTCGTCCGCGCCAATTCTCGGTGATGTGGCAGAAGAGGCGGTGCTCGATCTTGTTCCACTTCGAGGTGCCCGGAGGGAAGTGGCAGACGCTGATCGCGAGGCCGGTACGGTCTGCGAAGTCCTGCAGCTCCGTCTTCCAGAGGCGGGAGCGAGAGCTATTGCTTCCCCCCGCGTCGGCGGTGATGAGGAGCTCGGTTGCATCAGGATAGGCGCGGCGGCCCATGCGCCTCCACCATTGCGCGATCGAATGCACGGCGAACTCCGGCGTGTCGTGGTCGACTCCGACGCTGACCCACGCGTCGTTGCGCGCGAGGTCGTAAACGCCGTAGGGGATCGCCTTTCCGAGCGCGGGGTCGATGAAGTCGTGCACGCGCACCGGAACCGGCTGTCCTTGAGGCTGCCATTCACGGCCCGCGTTCGCGAAGTCGCCGACAAGCTCCTTTTTCTTGGTGTCGACGGAGATCACGGGCGCGCCGATGGCGTGGAACGCATCGACGCGAGCGTTGATAAATTCGAACTGCTCGTTGCGGTCGGGATGCGATGCGCCTTCCAGCGTCTTGTTCGTCGACTGCAGGCTGTACCCGCTGGCGTGAAGCAGCTGGCCAACCTTCTGGGGACTGCACACGAAGCCCTTCTGGCTGAGCTCGTCGGCCAGCTTGCGCGTACTCTTCGATGTCCAGCGCAGTGGCGACTCGGGGTCGCCGCGCGTGACCGGATCAACGAGCTCTTCGAGCGCCGGGATAATCCCAGGGCTGGTTTGCTCGATCGATGGGCGGCCGCCGCCAGTGCGACGGACGTTGACGACATCTTCGAGCTTGGCACCAGCCCGAAGCTCTTCCATGCCAACCCGAATCGTCGTTCGCGACAAGCCGGTGGCTCGCTCCACGATCGCGATGCCGCCCCGTCCCAGCACCTCCGCCTCCGTCGCCGCCCACAACCGGGTTACCCGTTCATCGAGCACGGGCGAGAGCGCCTTGAACTTCCTCTTGATCTCGGCTTCCGTTGTCACCCTTGCCGTAGATCATACTTCCGGCCTCCGGTCGATCACCGACGAGTTCCGAACTCACACCCTCACGTCCAAAACGAGCAGATTGTTTCTGAGCGCGGCCTTAGCGAATGACAGGGATGAAATTGCGGACGTATCGGTCGCCCTGAAGGACCTTCGCTCAAAGCAACTCAGCGACGTCCCAGGCTGCCGAAGCGCGACCGGAATCCGCTGGCGAACTGCTTACAGCTGGGTTACGGTCGCCATCCGCTCCTAGTAGTTTTGAGGTTT
>DASZTF010000162.1:0-2990 GCA_035548315.1 Minisyncoccota bacterium
CTTCGCGAGAGCGAGTGCACCCGCCGGGAAGCGCGGGGCCTCGCGTTCAAGGTAATCTGAGTAGCGCAGGAAAGCGCCCTCAGGATCTTGGTCGCGCTCGGGCGCGAGTATGAACATGTCGTCGCCCGCCCAACGTACCGCCGTTAAGCAGCGGCCGCATCAGGAAACCACGGGTTTTCAGCAGGCGATAACCGCGCCCGTGCTACATGCACGGGCGAGAGGGACGACGGCGTAGGTCACGAGGAGGTGCGGCCGTCTGCCTTCAACGGCTTGTTGGGCGGCGTTCGCCGGAGGTCGCAACGGCGTCCCGGCCGAGCTCAGGCGTCGTCTCCGACTTCGTCAGTGAAGTAGATGTCGTAGCTACATTCCAATCGGAACCGAGCAAGTCGGGCGAATTGGGGCGGCGAGAGGATGGGGCCACCTTGTCCGCGGGCAGACACCCAGTAGGAAAAGATGTCGGCGGAAGCGCCTCTCGAAACAAGGTTCTCGAAGGCATCGGCGCTCAGCTCCAGCTTATTCAAAATCCAGTCGATGTGTCTACGCGTGTCGCGAGAGCGGACGTGATGCTCGCTCGAGAGCAACCAGCCGTGTTCAGGGCGAGGACGTTGGACACGAGGCGAAATCGGTTCGCCTTTGAGGTGCGAATGCGTCGGCTGTAGCGCTAAAGCAGCCGAAATCTCCGATGGCGAGATGGCGTCTGAGAAGATTCGCAACGTCGAGTATGTCTCGCGGCAAGACATGAAGTCGTCATCGTATGGATAGGTCGGATCCGCGCTTTTCACGTCGCCCGCCCAACGTACCGCTGTTAAGCTGCGGCCGCATCAGGAAACCATGAGGTTGCCGGTAGCCCAGACCGAGCCCGTGCTACTTGCACGGGCGAGAGGGAGACGGTGCGGGGCACGATGAGGCGCGGCCGGCAGCTTCAACAGCTTGTTGGGCGGCCCTCCCTTGCCGGCTAGCGCCGCACTACGTAGATACCTACGAGTGCGATTGCTAGGCAAAGAAGCGTCCCTCCGAGTATGTCGTGATCTGTCAGGGCGGCGACAATGGATCCAAAGAAGGTCAGAAGACCGACGACGAGTAATTGGGGGCTCGCTGAAGTGACATCTGAATCGCGGTAGGAAATCTTGATGAAGCTGCCGCCACTGCGAGCGTCGTAGATTGCGCTCGTCGTGCCCCAGGGAAACGACCTGCGCGAACCAAGCTCGCTGGAGAGAAAGATCGCATAGCGCCGTTGGTCTTCGAGTTCGCGTGCCTCGCTCCAGTCCTTCCAGTCGCCGAATCCGACCAGATCACTCTCGACGAGCTCGACCGACTGGAGTTCCTCGCCCCGAAATTGCACAACGGCGATGAACACCCGGCCACCAGAGGTCAGGCGTGTGACGCGCCAGGAACACCAGGGTTCGTTCCGCACCGAGACGTCACACGTCTCGCCGGGTCGCATCTGCAGGAACTGGGCACGCGTCAGGGTGGGGTCAATGACCACGCCATCGTTGAAACGTAGGGCCCCCGTCGCTCGATCGATCACGGTGAAGTCCGCCCAACGTACCGCTGTTAAGCTGCGGCCGCATCTGGAAATCGAGGGCTATCGGCGAGCGATGACCGAGCCCGTGCTACCTGCACGGGCGAGAGGGAAGACGGCGCATGTCAAGACGAGGCGCGGCCGTCAGCTTCAATAGCTTGTTGGGCGGCGCGCGCAATCGCTGCATGCCTCGCTGCTCGTGCCCACTGCATTGCCATTTCAGTCGAGATGGAGCCGGCGGCGCTAATAATCTGCGATGCCCTCTTGGGGATCGTAGAAGGCGAGGTCGTGTTCGCGGGCAATCGTCCGGGCTAGCTCAGAACAGAGCACTATAGATGCTCCGGCGCGTGAAGAGTAAGGGATGGAGAAGGCAATCTGGCCGTCGTGAAATGAAAGTTGGGCGAGCAAGTCAGACGTGTCCAGGAGAAATTCCTCCGCCGGAGCAACACCTTTGGACCGAAGAAACTCAACGAAACTCGGATCAGGCGGAGTGCGCTGAAACCCGCGCGCAGCCGCGAGGGTGGCAAGGCTTTCCACGGCGTGCGCGGAGATTGGGTCGGCGCCCGTCCAGTCGCCGAGGTTGTTCTCGATCGCGCGTTTCAGGAAGCCGCGCGTGTAGAGGCTGATCTCGTAGCTCATCCGCCCGCCCAACGTACCGCTGTTAAGCTGCGGCCGCATCAGGAAACCACGAGCTGTCAGGAAGCGACGAGCGAGCCCGTGGTACCACACCACGGGCGAGAGGGAGGACGTGGTGCGCAGCCAAAACGTGCGGCCGACAGCTTCAACAGCTTGTTGGGCGGCGATCGTCTGAGCGAGGCCAGAGGCGTGTGCTCGCCTGCTCGGCTGAGTCGCCTCTCGTGGGCGAAGGCGCTACGTGTTCGTGAAACGGAAACTGGCCTACGCGGGTTCGCGCGTGGTCGGGAGTGGGCCCGACCACAAGAATTTGTCTGCATCTGGGGGCATTCTCAACGGTTCGCGAGGGAGGATTGTCCAACCGCCTGATCGCCCGGGAACCGACCAAATGAGAACTCGGTCATCGAAGAGATCTGTGAGGAACTGCAGGACTGAGTCAGTCACGACTTGCGCAAGCTGATCAGGGCTGAGCGTCGCGTCGTAAGGATTGAAGTGGCTATGCGTGTGACGACCGATCACGACGGTTGCTTCTTCACCGTCATCCAGAATGAGCAGGTCGCCAACGGTTGAGTGCGCCGCCGGAAATGTCGCCACCGGATTCGGCGGGACGCCCTCGACGAAAGGTCGAGCCGGGAAACGTTGCCGAAGAGCAGGAACTAGAACGTCGCGGATGCTCACGGTCGTCACCGTCCGCCCAACGTACCGCTGTTAAGCTGCGGCCGCATCAGGAAAGCGAGAGGCATCAGGTGGGGACGAGCGAGCCCGTGGTACTTCACCACGGGCGAGAGGAAGACCTCACCGGTTGCGACGACGCGCGGCCGTCTGCTTCAACGGC
>DASZTF010000163.1:0-4521 GCA_035548315.1 Minisyncoccota bacterium
TCACCGCCGCCCGCTCTACACGCCGCAGCAAGAAAACCGCGTCCTGATGCCCACCGTCACCGGTGAATTTCACCGCTCTCAGGCGCGATCTTCACCGGTGAACTTCACCGAATATCCGCGCTTTCTCAGGCCCGCCAACACTTCACCACGGGCGATAGGGAGGACGGTGCAGGGCACGATGAGGTGCGGCCGTCTGCCTTCAACGGCTTGTTGGGCGGCGCTCGGTACGGGTGGCGTGAGGCGTTCGCTTGCCTATTCCTGCGTCGGTTCCAACGCCTCGCGTGAGCTGGGCAGCGCTCGCTGTCTGGGCGCAATGGTCCCCACCACGCACGTGAGGGGATAACGACGCGGCGAAAACGACGAGCTTGAACGTGCGAATCGCGGAGCGGCCTTTATGGGGCAAGTACTTCTTCGAACAGGTCGCGATGGACGCCAAGATCATCATTGTCATGAATGTCCCAGGAGCGAATGCGACCTCCAGCGTCAGAAAAGAAATAGCCGGTCATGCTGTCGTGGCGGGAGTGCGCGGTGCTAACGAATGTGAGGAGATCACCTTCGGAAAACACGTCTCGGAAACCTTCAAAACTCTTGAGACAGCGGTAGCTCTTACCCACGACGAAAGGGCACGGGCGCCAGGCAGACGTTACGGGGGCGGTAGCAACTTTCGACCGGAGAAGGCGGAGGCCAGATACCAGAAATATGCCGAGCACCAGCGCAATCAGCAAGCCAACGTTCATCCGCCCGCCCAACGTACCGCTGTTAAGCTGCGGCCGCATCAGGAAACCACGAGGCGTCAGCGAGCAAAGACCGAGCCCGTGCTACTTGCACGGGCGAGAGGGAGGCGGAGCAGGTCAAGAGGAGGCGCGGCCGTCAGCCTTCAACAGCTTGTTGGGCGGAGGCTCGCCACCGGAGGCCATCGTCAGGCTGTTCGGTTGCGTACACGACATGAAGCACGCGGCGTTGGCCGTCACCTCGTGAAGGCGAGGATCGATGGAGCAGCAATGGCCGCATGAAAAGGACGTCGCCAGGGCGAGCAACGCAAGCTACGAAAGCCGCGATCGGTGTCGCGTTAAGCTGGTCGGACGGAATCACACCGGTCACGTGGCTCCCGGGCAGGACGAAAAGAGCGCCGGTCTCGCCATCTGTCGAATCAAAATGGATGCGCAGAGCCAGCAGCCGAGCAAGCGTGGTTGCACTTGGTTCGGCAACGACAACGCCGCCGCGCGCGACACGATGCCTCCGGTCGTCGTCGAGCAAGACCGGAAGGACGCGATCCTGATGAACCGGCACGGTCCAGTTCGCGACGGCTTGCTTGTCGAAGTAGGCAGCATCGACTGGGTAGGCGTCCGGTCCCAAGAATTGAGTTGCGAGTTCAGTTATTCCACACGCGCTCAGCTCGTCACTGAGTTCAGGAATCGTCGTCAGAAGATGTCGAGCGGCAAAGACGACTCCTGACGGATGCTTGGTCGCACCGCGAAGCTTTTCTGGCTCGAGCAATGCCAACAGTCGAGCCCGATGCGCGGGGTCGACCGCGTTGGCAACAGTTACGAACCCCTGTGATTCGAGCTCACGCCTCAAGTCTGGCCTGCCGCCCAACGTACCGCTGTTAAGCTGCGGCCGCATCCAGAAACGGGAGACGGCAGCACGAAGTGACGAGCGCGCCCGTGGTACTTCACCACGGGCGCGAGGTCAGACCCCGCAGGTCAGGACGAGGTGCGGCCGTCAGCTTCAACAGCTTGTTGGGCAGCCTCTCTGGCTCAGGCTTGAACCTGCTCCTGTATCGCAAGTGGGAAATCGCGGACGCCCGCGTCCGTAAAGACACGAATCGTGATGTCCGTGCGCTTGTTACTCTCGACGCGACGATGCTGTAACACGAAGGAACAACGCGCGAACTCACCGGGGAACAGGTATTCGACTGGCTGCAGGATATGTAGGAACTGACCCGTTGGAAGTTGGATCGTCCTGACGCCGTCCGCCGCGCAGTCAGGAAACTCGTCACCGCAAAGAACACCGATCTTGAACGACCCGCTTCCAAGAGTCGAATTGCCCCGATTCTCGATCGTTAGCTTGACCTCTGGATAGTAACCAGGGTCAGCGGTACACACCGCATTGCCCTTCGCAAGATTGTGTTCATTTAGATAAAGTTCGATCGGAAATTCTCCCCGCTCATTCGTGGGGGCATTGGTCTTGAACCACTTGACTCGCGCGATCAGATCATCGCGAAGAGTGCTAATGCTCTGGCCGTAGACGATGTGCGGAAAATGCTTGAGATCAAAGGGGATGTCGTCCGCATGCTTCGTGAGGAGAACGGCTGGCTTGTTGAGCGCGTGCGCATAGCCGACTTCGTAGAACACATTGGGATTTCGTCCGGTCATGTCCGCGATCACCAGATCGGCTTTCGCTATCTGGTTGTAGATGCGGTCAAGGATGCGTTCCTGGAAGATTTGCTCATCGACCCGCTCACAGTAAGCGTCAGCCGCGGCGCATGCTTCCTTGATGCCGAGACGGTACACGTCGTCGAACGCTCCGTCGAATGGCATTAGGACGAAACAGAAGAACTTGGGAGCCGTGGTCTGCGACATCTCGCGGTCTGCCCAACGTAGCGCCATTCAGCTGCGGCCGCACGATCAAAGCAAAGGGTTCAGGTCTCGACAACCGAGCCCGTGGTAGTCACCACGGGCGGCAGCGGGGTGTTCGCAGCAGGCAGAAGCTGCGGCCGACAGCTGCAATGGCCTGTTGGGCACGCGGGTGAAATGAGCTGGAAGCGAGCGAGACCGCGCGACGAGGGGCACCCGGACGCGAAAGTGAAGCAAGCCAGGCGGCTGCAAGCAACGGTTGAAGCTAGCGCGCGTCGCAGCGCACGAGAGCGCGAGGGCACCGGATGCAACCAGGGCCCCCGGAGGCGGCAGCAGCGAAGCGCGACCGGATGCGCGAGCGAGCCCACCAAGTCCGCGCGCGATCAGTCAATAAGCGTCACCGGAGGCAACAACCGCGCGCCTGTGGTTGCAAGCCCGCATCTCGAGCGAGCGTTCCGGACAGAATCGAGGTCTGCGGTTAGCACGACGACGCGACCGGTCGCCTCCGGCAACGACCCACCGCGAAAACACTTCTAACCCTCGAGTATTTCCCGCCTGCACAACGTACCGCCGTTAAGCAGCGGCCGCATCAGCAAAACGGGAGGTAGCAGGTGGCAACGAGCGAGCCCGTGGTACATCACCACGGGCGACAGGGAGGCGGCGGTGGTCGCGACGAGGTGCGGCCGCCTGCTTCAACGGCTTGTTGGGCAGCCCGTCGCCAACATGTGCGAGTTGCCAACTGGTTGCTCAATTCCGGCGTCTTAGCGATTCAACGGAGAAGGAGCACAAGCCCACGGACGCGAGCTCTCTCTTGCAGGTCCTGCGCGATCGGTTCTGGGAAGCGCCCAATCTGATGTTCTGGCACGCCGACGCTTTCGCGAAAGGCCTGCAGAGGCTGCTGAGCGAGGTCAGGAAAGAGACTGCGAAGCGCGCCGAGTTCATCCATCGTCGGAGAATCGTGCTGCCAGACCACCCGCAAGTCCACCACCCGTGGTTCAGCAGGAAGCGCCGATGACGGGTAGAAAGTGCCGGCGAACTCGGCACCACATTGGCAGCGGTACACTTCCAGATGTCCACGGCGCTCGACCAACTCCGGTATGGCAGCACCGCACTGGGGGCAGAGCGTAGGGTCAGGTGGATTGGTCACAGGCCTTGTTGTCCGACATGGACCTCACACGAGCGACGAGCGGTGTGACGCGCATGATCTTCGCTTAGGTCTGCCCAACGTAGCGCTGTTCAGCTGCGGCCGCATCAGGAAACCCGGAGGCATCAGGTGGCAACGAGCGCGCCCGTGGTAGATGACCACGGGCGAGAGGTGGGAGGTTGCGGTCACGACAAGGCGCGGCCGTCAGCTGCAACAGCTTGTTGGCCAGCAGACGGAACGAGTTGTTCGGTAGCGCAGCCGCGAGTGAACGGCGACCGCCGGCACAAGGGCACGGTCCGAAGAACGCCGTGGTCAACGCGAAGCACAGCGCGCGCCGGGCACGGAGGCGCAGGGCCCCCGGTGGCAGCCTTGGACCCCGGAGGCCAAAGAGACCGGCGGCCAGTTGGATGTTTGTCGAAGGACCGCCAGTCGGCCCTGGCTCCCGGAGGCCAGAGAGACAGGCACGCTCTCCCGCGCGCGCGTTTGGTGCCCAAGACGTCCCCGGTGGCAACGAGCGCGCGCCCGACGGCCGTCGGTCCACCTCTCGCTCTCGCGGCCAGCCGCAAGCTCGTCGTCAGTCCCACTAGGACGCGACCGGTCGCCCTCTCTCAGAGAAACGAAGATCTGCGCAAGCAGATCTTTAGCTTCATCTCTGTCTGGCCAACGTACCGCTGTTAAGCTGCGGCCGCATCAGGAAAGCGAGAGGCATCAGGTGGGGACGAGCGAGCCCGTGGTACTTCACCACGGGCGAGAGGAAGACCTCACCGGTTGCGACGACGCGCGGCCGTCTGCTTCAACGGC